>DATJKH010000106.1:0-5926 GCA_035491715.1 Vicinamibacterales bacterium | reverse complement strand
GCACCCGTGCTGACAATTCACGGAGACTGAACGGCTTGGTCACGTAGTCGTCGGCGCCCATATCGAGGCCCGCGACCCGATCCGCTTCCGATGTGCGCGCTGTCAGCATGATGATCGGCACACGCGCGGTCTCGGTGCGGCCGCGTAGAATCCGGCACACCTCACTGCCACTCAGTACCGGCAGGTTCAAGTCGAGGATGATGAGATCGGGTGGCTCTTCGAGCGCGACGCGAATTGCGACGTCACCGCTCGCGACGGTTTGGACTTGTGCCTCGCCGCTGCGCTCGAGCGTGTGCTTCACGAGCGTCGCGATATCCTGTTCGTCCTCGACGACCAGCACCCTCGGTGCGCGACTCATGCCGGCGCGTCGCGCCAATGCGCCGGCGCGATCTGGAGACGATTCATTGGCAATCAATGGTGGAACTCACGGGTCGCCGAGGAGCGTACTAACCGTGAGTTTCTATCCTGTGACGCGTCGGTTAACTTGCGGTTAATGAAAGTTTCCAGTCTCCAGTTCCCAAATATGAAACGCCGAAGCTCTACTGGAAACTGGGAACTGGAACTGGAACCTGGCAACTGCGTTTTCACGCTCCCCGATGCAGACGCTCCATTCGTGCCGTCGCTAATCGCGCGAGCATCGAGCAGAGCAGCACGATGGCCACGAGCACGAGCGCCCCGGCCCATGCCTGTCGATGCCAGTCCTCATAAGGAGCGATGGCGTAGGCAAACACCTGCACTGTCAGCGTCGCGATCGGCTGTTTGACGTCTGTCGACCAGAATCCGTTATTGAGGGACGTGAACAGGAGGGGCGCCGTCTCTCCTGCGATACGCGCGAGGGCCAATAAGATTCCCGTCACGATGCCGGGCAGCGCGGCGGGGAGGACGACCGTGAATACGGCCCGCCCGCGTGTGGCGCCCAGCGCCAGCGCACCCTCCCGCAGCGACGAGGGGACGAGCAGCAGCAGTTCCTCCGTTGTGCGCATGATCAACGGGATCATCATGATCCCGAGCGCGAAGCCGCCGGCTAACGCGGAGAAGTGCTTGAAGGGCAGCACGGCGACACCGTAGGCGAATACGCCGATCACGATCGAAGGCACACCGTTGAGGGTGTCGGCGGCAAACCGAGTCGCAGAGGCGAATCGGGTACCACGGTATTCCGCGGCGTAAAGCCCGCTCAAGACGCCGACCGGAATCGCAAACAGCGCGCCGAGCGCGGTGACGATCAGCGATCCGACGATAGCGTTCGCCATGCCGCCGCCGGTCTCTCCGACCGGTGCCGGCGTGTGGCGGAAGAAATCCAGGTTCAAGGCCGTGACCCCCTGCGTGACGACATAGAAGAGGATGAACGCCAGCGGAACGAGAGCCAGCAGGACGGACGAGCCGCAGAAGATCAGGACGGAAAGCGAAAGACCGCGGCGCCAGAGATCGCGCATCAGGCCGCCCTTTTGAGCATCGCACGCAGAAAGCTGGGACGGCCCGGGCGGGCCATCGACCAGATCAGCAGCCGCGACAACGTGTTGATTATGAGAGTCATCACGAAGAGCACGAGTCCGATCTCGACCAGGGCGCTGAGATGAATATTGTCGGCCGCCTCGGCGAACTCGTTCGCGATGACGGCGGCCATGGTGTACTGCGGTGCATACAGCGAGGTCGTGATCTGCGCGTTGTTGCCAATCACCATGGTGACCGCCATCGTTTCTCCCAGCGCACGTCCGAAGCCGAGCATGACCGCGCCAACGATTCCTGTGCGCACGTAAAAGAGCGCCATCCGGATCGCTTCCCATCGCGTCGCTCCCAGCGCGAACGCGCCTTCCCGTTGCGCCTGTGGTACGGCCTTGAGCACTTCCCGCGCGACCGACGATGTGAACGGGATCACCATGATCGACAAAATGATGGCCGCCGATAGCATGCCAACACCGACCGGGGGACCTTTGAACAGCGGCAGGCTCTTCAGCCATTCCGGCGTGTTCAGTTCGAACTGGCGGACCAGCGGCACCAGAACGAAGATTCCCCAGAGGCCATAGACGATCGAGGGAATTGCGGCAAGCAGTTCGGTGAGGAAGACGAGCGGTTTGCGCAGCCACTGGGGCGCAAGCTCGGCGATGAAGATGGCGATTCCAAGCGCAATCGGAGTGGAGATGAGCAGCGCCAGCACAGACGAGTACAGCGTCCCCCAGATCAGTGGACGCGCGCCAAACTCCGCGGCCACGGGATCCCAGATATCGGTCTGCCAGAACTGCCAACCGAACTTCTGAATCGACAGCGACGACTGTCGTCCGAGTTCGTATGCGATGGCGCCGACGGTTGCGATCAGGAACAGTGCGAACACACCTGTCCCGACGCGAAAAATGATCTCGTCGGGGCGCGCGCCGACACGGCTGCGGCTGGACAGATGCGATCCTTACTGCGCCTTGATCGTCGCCAACGATTTCAGTTCGAGGTCGACGACCTCTTTTGGAAGCGGCGCATAGCCCAAATCGGCCGCGTACTTCTGGCCCTCAGTGAGCGCCCACTTGGTGAAATCCACCATGGTTTTTGCGAGCGCCTTGTCTTTTGGATCCTGGTACAAAAGCAGCCACGTGAACGAGGCAACCGGATAGGACGCCTCACCCGGAGGATTCGTGATCGACACGCGAAAATCCGCCGGCATCTGCTTGACCGCGGCAGCCGCCGCTGCGGTAACCGACGCCGCTGACGCCTTGATGAATTTGCCCGCCGAGTTCTGAACGGTTCCGAACGCGATCTTGTTCGCGGTGGCGTATGCCGGCTCGGTGTAACCGAGCGATCCCGGCGTCTGCTTGACCATCCCTGCCACCGCCTCATTCCCCTTGGCGCCGACACCGACCGGCCAATTCACCGAACCTGCGACGCCCACCCGCTTCTTCCACTCCGGAGAGAGCTTTGCGAGAAAGTCGACGAAGATGTATGTGGTTCCAGATCCATCCGAGCGGTGGACGACGGTGATGTCCATGTTCGGCAGGGTCACACCCTCGTTCACCTTTGCGATCCGGCTGTCGTTCCACTTCGTGATGTTCCCGAGAAAAATATCGGCAAGCAGAGGCCCGGTGAACTTCAGTTCGGCCGCGACACCCGGGATGTTGTAGATCGGCACGACCGCACCGAGAACCGTCGGAAAATGAAGGATCTTGCCAGGTGCCGCCTGGAGTTGCTCCGGTGTCAGCGGATAGTCGCTGGCGCCAAAGATGACGGTCTGACTGGTGAGCTGCTTCACGCCACCGCCGGACCCGATGGACTGGTAGTTGATCTCGACGTTCGGATGCTGCTTGTTATAGTCGGAGAACCACTTCGAATAGATCGGATACGGAAACGTCGCGCCAGCTCCAGTGATGGTGACCTTCTGCGCCGCCACCGCCGCAGAAAGAACCGTCACCGAAAGCGCAAGTGTGAACGATGTACGTGCGCGATTCATGAGTGTCCGCCTTTGCCTATCTGTTGGTGTCGGGATCCGTGTTTATCCGTGTTCATCCGTGTTTATCCGTGTTTATCCGTGGCTCAAAAGTTCACCAGCGCGTGGACCGCATATCTCGTGACCGTTGGTGAGGGCGTCGCGAAATCGTGAAAGCTTTGGTTGTCCACATCGAAAAGCAATGACGTTGACACGCTCCCTTGATGCGGGAACCAGTACGCGATCCCGCCAATCCACCGGTTCCGAGTGCCGCTCTGATCTGTGTTGGGTTCCAGATGATCGAACCGGAGCAGCCCTTCCCATCCGATCGTCGATCGCGGAGTCACCCACAACGTGTAGCCACGCCCATCGACAGCGGTTCTGGTGGCCGATGTCTGATCATTCGTCCAGAGATAGTCGAAGCCGGCGTTTACGTACTTGTGCTCGTAGGTTGCGCCGAGGATTGAGCGATCGCGTTCCGCGTTCTTGAGGTACGCATCCTTGTCCCAGAACGCGTTGACTCTCAATCCGCGCAGCGTCGGGCTCATCGGGAGTGGCCGGAGCGTGCCACGGATTTCGAACCCTTTCTGGTCGTTCGGTTCCGGCCTCGTGTAGGTTTCGCCGTTGTAGAAGCCGGTGTGAACCTCTCCGTAGTTGTTGGCGAAGTTGTAATGAAATGACGCGCCGACATCCGACGATGAGAGATAGCCCTCGCGCTCCTCGAAAATCGTTCCCTGGAACCGGTACCGGTAGATGTTCTCGATGTAGTCGACCCACGGTGTCTGTTGGACACCCAGCCGCACCCACGAACCGGTTCGGCCAGGATTCATGTAGTCGTCGAGATTGAATTGCACGAACCCGTACTTGAGCCGGAAGACGTAATTGCCGGCCAGGGACGTGCCGGCGGCAGCAGACTCGGTTTCACGTGTAATGTCGGGGGTAATTCGGAACGCGATGTTGTGAGAGATGTTGCCGGTGATGTTGATGTAGGTGCGGGTGACGTTGAATGCGTTCGAGGTCACCTCATTTCCGTCGGCATCCTTAGTCTTCGGGTTCGTCTGCACCGTGTAGTCGGCGTAGATGGTTGCGCCTACTCTGATCGCCGGGGTGTCATCCGGTGGCACATATCCTGCCGCCGGCGTGACCTGCGCCGCACAAGGGGAGGCTGCTGTGAGCAGCGCAGCGGTCATGACCAGGACTCCAATTGATATCGCTCTCGTCAACTGCATGCTCCGAGCTTAGGAGCAGAAGATTGCGGCGTCGTTACACGGATGTTTCGGAGATGTTAAGTGTGTGACCGGAATGTGTCAGCTCCCAGCTCCCTGCTCTTTTCTTTTACACGCGACTCAAGCTGGAAGCTGGAAGCCGGAAGCCGGAAGCCGGAAGCTGGAAGCTGGAAGCTAATTAGAAACTCACTCTGAACGCCAACTGCGCCTGGCGCGGTGTGCCGAGACCGACGCTTCGGCCCACCGTGCCGGTCAGCGTTCCGAAGGTGCCGGCGGCCGCGTTGGTGTATGGCTGACCGGGTTGGACACGATTCGCTTCCGTCAGTGAGGTGTTTGGAATCGCCTGCGGTAGCGTTCCCACCGGATTCGAGAAGTTAACGGTGTTGAACAGATTGAAAATCTCAGCGCGGAATTCGAAGTTCCGCGTGGCGGAAAACATGAACCGCTTCGACAGGACCAGGTCCACCTGCTTGAAGTTCGGGCCATGAATGGAATTGCGCTCGAGGTTGCCGAACGTCCCTGGCTGCGGCGTGGCGAACGCCGCCGGATTCAGGAACAGAAGTCCGTCGGCCTGGATGAACGGATCGACCCCAGGGAGCAGATCCGGTCGCCGCACGTTGCGCGATGATCCGCCCCGCGGCGTGTTGATGATGGCGATGCGATCGACCGCTTGCGAGGCGAAGATGTTGCCGGCCGCGTCGCGATAGACGACGTCGGGACGGACGATCTGGACTGGCACCGGCAGGCCGCTTCGCGCATTCACGATACCGCCAACCTGCCAGTCTCCAAACAGTGTGCCGGCCGCGCCAGTGCCCTTGTAAGGGATCTCGTAGAGCACGCTCAAGTTGAACGTATGGCGGACGTCAAAGCTGTTATAGCCGATGTCGTAGTCGAACTCGTTCACTGCGCGGGCGTTGTTGGCCGCTGTCTGCGCTTCGTTCGACCCGGCGGTGTTTCCGCGACTGCGTCCCAGCCTGTACTGAACGTTTGTCGCCAATCCCTTTGATGAGCGTTTGTTCAACGACAACTGCAGCGCGTTGTAGTTGTCGCGGCCACCGCTCGTCTTGTAGTCGACCTCGGCGTATGGATTCTGAACCCCGGTGATGTTTCCGTCAGCGTCGCGGATCGGAATCGAGAATTCGCGGATGACGAGGGCGGCGTTGGCCGGGTTTGGATTGGTGAGCACCTGGACGATGTTGTTCGCGACGCTGCGCAGGAACAGATTCCGTCCCTGGCTACCGACATACGCGGCCGTCGCGGACATGTTGCCCGGCAACTCGCGCTGCACGGAGAA
>DATJKH010000105.1:0-11344 GCA_035491715.1 Vicinamibacterales bacterium | reverse complement strand
TTCAACCGCACGCATCGCGCCCTGGCCAGGAGGGGCGCGTATTTGTCGACACGATGATCGATGTGAAAGACCACGACCTCGATCTCGCGCTCACCGCCGGGCCGGGCGCGTCGCTGCGGGGCCGGGTTGTCGCGGAGCCGGAGGGGGCCGTCACGACGCCGATTGGGATACGGGTAACGGCGAGTCAAGCTCGCGAACAGCTCGCAGCCGGCACGGCAATCGCGGCAGCCGTCAATAGCGACTGGTCTTTATTGCGCCGCGCGAAGCCGAGGCGCCGGGTGTCGACAGCACCCAGAGCTCGACTGCACTCGTCGACAAGTTCAAGAGCGAAGAGGTCTTTTGGAAGCAGATGGCAATCGGACAGGCCATCGTGGCGATGCACGATGCGAGCGTACTGCCGCCGCTTGCCGATTGGCTTGGTCACCAGGATCGTCACATCCGCGGCAACGTCGCGTTCATCTTCGGCAGCTTCGGCGATCCCCGCGGACTACAAACGATCGCCGGTATCCTTGGCGACCGGTCGGAGCGACCGCTGGCTCAAGGAATCGCGACCGCGTCTGGCGACGGCCGATATCGGTTCGAGCGCCAGGTTGCCGCAGACCGTTATTACGCGGCGCATTTGCTCGGCGATTTGCGCGATGCGCGTGGCGTTGCGCTGCTCGTGCCGCTCCTCGACGATCCTGAGACGCAATCGATCGTGCCGTGGTCCCTCGGACAAATCGGAGACAAGAGCGCAATTCCGCCTCTCATCGCCGCGCTCGACAACGACGATCCATCACACCGCGTGCTGGTGATTTATGCGCTCGAGGCGCTGCACGCCAAGGAAGCAGTTCCTCGGCTTCAGACGCTCGTCAATGACGATCGGCAGTCGCGCTTCGGCTCCCTGGTCACCGTGGCGGAAGCCGCGAAGGCGGCTATCGCGACGCTCAGTAAGTGAGTCAAGATCGCGATTGTCGATCTTCAGAACAAGAAGCTGACGCAGCCACTTGAATTGCCGGTTGCGCTTCAGCCCGTACGCCGGAGCCATCCGAGAAGCGCCGCGCGCATGGCCTGATGCAGGTTCAGCCGCTTCGCGCGCGCGGCCCGCTCGATCTCCTTCCACAGCGCCTCGGGCAACCGCACCGACCTGACGGTCGACGTCCGGCTCGACCCCTTGACGGGCCGGCCGCGCCGCATCAACACCGCGTCGGTGGCAAGCTGCGGCATTTCCCAGAGGGCCAACAAGGACGGCCCGCCCGGTTCTCCAGCGCCCGCGAAGGCATTCCGGCGCAGCGGACCGAAGCGATCGAAGTCGACGGGATGATCCAGCGGATCAATCGTTCTCGTAGTGCGCTTTTTCATGGCTCGTTGCCCGACGCGCGCTGATGATGCGAATCACATCCTGCTGGACCTCGGCGTGCACGACGTAAGGCAGGCGGTGACGGCGCGAGTAGCCAATGAGGATGAAGCGGTCTTCGTGCTGGGCGTCCGGATAGTAGGCGCCGAGCTTGTCCTCGAACGCGGTCGCTGCCTCAGGAAAGGATACCCCGCGTTTCTTGAGGTTGGCGGCAGCCTTCTTCGCGTCCCACGAGAACCGCACTGATATATTGTACTTCAATAAAAACGTGCTGGCTTTAGCAGGAGAGCGACATGTCAGGCAGACTGCACGCCTCGTTGCCATGGACACTGAGTTTGGCTGTCGTCGGTCTTGGCGCCGCGGCACTTGTTCGCGCAGCGGCGCAGGACAAGTCCCCCGAGTCCTCCGTCGTCATGCTGACCAGCCAGCAGGATCACGATCGGCAAATGCAACTCCTCAAGATCTCCGGCTTCCCGCCCGGACCGGATGCGTACCAGGCCGCGACGTACGAGGAAGCGAAAGCGACGCCCTATCCCACGCTGCCCGATCCGCTGATCATGAACGACGGCACAAAAGTGACGACGGCCGCACAGTGGACGAAGCGCCGCGCGGAGATCAAGGAGTTCTTCGATCGCGAGGTGTACGGACGCGTGCCGAAGAACATGCCCACGGTGAAGTGGGAAGTCGTCAGCAGCGAAAAGGGGATGCCGATGGGCGGCGGATTCTTCGGTGCCGCGCCGCAGCAGATCAGCGACATCCCGGTGATCACGAAGCAGCTGATCGGACACGTCGACAACTCGTCGTATCCGGCGATCACCGTCAACATCGGCATGACGCTGGTGACGCCGGCCAACGCGACAGGACCGGTGCCGATCGTCATGCAGTTTGGTGGCGGCGGACCGAATCCCATGCCTCCGAACAACACGCCGAACCCGTGCCCGCCGCCTCCGAACTTCGCCGCACGGGCCGGTGGCGCCGGACGCGCGGGTGCTGGTGGCGCCGCTCCCGCTTCGCGCGGACCGGCGGGTCCGAACTGGCAGGCACAGTTGCTCCAGAAAGGCTGGGGCTACGCGATGCTGAACACGTCGAGCATTCAAGCGGACAGCGGCTGCGGTCTCACCGTCGGCATCATCGGCCTGATGAACAAGGGGCAGCCGCGCAAGATGGACGACTGGGGCTCGCTGCGCGCCCTCGCGTGGGGCGCGGATCGCGCGATGGATTATTTCGAGACCGACAAGGCGGTGGAGGTCAAACGCGTCGGCGTCGAAGGGCACTCACGCTGGGGGAAGGCGACGCTCGTGACCATGGCCTACGACGATCGCTTTGCGATCGGATACGTGAGTTCGTCCGGTGAAGGCGGTGCGAAGCTGCATCGTCGTCGGTTCGGAGAAGTCATCGAGAACCTCAACGGCACGACCGAGTATCACTGGATGGCCGGCAACTTCATGAAGTACGGCGGCCGCTGGGACACGCTGCCCGTGGACTCGCACGAGCTCATCGCCATGGTTGCTCCGCGCCCCTTGTTCCTGAGCGCCGGCAGCGGACCACTCACCAATCCCGATGGCAGCTATCAACTCATGACTGCTGACGATCCTCGCTGCCAGCAGAACCGCGGCCCCTGCGCGACGCAGCCGGTGAACATCATGGACGCATGGGTCGACGCGAAGGGCACGTTCATGGCCGGCGTCGGCGCCGATCCTGTCTATCGCCTGCTCGGAAAGAAGGGGCTGGGCACGACCGAGTTCCCGAAAATCGAAACCGGACTGATGGACGGCGACCTGACGTTCCGGCAGCATGCCGGTCCCCACACCGACGCGCCGAACTGGCCGGTCTTCATCGAGTTCGCTGAGCGTGAGTTTGGTAAGTTGAAGAAGTAGTTATTCAGGCACCCAGTACACGACGCCCGCGCGTACGTGCGCGACCTTCACTTCGGGCACGATCGGCCGCAGCCAGTCGGCCATCTCCTGCATGCCCGACTCCTCGGACATGTTGTGTCCGATGATGATCCAGCCCTTGTTCACGCCCAGCGTGGCCGCGTCCATCACGTACTCGGGGCTGTCGAACGTGCCTTCGATCTCGCGCTGCTCGCCGCCAATCACCACGTCGATGTCAGGCGCATTTGCGGCCGGCGTCGCCATCCCGGCGCCGGTGGCAATCCGCCTGACCTTCGCGTTGGGATCACCGACGACGCGGATGGCGTCGTCGCCGCGGATCTTCCTGACTCGCGCCGCGAGCTCGCCGAGCGTCGTCTCAGGAATGACAAATCGGTGCGAGTTCGGCGCGGTTTCGGTCGCCGGATCGAGACCGACTTCGCGCGCGGTGCCGGAAAACGTGAAGTCGGGACGCTGCCTGTGCATGTGATCGTGAATGCGGAACACGACGATGTCGTGCTTCGCCATGAAGTCGACTTTGGTCTTGAAGACGACCGTGTCGGCTTCAGCGATCACCGTGTTGTCTGGATCGTTCCAGTAGGTATCCTCGTGCGTGATGATCATGTTGAGGCCGCGCTCGCTCGCCCGCGTGATCGCCTCGAACGTGCCCATGAACGTCGTCGCGATGCCGGTGACGACGGTATCCGGCCCGCCGAACTTGAATCGATCGCGCGTCGTCGCATCGTTCCACGGAACACCCTGGACCGCCATCACCGTCTTGATCCGATTGACGACGTCGCCGGCGGTGAGCGCGGCCCTCACAATGGCCTCCAGTACGGATCACCGGCGGAGATGAATCGCACCGGGACTTCAGAGACGATGGTCTTGAGCCAGTCAGCGCAGACCTGCATCCCGGGCGCTTCGTTGACCACACGGCCGATCGAGATGAATCCCTTCTTCACGCCGGCAAACGCGACGTCCTGCGCGTAGGTCGCCGATTCCCATTCCTGGACTTCGCCGGCGATGATGACGTCGACATCCGGCATCATCGCGATCGACGCCTGAATCAACGTGAATCCCGGGAGCAGTCCAATCTTTCGGACCGTCATCGTTCGGTCACCGATTGCGCGAAGGCCGCCGCGGATGCCGAGCGTCTTCTTCAACTGGCTGGCGAGCGCATCGAGCGTGATGCCGGGCACTTCATAGCGAAGTGCGTCTTCACCGGTCTTGTATTTCGTCCAACCCATCGCCGCCGCAAGTCCCTGCGCGCGCGGATCTGGCTTGCGTTGATTCCAATGTTGCATGAGGCGGAAGACGACAAGCTTGTGCTTGTCGATGAAAGCGTTCTTACCGGCGTAGACCGGGTCGGCCGCCGGGGGAGCGGACGAAGCCGCCGCCGCTGGCGGCGTCGGCGGCGGGACGATCGACTGCGGCATCGCGGGAGCAGGGGGCATCGGAGCCGACGCGCCCGTCCCAGGACCGCTCACCGTCGCCGGCGACGGCGCGGATGTCGCGCCAGGACCTCGGGCGCGAGGCGGCGTTCCGCGGCCGGCAACACCTGCACCGAACCCGCGTCCCGCGGGGGTGCTCAGGTCCGCTCTCGAATAGAACGTCGGCGCCGCCGTGATGATTAGATTCGCGCCGGCCTGAACGGCCTTCTGGAGCACGTCGAGTGTCGCCATCGAGGTCGTCACCACACCTGTGACGACGGTCGATGGATCGCCCGCCTTGAACGTATCGACGTCGTCGCTGCCCCAGTCCACGCCGATCTGCTTTTTCAGGCGATCGATGATGTCCTGCGCCGTTACCGCAGCCGACGCCGGCGTCAACTCGTTGCGCAGGATCAGCGGGGTCGCGACTGCACCCGCGGCGGTCAGCGCGACGAAGTCGCGTCTCGAGATCTCCGTCATGCCACTCCTCAACTGGACGATGTGCTCATGGCTGCCGGACTACTTCTCGACGGTGGCGCTGATTCGCGGGACTTTGCGCTCACGGCCGTTCTGGTACATCACGGCGTGGGTGACCGTGCCAGTCGCATCGGTAAAGAACTCGAGCTGGGCGTCAACTACCTTCAAGAAGAATCTGGTCTGCGATTCTGCGAAGACGGGAAACTGCGGCTGACCAGTGAGCTGCGTCGTCAGGTGATCGTCAACAAGCCGCATCATCATGTTGACGCCGGGCGCGAGTTCGTAGGTGCCGACATACTTCGACAGCGTCGCGACTGGCAGCGCGATCTCCTTCCGCTCGGTCGTGAGTTGCACAGTTGCTCCGTGCGCCAGTTCTCCCAGTTTCGTGGCGATCTGTGTCGGGGCTTCGCCGTTGAGATTGGCGAGCACCGCCACCGTCACCTTACTGTCGGGATAGTACGCGAGGAGCGTGTTGAAACCTTCGATACCGCCCCCATGCTGGATCAGTTTGCGGCCGTTCGTCGTCTGCACTGTGACGCCCAGCGCATAGTCGTTCTTAAAGGCCGTCGTCATCTTGGCAAGCGACGCGGCCGAAATCAGTTTGCCGCCAAATACGCCCAGCTCCCAACGAAGGAGATCCTCCGTTGTTGAGTACAGGGCGCCGGCGCCGTGCGGGATGCTCATATGGATGAAGCCAGCGTTTATTGGACCAGCCGGGGAGGGCGCGTATCCGGCGGCTCGGCGCGGAATGATGGCCGTGTTCGAGTCGTAGCCAGAGTCTTTCATACCGAGCGGCGCAAAGATGGTGTCGCTCACGAACCTCTCGTAACTGCCGCCGGTAATGCGCTCAATGACATGACCGAGCACGAGATAGCCGGAGTTGCTGTAGCTCATTTTTTCCCCCGGCGCGAAATCGAGCGGCTTATCGCGCACGGCGGCGATCGTCTTTGCGACCGGCGTTTCCCGCAGCTTCAGGGATTGGTATTCGGGCAGACTGGTGAAATTTGGAATTCCCGACGTATGCGTGAGCAGATTGAAAATGGTGATCTTGTCCCATGCCGCAGGCGCCTCGGGCACGTAGTTCTTGATTGGATCATCGAGTTTCAACTTGCCGCGTTCCTCGAGCAGGAGAATCGACGCAGCGGTGAACTGCTTGGTGATCGATCCGAGTCGAAACTTCGTCGACGGGGCGTTGGGAATGTTCCACTCGAGGTTTGCCGACCCATAGCCTTTGCTGAGCATGACATCGCTGCCGCGGGCGACGAGCACCGCGCCCATGAACGTCTTGTCGCGGACGTAACTCTGGACGACGTCGTCCATGCGCTGAAGGTCCTGTGCCAGGCACGAGGTCGCGACAAAAAGGAGGACGATTGCGCGTCGAATGGTTCTCATGCGGAAGAGCTTATCGCAGAACTGACGAGTCCTTGTCTGACGTAGACTCGCCCCATGGAATCTGAAACCGCGGAGATGCCGCGGCCTGTAGGGCTCCGGGTGTTGACGGTCGCGCTGCTGGCGAGTCCCGCGCTCCACGCACTCGCCCTGTTTCTCCATACGCACTGGCTCAATTTCGGCAGCCATCATCCGTGGGACTCGTTCGTTTACTTCATCATCGCGCCGATGGTTGGCTGGTTGATGCTTCGTCGTCACGAGAGGGCGCGATTCTCCGTCTATGTGTTCTTGTCGTGCGAGATTCTGCGTGCGACCCGGATCCATTCGTGGCTTCTGGGTCTCTTGTCGGCGGGCGCGATACTGTACCTCCAGCTTCCCGCGCCCCGTCGGTTCCATCCATCCGTCGATCCGCGCAGAGTGATGGCGAGGTTTCGCCGCAAGCCTCAGCCGCTCTGAACCGGTGCTAATGGCGGAATCGCTCCTGAAAAGCACGCAATCGTTCGACTGTGAGACCGGGGCGACGAACGAACTCGAGCACGTCGCGCTCAGCGCGGCGGATTCGCTCCGCTTCGTCCACAACCTTTGCGGCGATCTCCCCTGGAATCGTCAAGAGTCCATTGACGTCGCCATGCAGAAGATCGCCGGGGTTAACACTGAGTCCAGCGACTGTGACCGGCACGTTGACGGCGCAGATCAGCGGGTAGCCGTGTGACACGACGAAGCCAGGACAGAAATACTGAAAGCCGCCAAGTGCCCTGACCTCCGCGACGTCGCGTAGACCACCATCAGAGACGCAGCCGACCGCCCCCAATGCTTTCGCCGTCGTCGCCATCACCTCGCCCATGTGGCATGAGCGGGTGCGATCGCTGCCGATGTCTTTGATGACAAGCACTGCAGGCTTCGGCGCGGCTTCGACAGCTTCCCATAATCGCATCAGACCGCGATCGCCGGTGCGCGACGCGTCCGTGGTGTCTCCTGTGCAGGTAACCGCATAGCCAATCGTCGTGCCGAGATCGGGAAACGCACAGCGCAGTTCCCACCCGGCGTAACCTTCGACGAATGAACGAACGTTGAATTGCTCGATCGCATTCGAGACCGTGGGACTGTCAATGAGGCGCAGGGCCTCGAGCTGTTCAGCGCTCAAACGCGACATGGTTCCTCCACGAAGAGTCAGCAACCTATCATTCAGTCCAAAGGCTTTGCTGAATACGGACAGCGGGTTCATGATATGCCGGAGCGAGGAGCGAGAAATGATTCGTGCAGGTAGATTGCGTCGGCGTGCCGGGGTGCTGCTAATCGTCACTATCGCCGCGGCAACGGTAACGGCGGCTGGGCAGCAATCCCCGAAGCGGCCCTACTTTCCGCCGCGAGGAGAGTGGCAGAAGAAAGATCCGTCGGCCGCTGGCCTCGACAAGGCGAAACTCGATGACGCGATCGCGTTTGCCGTGGCGCACGAGAATCCGAACACGAAGGACCTGTCGGTCGCGATCGTCAACCAGTTCCGCGCTGAGGCTCCCTACAACACCCTGATTGGCCCGACACAGCCGCGGGCAGGCGCGAACGGCGTGATCATTCGCCACGGCATCGTCGCTGCCGAATGGGGAGACACCAGCCGCGCCGACATGACCTTCAGCGTGACAAAGACGTTTCTCTCAACGGTCGCCGGCGTCGCGTTCGATCGTGGGAGCATCCGTTCGGTGACCGATCGCGTCGCCCCTTATATGCCGCCAGGCGTCGATCTGTTCACCTCGGCGCACAACGCGCCGATCACCTGGGAGCATCTTCTAAGGCAGACAAGCGACTGGTCCGGCACATTGTGGGGGAAACCGGACTGGGCCGATCGTCCGCCGCGTGGCCAGACACCGGAGCAGTGGGCGAAGCGCGAGCTCCACGAACCCGGCACGTTCTTCAAATACAACGACACGCGCGTCAACGTGCTGGCCCTCTCATTACTCTATGTCCTGAAACAGCCGCTACCGGACGTGCTGAAAACGTCAGTCATGGATCCGATTGGCGCATCCTCCACCTGGCATTGGGAGGCGTACGATAACGCATCGGTCGAGGTCGACGGCAAGCGCATGAAGTCGGTAACTGGGGGTGGGCATTTCGGCGGAGGAATGTTCATCAGCGCGTACGATCTCGCACGGTTCGGCTATCTGTTCCTGAATAACGGCAGGTGGGAAGACCGGCAGCTGGTTTCCGCGAAGTGGGTCGCGATGGCGCGGACCCCCGGTCCGGCCAAGGTCGACTACGGTTTCTGCAACTGGTACCTGAACAACCCGGCAAAGCGGACGGATGGCACCGAAGACAAGCTTCCGTTCCCATCTGCGCCCCGCTCGTCGGTCACGTTCCAGGGCAATGGCATCAACGTGGTGTACCTGGACTGGGAGCACGACCTCGTCGTTGTCGTGCGCTGGATCGATTCCAACGAGAGCCTCGATCAGTTTCTGGGAAAAGTGATCGCGGCGATCACTTCAGCCTGATCCGACAGGGTCGAACATCATGACAACTACACCGCAGCTGAATGTGTATCTGAGCTTCAAGGGTGACTGCGAGCCCGCCTTCCGCACCTACGCGCAGTGTTTCGGAGGAACGGTTGGCGAGCTGTTTCGATATGGCGGATCGCCGATGGAAGATCAGGTCCCGCCCGACTGGGCAGACAGGGTCATGCACGGAAGCGTCACAATCTGCGGCCAGGTTTTGATGGGCGCCGACACGGCGCCCCTGCAGTACGAAGCGCCGCGCGGAATCTCACTTGCGCTGCACATCAGGGGCGCAGCCGAGGGCGAGCGGATCTTCAATGAGCTGGCAGTTGGCGGCACGATCGTCGTGCCGATGGAGAAGACGTTCTGGGCCGAGCGTTTCGGCGTGGTTGTCGATCGATTCGGCATCAACTGGTCGCTGAACTGCGAGGCGTAGTCGTTTCTTTCATCAAGCGAAGCGACCGAGATGAACTGGCGAAAGTACAACGGCCTGTTCCTGGCCGCGGTTGTCGTTCTGGCATCGCCGCGTGCGGTGGTTCAACGAGGACTCCTGCTTGCCCACCCTGGCCCTGCCGAAGGTGAGGTCGATCTCACGCGCGCCACGATCGTCACGCCACCTACCCTCACCGTTCCCGAGCGAACCGCAGTGCGGGTACTGGTCGAGGAGATAGAAAGGCGGACGACGATCCGACTGCCGGTGGCGTCACAATGGCCGGTCGATACAACACCCGTCATCGCGATCGGACCGCTCGCAACTGCTTCAGGCTGGGCAGCCGAAGGGCTGCGCAACGCCGCGCCCGCCAATCCGCCCGGCGCCGAGGGATATCGAATCACCGTCAACGCTCGAGCGCGTGCCACGCCAACTGTGCTCGTCCTGGGAGCCGACTCGCGAGGAGTTCTGTTTGGCGCGGGCAGGTTGCTGCGCGAATTGCAGATGACTCGCGGCTCGGTACAAGTGGCGGCTACCTTCTCGATCGTTTCTACCCCCCAGGTTCGGCTGCGAGGACACCAGCTTGGCTACCGGCCGAAAACCAACTCCTACGACGCGTGGGACGTGCCGATGTGGGAGCAGTACATCCGCGACCTTGCGATCTTCGGCACCAACGCGATCGAGCTGATCCCGCCGCGATCCGATGACGCCGCGGACAGCCCGCACTTCCCGCTTCCGCAGATGCCGATGATGGTTGAAATGTCGCGCATCGCAGGCGAATACGGTCTTGACGTGTGGGTCTGGTACCCGGCGCTCGACAAAGACTACGCGGATCCGAAACAGGTCGACTTCGCCCTCAAAGAGTGGGCGGATGTTCTGTCTAAACTGCCTCGCGTGGACGCCGTGTTCGTGCCCGGAGGTGATCCTGGTCACACCGAGCCGCGCCATCTGATGGCGATGCTGGAGAAGCAGACCGCGAACCTGCGTAAATTTCATCCGAAGCTGCAGATGTGGATGTCGCCGCAGGGTTTCACGAAGGAGTGGATGGACCAGTTCTACGAGATTCTGCAGAAGGAACCCACGTGGCTCTCCGGCGTTGTCTTTGGACCTCAGGTTCGCGACAGCCTGCCGGTGCTGCGCGCACGAGTGCCGAAGCGATATCCGATCCGGCACTATCCGGACATCACGCACAGTCTTCGCTCCCAGTATCCGGTGCAGGACTGGGACGTGGCGCACGCGCTCACGTCACAACGCGAGCAGATTAATCCGCGGCCGATCGATGACGCGATCATCTTCCGCGCCGCGCAGCCATACGCAAGCGACTTCATCACCTACTCAGAAGGGTGCAACGACGATGTGAACAAGGTGGTGTGGAGCGCGCTCGGATGGGACCCGAAGAGCGAGGTGCTGCAGATTCTGCGCGAGTACAGCCGCTACTTCGTCGGGCCCGCCTACACCGACTCGTTTGCACAGGGTCTGCTTGCGCTCGAGCGCAACTGGAGGGGCGCGCTCGCGGCCAATGCGTCCGTCTACGCGACGCTCGAGCAGTTCCAGACAATGGAGCGCGGCGCATCGCCGGCAGACCTGCGGAACTGGCGCTTTCAACAGGCGCTGTACCGCGCCTATTACGATGCGCACGTGCGCAGCAGGCTGCTGCACGAAACGGCGATCGAAGAGCGGGCGCTCGAACGGCTGCGCGTGGTGAAAAGCGGCGAATCGGGCGAGGCGCTCGCCGACGTCGCGCGGATCCTCGACGAGGCGCAGGTGCGGCCTTCCCAAGAGTGGCGTCAGCGAGTCTACGTTCTTGCCGAAGCGCTGTTTCAAAGCATTCGACAGCAGTTGAGCGTCGAACGTTATGGTGCGATCGCGGTCGGTCGCGGCGCCACGCTCGACAGTTTCGAGACGCCGCTGAACAACAGGGGCTGGCT
>DATJKH010000104.1:0-13948 GCA_035491715.1 Vicinamibacterales bacterium | reverse complement strand
CAACATCTGGCTTCCGCACGTCGCCGCGTACGTCCCGGCGCTCGAATCGCTGGAGACGGTGAACGTCGTCACCAACAGCTTCGACGCTGAACAAGGACTCGCCGGAGGGTCGGCGATCAACGTGCAGATCAAGAGCGGGACAAACCAGTTTAAGGGTGCCGGGTTCGAGTACTACACCAATGAGCAGATGCGGGCGAACAACTACTTCACGCCCGCCGGCACCACGAAGGGCGATTGGAGTTATCACCAGTTTGGCGCGACGCTGGGTGGGCCGATTCGGCGTAACAAGGTGTTCTTCTTCGGCAGCTACGAGAACACCCGCGACCACCAGTTCGCGACCCGCACCATTTCACTCCCGACCGAGGCCCTGCGACGCGGTGATTTGTCCGCCTCGTCGACGCCGATTTACGACCCCGCAACCGGCGATGCGAACGGCGTCGGGCGGACGGCGTTCCCTGGGAACATCATTCCGACGACACGGCTCGATCCGACGGCGGTCAAGTTGATCGGCATGATGCCGCTGCCGAACCTCAAAAACGCCGATGGCTCGATCCCTCTCACGAACAATTACTTCATCAAGGCGCCGTTCAATTTCAATCGCTGGACCGTCGATACGAAGGTGAACTGGAACGCGACGTCAAAACTGAACATCTTCGGCCGCTACAGTCAGCTGGATTTCTGGACTTTCAATGAAACGGTCTACGGTGATCAGCTGCAGGGCACGCCGATCGGGGGCGGAAACCCAGGGACCGGAACAGGAGGCACGTACAATTTCTCCGCCGGCGCCACCTACGTCGTGACGCCGAAGCTCGTTGCTGACGCGCACTTCGGTTACGTGCGACAGTCTGTGTCGGTCGAGCATACCGACATCGGACAGAACAAAGGGCAGAGTCTGTTCGGCCTCCCAGGCCTGAACGGTCCTCGCGATTTCGAGGGAGGCATGCCGGTCTTCGACTTCAACACCTATCAGGACGTCGGGATCACCGAGCTCTACATGCCGTATATCCGCCATGACGATCAGTATCAGACGGTCCTCAATTTGAACTGGATGAAGGGCGAGCACAATTTGCGGTTTGGCACCGACATTTATTATCAGGGGTTGAATCACACCCAACCAGAAATCGGCGGCGACAACTACGGCGCCCGCGGCGGGTTCCGTTTCGGCTCCGGTCCCACGCAGCTGCCCGGAGGACCATCCGGGAACAGCTTCAATGCGTGGGGAGCATTCCTGCTCGGGCTGCCGGATCAACTCGGACGACTGAACGAGACCGTCGCCCCGTACACGACGCGGATGCACAGCTACAGCTTCTACGCCCGCGATCAGTGGCAGGCGACCAGCCGGCTGACCGTTTCGTATGGCGCACGCTACGAATTGTTCCCCGTTCCCACCCGAGCCGATCGAGGGCTCGAGCGCTACAACCCCGACACCAACATGATGGAAATCGGCGGCATCGGATCGGTGCCGCGCGATCTTGGGATAGCCGTCGAGAAAAATCTGTTTTCGCCGCGTGTTGGCGCGACGTTCCGCGCCTCGTCCAGCCTGATCGTTCGAGCAGGATTTGGGATCACGAACGATCCGTATTCACTCGCCCGGCCGATGCGAACAAATTATCCGGTTCTGGCAAACCTCGTCGTCAATGCGCCGAACGCCTTCGGGTGGGCCGGAAAGACCGCCGATGGTGTCCCGCCGGTTCCGAATCCCGACCTCGGAAACGGAATCATTCCAATCCAGGGCAATGTGAGCGCAGTGACGATTGCGAAGGATTTCAACCGCGGTTACATCAAGTCGTTCAACGCGGCCGTGCAGAAAGAATTGAAGTGGGGCTTTGTTGGCGAGGCGGCCTACGTGGGCACACGGCAGATCGACCAGTTGGGAACCCTCGAGTTGAACTGGTCACCAATTGGTGGCGGTCAGGCCGGCCGGCAGTTGAATCAGAAGTTCGGACGCACCGCCCAGACGCGCATTGTTGCGCCGGTTGGCAACAGCAAGTACGACGGGCTCCAAGCACGTTTGGATCGCCGCTTTGCCAACGGTATTCAGTTGGCGGTCGGCTACACGTTGTCGAAATCGACGGGAATCGCGGGGGCGCCGGACAGCGATAACACACCTCGGATCATGATTCCGGAGTACTACCATCTGAACACGGCGATCAGCCCGTTCGATCGGACGCACAATCTCAACATCACGAATGTGACCGAACTGCCCTTCGGCCCAGGCAAGCTGTGGCTCCATGACGGCGTGGCGGCGGCGATCCTGGGCGGCTGGCAGGTCAACAACCTGATCAGCTTCTGGAGCGGGCTGCCGTTTGACATTACCGCGTCCGGCACATCACTGAACGCGCCCGAGAGTTCGCAGCGCGCCGACCAGGTGAAGCCCGACGTGGAGATCCTCGGCGGCATCGGTCGCGGCAACGCATATTTCGATCCGCTGGCGTTCAAGCCGGTTACGGAAGCACGGTTCGGAACCGCGCCGTGGGGTGCGGTGCGCGGTCCGGGCTACGCGAACTGGGACTTCGGTCTCTTCCGTCAAATCCCGCTGCCGCATAAGGCCGACGTGACGATCAGGTTCGAGGTGTTCAATCTCCTCGACACGGCGCACTTTAATAACCCAGGCGGCAACGTCTCGAACCTGCAGCTCAATCCCGATGGCACCGTGCGCAATCTGAACGGGTTCGCCGAGGTCACGAGCGCCTACGGCGAACGGCAGATGCGCCTCGGCGTCAGGTTCGGGTGGTGACGCGCACCTGTTAAAAGGGAAAGGAACAAGGGAAAAGGGACAGGCGATACTGCCTGTCCCTTTTCCTTTATTGCCGCTTTCTCGATCCGGCAATCAGCAGGACCACCCCGCCGGTGAGCGCGAGACCCCCAAGGAGAGGCGGCATCGGGATGCTCCTATGTCGCTCAGCCGTAGCTTCGATTGGCCCGATATCGACGACTTTCTCCTTTGTTGTGTAGCTGATTCCCCCGAGAGCGAGCGAAATCAGGCCGATCACGATGAGCACGATGCCAACAATGCGCATAACTCCTCCACCTGAGCTCACTTGCAAGGGCCGTGCGCCTCTCGATCTCCAAGGGCCGCCACGGGCCTAATTTGACCGCACGAGCTAAGTGGGTTACTTTTAATGTGATGTCGCCCATGTGCGGAACGAGGTGCGCCTGTTGTCGGCCCTGTCAGGGCCTGGTGCCGTTCTCTGCGTGGGTGAACACAATGTAGTCATAACGACTCTCACCACCGCTGACACCACAAAGGCCCGGAAATATCCGGGCCTTTTTTCTTTGACGGAGCTCATGATCGACGAATCGCTTGGGGAGATTTCGACGCCGGCCTCGCTCGTTGGCCGCACGCCGTTAATGCGGCTGCGCAGCTTCGAGCCCCGGCCCGGCATCGAACTCTACGCGAAACTCGAGGGTCAGAATCCTGGCGGCTCGGTCAAAGACCGCGCTGCCCTGGCGATGATCCGTGAGGGAGAGCAGTCCGGCGCGCTTCGCCGGGGCCGGATTCTTCTCGACGCCACCTCGGGCAACACCGGGATCTCTTACGCGATGATCGGTGCGGCGCGCGGCTACCGCGTCATGCTGTGTGTCCCGTCGAACGTGACCGCTGAACGTAAGCAGCTGCTCCGGCTTTACGGTGCCGAGCTTGTCTTCACCGATCCGATGGACGGAAGTGACGGCGCGATTCGCGAGGCCCGTCGCCGTTACGAAGCCGAACCGCATCGATATTTCTACCCTGATCAGTACAGCAACCCTGCCAACTGGCGCGCGCACTACGAGACCACCGGCGTTGAAATCATCGAGCAGACCGGTGGACGTGTCACCCACTTTGTTGCCGGTTTGGGCACGAGCGGGACATTTGTTGGAACCGGCCGCCGGCTTCGCGAGTGGCGGCCATCCGTGCGGTTGATTTCCGTGCAGCCGGAATCTGCGCTTCACGGCCTCGAGGGCCTGAAACACATGGCTTCGGCCATCGTGCCGTCGATTTACGACCCGAGCGTCGCCGACCGCGACGAGACGGTGTCGACCGAGGAGGCGCATGCGCTCGTGCGCCGGCTGGCCAGACGTGATGGCCTGCTCGTCGGGCCATCGGCAGGCGCGGCGCTGGCCGTGAGTCTCCGCGTCGCGGAGGAAGTGGACCGCGCGGTCATCGTCATGATCTTTCCCGACAGAGGCGATCGCTATCTGTCGGAACCATTCTGGAATGGAGGCGACGAGGTGGATTCGAAGATCTGGACCGGCTCAAATGGCGCAACCGCAGAACTCGACGGCGCGCTCGTGATCCCAGACGATGTGTTTGCGGCTATTAGGGAGCACGGGGCGGCCGCGTACCCCGATGAGTGTTGCGGCGCGCTGATTGGCGAAGAGTCCGGCCAGGTCCTGGAAGCCCTGTCGCTGTCCAATACGACAAGCGACGAGCGGCGCCGGCGGTTTCTCATTGGCCCGGATGAGTATCTCGCGGCCGAGAGGCGCGCCAGCGAGACTGGCCGTACGCTCATCGGCTTCTATCATTCACATCCGAATCATCCAGCTGTTCCGTCGGCGTTCGACCTCGCGCACGCCTGGCCGAACCTGCAGTACTTGATCCTGTCGGTGCGCGGTGGGGAGCCCGCCGAGGCGCGGACTTGGCGGCTTCGCGAAGATCGATCGGCGTTCGACGAGGACACGATCGCCACGCCGCAGGCGCTCGGCTAACAGTCGCGGATCGTGTGGCTTCTGCCTTTGGCGGAAGCCACACGATCCCAATTGAGTTTCAGCCACGAAATCGGTCTAATCTGCACGGGAACTCCCGATGCAAATCAAGGCCGCCGTCTTCGGACTCTCATTCTGCGTTGCCAGCGCGGCAGTAGTTGTTGCCAGGCAAACGCAACAGACCAATCCATTCGCCAATGATGCGGTTGCGGTTGCGAGTGGTCGAGATCTCTTCGCACAGATCTGCCAGTCGTGCCATGGTCCCGGCGCTCAGGGTAGCGATCGTGGTCCCGCCCTGGCGACGACGGCACTGCGGCAGGGGAACGCGGACGCCGATCTGTTCAGATCGATTCGCAGCGGTGTGCCGGGCACGCAGATGGCCGGCTTCCCTGCACTGAGCGAACAGGACATCTGGCGACTGGTCACGTATTTGCGAACGCTTCAAGCGACGCAGGCGTCTCCCGCATCTCCATCACCCGCCACCGGAGATCCCAACGCGGGTGAATCGCTTTTCTTCGGCGACGCTGGATGCGCAAGCTGCCACGAAGTGAACGCGCGGGGAGGCGTCGTCGGACCGGATCTGTCGGCCGCGGGATTGTTCTCCTCTGAGACCTTGCGACTGAGAATCGTCGATCCGAACAGTCCAGCTGCACAGACTGGCCGCGGCTCGCGAGGAGCTGTGCCACGGACCGTCGTCGTGAAGACGGCGGATGGTCGCGAGATCAAAGGGGTTCGTCGCAACGAAGACACGTTCTCGCTTCAGATGACGGATCTCTCGGGTCAACTTCACTTGCTCGATAAGCGCTCACTCGCATCTGTCACGATCGACGAGAAATCGCTTCACCCTCCAGACTACAAGACGCGACTCTCGGAGTCCGACCTGACAAACCTCGTCGCCTATCTGTTGACGCAGAAGGGACGCGATAGTACGAAGACGGCAAAGGCGCCTCCGGTTCCAGGCGGCGTCACGTATGAACGGCTCCTGAAATCGAAGGCCGAGCCTCACAACTGGTTGATGTACTGGGGTGATTATCAGGGAACGCACTACTCTCCCCTCTCGAGTATTACTCCGGCGAACGTCGGACAGTTGCGGCCTGCGTGGTCAGCGCCCGTTCCCGGCGACACGGTAAGCGAGAGCATGCCGCTCGTCGTCGACGGCGTGATGTATGCCACGAGCGGTGGAAGTCCTCGAACTGTGACGGCCATCGACGCTCGAACGGGTCGCCAGATCTGGCGATTCGTACGGCCACAGAAGATACGCAATCCGGGCGAGACCGATGTCGTCAACCGGGGAGTCGCGATTTTCGGCCATCGACTGTTTGTCGGAACCAACGACGCGGCGCTTCTTTGCATCGATGCCCGCACAGGCCTGCTCTTGTGGGAAGTCCAGGTGGCCGACACGATGGAGGGCTTCAACATCACGAGTCCTCCGCTCATCGTCAAGGACAAGATCATTGTCGGCCACGCCGGTGGCGAGTACGCGATTCGGGGGTTCCTCGATGCCTACGACGTCATGGGCAAGCATCTTTGGCGGTTCTATACGATTCCCGCACCCGGTGAATTCGGCAACGAGACGTGGAAAGGCGACAGCTGGAAGACCGGTGGCGGCGGCACGTGGCTGACCGGTACGTACGATCCGGAACTCAACACGTTGTATTGGCCGATCGGAAATCCCGCGGCGATGACCGATCGATCCGTTCGTGGTGACGGCGACAATCTCTTCACCGATTCGGTCGTTGCACTTGATCCCGATACGGGTCAGCGCAAATGGCACTACCAATTCACCCCGAACGACGGCCACGACTGGGACTCGACCGAAGACATGGTCCTTGTCGATCGCATGTGGCGGGGCCGACAGCGCAAGCTCCTGCTGCACGGTGATCGAAACGGCCATTTCTATGTCCTCGATCGCACGACGGGTGAATTCCTCGCTGGCACGCCATTCATTCATCAGACATGGAACAGCGGCTTCGATGCGAAGGGCCGGCCGCGACCGATTCCCGGATCGAACTCCAGTGCGGAGGGTAGCTTTCTCGTTTACCCGACCCCAGGCGGGGCGACGAACTTTGGTGCGCCTTCCTACAGCGCGATGACCGGCTTGTTCTATCTCGAGTACTCCGAGGCTGGCACGGTCTATATCAGTGCGCCACAGGTCCCGCAGAAGGGTCGCGAATACCTTGGTCAAGGCCCGGCACGGACTCTGTCACGCGGACCGAACGATCCTGCGCCGAACGCGGGCATCAAAGCGCTCGATCCCGAAACTGGAAAGACGGTGTGGGATTTCAAGCTGTTTCAGGGCTCGTTGGCCAATGGCGTACTCGCGACCGCTGGCGGCATCCTTTTCGCCTCGTCACGCGATGGCAATGTAATCGCGCTCGATGCGAAAACCGGAAAGTATCTCTGGCACTATCAGACGAGTGGCAATCATGCCGCGTCGCCGATCAGCTATGCGATCAATGGCCGTCAGTACATTGCGCTGACAGCAGGGAACGTTCTTTATAGTTTTACGTTGCCGCAATAATGATCGGCGGGAAGATGGAGGGCGCGGTCGTGAGACCGCGCCAACTGCGGAGCGATCATGCCTTTCATCCGAATAAGACAGGCCCCGACACCCGACGTTGACCTGCAGATCACCTACGACGCGATCGTCGTCGGCTCTGGCGCGGCAGGGGGAATGGCCGCCCACGTCCTCACGTCGCACGGGATGAAAGTCCTGATGCTCGAAGCCGGCAAGAAGCTCGACATCAACAGTGAACTGAAATCGATGGAGTGGCCGTACGAACACCCGCGACGCGGCGTGATGCCGCCCAGTTCTCACGCGATCTCACTCAACGAGTACAACGTTCGCCAACCACCTTACGCCGCTGGTTCATCCTTCCGCCACGTCTACTCGTACGTGCAGGGCTGGGGCGGCAGCGACTACAGCAAGAACATCGTCGTCGACGAAAAAGAGCATCCATATTCCGGGACCAATTACGCGTGGGTGCGGGCACGGTTGCTCGGCGGAAAGACGAACATCTGGGGGCGACTTGCGCTGCGCTTGTCGGATTACGACTTCAAAGCCAAAACCCATGACGGCTACGGCGAGGATTGGCCGATTTCATATGCCGATATCTCGCCTTACTACGACAAGGTCGACCTGTATCTCGGAATCTCCGGTGTCAAAGAGAACCTTCCGCACTTGCCGGACAGTCTCTTTCAGCGGCCGAACACACTTGCGGCGGCAGAAGTCACGTTGCGAAACACGCTCAGGAAAATGGATCGGGTGCTCACACCTTATCGCGCCGGGGTCACCACCGACGGACTGAAACACAACAAGTATCGCAGCAAGTGTTTCGGCCGCGGTGCGTGCAGCCGGCGCGCCGGCGGATGCGACATTCATGCAGCATTCGACTCGCCGACCGGCTTGATCTATCCCGCGATCGATACGGGCCACCTGACATTGAGAACCAACGCGACGGCGCGTGAGGTTCTCGTCGATCCAAAAACCGGGAAAGCGCGCGGCGTGGCCTTCGTCGATACCGACAGCGGCCGCAATTATGAAGCTCGCGCCCGGGTTGTCCTCATTGCCGCGTCGACTCTCGAATCAGCACGGCTTCTGCTGCTGTCGAAGTCGACGACTCATCCGAATGGCATCGGCAACTCCAGCGGTCATGTCGGACACAATTTCTGCGAGCACGTGATGGGGCCAGGCGTCACGGGACTGGTGAAGGATCGCATCGGGCAGCCGAGAACGTTGGACGACGGCCGTCCTGGGAATTTCTACGTGCCGCGATTCAGGAACCTCAAGGACAGGAATCCAAACTTCATCCGTGGATATGGCTTCGAAGGTGGCGCGGGGACGACGATTTTTCCAGAGCATGCGATGGAAGCGCCTGGCTTCGGCGCCGGCTTCAAGAAGTCAGTTCGCGATCGGGCCGGCGCATACATCAGCATGGGCGGATTCGGCGAAGTACTCCCCAGATTCGAGAACTACATCGATCTCGATCCGGCACTGAAGGATCGATGGGGCATTCCCACAATCCGATTTCATTACAAGTTTGGCGACAACGAAAAGAAGATGTGCCAGGACATGGCCAACGCCGCGCAGGAGATGTTCGAGGCGGCTGGTTTCGAGATCCTCGATGTCAATCGAAACATGCTGACCGAAGGCTGGTCGATTCACGAACTCGGCACTGCGAGGATGGGCACCGATCCCAAGAAATCGGTGCTGAATCAATTTCAACAGAGTCACGACGTCAAGAACCTTTTCGTCGTCGACGGCAGCAGCCACGTCAGCGCGTCGTGTCAGAACCCCACATGGACGATCATGGCGCTCGCGTGGCGGTCCTGCGACTACCTGGCGACCGAGTTCAGGAAGGGGAACCTGTAATGAGCGACCAGGACAACGAACTGACTCGCCGCGATGTGATCAAGCTTGGTGCAGCCGCGACGGCTGCCGTATCGCTCGGCGTCGGTCACGCCGAAGCGCAAGCTCGAGTTGGTGGCTTTCTCACTGACAGCGAGTTCGCGATGCTCGACGAACTGAGCGAGATCATCATTCCCACCGACAATCATTCGCCAGGGGCCAGAGCGGCGAAGGTCGCGGCATTCATTGACAGCCAGCTGGCCGAAGCGTGGGAGGAAAAGGACAGGACTGACTTCCGCACGGGTCTTGCGCTCGTCGAACGGCTGTCGACCGATATGAACAGTGCGCCGTTCATGAAGTCGTCGCCCGAACAGCGTCTGGCGGTTCTCACCCGGATGGCGCAGAACGAAAGCAAGCCTGAGAAACCGGAAGAGCAATTCTTCAAAGACCTGAAGGGACGAGTCGTTTACGCGTATTACACGTCGGAGATTGGCATCAAGCAGGAGATGGAATACAAGGGCAACACGTACCAGACAGAGTTCGCTGGCTACGATGTGTCGAAACAGTAGCGGCCAGTCGTAAACCGCGCGTGACCGCGCGCCAGGCCGCTCAACGTGGTGGTCCTTCCTTCCGGCGAGACTCCGTCGCCTTGATTTCAGCCTCCATGCTCGTCATGACCTCCCGGAGCATCTGATAGGCCGATCGCGCTTCCGGAGAACGCCCGGTTTCCGACAGCGGATTCTTCTCGGCCGGATCGGCAAGATAGTCGAAGAACCTGCCGTCGGCGTACAGCTTGAATTGCCCGTCGTGAACATAGCGGTGAGGCCGGCCGGCGCGCACAGTATTGGGTCCGGGTGTCCGGTTTCGATAGAAGTCGGTGAAGATCCACTTCCGCGGCGAAGCGACTCCCTTGGTCAGCGTCGGATACAGGCTGAATCCGTCCGTCGGGACGTTGGCAATCGTGCTCCGACCTGCTTCCATCAGCGTGGCGAACAGATCGCTGACGTCGACGAGGTCGTTGCGCACCTGGCCTGGTGCGATGGTGCCCTTCCAGTTTGCGATGAAGGGCACATGATTCGACGCATCCGTCGATCCCCATTTGTCCCCTTGGACCGGGCGACCATTCATCATCGACGTGACTCGAACGTCCGTACCGTTGTCTCCCATGAACAGCACGAGCGTGTTTTCTCGCAGTCCAAGCGACTCGAGCTGAGCCATCAACTCACCGACGTTCTTGTCCAGATAGCCAACCATGGCTCCGAAGTACTTCTCGTCATTCACTTTCGTTTCATCGTGGGTCTTGAAGTCGGGATGACCAGGCGGCGGCTGAAACGGATCGTGTGTGAGGTGCTCGGCGTAGTACACAAAAAACGGCCGTTCGCGATGCCGTTGAATAAAGTCGAAGACGAACTCCTTGAGCATGTCGGGACCGTACGCACCCGGGCGCTGTTTGGCTGGCTCGCCGTTTCGCGTCAGTATCGGGTTCTTGTAACGATTCCAGAAGTCCGGAGATTCGAGTTGCCAAATCAGGTATTCGTTGAAGCCGATCAGGTGCGGAGTTTGAAAGCTGCCACCGAACTGCCATTTCCCGGCCATTGCGGTGGTGTATCCGGCGGCCTGCAGGTAATTCCCAATGGTACGAAGGTTGGTATCAAAGTAGCCGAAGGAGTCGTAATTCCTGAAATTGTACTGCCCGGTGAGCAACTGAACCCGACTGGGCGTGCAAAGCGCGGTGGAATACGCGCGAGTGAACCGCATGCCCTCCGCGGCAAGCCGATCGATGTTGGGAGTCTTGTACGACGTCCCGCCATAGCTGTTGAAGGCTTCTCTTCCGATATCGTCTGCGAGGTACAAGATGATGTTCGGCGGCCGCTGGGGAGGCGTCGCCGAGGCTTGCCCGGCGGCCGACGTGGCCGGCAGGAATGCTGACACCACCAGCAATCCTGAGATCAGAAGGAGCAACGGCCGACGAACTGTTCGTGTCACGAACATCCTACGTCGTCCTACGTCATTCATTTAGACCCCGCCATGATCGGTCCGCGGACGCCGCGGCCCGGCGTGACGCCCTTGACCAGCGCTCCCCCACGCACAATCGGTGTGCCGTTCACAACGACGTACTGAATCCCGTCTGCTGGAAGGGAGGGCTCGCGGTACGTCGCTCGATCGATGATCCGAGAGGGATCGAAGATCGTCAGATCGGCATCAGCGCCGACTCGAATGCGCCCTTTGTCGCGCATGGCGGGCACTCGGCCCTCCAGTCGGCGCGCCGGCATCAGCGTCACCTTGCGCAATGCATCGATCAGCGACAGCGAGTGCGCTTCGCGCACGTAGCGCCCAAGCACGCGCGAGTAAGTGCCCGAGGTTCGCGGGTGACCAATCCCATCGAGCATGTACGCATCGCTGGCGATTGCGGTCAGCGGGCTGTTGATGGCAACTGCCACCATTTCGTCGGTGTTCGAGTGGCCGATCACCGGTCCACCAATCTTTCGATACTTGATGAACGTGTCGCGGGTCAGCCGTTCACCGGTCTGCGGCCATTCGAGAGTCGCGAACCGCTCGGGCGGCCACTGTTCCCACGCGTCGTAGTTGGCCGACTGAATTTCGGTCATTCCCGCGGAGTACGGGTACGCTTCCGTCGTGACATCGAGTCCGCGCGCTTGCGCTTCTGCGACCACCTGAAGCATCTCGCGTGTTTGCGCCAGGCCTGAGCTATTGATGTGAACGATGTGCAATGGCGCGCCGGTCAGTGCGGTACCTGCGATTACTTCCTCGAGGCCGGGCATCCCGCCGCGGATGTGCACGTGCACCGACGCATGATGACGTCCGGCAACGCGGAACATCTCGAGAACCTCCCACTGCGTCGCCGCGGCCGTGTACGAGGGGCCGAGTCCCATGCTGACGGCCCCCTTGCGGAACCCTTCATCGATCCGACGGGCCATCTCAGCGATTTCGCTCGGAGACGCCACCTTGTGCGCCGCATCTCCGCTCGGCAGAAATGGACTCGGATCGTGCATGACCGCGATTCGAACCGGAATGTGCCCGATGCTCACCCCGTAATTGATCAACCTTCCGGGCTCGCGCGCGGCATACCAACCGTCGATATCACCGGTGCCTACTTCGAGCTCGAACGCGGTCGTCACGCCATCGAGCGCCTGGCATCGATACGTTTCGTCCGTCTGCCCGTGTGAATGAAGATCGATGAACCCGGGCGCGACGACCAGGCCTTTGGCATCGATCTGCTGCTGCCCGGCCAGGGGCGTTTCGGAGATTGAGACGACCTTCCCCGCCCGCACGCCCAGGTGCCGGACTCCGTCGAGGCCTGATTCCGGATCGATAACCCGGCCGTTGGCGATGACCAGATCGTAATTCTGTGCGGCAAGGGGCACGAGCAGGCCGGCCCCGACCACCAGAACGATGATGATTCTCGAGACGAATCGCGTTCGCACGCGCTAAGATCCGTCGCGCGTGAGACCTCTGTCAAGCGGCGTTTCGATCGTCGTTGCCACCGTCGCGACCGCGGCCATCGCCGCCCAATCGCCGCAGGCGCCAATCGATCTCGGCACCCTGGACGGCCGGCCTGTCATCACCCTCTCGAACGACAAACTGTCGCTCGCGCTTCGCGCGGTGGGTGGGTCGATGGTGCAGCTGCTGTTGAAGGACGATTCCAACCACCTGAACCCATTCGAGGGACTCGGACACTTCGTGTGTGTCGATGGATTCGGGCCGGTCTCGAAGGAAGAAGAAGCGGCTGGACTGCCGGGGCACGGTGAAGCCCACCGTGTTCCCTGGGATATCGTGTCATCGGGCAGGGAGAACGGAACGCTCACCGTTCAGTTCAATGCCGCGTTGCCTCTGGTGCACGAGAACTTCCGGCGCACGCTGCGAATGGTCGACGGCGAAAGCGTGATCTACATCGACAGCGAGCTGGAAAGCCTGCTCGCATTCGATCGGCCGATCAACTGGGGCGAGCACGCCACGATCAGTGGTGCCTTTCTCGAGCAGGGCAAGACCGTCACCGACATGTCGGCGACGCGAGCGATGACCCGCTCGTACGAATCGGAAGCCGTCGACCCGCCGGATCATCACAACCTGGCGGACTTCAAGGAATTCAGGTGGCCGATGGCGCCGACCGTCGCGGGCGCGCTCGTCGACATGCGCGTCTCTCCCACCGTGACTCCAGTGATGGATCAAACAACGTCGCTAATGGATCCGTCCCGTCGTCTCGCATACGTCACCGCGCTTCATCCGGTGCGTCAGGCGCTGCTCGGATACGTCTTTCACCGGGAGGAATATCCGTGGATCCAGATCTGGGATTCCTACCCGGGAGGAAGTCGTCGTTCGTATCGGGGCATGGAATTCGCGGTGCAGCCCTTCGATTTGCCGCGACGTGATGTCATTCAGACCAACTCAATGTTCGACACGCCGACGTATCGCTGGTTGCCAGCAGCGTCGAAGATCACGTCGAGCTTCATCATGTTCTACACACGAACGCCCGACGGCTTTTCGCAGGTGGACGATGTCCGGCTCGAGAATGGCGCCATCACCGTCGAAGATCGCCGGCACGACAGAAAGATCGTGCTCAAGGCGTCGCGAGGGCTCTAGATCGGGTGCCAGGGTGCCTGGGGTGCCAAGGGTGCCTGGGGTGCCAAGGGTGCCTGGGGGTGCCAGGGGTGCCTGGAGTGCCTGGAGTGCCGAGGGTGCCTAGGAGCGTGTCCGAGTAATCGTCTCTGACATTCCTATCCCGCGCTGTGCGCCGGCGAGATATGTACCATCTTCTCGGGGTCGTGCCGGTACTTGAAGACCAGCGGGAAGACGATGCCCAGGATCAGCGCGTAGCCCGCGAAGGTCAGCCAGATGCTCTGCCAGTCCTTCACGTCGTTCGCCGTGAAGTGATCGACGACCCAGCCACTCGCC
>DATJKH010000103.1:0-13431 GCA_035491715.1 Vicinamibacterales bacterium | reverse complement strand
CGATGGTCGAGGGACCGGTTGCCGGTCTGGCGGCGATCGACAGACTCGCCAGCGATCCCCAGTTCGCAGCCAACCACCGCCTCGATGCGGTGCGTGCACACTTACTCGAACGCGCCGGCGATCACGGAGCGGCAATCCAGTTTTACCGTCGAGCGGCGCAGCGAACGACGAGCACGCCGGAACGAAACTACTTGTTGCTGCACGCCGCGCGACTCAGCGAGGGCAGAACTAGAACATGACGGCCGTCTATCGCACGGGACGCCAGTTCAACATCACCACGATCGGCGACGAACTAGCCTGTCCGACGACCGATTGCATCACAAATGATCGGCCATCCGGTGAGACCGCGTACTGCTGGCGGTATTTCAGGATCGCAGTACTTCCGACGTTGGTGACAAACAACGGCGTCGGTTGGCCAGGCTCGATCGTCTTGCCGTCAGACGATTCGCGAATCGGAACGGCCGTGAGCCAATCATCGGCCGCGACGTAGAAAAGTTCCTTTCCGTCGCGGTTCCATCGCACCTGCGCACCGCCGTCAGGAGAGACGCGCACGTCGGCTCCCGGCCCCGGAAACGGTCTCAGGTAGATTTCCTCTCGACCTGTTTTGTCTGACTGGTACGCGATCCAGTGGCCATCGGGAGAGAACTGCGCCAGTCCCTCATTGAAGTCCGTCGCGACGACTTCAAATGGCTTCGGGTTTCCGTCGAGTGACACGGCCCAGATATCAGGGCCTCTCGTCTGACTTACGCGGTTAACCAGCAGATACCGTCCGTCAGCCGACCAGTCATCGGCGTGGCCGTTCGACGTGCCGGGCACGAGCTTCTCGGCACCCGACGAGCCGCTCAAGAGCCTCAGATACACGTTGCCACTGAGACCCGCGTTGCGAAATCCCGTAAACGCGATGCTGCTGTCGTCCGGAGACCAGAGCGGGTAGATGTCGTCGCCTGGATCAAACGTGATTCGCTCCCATTCGTGACGACTCGTTTCGTAGACCCAGATGTCCATGTTGCCTTCGCGAAATCGATAGATGGCGACCCGGCGTCCATCATGTGACAGTGATGGCCCCTGCGCGGCGCCCTCGGCGAACGTCACCCTCTCGATTTGCTTGCCGGCTCGATCGAACCACACGAGCTGACGCTGGCCAGCGTCCGCGGGGAGCATGCGGTAGGCAATCGGTCCTGCAACTGACGCCGACAGAGTCGGCCCCCCAGCCAGTGTCTCTTCAACGGCGAAGGGATCCCCGACGAGCTCGATTCGATCGAGGCTGAAACGCTGAGCCAGCAGCTTCTTCTCGCGGCCAAAGAGCAGATGCCCGTTCGCGTACACCGCGGGCGTGTCGGCATCGAAGAGGCGCTTCATTCCCGGCTGATCGAGTTCGGCAATGTAGACGCCGTGTGTTTCCCGACTTCCGGTGACAAAGAAGAGAAAATGGCGGCCGTCGGGCAGGAATTTCGGAGAAATATGACCCCGCTGTTTCGGCGGTTGGAGTTCCGTGGCCGCGACACGCGGGGCGCCGTCCGACGATGTCCGAAAGATCGGTCCGCCAGGATGGTCGGCAAAGAGAATGATTCCGTCGGCGTTCCATGTCCCGCCAATCGGGACTGCGCTGTTGGTCGCGAGTGTGCGTGACGAACTTCCATCGATATCGACACGTTTCAGCTTTGTATCCGCAAAGAACCCGATCGAGCGGTTATCTGGCGACCAGAACGGTTGTGACCCGCGCTCCGTTCCGGGCAATGGCTGCGCCGACGATGAGTCAAGCGATCGGAGGAACAAGACAGCTTGACCTCCTGAACGACCAACGAAAACAATTTTGCGGCCGTCCGGTGAGATCGCCAGCGACGGGTCCGTAGTCGGCGCAGTGTTGATCTCGAGGCGGGCTTCCGGAGGAATCGGAAGTCGACGGAGCGTCCATCCAAGGAACGCAGCGCCGATCAAGGCCAGCAGCACCACAGCCGGCATCCAGCGGCGCGTGCGCTGGACGGCGATCGGCGCTGCGACGCTGCCATCAGCCGCTTGCTCGGACGCTCCTCTCTCGACGTCATCGATTTCGATTCGAGCGTCGGCGATGTCGTGGAGGCGCCGTTTGGGGTCTTTCTCGAGACACCGGCGCAGCAACCGGCGAACGGCTGCGGGAGTGCGTGCCGGCAAGAGATCCCACACCGGCTCGCGTTCGAGGATACCGGCGACTGTATCCGAGATGGTCTCGCCGGGAAACGTCGGTCGTCCGCTCAACATTTCGAACAACACGCAACCGAACGCCCAGATATCCGCGCGCTTGTCGGCGGGCTTCCCTCGCGCCTGCTCCGGACTCATATATGCGGCCGTCCCGAGGAAAAGACCGTGTGCAGTGATCTCTGGCGGGCTGGTAATCGTCGGCGAGTCAGCATGGTCCGCGGCTGCAAACGCGTCGTCGGGGTTCATCGCTTTCGCCAGGCCGAAGTCGAGAACCTTCAACGCACCATCCTTTCTGATCTTGATGTTTGCAGGCTTGAGGTCGCGATGGACGATGCCCTGGTCGTGTGCGGCTTCGAGGGCCTCGGCGACCTGGCGAGCGAAGAGCAGGGCCTCGTCGACGGCGATAGGTCCACGAGCGATCCGGGCTGCCAGATCTTCCCCATCGACCAGTTCCATGACGATCGCGCGAATCCCGTCGGACTCTTCCAACCCATGGATGGTGGCGACATTCGGATGGTTGAGCGCCGCCAGTACTTGCGCTTCCCTTTGCAGGCGCCGGAGGCGACCCGGATCGTCGAGAAAACGATCGTTCAGAACCTTGATGGCGACGTGCCGATTGAGCTTCGAATCCCGTGCCCGATACACCGCTCCCATCCCGCCGGAGCCAATGGCGGCAACGATCTCATACGGGCCCAGCCGAGTACCGGCGGTAAGAGGCATAGGTGAGTGATTGCCGTCATTGTAATAGAGTCGCAATATCTTTCATCGCTATGGTTCAAACGAACTCAAACCGCGACGCGTATCACGAATTGAGCTGTTACACCCTGGCGCACGGTCATCCGTCGTTCATCCATCAGCACGTCGTCGATGCCTTTGCGGCGCAGGAGGCGAACGAGCACACGAAGCCGATCGGCCTGACCTTCGCGCTGGTGGGGCTATATCTCCACGTAGAGAAGGGGCAAACGGGGCGGCAGGTCCAACTGACTCACATGAAGATGGCGCGACAAAAACGGCAGTGGCCGGCATTCGTGCTCCCGCGCGAGCGAGGCACGATCACAGCGGTCGACGTCATGCGAGCCGCTGCTGGCGAGGCACGCGACAAAGCGATCGATGAATGGTGCGCGTCAGTGTGGGATGCATTTCGGGGTAATCGAGACGTCGTGGTTCGTCTCCTCGCGGAGTATGGCATCTAAGGGTCTTCGATTTCTGCGATGGACGGTGTCAACCCACCCGCCTATGGGTTATTTTGGCACCGCAGCAATCGAGCCGGCGGACATATACCATCGCCCGTTGCGCTTTTGGAATACCGTGAGTCGCCGCGAGCGATTATTGGTCCTCGTGCCCTCGGTCGATTCGAAGGACCACGTTACCCCGTAATAGAAGTACGCCACATCGCCATCGATCTGCACCGTCACCGGCTCCAGGTCGCCCCAGGAGAACGCCCGATTCTGAGACGACTGAGACGTGGTCCATAGGCCGTTGGAACCCTTGTAAGGCGCCGGTGCGCCGTCCCTCCCGGTGTACCAGAAAACGGCCTGGTCGGTCGCCGGGCATACCGCGTCGTAGACTTCAAATCGCTTCTGCTCGATCGACGAGACCCACGCGTCGTTACAGCGCTTGATCTGCTCGATAATCTCCTGTTGCGCGGGCGACCAGGTCTGTCCCGTCTGCAGCAGCACGGCGAGGAGGATCGGGTACATTGACTCACCTCTCGATCGAAGCCGAGTGATGTTACCGAGTGTCTGAAGCCGGAGGAGCGACCGCGTTCGATCGCGCCACCGTCCGTCGAAGCCCGATGCACTCCTCCATCAGTTCTTCGTCGCCGCATTGAGTCGCGATACCAGTTGCGCGCGTCAGCAGTTGGTCGGCCGTGTCGCGCTCGGCGAGAGCGATCTTGGCGCGCGCCAGCCGCTGCAACATCCAGCCCTGACCGCGATCGTCGCCAGCGGCCGTGCGCGCAGCGAGCGATCGCTCGTACACCGCCGCCGCCTCGGTGTACTCCCCGGCGTCCCAATGCAAGTCGCCGAGCGCGGCCAGCGCATGAGCTTCGAGCTGCGGCAGGCCAGTGCGCTCGTGGTGGACGAGCGCCTCACGCAGCTTCGCGCGCGCGTCGCTCGTTCGACCGAGTTTGCTCAGGCTGACGGCGATGCTGTTCATCATCTGTCCCGCCGCGGCCGCGTCGCCGAGCGCCTCAAAGAGCGTGCGGGCGCGCTCGAAGTGCGCCAGCGCGCGCTCGTAGAACGCGCGCGTCCACTCGATGATCCCCGCGGAGTTGTGCAGCCGGGCCGCACGCGCGTCATCGGCCAGCGCAGTCGCGCGCGCAATCGCGTCTTCGTAAAACCGGAGCGCCACCGGCGAAGGAAGATGCCGCCTCGCTACCCTTCCCAGACCCTCCAAGGCATCGAGCTCCCCCTCGAAATAGCCGGCGCGGCGGCAGCGATCCAGGGCTCGATCCCATGCGGACTGGGCCTCGCTGACGTGTCCGAGCCGCTCGTGCGCCCGCGCGAGATGCGAACACATCTGCGCCGCGCCGGGCCAGTCGCTCAATTTCTCGGAAACGAGCGACGCTTCTTCGAGGGGCGCGAGTGCATCGCGCTCGCGGCCAAGGCCGATCAGGGTTTCCGCGTACGCGTGGAGTGCGCGTCCCAGCGCCGGCGCAACCTGGCTCGTACGGGTGACTTCGATGGCGCGTCGATAGTGTTCGAGACACTCGTCGATCATGCCCTTCTTCAGATAGACGTTGGCGACCGCGGTCAGGAAGTTGCCGACGCGCTCTGGATTCCGGTGCGCGCACGCCCATTCGGCATTGCTGCCCAGGTAGGTCAAGGCGCCGTCGAGATCGCCTGTCCTCGCGAGGAGGCTGCCGTACGAATAGAGCACGGACGCCCTCGCTTCCCACAAATCAGTCGAGCCTTCTGGCGCCCCACGGGCCGGCTCCGATAGCACGAGCGCCTCGTCAAAGCAGGTTCGCGCGCGATCGAAGTCTCCGATGACGGCGCATACCGATCCGATGTTGTGGAGATCACCGACGATGGCATTCAGCCGGTGATGTTCCCGATCGATGGCCAGGGCCGCCTCGTTGCACGACAGCGCATCCTCGTAACGGCGCTGCGACCACCGCAGGAAGCTGAGGCCGCGCAGAGATGCCCGTTCACCCAGGGAATCACCAGTCTCGCGCCGAAGGCGAAGCGAGGCTTCAAGAGCCGCCTCTGCGTCGTCAAACTCGCTGACGAGTGTGTGCAGCTCTCCTTTGTGCAGGTACGCCTCGGCGAGCGCGGCCCGATCGGCGCTGGATTCCAGCAGGCTGACGAGCTCATCGACAATCTGACGCTGGCGCTCGCGCAACCCCAACAGATCGCAGAGACGTTCCTGCCGGAACAGGATGTCGATCAAGATCGTACCTTGCTCCTCTTCGCGCGCGTGCGAGGCCCACTCGCGAGCGCGATCGACAAGGCGCAGCGCGTCGACGAACTGGTACAAACGGCGGGTGCGCTCGGCGGCGGCGAGGCCGTAATGCACCGCCTTCGGCCAGTTCTCGGCGAGGCTGAAGTGCTGTGCGAGCGGATCGAACCACTCCTGGAGCTGCCCGGCATAGAGTTCCTCAAGAGCCGCGCCAACTCGCCCGTGGAGATCGGCACGCTGATGCTCGAGCAGACCCGCGTACGCCGCCTCCTGCACGAGCACGTGAGCGAACGCATACGCGTGATCAGGCAGAACTGCCATCTGCCGGACAATCCCGGCGGCCGAAAGCACGTCGAGTGCGTAGGGAACACGCTCCGGATGGGCAATCACTCGAACCAGAATTTCCCGAGTGAATTCTCGTCCGACCACAGCCGCCGCGCGCAACACCTGGCGGACGTCGAGATCGAGGCGATCGAGGCGCGTTCGGATGACCGCTTGCACGTTCGCGGGCATGTGCAGCGAGTCGATCGAACCCGCGAGCCGCGCTCGGCGGCCCTCGACGCGTACAGTCCCGGACTCGCGCAGGCTTCGGGCAACCTCCTCGAGAAAGAATGGATTGCCTGCGGTGCGCGCATGGACCCGAGCCGCAAGCGCATCGGGCACGTCGTCGGCCGCGAGTACCGACCGCAGCATCGTCGAACTCAGCTCTGGCGACAGCGGACGTAACACGATCGTGTAATAGGGACCTGGCGACGACGACTCGATGGCGTGCGTCGCGCGTGTCGTCACCACCGCGAGGAGCCGATGGCCTGAGAGCAGGGTTGCGAGCCGTTTCAAGGTTTCGTGCGAGGCCGGATCGACCCAGTGCCAGTCTTCAAGCAGCAGGACGCAGGGACGGCGTTTCGCCGCCGCGACGAAAACTGCGACCAGGGATTCCATCAACGCGACTCGTGACCGCTCATCGCGCTCAACCGTCGCAAGGCGATGCCGCTCCGCTCCGATCGAAAGGAGCCGCAAGTAGTAGGGAATCATGCATTCGAGATCGCGGTCGATGTCGAGCAGGCGCGACGCCACTTCGTCTTCGGTCAACGCGCAGCCGGGCGACGGATCGAGCCGCAGCAGCTGACGGAGCATTTGCAGGAACGGCATGTAGGCCGTCCCCTGTCCGTACGACGAGCAACGGCCGATCAAAATACTCGCCAGCCCCGGCTCGATCGATTTTCGCAACTCGTGCAGCATGCGGCTCTTGCCGAGTCCTGCTTCACCTGAGATCGTCAGAAGCTGTCCGCGACCGCTCGCCGCTTCCCCGTAGGCCTGCGCCAGCGCAGCGAGCTCCGTCTCGCGTCCTGTGAATTCGGTCAGGTCTGCGCGACCCGCCATCTGGTCGAGGCGATCCTCTTCGGCGTGCTCTTCGACGACGGCCAAAGGCGTAAAGGGCGCCGGATCGTCGACGAGCGTCACGGCGGTAGCCGGATGGAGCTTGAACCGAGAGGTGACGGCGCGCTCAGCCTCAGGCGCGAGCAGAATCTCGTCAGTACGTGCGTGCGCGCAGAGCTGAGTGGCACGCCGCACCGGTGGTCCTGCGATGCGGTACGGAACGATGGAGTCGTCCAAACGCTGAATCGCGGATTCCCCCGTGTCTATCGCCGCATGAAGCGCAAGGCTTCGAGCCGCAGGCCGCGCCATTCGCCACGCGCGCACCAGCGTTCTCAGCTCGAGTGCCGCGCGGATCGCACGAGCGCAGTGATCCTCGAGGCTGATCGGCACGCCGAACACAAGAACGATCCGTCCTTCGCTGAACTCGTTGATCATCCCGCCGTGCCGTTCGGCGATCGCCCAGGCGTCGCTTTTCAGCCGCCGAATCACTTCGTCGACTTCCTGCGGCGCGCAACGCTCGACCAGCTCTGCGTAGCCTGACAAACCAAGGATGACAACAGTCGCCTGGCGCCGTTCCCCTTCCGGCAACACGTCGGTATCCGAAGACTTGTGCGCGCGCGACTCACTATCGGGATGGCGCGGCGTGGCGGGCACTTGCGCGGCGTCGCCAGCCGCGAGCGCGGGATGGTGACGCAACGCATCGAGCCTGTCGGCCACAACCTCCGCGTCGGCGGGACGATCATCGGGATGCTTGGCGAGCAGTTGATGAATCAGAGAGGACAAGTCTTCGGGGATATCCGGCCTGACCGCGTGCAACGACGCGGGAGGCGCGAAGGCAATGGATTCGCGTAACCCGTATTCGTCCGCACTTTCGAACGGACGGCGACCGGCGAGCATCTCGTACAGAACGATGCCTAGTGACCACAGATCAGTCCGTGCATCGGTCGGTGCACAGCGAAGGTGCTCGGGACTCATGTAAGGCACAGTGCCGAGGGCGGCTCCCGTCCGCGTCAGACCAACGTCGCTCCACTTGACGATCCCGAAATCCAGGATCTTGACGGTTCCATCGCCGGCGAGCATCAGGTTACCCGGCTTGATGTCCCTATGGACAATCCCACGCTCGTGAGCGTGGGCGAGTCCGCGGGCGACCTCGCCCGCAATCGAAATCGCTTCAATCGCCGGGAGCGATCCGCGGGCCAATCGATCCGCCAGCGTCTCTCCCTGATAGAACGGCATCGAGATGTACAGCTGGCCGTCGGGCGTTTCACCAATCTCATGAATCGCGCAGACATTGCGATGATCGAGTGCCGCTGCGGCTCGCGCCTCGAGGAGGAACCGCGATTTCGCGCGTCCATCGGCGCCGAGCGTCGAGGGAAGAAACTTGAGCGCGACGATCCGCTGAAGGCGGGTATCCCGTGCGCGGTACACCACGCCCATCCCGGTAGCCGAGATCCTCGTGAGGAGCTCGAAATGCGCGACGACCAGGGGTGACGCTTCCGTCGTCGTCATGTCGTCGGATCCGACGAGCGGAGAAAGAATCGTATCGAGAGGCCGGTCGAGGAATCCTGTGCCGTCGCTCGCGGCGAGCAGCCCGCAGACCTCAGCGCGCAGCGCCGCATCGTCGCCACAGGCCTGGTCCAGGTAGGCCTCCCGTTTCTCGGGCGGCACGCCCAATCCCCCGGCGAGGACCTGCTCGACGCGCGACCACGCCGGCGTCCGCCGCAGTCGGAGGCGACCGAGCGCCGAGCGGACCAGCGCGCTGACCGTCATGGCTGCGCTCCGCGAAGATCCCGGTTCAACCACGCGCGCGCCACGCTCCAGTCGCGCTTGATCGTCGCGACCGACAGGTTGAGTGCCTGTGCCGTTTCCTCGACGCTCATGCCGCCGAAGTACCGGCACTCGACCACGCGCGTCAGACGACCGTCAACGGCCTCGAGCCTGCGAAGTGCCGCGTCCAGCGCAAGCAGCACTTCGAGGGGTTGCTCACTGGTGGGCGACACCTCTTCCAGCGGCACTCGCTGGCGACTGCCTCCGCGCTTCTGCGTGCGCCGGCCGACTGCATAGTCGACCAGGACGCGGCGCATCGCCTGCGCGGCGACGGCGAGGAAATGCGCCCGGTTCTGCCAGTGCATGCGATCGAGACCCACGAGCTTCACGTAAGCTTCGTGCACCAGCGCAGTGGTCTCGAGCGTGTGGTCCAATCGCTCGCCGCGCATGTGCCGGCGCGCGATCTGTCTCAACTCGTCATAAAGAATGTGAACCAAGCGATCGGTGACACCGGTGGCGCCTTGCCCGAGCTCCGCCAGCAGCTGCGTGACCTCGCCCCTGCGTCCCGTGCTGGCTTCGAGCGGCATATCACCTGAACATCGCCGGGCTGATTTCCAGAGCGATTTCGATGATGCGGTCAACACGCAGACCGGCCCGCCTGGCATGCTCACGGATCGCTTCAGGATTCGGTGCTTCGTACTCGCAGTAGATCTTGCCGTCGACGTCGGAGACGTAGGATCGAATCCACACAAGCCCCGGCATATCGGCCATCACTTCCATCGCGCGTCGGGAGCCCGCGTCGATCTGTTCCTTGGTAAGCGTACCAACCACGCGCTCGATCAAGTAACGCGGCATGGACCCTCCTTCCCGGTCTACGGCGTGACGGTATCACGAGCAGGTCGCGCCGTTAGGAGGTAAAGCCAGAAACGACGAAAAGAAGGCTCACGGGTGTGCGGTCGGCGAGTGAGCTGGTTTTCGCGCGGTTGCGGCTTTCTCCTGGCAGAACCCGGCCAACTCTCGAAGTGGCCGAACAGGAGAACTCCAATGACGATGAAGATCAGGATGAAGCCGTTGGTCACGATCGCACTCGGGGCTGCCTTGGCCTCGCTGTCCGTCGACGCCTTCTCACAACCAAGTCCGCCGACACCGGTCGTCACGATCCTGACGAGCGGGTTGGAAGGCTCGTTCGGAAGCACCGTCGGTCCCGGCGGAGCGCTGTACGTAACTGAGAGCGCAGCCGGCCGGATTTCACGTGTGGATCCGGTGACCGGCGCCGTCACAACGTTTGCGACCGGTTTGCCGCCGACGATTCCAGCGGTGGGGATTGGTGGAGCGGTGGACATCGCGTTCGTCGGCTCGAAGGCCTACGTTCTTGTGACGCTCGTTGGCCCTGATGTCGGTGGCGACGACGTCGTCGGCATCTATCGAGTGGATGGACCGACCAGTGTGACTCCCATCGCCGACATCGGGACATTCGCGATCAACAATCCGCCCGCGACAGATTTCTTCGTCAAGAGCGGCGTGCAGTATGCGCTCGAGGCATACGCCGGCGGGTTCCTGGTGACCGATGGGCACCACAACCGCGTGCTGCAGGTCACGCTCGATCGCCATGCGGGCGTCGAGCTCGGCTCCGTCTCCGAGTTGATCGCGTTCGACAATATCGTCCCGACCGGTTTCGCGTTATCGGGGAACGAGGTCTTCATGGCTGAGGCGGGACCGGTGCCGCACCTGCCGGAGAACGGCAAGGCTGTCTCGTTCGGACTGCATTCGCTCAATGTCGCAACCGTGGCATCCGGCGCGCGGCTCCTCGTCGATGTCGAGCTCGGGCGCGGGCGCACGCTGTTCGGCCTCTCGCAGGGGTTGTTTGAAGAGGGAAAGGATCCGGGCAGCCCGGCGCTGCCGAATACGGGAGCGCTGATGCGCGCAAATGCCGATGGAACATTCAGCCCGATCGTCGAACGCCTGAATCTGCCGACGTCGCTCGAGATCATTGGAAACACGGCGTATGTGATCACACTGACGGGACAGATTTGGAAGATCGACGGCATCGCAGGTCCTCCGTTTGGCGCAGCGAAATGAACGCTCGACATAGAATTCGGTGAACGACGCGATTCGCGCTCCACACTCGCGTCGTCTTCATTGACGACCGAGATGCGAATTCGTTTGCTCGCCGTGTGGTGGATAGCGTGCCTGTTGTGGAGCAGCACCTTCCTCTTTATTCGCGTTGGTATCGGGGAAGTACGTCCGTTCACACTCGCCTGGACCAGACTGGCCATTGCGCTTGCGATCCTGGCACCAATCGCACTCGTACGAGGTGATCTGCGGACGCTCCGTGCCGCCGCCGATCTGCGTCGTGTCGCAAGCGCGGGATTACTGCTGCTTGGAGTGAACTACGCGCTGCTCTTCTGGGGCGCGCAGTTCATTCCTTCGGGTCTGGTGGCGATACTTCAGTCGGGAACGCCTCTCCTCGCACTCGCGTTTGCGTGCGCCATCGGCCAGGAGCGTTTGACCTTTCGAAAACTCATCACACTCATTCTCGGCATCGTCGGCGTGGCGCTGATCTTTGGATCCGAGGCCCTGACGTCAGGGCGAATGGCCATGACGGGCGCGGCGGCGGTCTTCGCAGCCGCGGCCTGCGTTGCGGGCGCATACGTGTGGATGAAAAGTTATGGTGGGCGGATTGCGCCGCTGGCCATGACGACGATTCAGAGCGGAGCCGCGGTCATCCCGCTGTTATGCCTCGCACTCTTTACTGAAGCGATACCCTCCCCTACGCACTGGTCGGCGTCGGCGTGGGGAGCTGTCCTGTATCTGGCGGTCGCCGCGTCCGTCGTCGCGTTCTGGTTGAATTACTGGCTGCTCGAACGCATGGACGCGTCGGCGATGTTGATGATGGGGGTGGCGGAAGTACCGATCGCGGTATTGCTCGGTGCCGCGTTTCTGGGAGAGCGTCTGCCGAGCGGCACGTTCGTCGGCGGGGTGTGCGTACTTCTCGCCGTCGTCACTCGCCTCAGCAGTAACCTCCAGAAGAGCTAAGCCACAGATGAGTCGTGTCGTTGTCCAGCAGAACCTGTACTTCTTTCACAGGGCGACCATTTCACCAACACTCTGATCTGAAGCGCGCCTGCCGAGAGCGTCGATCAAGGGAAGATTCCAACTATTGGCGGATTGGGGACTCGGTCCCACAGTTGCAACATAGTCGAGCTGATAAATGAAAACAGGAGGAAACATGAAATCGAGAATCTGGTCGGCTACGTGCACGGCGATCGTGCTCGGGGTCAGCGTCGGGCTCCTCGCTCAGGAAGCCCAGGCTCCGCAGACACCATCGAAGAGCGCAGCCGCGAAGGCGATCACCGTGACCGGTTGCGTGGGGAAAGCAGAAGCGGCCCCAACCGGGACGGCCGGGGCGCCAGGCGCCGCGACCGCGACAGACACGACGAAATTCGTCCTCAGCAAGGCCGAAATGAGCCCCTCGGCTACTGGCACGGCCGGGGCTGCCAACCCGCCCGCGACAGCGATCGCGAGCGAATATCGCCTTGATGGAGACGATGCGAAGCTGACGCCGCACGTTGGTCACAAGGTCGAGATTACCGGCACTGTGGAGGAGACGAAAGGTGCCACTCAGCCGCCGGCGGCATCGGCAGCAAACGCGCCAAAACTGAAAGTCGACAACCTCAAGATGGTTGCCCCCAGCTGTCAGTAGCTCACTGCACGTCGTAAGAAGGCGGCCGACCGGCATTGCTGCTGGCGGCCGCTTCCCTCCCTAACTCTCAGCCAGACTCGAAGCTCCGCTCGCGACATCAAATTGTGGTAGGCTCTCTCCCTTAGAATGTCTAAGGAAGACGACACCAACGCCGACCAGCTCCACGGCACACTCGACATGCTCGTACTGAAAACGCTCGCCGCCGGACCGCAGCACGGTTACGGCATCGCGCAACGGCTACAGCAACTTTCGGAGGACGTGCTCCAGGTCGAGGAGGGCTCACTGTATCCCGCGCTCTATCGGATGGAACAGCGCGGATGGATTGCCTCGACGTGGGGCGTATCCGACAACAACCGGCGCGCGCGTTTCTATCAGCTGACGCGCACCGGCCGACGGCAGCTCGGGGCCGAGACTGCCAGCTGGCGGCGGCTGACGGGAGCCGTGTCCCGCATACTCGAAGCGTGAAGATTTATGCGCGTGTTGCGAATTCTCCGCGACCGGCTCAAAGGCACTCGCAACCACGACGGTGTGGCGGGGGAAATCGCAGAAGAGTTCCGCCACCACGAGGACCTTCTCACCGAACGCCTGATCCAACAGGGACACAATCCAACCGACGCGCGGAACGAAGCGCGGCGTCGCGTCGGTAATCGCGCGCGACTGCAGGACGCAGGTTATGACGTGCGGGGCGGTGGAAGACTCGAGGCGTTCGTGCAAGACCTTCGCTACGGCGCGCGCCGGCTGGCGGCGGCTCCGGCGTTCGCGCTGATCGCGATCGTCACGCTCGCCCTTGGTATTGGCGCAAACACCGCAATCTTCAGCGTCGCCGCCGGCATCCTGCTTCGCCCGTTGCCGTATCCGGCCGCGGACCGTCTCGCGATGGTCTGGATGGACAATTCGCGGATAAAGCTGCGCGAGGACTGGCATTCCTATCCGAACTACATCGACTACAGGAGTCGCACCTCGACCTTCGACAACATGGCGGCCTTCAATCGCCGGCACCTGAC
>DATJKH010000102.1:0-11321 GCA_035491715.1 Vicinamibacterales bacterium | reverse complement strand
CACGACCGCGTCGCGACGCTGCAAGCGAAGCGATCAGCGACCAATGACGAACTGGATCAGGCGGTCGCCACGCTGGCAACCGCCGAAGCGCAGCACGCCGCGGCCCAGGCGCGCCTCGCGGCGGCGACCGCCGGACGCGAGGCAGCAAAGGCCGCTGCCGATGCCGCCGCGGTCACCGCGACGTACGCGACGCTGACGGCGCCGTTCGACGGCATCGTCACCGAACGAAGCGCCGAACCGGGCTCGATGGCCGCGCCCGGCGCGTCGCTGCTCACGCTCGAGGATCCGACGACGTACCGACTGGAAGTTCGCATCGACGACACACGCGCAGCACAACTGGCGCGACGCGGCGACGCCGGTATCCAGCTCGACGATCGTGACGAATCGACTACCGGGCGCATCATCGAGATCGCGCGCGTCGATCCGATGTCGCACACATTTCTCGTGAAGCTCGATCTTCCGCCAGGATTGACCGTGCGGTCCGGGCAGTTCGGCCGCGCAACGTTCACTGGACAGCCGCGACGCGCGTTGACGATTCCGACCTCGGCGCTGGTACGACGGGGGCAGCTGACGTTCGTGTTCGTCTTGGGCTCAGACCAACGCGCGCACCTCCAGCCCATCTCGATCGGAGCGGTTGCCGGCGACCGCGTTGAAGTGCTCGCCGGCGTGCGTCAGAACGACCGCGTCGTCACGTCACCGGAGCCGTCACTTGCTGACGGAACTGCCGTTGCGAAGGAGCGCCCGTGACCACACGCACCGGCGCGGCCGGTCGGCTCGCAGCGGCCTTCATCCACTCGAAGCTGACACCGCTCGTCATCCTCGCGTCGCTGCTGCTCGGCGTCTACGCGGTCCTCGCCCTACCGCGCGAGGAAGAACCGCAGATCGTCGTGCCGATGATTGACGTGTTCGTGACGATGCCCGGGGCGTCGCCAGCTGAGGTTGAACAGCGCGTCACCCGTCCGCTCGAGAAGCTGCTCTGGGAGATTCCGGGCGTCGAGTACCTGTACTCGACGTCGAGCCCTGGCCGCGCAATGGTCGTCGTCCGCTTCCTGGTAGGGGAAGACGACGAGCGCGCGCTCGTCAGGCTCAATCAGAAGCTGGCCGCGCACGTCTCGCTGATCCCGGCAGGGGCTTCGCCCCCCGTGGTTCAGCCGCGTGCCATCGACGACGTGCCGGTAATGGCGTTGACATTGTGGGGGCCGCAGTACGACGACGAGCAACTGCGGCAGTTCGCGGCGCAGCTCCATGACACGCTGAAAGAACTGCCTGACATTTCAGAAATCACAATTATCGGCGGCCGTGCGCGGCGGGTGACGATTGATCTGGATCCGTCCGCGCTCGCCTCGCGACATCTCGATCCGCTGGCCGTCCGACAGGCGCTCGCACGGGTCAATGTGCGAACGACGGCATCGGGCATCGTCAGCGGAAACGCGACAGCGACACTCGAGGCTGGCGGGTGGCTCCGATCGATCGACGCGATTCGGCGCGTTATCGTCGGCGTCGGTCAGGGCGCGCCCGTGCAGCTGGGCGACGTCGCAAACGTCCACGACGGAGGTGGCGAGCCAGACGCTTATGTAATGCAGCACCCGAAGCGCGGCGAAGCCTATCCTGCGGTGACGCTGTCGATCGCGAAGCGAAAGGGGACGAACGCTGTCGCGCTGACGCGCGCGGTCGAGCAAAGGCTGGCGATGGTCCGCGGGTACACGCTCCCGTCCGACCTGACGGTGTCGGTGACACGGAACTACGGCGAGACGGCGGAGCAAAAATCAAACGAGCTGCTCTGGCACATGTTCCTGGCGGTGGTGTCGGTCTCGGTGCTGATCTGGCTCACGCTCGGCCACCGCGAATCGGCGGTGGTGCTCACCGCGATTCCCGTCACGCTGGCCCTCACGCTGTTCGTGTTCTATCTCTACGGCTACACGTTGAACCGTATCACCCTGTTCGCGCTCATCTTCTCCATCGGAATTCTCGTCGACGACGCGATCGTCGTCGTGGAAAACATCGTGCGGCACATGCGGATGTCCGACGATGGGCGGAGCCTGGAAGCGGTCGCGGTCCGCGCGGTCGACGAAGTGGGCAATCCGACGATCCTGGCGACGCTGACAGTGATTGCGGCGATTCTGCCGATGGCCTTCGTCGGCGGCCTGATGGGGCCGTACATGCGGCCGATCCCGGTTGGTGCCTCCGCGGCGATGATCTTCTCGCTCGTTGTGGCATTCGTCGTCACGCCCTGGGCAGCGGTGCGGCTGCTCGCCCGCCAGCATGGGCATCACGACCAAGCAGAGGATCGGCTGACGCGTGCATATCGGCGCGTGATGCAGCCGCTGATCGGCAACCCGGCGTTGCGCCTGATCGCGCTCGCGACGGTGGCGCTCCTCCTCATCGCGGCAGTCGTGTTCGTGCCGCTCGGCTGGGTCACCGTCAAGATGCTGCCATTCGACAACAAGAGCGAGCTGCAGGTGATGGTGCGGATGCCGGAGGACTCGCCGCTCGAAACGACGGCCGGCGCCGCCTCGGCACTCGCCGACGCGGCGCTGCAGGACGAGGCGGTGACGAGCGTCCAGAGCTACACCGGCACCTCCTCGCCGTACACGTTCAACGGACTCGTGCGGCACTACTTCCTCAGGCGCCAGCCGAATCTGGCGGATCTGCAGGTGATGCTCCTGCCGAAAGACGAACGCCGCGAGCAGAGTCACGCGATCGCGAAACGACTGCGCAGCCGACTCGAAGCGACGGCCGCGCGGCTCGGCGCGACCATCCAGGTCGTCGAAGTGCCGCCGGGTCCGCCGGTGTTGCAGACGCTGGTCGCGGAGATCTACGGGCCCGACGCCGCCCGGCGTCTCGCTCTCGCGAAGCAGGTGCGATCGACGTTCGAACAAACGAACGGGGTGGTTGATGTCGACTGGTACGTCGACGCGGCACAGCCGAAGTGGACGTTGGCGGTGGACGAAGAGAAGGCCGCGGCTGCGGGGCTTTCCAGCGATGGGGTCGCGGCGGTCGTGCAGATGGCCACCGATGGCGCGCCCGCCGGACTCTTGCACGACCCGAACGCGCGCGAAGACGTGCCGATTGTACTGCGTTTGCCGCGTGCCAATCGAGGGTCGCTCGACGCGATTGAGGCGCTACGCCTCGGACCGAACGCGGTGTCGGTTGGCGAGCTCACGCGAGCGTCGCGGACGATTGAAGAGCAGAGCATCTATCACAAGAACCTGCAGCCCGTGACCTACGTGACCGGCGACGTGGCCGGCGCGGTCGAAAGCCCTGTCTACGCCATCTTGCAGATGAACCGGGCGCTCTCGTCGGTGCGGCTGGCGGAAGGGTATGGTCTCCAGATCTACAACACCCGCCTTCCCTTCGACAGTTCGAAGTACGCCATGAAATGGGACGGCGAGTGGCACATCACCTACGAGGTGTTTCGCGATCTCGGGATCGCGTTCGCTGCCGTCCTCGTGCTGATCTACATCCTCGTAGTGGGCTGGTTTCAATCGTTCGTGACGCCGCTGACGATCATGCTGGCGATCCCGTTTTCCCTTGTCGGCATCCTCCCGGCGCATGCGCTGCTCGGCGCGTTCTTCACCGCAACCTCGATGATCGGCTTCATCGCCGGCGCGGGGATTGTGGTGCGCAATTCGATCATCCTCGTCGACTTCATCGAGTTGCGCGTGAAGGACGGCATGTCGATCGAGGAGGCCGTCGTCGATGCCGGCGCGGTACGGTTCCGCCCGATGGCGCTCACGGCCGCCGCGGTCATCGTCGGCTCGGCGGTCATCCTGTTCGATCCGATTTTCCAAGGTTTGGCGATCTCGCTGATGGCCGGCGAAGTCGCGTCACTGCTGCTCTCGCGCATGACGGTACCGATCACCTATTACGTCACCCACCGACACCGACGAGCCGGTGATGCCGCCCCGGTCGAACTCGGGCGAACCGCGGGTGCGGTACTGCACCGTGCCGATCCTGTTCGTACCCGAACTCAATGAAGGAGCTTCGCTATGACTCTCGAACCGATGCTGCGTGCCATTGCCGGCATGTTTGTCGCGGCAAGTGTGCTGCTGGGAATGTACGTGCATCCGTACTTCCTCTGGTTCACGCTCTTCGTCGGCCTGAACCTCCTGCAGTCAGGGTTCACGAACTGGTGCCCAATGATCTCGTTCCTGCGAAAAGTGGGCGTCAGGGAGGCGACCTAACGGTCTAGTCTCTAAACAGTTTCTGCGCGAAATGGTACAGGCTGTGGCTCATTACGCCGGTGTCGTGGCCGTTGGTGTCCACGCGCCAGACGTGGGGCACGCCCTTGTCGGTCAGGTAATCGTGAACCCCCTTGCTGACGCGGTACAGGTTGTCCCGATTGCCGACCGACAGCCAAAGCAGCTTCAGCTGCTTGAGGGCCCCCGCATCGGGAATGAGTTCGGCCGGCGGCCGGGTGTTCGGCGCGGCGGCGACAGAGGCGATCCAGGCGAACTTGTCGAGGTTGGTCAGGCCAATGTTCAGGGTCTGGCCGCTGCCCATCGACATCCCTGCGATGGCGCGGTGATCGCGATCCGCGTACACGGAATAGTGGGACTCGACGAACGGGATGATCTCCTTCAGCAGGTCCTCATGATAGGGAGCGCCGTAGGACTGTTGAGTACGGTCCCCTTGCTTTTCGTCGGCCATCGTCGCGGTCGCATTTCCGCTCGGGAAGACGATGATGAACGGCTGCTGGATTTTTTTGTCGGCCAGCAGGTTGTCGATGATGATCGGCGCGCGGGCCCGCTGCGTCCATTCGGTGCTGGTGTTGCCCAGGCCGTGCTGGAGATAGAGCACCGGAAACTTGCGGTCGGGGGTATAGCCCGGCGGGATGTAGACGCGCAGCATCCGGCGCAGCCCGAGCGTCTTGGAGTCGTACTCCACGACCTTCACCTCGCCATGCGGAATGTTTTCGCGCGCGACGTTGAATCCCTCTGGCGCGGCGGGATAGAGGTCGAGATTTTCCGTCTCCGCGAGCGGGGTGGCCGAGGACAGCTGCATTTGTCCCGCGCGCCCGGCGGCCGGTGCACCGGGTTGCGAAGCTTGAGCGGCGGCTTGCGTGTTGGCGGGCGTAGCGGGCGCCGCGGCGCTCGGCGCCCCATGGCCAGCGTGGGCATGCGACAGACCTGTCGCCACCAAGAGGCACGCAGAGAGTGCGCGCAATTGCGGAATCATCGGTCCTCTAATCTGCCGCCACTTACGGCCATTCCAGTATAGCCGCGGCCGCGAACTCCGCCTGAAGGGGTTCAGCGTCTCACAAGTCGTGCACGACTACGCCGACGTGTGCCAAGCGATTACCGAGCTCGCGGTGGACATGAATGATCGTCGAAGCGGATCGGCAGGTCCTCACGGCGGTGGTCATAAACCTGCCTGGGTCTCGCCTTCAGTCGCTGGGGCGTCGAACAGAACAACGGCCGAATCTATGCCCGCAACTTCGCCGGGAAGGGATGCGTTTTCACCGTCGACCTTCCGCGGATCGCGGTTGCCGCAGTCGCCTCGGTGTGACGGAGCTCCGCAGGCGACGAATGCGCGGTTCGCGAGTCCCGCCTCTCGGCAGTCGGCTATGAGAGAGGATTGACCGCCGCGATCGTCAGACTGCTTTGGCGGCGGGCACTCAGTCCAGGTCTTGTTCTCTTTGGGTACTGAAAACTGACCCCTCCGCGTCCACGTCTCTCCCCACGATCCTTGCAGCGAACGGACGTGCCAGCACAGCCGCCGGCCGAATGCGAGCTACTACGAGTCCCTGTGCATAAGCGCACACACAGGTGGCTTGTCGCGTGTCACGATGGTTGTCAGGCGGAGAACACCGTTAATCGGGGGTATGAGATGGGGTTCCTGGTCCATCGTAGGGTGGCGATACCGTTGTCGGCGATTGCGTTCTTCACCGTTGCCCTTACCGCACCGGCAGCCGTCCCGCTATTGCTGATGCCACCCACCACAGTATTTGCCGCAGCCGTGGGGATCACCACGCTCGTCTTATTGACGGCAGGTGCGATTCCGTTCTTGCGTGCGTCTCGCTCACTCGTTCGCGTCTCTTCCTCTCGACAGCGGGAACAGCCGAGTCCGAGAATCACAATTGCCGGCGGCACTTGCGTGCGCGTACTCGAACAGCCGAATCGGAGCGCCGCTGACGAGGCGCTGGATCTCGTTCGCATGGACGACGATGGAGGCTGGCAGATGCCGCGACCGTGATGCCTTCTTCAGGGGCGCTGACAGGGCTGTTGGGATTCGCCACAGGTCGGGGATTGCCTGCGTCACACGGTCGGTCCTCGTGGCAGGCGACCGGCCCGCATGCTTCTCGCCAACGATGTTCGGGCTGAGGAACGCGTCGCTGATCTTGTGCGCTTCGTGCTCGGCGAAACGGGCGTTCTCCACGACCGGGGGAATACGCGGGTCACCAGGCAAGTCCTGACTGCTCAAGCTTCGCCCAGTCGCATGCCCTGGCGCGGAATCAGAGGATCGTGGTTTTTCCTTCGCACGAGTTGCGATTGGCTGAGCTGTTTGTGGATCATCGCAGGTTGCCCTACACTTTGTTGGCGGCGTTCGGCTGACGCCTACCGGTCAAGTCTCCTCACAATTGATCAGTAAACCGTGAACCCAGCTGCGGCTCCTTCGCAGTCATGGTTCCCCCGCGTCGTCTGGCAGAGAGCAGGCAACCCTTGGCTGTTGGGTCAACTTCCGTCTTCTCGTCCCGTGCAGTCGCCCTCACGTTCGTGCTCTCACTGTCGTGGTGCATCGCCGATCAATGGACTGCCGGGAGCGTGGTCAACGCTTTCGCCTTGCCATCTCCGTGGACGTCGAAGGACATCGGGTCGGTCGCTGTGGCTGGCAGCGCGTCGGAATCGGGCGGAGTCTTCACTGTGCGCGGCGCGGGTGCCGACATCTGGGGCACCGCTGACTCCTTCCATTTCATGTCGCAGCCACTGTCGGGCAACGGCGAGATCGTCGCTCGCGTGACGTCCATCCAGAACACCAACGCCTATGCAAAGGCTGGGGTGATGATTCGCGGGGCACTCACCGCCGGGTCCGCTCACGTGATCATGGATGTCAAACCTGGCGGCGGAGTGGAGTTCATGAGCCGCAATGCGAACGGCGGCACCACCGTCTTCGTTGCCGGCGCCGCGGTGTCGGTGCCCGTCTGGCTCCGCTTGAAACGCGATGTGACGACGGTGATTGGCTCCTGGAGCGTCGATGGCGTGACCTGGACGGAGCTCGGGCGGACGACGATTACATTACCAACGCTCGTTTATGTTGGCCTGCCAGTCACGAGCCACAGCACCGCGGTGTTGAATACAGTGACCTTCGACAACGTGAGCGTGATTCCCGAGGCAGCCAATCTTCCACCGATCGTAGCAATCGATACGCCTGTGCCCGACGCGACGTTCGCCGCGCCCGCGAGCATCGCCCTGGTCGCAACCGCGTCGGATTCCGACGGCAGCATCACCAGCGTGCAGTTCCTCGCGAACGAGGTTCCGTTGGGGACAGACACGACCAGCCCCTTCGAATGGATGTGGACCGGCGTGACGGCGGGGAATTACACGCTGGTTGCGGTTGCTACCGACTCTCGAAATGATCGGACGCGCTCGACCCCAGTCTCCATAAATGTCACGCCGGCGGCGGACGTATCACCGCCCGCGGCTCCATCAGTATCGATGCCCTCGCCGGGGGCCACCGCCCTGTCGACGAGCGTCGCGTTGAACTGGGAGGCCGCCCAATACGCCACACAATACGACGTTGCGCTCGGCACGACCGACGCGCCGCCAGTGCTGTCGCTCAACCAGACGACCACGTACTACCAGCCGCCCGCCCCGCTGTCGTACAACACGACGTACTACTGGCGTGTGACCGCAAAGAACTCCGGCGGGTCGACACCAGGGCCATTGTGGTCGTTCACCACAGAGTCGGCGCCGCCGATTGACACGCCGCCGCCATCAACCACACTGCGGCGGCTCCGCGTCATGACGTGGAACGGCAACGGCGGCCGAACCGCACCGAACATTGCTGACGTCGCAGCCCAGGTTTCGCTGATCGCCCGCTCGGGCGCACACGTCGTGGTGCTCCAGGAAGTGACGATCGAATCAGGTTCGGACCTTCCGGCGCTGTACAAATCCGAACTCGAGAGTGCGACGGGCCGCGCATGGCAGGCCGTATGGGCAGAGGAACCCCGAAGCATCGCAGCGGTTCCGCAGGGCAATCTGATCCTCAGCACGCTTCCGCTCGCCGCTTCCGCGACGATTGCGCTGGACGGAGCGCCCTTCGATCCGGCGAACATTGATGCGCAGCGCTCGGCAGCGCGAATTGGCGTTGTTGTCAACGGAGTAACCGTGACGATCGCGGGAACTACGCTCGCCAGCAATGGCGAGAGCCGCAAAGCCCAGATCGCGCAGCTTCAAAACTGGATGGGTAGTATCTCGGGCCGCCGATTGGTGGGAGGCAGTTTCAACATGCGGCCCAACGATGCCGGATACCCTGAGATGGCTGCGGTCTTCGCCGACGTGTGGCCGACGCTCGTGACCACGCCTGATGCCGGGATCACGATGGCGGCGTTTGGGACGGCACCCCAGCCCGCGCGCGTCGATGGATGGTGGCAGGAACGTTCCGGCAGCGGAGCGTTAGCCACCGAGGTCTGGATCGTGAAAACCGAGCGAAGCAATCACCACGCGGTGGTCGCTGAGATTGAGGTTCGATGATGCGCGCATATCGAACTCTCGCCAGACGCGCGACAGCAGCTGCTTTGGTGATCGCCGCCATGGCCCAGGCAGTGGCGCTGGCGCAGAAAGTCGGACCGCCGACGGTGCACCTCGCGACTCTTGAGGCAGGCGCGATGCCGCTGCTGACAGCGGTTGCGGCGGCGCCGAGTAGTCCGTCACCCGCCAATGCGGCGACCGCAGTCGCGGTATCCACCTCGTTGACGTGGGTCGGATCGGCCGACGCGAGCACATACGATGTGGCGTTCGGCACGACCAGTTCGCCGCCGGTGGTGTCGACCGGCCAAGCGACGACATCCTACACGCCACCGGCACCGCTCGCCTACGCGAAGAAGTACTACTGGCGCATCACCGCGAGGGGCTCAGGCGGGTCCACGGCTGGCCCAGTGTGGTCGTTCACGACGGTGGCGGCGCCACCGGCGATGCCCCGCAGTCCGTCGCCGGTGGATGGCGCATCTGGAGTGACAACGTCCACATTGTTGAAATGGGCAGCATCGACCCGCGCCACGTCGTACGACGTGGCATTGGGCACGAGCAATCCGCCGACGGTTGTGTCCACTGGCCAAACGGCGAGGAGCTACACACCGGCAGCGCCACTAGCCTCCACGACGACCTATTACTGGCAGATCACGGCCAATGGCGCCGGCGGAGCGACGGCTGGTCCGGTGTGGTCATTCACGACGATTGCCGCGCCACCCGCGCCACCGAGTGGTCCGTCGCCAGCGACCGCGGCAACTGGCGTGGCGATATCCACCTCGTTGACCTGGGCACCGTCGGCCGGCGCGAGCACATACGATGTGGCGTTCGGCACGACCAATTCGCCGCAGGTGGTGTCGGCGGGTCAAGCGGCGACATCCTACAGGCCACCAGCGGCGCTCTCCTACGCGACGACGTACTACTGGCGGATCACCGCGAGGGGCTCCGGCGGTTCCACGGCTGGCCCCGTATGGTCGTTCACGACCATCGCGGCGCCACTACCACCAGCACCACCGGCGGTGCCCGCTGGCCCGTCGCCGGCGAGCGGGGCGGCGAGTGTCGCGCCATCGACCGCGTTGACATGGGCGCCATCGGCCGGCGCGAGCACGTACGATGTGGCATTCGGCACGAGCAACCCGCCCAACGTTGTCTCGACGGATCAGTCGACGACGACGTACACGCCGGCTGCGGCACTCGCCGACGCGACGACATACTACTGGCAGATCACGGCGAAGGGGACTGGCGGATCCACCGCAGGACCGGTGTGGTCGTTCACGACGGCTGCGGCGCCCGTCCCGCCACCGGCATCGCCAAGTGGCCCGTCACCGGTCAGTGGTGCGGCGGATGTCGCGCCATCGACCGCGTTGACATGGGCGGCATCGGCCGGTGCGAGCACGTACGATGTCGCGTTTAGCACGAGCAACCCGCCGAACGTTGTCTCGACGGAGCAGTCGACGACGACGTACACGCCAGCTGCGGCACTCGTCTACGCGACGACATACTACTGGCAGATCACGGCGAAGGGAACTGGCGGATCCACCGCAGGACCGGTGTGGTCGTTCACGACGGCTGCGGCGCCCGTCGCGGCACCCGCCGTACCGAGTGCCCCGTCGCCGGCGAATGGGTCGACAGATATCGCGCCATCGACCGCGTTGACATGGGCGGCATCGGCCGGCGCGAGCACGTACGATGTGGCGTTCGGCATGAGCAACCCGCCGAACGTGGTCTCGACGGATCAGTCGACGCCGACGTACGCGCCATCCGCGGCACTCGGCGACGCGACGACGTACTACTGGCAGATCACGGCGAAGGGCGCAGGGGGATCCACCGCTGGACCGGTGTGGTCGTTCACGACGATCGCAGCGGCGCCGCCGACGCAGACGCTCGATCGATTACGGGTCATGACGTGGAACGTCAGCATGGGGAAGAATCTTGCGGGCACGATGAATGTCGATGCGCAGGTCGCGCTGATGGCAGACTCTGGCGCACAGATCATCGCGCTGCAGGAAGTCACCGTGTCGTCGGCAGCTGATCTCCGCGTCCTCTATGAAACCAAGCTCGAGGCTCTGACCCAGCGGGACTGGACCGCAGTGTGGGCGCCTGATCCGCGACCCACGCCCTCTGAAGGCAACCTTATTCTGACGATGCTCCCCGTGTTGTCATCGTCGATATTCCAGTACGATTCAGCACCCTGGGATCCGTCCTGGTTGGATACCAAGCGCTCAGCGGCACAAATCAGCGTGTCGGTGAACGGCGTACCGGTCACGGTATTCACGACCCATCTTCCGCTCGACACCAACCACCGCCGGTCGCACATCAACGCCATGCTGGCCTGGATCGCCGGCTTCACTGGCCCGCGCATCGTTGGTGGCGATTTCAACATGGTAGCGGGGACGACTGAATACGCCACGATGCAGGGAGCGTTTGCTGACGCATGGACGCTGCTCGCGCCGGACGACCAGGGATTCACAATGGACAAGCGCAGCTCAGCCGGAAACACCCCAGGGCGGATTGATTACTGGTGGCAGGAGATTACCGACACGCAGGTGCGCGGAACCGAGGTGTGGGTCATCAAGACGAAGCGTAGCGACCACCATGCGCTGGTCATTGATCTCGACGTGCATGCGAAGTAGC
>DATJKH010000101.1:0-43101 GCA_035491715.1 Vicinamibacterales bacterium | reverse complement strand
CCCGATCTCGATAGTGCTGTGGCGCTCATCGAGCTCGGGGGTCACACACACATTCTGGCGCGGGAGGCGCTGGCAGTCGTCGATGCCACGCAATGCGCGCGTGGAGTAGCCATCATTGCCTTCGGTGCCAACGGGCCCCAGGTCATCGACCGCAGGGGATGGGACGAACCGGCGGCGCTCGCGGTCGCGCGCAAGCCGGCCTCCTGCGAAGTCATCGCGCTCGGCGAACATCGCGACGAGCCGTGGCAGCTCATTGTCTACCCGAAGGCCGAGCTCGAGCATCGCTGCGCACTGATTGCGATCAGGAAACTGATCGGCATGGCGCTCACGCTCGATCGGTATCGGCGCGACGAGCAGCAGCGCGCGGCGCTGTGGCCCACCGAGACTCTCGACGGCGATCCGGACAGCATCTGGGCGTCGGAACAGATGTCGGAGGTCCTGGCGGTGGCGCGGCGAATCGCGGCGACGCCGCTGTCGGTGCTGCTGACCGGTGAGACCGGGACCGGCAAGGAGATGCTGGCGCGCGCGATTCATCGCGGTTCCGATCGCGCCGATCGGCCGATGATTCCTTTCAATTGCACCGCCGTCCCGCGCGACATGATCGAGAGCCAGCTCTTTGGCTATCGTCGCGGCGCGTTCACCGGCGCCGATGCCTCGTTCGCCGGCGTGATCCGAACCGCGGCCGGCGGCACGCTGTTCCTCGACGAAATTGCCGACGTGCCGCTCGACGTCCAGCCCAAGCTTCTCCGCTTCCTCGAGACTCACGAGATCCATCCCCTCGGGGAAACGCAGCCGGTGAAGGTCGACGTCCGCGTGATTGCCGCGACCAATGCGAAACTCGAGCAGCTCGTGGCTGAGGGGCGCTTCCGCGAGGATCTGTTCTATCGCCTCAACGTCATCCACCTGAGGCTCCCGCCACTGCGCGAACGGCGCGAAGAGATTCCGCCGCTGGTCGACCACTACCTGCGGAAATACGCCGACGAACAGAAGAAGGGACGCCTGACGCTGGCCGACGAGACGCTCGAATACCTGCTGCTCTATTCCTGGCCGGGAAACGTGCGTCAGCTGGCGAACGAAGTCCGACGGATGGTGGCGATGGCCGAAGCTGAATCAGCATTGACGCCGACACTCCTCTCGCCCGAGATCCAGGCATCACGCCGGACGATTCCGGCCACGACAAGCGTGGAACCGGAGGTGCGCGTGCGAATCGATCAGCCGCTGCCTGCGGCGGTGGAGCTACTGGAACAGACGATGGTCAAGAGTGCGCTGGACAAGACGCACGGGCGCGTCGAAGAAGCGGCGCGCATCCTTGGGATTTCGCGAAAAGGGTTGTTCTTGAAGCGTCGCCGCTGGGGCTTGAACCTGCAGCATCATTAATCCGAGGGGCTGCGCCCTCGGACTCCCCTACCGGCTCGCGTCGGTGCGCTCGCTCGCGTCGTCGTTCGCGTGGCCTCGAGGCGGGCGTTCGTGTCTTGGAACAGTTGTCGTGCACTCAGGCTTCGCCCAGAATCTGTTTTGCCTGCCTGTTGTGCCGGGCGATGTGCGCCGTCGCCCATTCAGCGAGTTGATAGACGCTGATCGTGCCGACGACCGCGTTGGCGATTCCCATCCGACCGCCGCGCTCGCAGGTCAACACATCGAACGCGCGGGCCATCTTCGTTCCCGACGCCTCGAGTGCCGCGACCGCCTCCGTTCGTTTCACCGCTGGCGGCGGATGCAACGCCGCAGGCGCCTGGAGGCGATTGGGAATGGACGCCGCGATCTCGGCCCACGGACGCTCCTGAAACGACTCAGGGAGCGGCTGTGGTCCAGTGGTATCGCCGGCAATCATGCCGGCGAATCTCGTCGACACCGTCGCGACATGCCAGCCGATCTGCGCGACCGACCATCCGGTCGGGTTGTGACGCTCGGCCGCTTCATCACTGGCACCACGCAGCCGCGCCACCAGCCGCTCGTTCGCAGAGGCAAACGATTCTCGCAGGTGCCGAATTCGCGCCAGGTGGGCCGCTTGCACTCCGTCCATGAGTAATTACTCCTTCGGCCTGAAGGCGGAAGCCACAGGCTCAACGCCCTCCAAAAAACGCCGGCAGCGGCATGTCGCGCATGGTGTGGAGGCCCGGCGCGACCTCGAGGATCTTTGGCAGTGAGTTGACGACAATCGATGCGGTGGCGATGTCACCGTGCACGCCGCCTGCGAGCTTCATCTTCAGGCGCGGAGAGCCGACAATGTCGACCGCATCGAACGACTCGGGCGCCCCGAGATAGGCCTCCATGTGCAGCGTGATGACCGGCGTTCCATTGCGGAAGCCCAAGCCATCCTGGACGATGCCGCACACGTAACCCGGATCGACGGCGAGGAATTCGCTGGAGACGGTTTCGGTCGCCATCTTCGGCTGGATCTCGTCCGTGATTCGATCGAGCTTCCACCCGAGCGCTTCGGCAATCATCGATATCGATTCGGCCAGCCCGACGTGGCGCACACTTCCATCGTCAACCTTCTTCTGGAACTGCTCTCGCGTCAGGCCGGCACCGATCTTCTGCTGAAATGGCAGCCGTCGAATGCGCGCATCCTGGACGCGATCGACACGAACCGATTCGACGCGCTCGCATACGCCGGTCAGCGCGATCGGCAGCGCATCCATCACGAATCCGGGATTGACGCCGGTGCCAAGCACCGCGACCTTCGACTTCTTCGCAAGCTGGTGGATGGCCCGCGCGTATCGCATGTTTCCCCTGGTCGGATACGCGAGCTCCTCGGTCGTCGAAACGATTGGCACCTTCAGCTTGAGGATCTCCTCCACCTGGGGGAGCACCTTCTTCAGCGATGAGCTCGTGCAGAGAACAACGACGTCCGGTTTCGCGGCCTTGATCGCTTTCTTCACATCGCCGGAAACCTTGACGCGCAGGGCGCGCCCCACACCTGCGACTTCTCCGAGATCGCGACCGGCCTTTGCCGGATCAATATCGGCCGCGCCGACGATCCGAAACCCTTTGCGCTCCGCGACCTGACGCACGACGCCCGCCCCGATTGGTCCCAGGCCGACGTGCAGGACCTTGATTGGCCCGGTCTCTGATGCCATTCCAACGCTCCTGATAATGCCGATGAAGATGAATGCGACCTTCGATTATAGCTTCGCGACCGAGATAACGGAGGTGACACGAGGTACGTTGGTGTAGGATTGGCGCGTGTTCGGGCGTTCCACGGCGCTCGTGGCGCTGCTTGTCGCGAGTGAAGCAGCGATCGGCGGCGCACCCCAGGCTCCCTCAGCGACGCCGGCGGTAACAGCGGCAGCCGTTGCCCCCCGATCACCGCGAAATGCGAGCTACGCCATCACTGCGCGGCTCGATCCCGCAAGCCGCACAATTTCCGGCAACGAGATTGTCACCTGGCGCAACACGTCAACCATCGCGGCCAATGCGCTGCGGTTCCACCTTTATTACAACGCCTGGCGCAATACTGCTTCGACGTGGATGCGCGAGCGGCGACTGAGCGGCCGTGCACCCGAAGAGAAGTACCAACAGTCCGACTGGGGCTGGATCGACGTCACGAACCTTCGGATCATCGGCGCCGACGGCTCCGGCGGTGACCTGACCAACCAGCTTCGATTCATCGCGCCAGATGACGGAAATACCGCGGATCGCACCGTTGCGGAGGTTCCGCTGGCTCGCGCAGTGGGTCCGGGTGAAACAGTGAACGTCCAGATCGCATGGTCGGCGCACGTACCGAGAACGTTCGCGCGGACCGGCGCAATCGGAAACTTTTTCTTCATCGCGCAGTGGTTTCCGAAGATCGGCGTGCTCGAGAACACCGGCTGGAACTGCCATCAATTTCATCTCTCGACGGAATTCTTCGCCGACTTTGGCACCTACGACGTGCGGCTCACGCTGCCGCGGGGCTGGATCGTCGGCGCGACGGGGATCGAGCGCGATCGTCGGGACGAGCCGGACGGCACGACCACCCATCATTACTACCAGGACGATGTCCACGACTTCGCCTGGACGACGAGTCCCGACTATGTCGAGCGCCATGCAACGTTCGAGCACCAATCGCTTCCCCGTGCTGATCTGCGCCTGTTGCTGCAAAAGGAGCATGCCGGCCAGGCGGAGAGACATTTTGAAGCGGCGCGCGCCGCGCTGAAGTACTACGGCGAATGGTTCGGGCCATATCCCTATGGCCACCTAACCATCGTCGATCCGGCCTGGCAGAGCGCTGCGGACGGAATGGAGTACCCGACGCTCATCACGGCGGGTACCTCCTGGCTCCAGCCGCCGCGCACCGAAGATCCTGAAGATGTCACAGTCCATGAAGCCGGTCACCAGTTCTGGTACGGCATCGTCGCGACCAACGAGTTCGAGAACGCGTGGATGGACGAAGGGATCAATACGTTTGCGACCGCGCGCGTGATGCAGGAGCGGTACGCCCCGACCTATACGCTCACGCGCTATTTCGGCGGCTTCGTGCCGTATTTGATGCGCGATTTTCCGAGAAGTCGCGAACGCGAGGGCGATCGGCTTGGCACGTATCGGACGGGCGCCAAAGGTGATGCGCAGTCGACACCAAGCTGGCAGTACTGGCCGGGCACGGCAGGATCGATCACCTACGACAAGACAGCCTTGTGGCTTCACACGCTGGAGCGGATGGTCGGATGGGAAGTGCTTCAGCGAATCCTCTCAACCTACTTCATGCGCTTTCAGTTCAAGCATCCGAAGCCGCAGGACTTCTTCGACGTCGCCAACGAGGTCAGCGGACGCGACCTGACGTGGTTCTTCGATCAGGTGTATCGAAGCTCGAATGTCTTCGACTATGGCGTGGACGCGTTGCGAAGCGACATCGATGTCATCGACGGAGCGATCCCACCCGGCGTGAAGACAGAGCTACGGCAGGCCTCGTATCGGACCCAGGTCATCGTCCGGCGCTACGGCGAGGGGATCTTCCCGGTCGACGTCAGGGTTGTCTTCGAGAACAAAGAAGAAGTGCGCTGGCACTGGGACGGCCGCGATCGCTGGAAGAGGTTCGAAGTGGAGAAACCGGTTCGCGCCTCCTTTGCGCAGGTCGATCCGGAACATGTGCTGCTTCTTGACGTCCGCTACACGAACAACTCGCTGAGCATGGAACCACAGTCGGCACGCGCGGCGCGAAAGTGGTCGCTCGCGTGGCTGATCTGGCTGCAGGACCATCTGCTCACCTACGGCTTCTTCGTCTGATTGCCGCTGATGGCCGCTGCCGCCGCATTTCGTGAGGGAATTCGTCGCGTCAATCACGCCCCCGGCCTCGTCGCCGGCATGTTCGCGGTCACGCTGCTTGTATCGCTGCCGCTCGCCTACGCCCTGGACACGATGATCGCCGCGCACCTCGGGTCGAGTCTCGCCGCCGAATCACTCGCGACCGGAACGAACGACGACTGGTGGCAGGAGTTTTCGGCTCAGTCGAGCGGACTGGGCACCACCTTTCTTCCAACCATCTCCGGATTCGCCGCGGTGTTGAACAATCTGAGCGGGTTCGTGGATCACGCGCCACTCGCGGCAACCATCGTCGGCGTCACGGCGGCGTGGATGGTGCTCTGGTCCTTTCTGTCCGGAGGGATCATCGATCGGTTGGCGCGGGCCCGCCGCACACGCTCCCACGGTTTCTTCGGCGCCTGCGGCATGCATTTCTGGCGGCTGGTCAGGCTGGGGGCAACTGCCTGGGTCGTCTACGCCATCCTGTTTCGCTTCGTCCACCGCTGGATCTTCTCCGATGCCTATAGCTGGTTGACGCGCGATCTCACCGAGGAGCGATTAGGCTTCGCCTTTCGACTTGCCGGCTATGCGGTCTTTGGCGTGTTGCTCCTCGCCTGCAATATCGTCTTCGACTACGCCCGCATCCGCATCGTCGTCGAGGACCGTCGCAGCGCGATTGCCGCAGTCCTGGCGGGTGCGCGGTTCGTGCGACGTCACGCTGCGGGAGTTCTTGGGTTATATGGCCTGAATGCCGTAGCATTTCTTTTACTCATTGCTCTGTACGCGTTGGTCGCTCCGGGCGCACCCCGTTCAGGCGTGTCGATGTGGGTCGCGCTCGTACTCGGCGAGTTGTACATTGTTGGCCGTCACTACGTGAAACTGCTCTTTTATGCATCCGAGACCGCGTTCTTCCAGGGGGCGCTCGCGCATGCCGGGTACACGGCAGCGCCGGTGCCAGTGTGGCCCGATTCCCCGGCAGCCGAGATGATCGCAAACGCGGATCGGACGGTGACGTCGTGAGCGGGCGGCCGATCGACATGAGCGCGCGGGTGTTTCGCAATGCGCGCATCCTGATTGTCGACGATGAGCCGATGAATGTGGACTTGCTGCGCCGGCTGCTCGAGCGGGCGGGGTTCAGCCGGCTGGAGAGCACGAACGACTCACGCGAAGCGGTCGACCTCTACGTCAAATTCAGGCCGGACTTGATTCTGCTCGATCTGCACATGCCGCATCGCGACGGACTCGAAGTGATGGACGAGCTGAATCAGATTGCAGAAGCGAGCTACCTGCCGATCTTGATGCTGACGGGCGACGACACCCCGGAGGCAAAGCGAGAGGCGCTGTCGCGCGGCGCCAAGGATTTTCTGAACAAGCCGTTTCACAGCGACGAAGTCCTGTTGCGGATCGGTACGCTGCTCGAGACGCGCTTCTTGTATCTTCAGATTCAGAGCCAGAATCAGATTCTCGAAGCCAAGGTGCGGGACCGCACCCGCGAGCTCGAGGCGGCGCAGATTGAAATCATCGAACGTCTCGCGCGCGCAGCTGAGTTCCGCGACGACAATACCGGCCAACATACCGAGCGCGTCGGCCAGATGGCTGCCCTGATCGCCGGACAGATCGGTCTCTCCGACACGCAGGTGTCGCTGATTCGCCGTGCTGCGCCGCTGCACGACGTCGGGAAGATCGGCATTCCGGATTCAGTCCTGCTGAAACTCGGTAAGCTCACGCCCGAGGAATTCGGGCTAGTGAAGACGCACACGTCAATCGGGGCGCGCATCCTGTCCGGCAGCCGGTTCACCATTCTTCGCCTCGCAGAAGAGATCGCGTACAACCATCACGAGCGTTGGGACGGAGACGGCTACAACGGCGCTTCCGGATCCGATATCCCGCTCGCCGGGAGAATCGTTGCCGTTGCCGATGTGTTCGATGCGCTGACGCAGAAGCGTCCCTATAAAGCGGCCTGGCCGGTCAACGAAGCGATCGCCGAAATCGATCGCCAGCGCGGACGTCAATTCGATCCGGCACTGGTCGATGCCTTCCTTCGCGTGATCGAACAACGCGAGCAGGCGCCGGCCACGCGAGAGTGACGCGTTACTCGTGAGACGTGCCGCCAATATCTCCGAGTGGATTCAGCAGCAGGTCAGCGTGGCGAGCGCCCGCGGCGTCGTCGTTGGCCTGAGCGGCGGCCTCGACTCCGCAGTGGTTGCCAGACTGTGTCAAATGGCAATGCCCTCGCGGGTCATCGCGGCGATCCTCCCCTGCCACAGCGATCCGAAAGATGAACGGGACGCCACCCTGGTGGCGACCCACTTCGGCCTGCCGCTCGTCCGCATCGATCTCGCGCCGACTTACGATCTGCTCGTCAATGATTTGAAAACGATGTTCCTGGGCATTCCCGACGATCAGGCCGCGGCCAGCACCCCATCACCCGACCTCCAGGGTCAACTGCCACTTGCGAACATCAAGCCGCGACTCCGCATGTCGGCGCTGTACTTCATCGCCAACTCGCTGAATTATCTCGTTGCCGGCACCGGCAACCGCAGCGAGCTGACGATTGGGTATTTCACGAAGTACGGCGACGGGGCCGTCGATCTTCTGCCACTCGGCCGTCTGCTCAAGAGCGAGGTTCGTGAACTCGCGACCGACCTCGACATTCCTCAATCGATTATCGACAAGCCCCCAAGCGCAGGCCTCTGGCCTGGACAGACCGATGAAGACGAGATGGGCTTCACCTACGGCGATCTCGAACGCTATCTAACCGACGGCCCGGACGCGGTCGCGCCGGCGCTTGCGTTGCGCATCGAGCGACTCATTCGCGCTACTGAGCATAAGCGCGCGCAAGCGCTCATGCCGGAACGCTGAATCCCTGATCACTGACACTAATCGCGAATCACCAATCCTCGAATCGTCGAATCACTAATTCTCGGATCCGTCACGAACGTGAATCGACGGTGATTCAGGGATGCAAAGATGAGGGATTCAACGATGCAGGATTAGTGATCAGTGATGAGCGATTCAGTTATCCAACCCCAGACTCCATCCCGACCCCGATAGGGGCCTGTGTGGTGTCGGCTTCGCCGGAGAGTCGATGCAGTGCGACCTGCACGGTCTCGCGAATCGCCGCATCGGGAGCCTCCGCGAGCTTCTGAAGATCAGGTTCGAGATTATGGAGCCGGAGCGCGCCAACCGCATACACGCCACACCCCCGCAGCCAGGAGTCTTCGCTCGCCAGCAATGTCGTAATGGCTTGTTCCGCGGTCTCGAGTGGCGCGCCGACGAGCTGGTTCGCCATACTAATCCGCTCTTCGATGGTGACGTGGCTGTCGATCAGTGGGAGAAGGAGCCGCCGCAGATCCGGCTTGAGGACGTTATCGAGGTACTCGAGTGCGTTCTCGCGCACGGTCGGGTTGCCGGATCGCACACCGACATAGGCATCGTGAAGCCCCGGGCCGGGAATAAGCAGTGCCATCAGGCGAAAAATCCGCTCGAGTTCAAGATCCATCGAGCGCCGGAAGCCTTCGAGCCCTGGATCGTCGTCTTTGAGATGCTCGCGCAGCGGACCAAGGACCTGGTAGGAACGGTAGTGACCCGCGATCTCCGCGGCAAGCACGAGCTCGACGACCTGGTCATCGATATGCACTTCGGGATGCACGTCGTGGAGCTTGTTGAGCGATGCGATCACACGCTGCCGGAGAGTGACATCCGATTGCAGCAAGCCTTCAATCAACACCTCGAGCGCGACCGGCGTACCGATCCGGACGAGGACCTGCGGCAACTCGCGCCGGATTGCCACGGCCGTGTGCTCGTCATGAAGACAGCGCCCGAGGCGCGGCACCAGTGCATTGCCATATCGAGCAAGCCGGTCGGCGGCGTCCGCGGTCAGTTCGGCACGGGCGAGCGCAGCGAGCAATGTGTCGACGACTTCGTCACGCATGACCACTGAAGTCGCCTGGATCGCCTGCCGCGCGACGGTCTCGTCGTCATCGGCCATCAGAACAACCAGCAGATCGGTGAAGGCTCCCGGCACCAGCGACAGCACGCGTGCGGCCTGCAACCGATCGCGGACCCCGTCCTCGCCTTCCGATCGAGTCATCGCCTCGAGCAGCACACGCGCCGCATCGAGGTTCTGCGAGGGACCTGGAGAGGCGAGGAACGCGGCCATCCCAGCCCGGATTGAGAAGTCCTCGACGTCACCGAGCTGTTCGAGTTGACTGACTGGGTCGACGCGCATCTCTCGAGTGACGTACAGCAACGCCTCGGTTCGAACCCCCAGATCCGAATCGCGGAGCATCTCCATGGCGCGGCGGCTGATCGATGTGTCTCGCGCGGCGCTCAACATGGTCAAGGCGCGACGCCGGATGTCGGGCTCGCGATGGGAGAGCAGCTGACGCACCTGGCGGTCCAGCCCCATCATGCCTTGCGCGTCGAGCCAGTCGAGCGCGTAGCGCACGTCGGCCGGATCGTTGGACACAAGTTTTTCCGCGAGCATGCTCGCGGCGCTGCGATCCAGCGGCACGTCGGGCGCGTGTTCGCTCGCAATACGGTGCCGATGGATGCTCGACTGGATGGTACGGACGTATTCACCACGCAGGCGCGTGGCGATCGCGATCCAGGACACGAGGAAGCACAGGTTGAGCGCCGCGGTTCCGCGGACGCCGAAACGCAGACCGTGAAAGACCAGGAATCCTTCCGTCGCGAGCCCGAGAAGCACCGCAGCTACTGCGTCGGCGACACGACTGACGACGATGTCGATCGTCGCCTTGATTTGCCCTCGCTGCGCCGGGGGCAGTGGTAGATACAGCAGCTCGTAAGTGGCCTTGTCGAGCGAAAATCTCAGGCCTTGATCGAGCGAGCTCGTCAGCAGGACCGTCCACAATGCCGCCGGCAGCAACACCATCGTGAAACTGCCGGTCGCGAGTGCGACCGGCAACACCAGAATCGTGACGCCCAGACCGAAGCGCCGCAGCGCTGGGCCGACGAGCGCCAGCTGCAGAACGAAGCTGACCGCTCCCAGCGCAAAATTGAAGGTCGCGAAGAACCTCACCAATGCGTCGGCGTCGGCGATTCGCTGGGACGCGACGAGGTTCAGCTGAAACGTGATCCATTGCGTCGTGATGGCCGCGAGAAACACCATCGCCGCCATGAACCGCAAATACGTCGAGCCGGTAATCCGGCGAAGCGTGTCGCCCAGCGGGTGCTTGGGTGCTCTCGCCCGTCGGCCAGAGCCGCCGACGTGAATCTGCATGTGCGCGACGGCGACGATGACGGCGGCTGTGAGGATGAGACCCGCGAGCACCAGCAGCATGTTCACCGCGCCGCCGATGGGCCTGACGAGCACCCGCGCCAGCAACCCGGCGCCGATGGATCCGAGTGATGCCCCAACGGCAATGAGGCCGAACAGCCGCCGCGCCTGGCGGGTATCGAAGAGCAGATTCGCGAAACTCCACGCCTGGACCGGCGCGATCACGCCGAAACAGTTGACCCAGACGTAGAACGCCGCAGGCAGATACCACGCCATCGAGCCGCGAACCGCCATCGCCCCGGCGTGAAACCGAAACGCATACCAGAAGAGCACGACGTTGCTACTGAAGAAAACCAGCGTCGCGACGGCCATCGTCCGCGACCCGACCCGGGCGGCGACACGGGTATAGATGGGCACAAACAACGACAGGACGACCGGCACGGCGGCATAGACGTAGACCAGGGCGTAGGCGCCGTATTGCTTGAGGAACAGGGCGTTACGGATCGGGCGAGCCAGCAGGAACGACGCGGCCACGACCGCGACATACAGAAAGGAAAAAAGAACGCGCCGCCCCTCGCCGGCTCGCACGTCGAAGTAGCGCCGCACCCGCCAAACCATCGGTGGCGCAGTTTACTTCAGGTAGCGCATGACTTAGGCTGTGCCCATGCTGCAGCGGATTCTTCGCCCCCTGGTCGATCTCCGCGAGGACGAAGGGGTGACGGCTCTCCTGATGTTTGCCTACTCCTTCCTCGCGATGGCCGGCTACAACATCGTCAAACCTGCGACGCGCTCCCAATTCATCGATTCGCTGGGTGCCGACAACATCCCATACGTGCAGCTCGTCGCCGGGATGATCATGGGGTTTGTCATTCAGGCCTACACCAGCGCCATGCGTCTGTTGCCGCGGCGATGGGTCTTTGCTGCAACGCAGGCGGTGATGGTCGGCCTCCTGCTCGTGTTCTGGAGCCTCTTCAAAACCGAAGCGACCTGGGTTTCGGTCGCGTTCTATCTCTGGGGTGTGCTCGCGGGCAGCCTGCTCATCAGTCAGTTCTGGTCTCTCGCCAACGACATCTACGATGCACGTCAAGCGAAACGGGTATTCGGATTCATCGGCGGTGGGGCGAGTCTCGGCGGCATCATCGGCGCCGGATTCGCCGGACAGTACGCGCGCACGATAGGAACGAACAACCTGCTGCTCGTCGCCGCAGTGTTTCTCGCCGTCTGCGGCGTGATCGTGTCTTCGATTGCGATGCGGGAAAAACCAGCCGCCGCAGACGTGCCCGCCGGCGACGAGAAGGGCATGAGCCCGCGCGAGGCAGTCGCGCTGCTCGTCAAATCCAAACACTTTCAGATCATCGCCCTCGTCATCAGCTTCGCGGCGATCGGCGCGGGCATCGTCGAGCAGCAGGTCAACATGGCTGCGGCGCAGTACATTCCGGGGAAGGACGGACGCACGGCGTTTCTCGCCAACGTGATCTTCTATTCCTCCATCGCCGGCTTTTTGATCCAGATGACGCTGACGTCGCGGCTGCACCGGCTGCTCGGAATTGGTTTCGCGCTGTTGCTGCTGCCAATCACGCTGGGTGGGACCGGCGTCCTGATGCTGGCAACCGCTGCACTCTGGTCGGCGACGACCGCGCGGGTGCTCGATACGTCGCTTCGCTATACCGTCGATAAGACGACACGCGAAATCCTGTTCATGCCGCTTCCGACGGCGATGAAATACCGGGCCAAACCGTTCGCCGACGTGGCTGTCGATCGCTTCGCCAAAGGACTCGGTGCCGCACTCTTGATCGTCGCCATCAAAGTCGCCGGCGTGACGTGGCCGCAGCTCAGTTACCTCAGCATCACGGTGGCCGTGCTGTGGATTGTCATGGCGTTGCGCGCGCGGCGCGAATATCTGCAGAGCTTCCGCCAGAGTCTGGAATCGCGGGTAATGGAGGTCAAGGATCTCCGCATTCCAGGTGCCGATCTCTCGACGATCGAAACGCTGGTGCAGGAGCTCGCGCAGCCCGATTCAGCGCGCGTCGTGTATGCGATCGACATGCTCGAGTCGCTCGATAAGCGCAATCTGGTCACGCCGCTGCTTCTTTATCACGAGGCGCCGGACGTGCGCCGCAGAGCGCTGCAGGCGATCGGGTCGGTACGGCGGGATATTGCACTCAATTGGCTGCCGCAGCTCCGTCGCATGTTGAGTGATGCGGATTCCGGCGTTCGAGCCGCCGCGATCGCGGCGATTGGCAACATCAATAATGAAGACGCGGCGAGCCTCTCACGGCCGCTGTTGGCCGATCCTGATCCACGCATCCGGGTGACGGCCGCCGTCGCGCTGGCGGCGAGCCGCAGTGCCGCCGACGTCGACGCCGCCGAGGCCGCCCTGGTTGATCTCGCCGGCGATTCGCGCAGTTCGTCGCACACCGTCCGCCGCGATGTTGCCGCGGCAATCCGCCAGATCGAGAATCCGCGCTTCCGCCGGCTGCTCATCCCGCTGCTCTACGACGGCGCCCCGGACGTCGCGCACGAGGCGATGGAAAGTGTGCAGGCTGCCGGCACCGCCGACTTCATTTTTGTACCGACCCTCGTCGCGCTCCTCCGCAACCGCCAGCTCAAAGCTCGTGCGCGCGCGGTTATCGTCAGCTACGGCGAACCGGTGGTCGACGTGCTCGCACATTTTCTGCGCGATCCCGATGAGGACATCTGGGTCCGACGTCACATCCCGACTTCCCTCTCGCAAATTCCGTCGCAGAAATCGGTCGACGTTCTGGTCGCGGCGCTGGATGAGCCTGACGGCTTCCTGCGGTACAAAGTGATCGCGGCGCTCGATCGGCTGCGCCGCACCGACATGCCGCTCTCGTTTCCGCGAGAGACGCTCGAGATTCACGCGCTCCGTGAGGGCATGCACTTCTTCAACTATCTGTCGCTCTTCAGCAATTTGTTGAGCGCCAAATCGCTGCAGAGCCAGGATCTGCTCACGAAGACACTCGAGCAGAAGATGGAGCGCACCAAAGATCGCATGTACCGGCTGCTCTCGCTGATCTATCCCTGGCGAGACATCGGCGCGGCGCAATGGACGCTGGCGCATGGCGACGCGCGCAGCCGCGCGAGCGCGTCGGAATACCTCGACAACATCCTGACCGGACAGGTGCGCAAACGCTTGATGCCGGTGCTCGAAGATCTGCCGCTGGAGGAACGCGTCAAGCGCGGCAACATGTTGCTGAAGACGCGGCCGCGCGACCTCGAAGAAACGCTGCTGCATCTGATCAATGACGACGACCAGGTCGTCGCGGCGGTGGCGATCGATGTCGTTCGCCAGAACCGCCTATGGACGCTCGGCGACGATATCGAACACGTGCTGGCGCATCGCGACGTTCACGACTGGTACGTGTTCGAGACAGCATCGTGGGCGCTCGCCGAGCGGCGCATGCCTGCCGATCGCCGCCGCGAACTCTGGCTCGAGCCGCTGCCCGCCTCGGAAATCGCCGGCCGCATCCGTGCGCTGGCTCTCTTCGGCTCGGTCAGCGTCGACGAGCTGTTCAGGATGGCAAGTACGGCTCGCCAGGTCCGGCACCAATCGGGAACTGTGCTGCTTCAGGAGGGCATCACTCCGGACACGATTCACGTGCTCCTCGATGGGCATGTGGTCGAATCGGGAACGACGGCGCGTCCGGGCACAATCAACGCACCGTCGTCGTTTGGATTTGCGCAGGCCCTGCAGGGCACCGCCATGCGAAAGACCGTTCGCACGGCAGATACAGCCGTCACGCTGGCGCTCACGGTTGACGAACTGAATACGCTTCTGGCCGACAACACGGATCTGGTGCGCGGGTTCTTCGCGACCTTGGCCAAGCGAGTCGAGGCTTCCACCGTCAGCAATCTGCAGTCAACCGGAGCAACGACCGAACTGCGCGAACTCGCAGCAGACGGCCTGCTGCCGGTCGAAAAGATTCTTGCGTTGCAGCGCTTGCCTGTCTTTTCACGAATCGCGCCAGACGAAATGGCGGCGCTCGCGGCCACCACCGAGACCGTCGTGATGAAGGTCGGCACGCCGCTCTTCGCAGAGTCAGCTCCCGTCGCGCTCTGGGTGGTTCTGTCAGGTGAGGTGTCGCTCGATGATGCGGGCGGTGGTAATCCGACCGTCGCGCGTACCGGCGACGTGATCGGATCGCTGAGCATGCTTTCCGGACAGCCGCTCGGCAAGACCGCAGATGTTCTGCGCAGCGGTGTCGTGCTGCGTCTCGAGCGCGACGATCTCTTTGATCTGCTCGGTGAGCGGCCTGAACTGTTGCGACAGTTGTTCGCCGGAATGTTCAAGGTCGGCGCAGAGACCGCGGCACCGGCTACCGTGTAGGGCGCGGTCTTGACCGCGCCGACGGCGGAGTCGAAAGACCCCGCCCCTACACCCTCGCCGTAACTGATTCCTTCACCGCCTCGACGATGTGGCGGGCTGAAATGCCATAGCGCTCGATGAGTTCATCGGGCTGACCGCTGCGCGGTATCTCCGTCACCGCGAGCCGTCTCACCGTATAGCCGGCTGCCGCGACCGCCGCGCTCACCGCATCACCAAGCCCCCCGGCGGGATAGTGATCCTCGACGGTAATGATCACGCCGCCGGTTGCGCGACCCGCTTCGGTCATCGTCTTTGCGTCGATCGGCTGGAGCGAATACGCATCGATGACGCGGATCTCGATGCCTTCAGACTTGAGAACATCGTAGGCCTTCAGTGCTTCAAACAGCGTCACTCCGACCCCGATGACCGCCGCCTTATCGTTGCGCCCCTGACGAACGACCTTCGATCCACCGATTGGAAACTGCTCGTCCGGGCCGTAGATGACCGGCGTTTTCGGCCGCGACGTGCGCATGTAGGCGAGCCCTTTCTGCTTGGCCATTTCGACCACCAGACGCTGGGTGCTGACCGCATCGCACGGATAGAGGACAGCGCACCCGTGCACGCTTCGCATCATCGACAGATCTTCGAGGGCCATCTGCGACGGGCCGTCTTCGCCAATCGAAACACCAGCGTGCGAGCCGGCAAACTTGACGTTCGAGAACGAGATCGCGCTCATGCGAATGAAGTCGGCGGCGCGAGTGAGAAAACAGGCGAACGTCGACGGAAATGGAATCGCTCCGCGAGCGGAGAGACCCATCGCGGCCCCGACCATCACCTGTTCGGCAATGAAGTTTTCGTAGAATCGCCCGGGAGCAACTTTCTCGAACTTGTCGCTGAACGTCGAGTTCTTCACGTCAGCATCGAGGCCGACAATCCGGGCATCGACTGCCCCGACGGCGGCAAGCGCCACGCCCCACGCCTCCCGGGTCGCCATCTGGTCGCCGAGCTTGAATGCAGGCGCGGGAATCTTCGAGTAGTCGGCGGCGACGTCAGACCGTCCCTTCGACCGCGGTCCCGCAATCTCGGGCTTCGCCGCTCCCGCCACCAGCTGCTTTTCCAGTTCGGCGATCGCCTTGTCGGTCTCTTCACCCTTCTTCAAGGCCTTACCGTGCCAGCCGTCCTTCCCCTCGATAGCCGCGAGCCCTTTCCCTTTTAACGTCCGCGCCAGAATCATCGTCGGCTTGCCCTTGGTCGCGCGCGCTTCGGCGTAGGCAGTGAGCAGCGCCTGCACGTCGTGGCCGTCGACCACAATCGTGTGCCAGTCGAACGCCTGCCACCGTCTGGCGATGCCGTCCATGTTGTGGCCAAACTGCGTCTGCTGACTCTGACCGAGCGCATTCACGTCAATGACCGCGCACAGATTGTCGAGTTTGTGATACACGGCAATGTCTGCCGCTTCCCACACCGATCCTTCCGCCATCTCGCCATCGCCGAGCAGCACGTAGGTTCGGTATTCCGATCCAGTGCGTCGCGCATTGAGCGCGGTGCCAATCGACGCGCATATGCCCTGGCCCAGCGATCCCGTGGCGACATCGACAAAGGGGAGCCGCGGCGTCGGGTGCCCTTCGAGATCGGAATCGATCCGTCGCAGCTTCAGCAGATCCTCGCGTGGAAATAAACCGGCTTCGGCCCAGGCGGCGTAGAGGATCGGAGCCGAGTGTCCTTTCGACAGCACGAACCGATCGTTGTCGGGATTCTGCGGATTGCGCGGCTCGTAGCACATCTCCGCGAAGAAGAGCGTCGACATGATCTCGGCTGCCGACAGGCACGACGTCGGATGGCCGCTTCCGGCTTCACTGGTGGAGCGCACGGAATCGATTCGCAGTTGGGTGGCGAGGTTTTTGAGCGTCGCGAGAGATGTCGTCATGGCAGCGTAGTCCCAGTCGAGGCGCGGCGCGCCGAAAGGAGCAAAAGAGCGAGTGTATCACCGCGATGTGGCAGCCCGCACGGCCAGAAGCCAGTGCGCCGCGAGCGGTCCCTGAGCCGGCGCCAGCGGCTGCATCGCATCGATCGTGCGACTGGCGGCATGGCTGAACTCCTGTTCGCCAGACGCGGAGGCGAGGCGGACCAATGTCGTCGCCGCATCGCAGTTGGTGACAAACGGTTTCAACGGGCGCCTCATCAGTCCGATCGTTTCTTCCCCGATGTCGCTGCCGCGATCGAAGAATCCGCCGCCGGGTTCATCGAACATCGTCCGCATGGCGTAGTGGCCGAGCTCCTCGGCCATCATCTCGTAGACGACGTTCCCGGTGACGTCGAAGGCGTCCAGGCAGGCGGCGGCCATCGCGAACTGATCCGCGAGAAGCCCTCTGACGTGCGGATCGCCATCGTAATAGTGCGCCACGCCAAGGCCAGGCTTGTAGCACCCGAGCAACACACGCTCGAGCGACTTGAGGGCAAAATCACGGAGCCCGCTGTCGTCGAATACCGTCGCAGCGGCAAGCGCGGTCGACACCATCGTCGCATTCGAATCGGCGTAGAGCGAATGCGAGATGGCAGGAGCCGTTATCGCCCGTCGCGCGTCATTGGAGTTGGCCGAGTAGTACGCCTCGTCGGCGTCCTGAGACCCGTACCACCCACCGTCAACCGGGTCGGCAAGCCAGTTCTGTATATAGCGAAGCGTGTCGCCGGCGCGTTCTGTGAAGCGTGGAACCTGTAGTTTCGAGCCCGCCTCCAGAAACAGGCGCGCCAGCGTCGCATTGATGTCGAGCAGTTTTTCCACGTGTGGAAGCTGCCAGTCGCGAGTGGTCGCATATCGGAAGAACCCGCCATCGACGGCGTCGTAGAGCCCTCCCCATCCAATGCGGTCGAGCGAGACGAGAATCATCCGTTCCAGTGAGACGTCGTGGGACTCGGTGAATAAGTCGAGCGCCAACTGCAGCGGTGCGACATGGGGGAACTTCGGCTCGGTCCCGAAGCCGCCGAACTCTTCGTCGAAGGTCGCAAATACGCGCGACGTCAGTTGCGCCTGATCCAGAACGCCGATCGCTGAACGTGTCGCGTCGTCGGTGCCCGGCGGAGCTTTGCGATCCGGCTGCGATCGGAACGCCTCCGATACTTGTGTCAGCACGCCCTGCATTCGATCGATCGGCACAAACGTGCCGCCGGCGAGAATCTCTCCGGCCGGAGTCAGGAAGGCGGTGGTCGGCCAGCCTCCCAGGCTGTAGCGCTCGCTGATGTCGGGACGATCGTCGGCGTCGACGCGAATCGGCACGAATCGATCGTTGATGAACGCCGTGATCTCCGGATCCGCATAGCTCGTGCGATCCATTTCGTGGCACCACCGGCACCACGCCGTCGAGATGGAGAGAAGCACGGGCTTCTGTTCTTCACGTGCGCGGGCGAATGCAGCGGCGCTCCACGGCAGCCACGCAACGCGACTCGATGGACGCGCGGAGGAAGGCATCAGAATCCCGTGATTATAATGAGGACAATGCTCGCGCTGCGGTACGCCGGTCTCGTCGCCCTCACGCTCTGGGTTGGCGGGCTCATCGTCCTCGGTGCGATTGTCGCTCCCTCAATTTTCGACGTCCTGGCCGCGCGACAGGTCGTCGACAATCGCATCCTGGCTGGCGCCATCTTTGGCGAAACGCTGCGACGTTTTCATCTGTTGAGCTACGTCTGTGGTTCGATCGTTTTGTTGACTCTCATCGTTCGCGGCATCCTTGGCCCTCGTCCTATCTGGTTCGCCGCGCGCCTCGGAACCGCCTTTCTGATGCTGGCGACAACCGCCTATGCGGGCCTCGTCGTATCGCAGCAGATCGCGCGCGTGCAGTCCGCCATCGGCGGCGCGCCTTCGAGTCTTCCACCAACCGATACGCGGCGGGTTACGTTCGGTCGACTGCATGGGTTGTCGACCGGCCTTGAACTCGTGCCGGTGCTTGGCGGGTTATTGTTGCTTTTTCGTGAGCTGAAGGACTGATCGGATGGCTGTCGACACACACGACAACACGCTCGCGCAAGTCGGGGATGCGATTCGCAACCAACGAGATCCACGGCGAGCACTGCAACACGTCGTCGGCATCCTGAAGCGCGAAGTGCAGCACTACACCTGGGTCGGCATCTACTTACTCGAAGGTGAAGAGCTGGTCCTCGGACCGTTTCTCGGAAAGCCGTCGCCGCACACGCGGATTGCAATCGGACAGGGCATCTGCGGTGCCGCCGCGCGGGAGCGCGACACGATCATTGTCGACGACGTCAACGCCGACTCGCGGTATCTCGCCTGCAGTCTCGAAACGAAATCAGAGATCGTCGTCCCGATCATGAGCGGCGAGCGCGTGCTCGGAGAGATCGACATCGACAGCGATCAGCCGGCCGCATTCGGCGCAGAGGACAGAAGATTGCTCGAATCAGTGGCTTCGTTACTTGCGCCGGTGATTGGATCTTCCGCCTAAAGGCGGAAGATGTTTGAGACATGAGTCAGACAGTCACGCTCATTCCCGGCGACGGCATCGGACCTGAAGTCACCGAGGCCGTCGTCCGCATCTTCAAGGTCGCCGGGGTCGACATCGACTGGGAGCGGCACGACGCGGGCGTCACCGCGTTCAAACGGTACGGCCAGTCGTTGCCCGGTGCGTTGCTGGACTCGATCCGGCGCAACCGAGTGGCGCTGAAGGGTCCGGTCACCACGCCCATCGCTGAGGGATTCACCAGCGTCAACGTTGGACTGCGCAAGGCGCTCGACCTTTACGCCAACCTCCGTCCGGTGCGTAACCTCGGCGGCGTCGAAAGCCGGTTTTCAGATGTCGATCTGGTGATCGTCCGCGAGAACACCGAGGATCTCTACGCCGGACTCGAGCACCAGATCGTTCCGGGCGTGGTCGAGAGCTTGAAGATCATCACCGAGAAAGCTTCGACCCGCATTTCACAATTTGCCTTCGAGCACGCTCGCCGCGCCGGCCGCAAGCGTGTCACCGCGATTCACAAAGCCAACATCATGAAGCTGAGCGACGGACTGTTCCTCGAGAGCACGAGGAAGGTCGCGCGCGATCACACCGACATTGCCTACGATGAGCGAATTGTCGATGCCGCGTGCATGCAGCTCGTGATGCGGCCGGAAAAATTCGACGTGCTCCTGCTCCCGAATCTCTACGGCGACATCGTTTCCGATCTGTGCGCCGGCCTCGTCGGCGGTCTCGGCGTCGTCCCGGGCGCCAACATCGGCCTCGAGGCGGCAGTGTTCGAGGCGGTCCACGGAAGCGCTCCCGACATCGCCGATAAGAACCTTGCGAACCCGACCGCGCTGCTGCTCTCAGCGCTGATGCTTCTCGATCACATCGGCTCCACCAGGGACGCTCTAAGAATCCGCGCGGCACTCGATCGCATCCTCAGCGATGGCCAGATTCGCACCCGCGATCTTGGCGGTACTGCAACTACGACGGAGTTTACTGAGGGGATCTGTCGGGAGATCGAGAAATAGCGTCTGTCTCTCGGCTCTCGGTTTGTTCAAACCAGCAGCCAGCGCCAACAGCCAGGAGCCAATTACCCCAAAAGCTGAAATCTAAAACTCCTTGCTAATGATATAGTTCCACCCGTGATGCTCGATGACATCACCCAGGCTGTCCTCGCACGCGACGACGTGGCGCGATATCTGCGGGGGGGCCATGGGCAGACCGAACTCGAGGCACGCGAACGGATCCATGCGTATCTCGACGAACTCCGCACGACGCAGCGGTATCCGATCTATCGCGCGCTGAAGCATCCCCTCTATCCCATCCTTCGCAAGATCGATCGCGTGCACGAGCACGTCAACGTCGTTCAGCAGGCCGTACGCGCCGGACGTGTCATCTATATTTCGAACCACAAGTCGCACCTCGACTATCTCGTCGAACCGCTCGTTCTGGACGATAACAATGTACGCCCGCCCGTGATTGCGGCAGGTATCAATCTTTTCGGTGGCCCGCTCGGCCTCATTCATCGCCACGTCACCGGGGCGATCCCGATCCGTCGCAACACCAAGGATCCGGCATATCTCGTCACGCTGAAAGCCTATGTGGCGGAACTGCTGCAGCGCCACGACCTGCTCTTCTACATCGAGGGTGGGCGGAGCTACTCGGGAGAGTTGAAAACGCCGAAGACCGGCCTCCTGCATGCGGCGATGCAGGCCGACACGCCGGCGGTCATCGTGCCGCTCGCCGTCGCCTACGACGTCGTGCTCGAAGATCACATCCTGGCGCATCAGGCGGAAAAGCGGCGGCAACGGCCGTTTGCTCGCGAAATCGCCGAGATGGTGCGATACGCCGTCGGATATCAGTCGCGGGCGTTCGTCACGTTCGGCACACCGATCACGCTCGACGGATGCGATCCGGAATCACGGCGGGAAGTGATGGAACTCGCGCATGTCATTCGCGAAACCATCGGCCGATTGCACAAAGTGTTGCCGACCGCGGTGCTTGCGGCGGCCTTGAAACCCTCGATCACGCGCCGCGAACTCGAGGCGCGCGCCGAAGCCATCATCGATACCGTCCGCTCGGCGGGCGGCAACATGGGAGTCACGTCGGGCCGGCAGGCGGTCGAAGAAGGGGCCGCTCCGCTCGAAGCGCGAAACATTATTCACGTCGAGCGCGGTGGACGTTTTCGTGTACGGGAACGAACGGTTCTGCGTTACTACGCGCGAGCGCTTCAGCATCTGCTGACGGGTTCGAAGCGGGTACCGCGGACGCACTAATGATCGGATACGTTTCCCGAGCTCTCTTTCACACGCTCGCCCGCAGCCGCACTCTCCAGCAACTCGCATCCCGCTACGGGATGCGCAGCACGAGCAGCTTTGCCCGCCGGTTCATCGCCGGTGAAACCATCGATGAAGCGATCGGTGCGGCGCGGACCATCGAAGCGAACGGAATGACGCAGACGCTCGATCTGCTCGGCGAGAGCGTTGCCACGATGGCGGAAGCGGATGCGGCGACGCGCGGCTACCTGACGATGTTCGAGCGGATCGTCGCCGCCGGCATCGGCCGGAACGTATCGTTGAAGCTCACGCAGCTGGGACTCACGATCGATCGCGCAACGTGCGTCGACAATCTCCGCCGGATTCTCGACGCCGCGGCGACCGACGACTTCTTCGTCCGCGTCGACATGGAGAGCTCCGAATACACCCAGGTCACGCTCGATATCTTCGAAACGGTGTGGCAGCAGGGATATCGCGACGCCGGGATCGTGCTGCAGGCGTATCTGAAGCGGAGCGCCGCCGACGTGGCAAGAATGAACGCCATCGGCGCCCGTGTGCGGCTGGTGAAGGGCGCCTACCAGGAACCGAAGACGCTGGCGTTTCAGCAGAAGGCAGACGTCGACACGTCGTTCGTGCAACTCACCCGGATGTTGCTCGAACACGGCACGCATCCCGCGATTGCGACACACGACCCGGACATGATCGAGGCGACGCGGCGATTCGCCGCAACCAAGTCGATCCTGCCCGACCGCTACGAATTCCAAATGCTGTACGGCATACGTCGCGACCTTCAACGCACGCTCCGCGACGCCGGACATCAGGTTCGCGTATATGTCCCATTCGGTCGTGAATGGTTCCCCTACTTCATGAGGAGGCTTGGGGAGCGCCCCGCGAATATCGGATTTGTAATCAACGGGTTACTGCGGGAACAGCGTACCCGAGCGGCGGCGACGTAAAGTCCGCCCCCGGGCAGTCAATGTGTCTGCCTGTAGCTAACTTTCTGCCCGGAATCTGTTCCCTCGGTTCCACACTAACTCCACGAGACTTTTCCTCGATCCATCCGTAAGTCGCTGTCTCTCCAGCTGATCTGAAAACAGTGCGAGCTGTGGCATATCTCTTGATATTCCTGAGGCAGGGAGCCTGAAACTGCCGAGTATTGGGCGGCGTCAAACCTTTTAGGGTCATAAGGAGAGGACAGGGAGATCGTCCATGGTCACCAATTATCCCCAGCAGCTCACGGCCGACGCACCACTTACACCCGACACGACGACCAGCGTCGTGGCCCGGACGCTCGGGCGTCTTGGACAGCTGCTCTGCGGGCTTCGGGGACACGATTCGGTGCTGCACTTCGAAGGCAATCGCGTCAACATGCGTTGCACGTCGTGCGGGCACGACACCCCGGGCTGGGAAATCAGCGGACGAGGGCCACGCCGGCGGTATGAGGGAGACGCTCGACGTCACCTCATCGGCGCCAAGAAACTCGTCCTCCGCAAGAGTGCGTAGCCGCTGGCGCGGTCTCAAGACCGCGTCGTACACGACTGCTCACGCTTCAATGCAGGGCGGGGTTTCAAGACCCCGCCTGGTCACACACATCACGGCCACGTCTTCGCGAGTCCTGCCAGCGCATCACGACATATCGTCACCTCATTCACGACGACATACTCCTCCCGGCTGTGAAGCCCGGCTCCTCCAGGACCGAACAGCACAGACGGAATACCCGCCTCACCGAGAATGGCGGCATCGGTCCAGAAGCTCATCCCGACGTTCGACGAGCGCGCGCCGGCCGTTGCCGCGGCGGCCTCCAGCGCACGCGGAAGGTCGTGCGACGACGGCAGTTCGTATGGAGGACGAGAGAACATCAACTCGACCGACGCATCGAGTTCCGGATCCGCGTCGCGCAATGTGTTGACGAGGTCACTCATTTCGCGCGCAAACGTATGCGCACTTTCCCCGGGCACGGTGCGGCGTTCCAGTTGCAGCCGGCACAGATCCGGATAGCTGCTCAACTCCCGGCCACCCTCGATGATCGAGGTGTGCAACGATCCGGTGCCGACCAACGGGTGCGGTTTTCGTGACTGTAACTCGCGATCGAGTTGCTCCAGCCGGGCGAGCACGCGGCCCATTCGCAGGATCGCGTCCCGTCCTTCGGCGGGACGACTCCCGTGCGCCGCGCGGCCTCGTGTTTCGATCGTCGCCCACGCAAAACCCTTGTGCCCGACGCCGATCTGCAAGTCGGTCGGCTCAGTGACCACGGCGGCATCAGCTTTCCACTCGCGCACCAGCGCGTCGGCGCCAATGCTGGCGTACTCTTCATCGACCACCGCGGCGATGACGAGACGGCCCCTGCGAAATCCGTCGGCTTGCGCGACGCGTGCGGCGTCGATCATCGCGGCCACGCCAGCTTTCATATCCTGCGCACCGCGGCCGTACAGCCGTCCCTCGCGAATCATCGGTGTGAAAGGAGACTGCATTCCCGCCACGCCCACCGTGTCGATGTGTCCACAGAACATGAGTGAGCGACCACGCTCGGATCCCTCGAGCACGCCGATCACATTCGGCCGCCCCGGCGCGACATCCTGGCGATGCACATCAAGGCCAATCGCGCGCATGTGCGTCTCGACCGCATCCGCAATCTGCGCCTCTCCCGCGGCGCCGGCTACGAGCGACGGGTTGACGGAGTCGATGGCAACGAGATCGCTCAGGAGTGAAATGACGGGATCGGCCATAAGCTGGATCCTGAAAATGCTGATTGTCGATTGCTGATTGTTGATTGATCAAGATCCAATCAGCAATCAGCCCCTCGACCTCGCTCGGGACTGACCCTGAGCGAAGTCGAAAGGTCAGCATTCAACAATCAGCAATTACAGCTATCATCCCGAGATGGATCTCTCGGGCCGTGTCGCGGCGATCACGGGGGCATCGTCGGGCATCGGACTCGCGGTCGCACAGCATTTGGCGCGCGAAGGGGTCGCGGTCGCCATCGCGGCTCGCCGTGCCGAACGCCTGGATGAGGCGGTGCGCGACATCCGCGCCAGCGGTGGGCGAGCGGAAGCCGTCGTCGCCGACGTCACCTCCGAGGGAGATGTGCAGCGGCTGGTTCATCACGCGCGCACGACGTTCGGCCGCCTCGACATCATGATCTGCAACGCCGGATTCGGCTATTACGGCACCGTCGAGGAAACGCCCACGCCCATCATGCGGCGGATGATGGATGTGAACTTCATGGGCACGTTTTATGGAGCGCGTGCCGCGCTGCCTCACTTCCGCGCCCAGGGACGAGGACACTTGATCATCGTGTCGTCGATCGTTGGCCAGCGAGGCATTGCTTTGATGAGCGGCTACAGCGCGACGAAGGCGGCGCAGGTCGGGTTTGCCGAGTCACTGCGCACCGAGTTCAACGGCACCCGCATTGCCGTCAGCGTTGTACTACCGGTATCGACCGACACCGAGTTTCGATCGGCGATGGAGCGCGACTATGGGCAGTCGGTGTCGGGCCTCGGTCCAAAGCAGTCGGTCGACGACGTGGCGCGGGCGATCGTGGAGTGCGTGCGAAGACCGAAGGCCGAAGTCTATCCACACGCTGCCTCACGCGCGCTGACCGTCGCAAATGCCGTTGCGCCGGGATTCACCGATAAAGTCGTGAGGAAGTACGGACGGCGGCGCGAGGGCCGGTGAGTGCAGGCAGGAAGCACGGGCGCACTTTCGAGCTTCGATCTGGCCACCGCGATTGCCCATCGCGTTCGTGATCTCGGCGGACGCGCGCTCATCGTCGGCGGCTGGGTTCGTGACCGCCTGATGGGACGAACGTGCAAGGATCTCGATCTCGAGGTCTACGGCCTGCCAGCTGATCGCCTCAAATCACTGTTGACCGAGTTTGGGACCGTCAACACCGTCGGCGAGAGCTTTACCGTCTACAAAGTCGCGGATATCGATGTCGCGCTGCCGCGGCGTGAGTCGCGGATCGGTCGCGGGCACCGTGGATTCGAAGTGAAGGGCGATCCAGACCTGTCGTTTCCCGAGGCCGCTCGCCGCCGCGATTTCACGATCAATGCGATCGCGTGGGATCCCCTCACCGAGGAGTACCTCGATCCGTTCAACGGCCGCGCGGATATCGCCGCGAAAACTCTGCGTGCAGTAGACCTCGACACGTTCGGCGAAGACAGCCTCCGTGTGCTGCGGGCTGTCCAGTTTTCCGCGCGATTCGAGTTTGTACTCGACGATGCCACGCGGGAGTTGTGTCGCGGGATTGCGCTGGACGATCTGCCGTCCGAGCGAATCTGGGGAGAAATTGAAAAATTATTGCTCCAGGCGCTTCGTCCTTCGATCGGCTTGCAGCTGGCGCTCGACCTCGGGGTCATCGAACGTCTCTTCCCGGAGATTCACGCGCTCGTCGGGTGCGAACAGGAGCCCGAGTGGCACCCGGAAGGTGATGTCTGGATTCATACGCTGCTCGTCTGCGATCAGGCGAGAACCAGAATTGAGGATCTCGATCGCGCCCGGCAAATTGTCGTGATGGTTGGTGCCGTGTGTCACGATCTCGGGAAACCTCCGACCACCGCGTTCATTGATGGCAGGATTCGATCGATCGACCACGAGCAGGCCGGTGTGGCGCCGGCGACCGCCGTCCTCGATCGACTGAATCTTCACAGCATCGACGGGTATGACGTTCGCAAGCAAGTCCTCGGAATCGTCGCGCATCATCTCAAACCCGGGATGTTCCGGCAGTCACCGACGCCGGTCTCGGACGGCGCATTTCGCAGGCTGGCAGAGAAGGTGGATCTCGAATTGCTCGCGCGACTCGCAAAGTCAGACTGCCTCGGGCGTACGGGGAACTTCGATTGCTCGGCGATGGACTGGTTTCTCGAACGGGCAAAGTTACTCGGTGTCGAGCACGCGCCACCCGCACCCATCGTCAAAGGACGACATCTGCTTGCGCTCGGTCTCACACCGGGGCCCCGGATCGGTACCATTCTTCGTCAGATCTACGAAAGGCAGCTCGACGGATCGATTACCACTCTTGAAGATGGAATCGCGCTGGCGCGCGAGATTCTCGCCGAGCAATCCTGATAGGCTTGTTCGCACAAATGATGTCAGCGTCGCGCGCACGGTTTATTTCAGCACTGGTTCTATTCGTTCTCTCCGCGCTACCCGCAACGACGTTTGCACAGGACACTCAGCCGGAAGACTTGCCGATTGGAAGGTACGTCGCGGACGCGCGGCTGCATTTCCCGAAATTCAAACAGGACCCGGCCATCTCAGGCGCACTTGGCGTTGCCACCGACAACCTGCCGACCCGCGGACTCGGTTTTGTTTTCGGCGCGCACTTCTATCCGCTTCGTCTGGGAATCCTGACGCTGGGATTGGGTGGCGAAATCAGCAAGGCTGGACGGAACAACACCAAGAACACCGGAACCGAAGCAGCTCCGGTCGACGTGACCGTGAACACCAGCTTCTCGGCGGTGTCGCCGCAAGTGTCCTTCAACTTTGGCGCGCGTGACGGCTGGAGTTACATTAGCGGCGGCCTGGGCTGGTCAAACCTCACGAGCCAGCGCGAAGACCACCCGCTTCCGCCTCCCGAAAAGGGAATCAAGACCATTAACTATGGCGGTGGCGCCCGATGGTTCTTCAAGCAACACCTGGCGGTGAACTTCGATATCCGCTTCTACGCGGTCAACCCGCAGCTCGCCACGGCAACACGACCGGGATATCCGCGGATGACAATCCTGTCGATGTGTGGAGGATTGAGTGTGCGGTAAGTCGCCAGCCGCTATCAGATATCCCAGATCCTCTCCTGCCGATCGTAGAACGTAATCAGCCCGTCTTCGCTGACCTTCAACACCGCACCAAGGCGTCCGGCCGCCATCGCCGCTGTCGTCCGCGCACCTTCGACGGCAAGATTTGAATGTGGTTCGGGGGGCTCGGTGTGCAGGAGGATGGCGCCGACCGCGAGCAACCTCCCCGTGCGATCGAGGACGGTCGCGCCATCGGTTCGCGCGAGGCCTCGCAACACAGCGGCATCCAAATCCTGAACGCTGCGGCCGCGAAGCATGTGCATCAATTGTCCGCGCGTTGGCACCGTGCCGCCGGTATGGCGGACGAGATCGAGTTGATCCGCGGGCGCCACGAGCTGCGACAGCGACGTCGCGGGATCGCTCAGCACCACAAAAAGGGCACCTTCCCGGGAGTCCGCGAGATCACCGGCGGTCTGGAACAAACGTTCGGCCAGTACGTCGTGGTCGATGGCAGCCTTCCACATTTCGTACTTTGCCTCGAGGTCGAGCAGATGCCAGCGAGCGTTTCGGAAGCTGAAGGTCTGCACCCCTTCGGCGAACACTTTGATTTCGTGTGAAGGACTGAGGACGATGGAGATTTGTCCGTTGCCGGCTGTGGCGAGTGCGTGCTGGCGATACGTGGCGGCCGTGGGCACTCGGACAGCTACCGGTTGGGCATACCGGGCGACTTCGACGATGTCGAGCACGTCCCCGTTGCGGTTGACCAGGAACACGGTCTCCATACCGTCGCTCAGACGGTAAAAGCTCTTGATTGCCGTCAGCGCCTGTGAATACGGATAGGTTTGATCCGGTGCGACGTTGCGCGGCCGAGCGAGATCGTCTTCGTCATCCAGAATGAGCACGCCTGACGAAATGGCTCTGTTCTCGTAACTCGAGAGCGCCGCGACGCGCAGCACTTCGATCGCGTTGGCCATCAGGTCAACACGCGAAGACCTGCCGGCCGATATCGCACCTTCGTCGAGGAAGGCCGCGACGTACCGATCCTCAATTGATCCGCGAAACAACTCGCCGCGTTCGAGCATCTGTTTTGGATCGAAGATCGCGCGGTAGCGTGCGGCCAGCACATTTCCGATCGCGCGCGCGAGCCGCACCTCGTGCGCCGTGAACGGACGTTTGGCCGGCACGTGCAGCACGTGTCGCGATCCGAACCACCGAATTGAGAGGACGGACGGATCGTTGGTGGGTTCGATCGCGAGCCGACCGTCGGACGAGAGTGAAGGAATCGGTTCGGTCTCGAACGTTGCACGCCCGAAGAACTGACGCAATGCCGCTTGCAGCAGGCTGTCGTACAACGCACTGGCGGCAAAAACCGGCGGGAGCGACATGAGTTTTCAATCATAATTCACAGAAATGCCCCGCCGCACTCTGCTCGACTTCTATGCGGATCTCTCCTCCACTCCGGGCGAATTCGTTGTTTACGACGACGGGTATCGAAGCTGGTCCTATTCGTATGCTGATGTCGTCGGAGCGGCGCGCGTCTTTGCCGGTCGCCTTCGCAGCGAAGGGATCGCCAAGGGCCAGGCGGTCACGATTTGGGCTGAGAATCGGGCGGAGTGGATCATCGCGCTGTGGGGATGTTTGCTCGAAGGTGTCGTGCTCGTGCCGATCGACTACCGCGCGTCAGCAGATTTTCTGACGCGTGTGTCCGACATCGTGAAGGCGCGCGTCGTCCTCGTCGGCGACGCAGTGGATCGGGAGGCCATCGGCAATCATCGGCCGATCTGGCACGTGTCGGAGTTGAGGAAAGAATCAGGCGGACTTGTTGCACCGAAGCCCGACGCAGAAACAGAGGCCAGGGCGAAGGCGGAAGCGACGAGTGCTGGCGACACCGCTGAAATCATCTTCACATCAGGCGCGACGGCAGAGCCGAAAGGCGTCGTCATCACTCACAAGAACATCCTTGCCAACATTGTCCCGATCGAACGCGAGGTGGCGAAGTACAAGAAATACGCACGGCCGTTCTTGCCCATCCGCTTCCTCAACCTGCTGCCACTCAGCCATATGTTCGGGCAGGCGATGGCGACGTTCGTGCCTCCGATGCTGCCCGGCGTTGTCGTGTTCACGCGCAGCTTCGCGCCGGAGGACATCATTTCGCAGATCAGAACCCGGCGAGTCTCGGTACTCGTGTCGGTCCCGAAGATCCTCGAAGTCCTGAGAGAGTACGTCCTACGGGTGGCGCCGGAAGCTGCCGGGGATCCCGGAAAGATCCATTGGGTGCGGAAGTGGTGGAAGTATCGGCGGATTCACCGCCTCTTCGGATTCAAGTTCTGGGCGATGGTCGTCGGCGCGGCGCCACTCGATCCGGAACTCGAGGCGTTCTGGGGCCGGCTCGGATTTCTTGTCGTACAGGGTTACGGCCTGACTGAGACGGCGCCGATCGTTACGCTCAATCATCCATTTCATGCCTCTCGGGGAGCCGTCGGCAAGCCGATGGCCGGCGTCGAAGTGCGCATTGCCGAGGACGGCGAGATTCTCGTCAGGGGAGAGAACGTCACAACGGGGTACTACAACGCGCCGGAGGAAACGCGCGCGGCATTCAAGGATGGGTGGTTTCACACCGGCGACATCGGAGAGATCGACGCGAAAGGCCAGCTTCACATTCGCGGCCGCAAAAAGGAAATGATCGTCACGCCGGAAGGGCTCAACGTCTTCCCGGAAGACATCGAACGCGTCCTCAACGACCTTCCGGGTGTCGTCGAATCGGCAGTAGTGGGAGCGCCGCTCCCGGGGTCGACGGCCGAACGGGTTCAGGCGGTGGTCGTCGCAAAATCGGCCACCGATCTCGACGACCTCGTTCGTCAGGCCAATGCCCAACTTCAGGACCATCAGAAGATCCGCGCAGCGGTCGCCTGGACACGAGGAGAACTGCCGCGCACGGAAGGCACGCGCAAACTAAAACGCCGGGAACTCAAACAGTGGCTCACAGCAACTCGTGATCGTGCGGCTGAGATCACAACCAGCCGTCAGTCCGGGGGGCCGACGGTCGAATCCGTGATTGCGAGATTCGCCCCGGGACGGGCCATCCAGGCGTCGACAACGATTGACGAGCTCGGTCTCAGCTCGCTCGAACGCGTCGAGCTGATGATGGCGCTCGAGGAATCATTGCAATGCACGGTCGACGAAACGAAGTTCGCCGCCGCGACGACGGTTGCGGATCTTCAGGAGCTGACTCGCCCCATCGAAGGTCACGCGGCCACAGCTGTCCAGGTGGAGTCGATCGAGTTTCCGTCCTGGAGTCGGTCAACGCCGATTCGCGCGTTGAGGCGGGTGAGCCTGCCGACATGGATTCTGCCGCTCGCGCGGGTTTTCGTGAAACTGGAGGTGCGCGGCCTCGAGCACCTGGAGCGTCTCTCCGGCCCCGTGATCTTTGCGGCAAACCATCAGAGCCACTTAGACACGCCGGTAATTCTGATGTCGCTCCCCGCGCGGTGGCGGTATCGCGTGGCGCCGGCGATGGCAAAGGAATTCTTCAAGGCGCACTTTTATCCGGAACAGTTCGGACGCAAAGCGTGGTTCACAAACAGTCTCAATTACTATCTGGCGTCCACGTTCTTCAATGCCTTTCCCCTGCCGCAGCGAGAAACGGGCACTCGGCAGACGCTTCGCTATATCGGAGATTTATTTGCTGAAGGCTTTTCACTTCTTATCTTTCCGGAGGGCAAACGAACCGATCGTGGGGAGATCAACCGTTTCTTGCCCGGGGTTGGGATGATTGCGTCGCGGTTGGACGTGCCGGTCGTCCCGGTCCGACTTGACGGGCTTGATCGGGTGCTCCACCAGTCCTGGAAGTTCCCCCAGCGCGGGCCGGGCAGGGTCACCTTCCTGCCGCCTATGTTATTGAAAGGAAATGACTACGTAACCATCACGCGTGAGGTCGAAGAGGCGATTCGAAATACCGACGGATGAGTTTGCCAAAGCGCAGTCCGGTATGGCACAATCTTTGATTGGAAAGGATAGCAATTGAGCAAGGATGATCTAATTGACGTGCAAGGCACGGTCGTGGCGGTTCACAGCGGCGGTCTTTACCGCGTGCAGTGCGATCAGGGCCACGAGGTGCTTGCGCAGTTGAGCGGCCGTATGCGCCGCTTCCGAATCAAGGTGGTGCCTGGCGATCGCGTAACTGTTGGCGTATCTCCTTACGATCCGGTCCGGGGCATCATTACCTTCCGCGCTCGCTAAAAACCACGATTTTGAATTCACATACAGCACAGCGACGGACGCCACGCGGACGACGAGGGCGTCGAGGTGCGCGTCCGGGCGGGGCGCGATCCTCGGCGCATTTCCACGTCGCGCCGACCTCTCGCGTCGTCACCAGACCACAGGCAGAGTACGACCCGAAACCAGTGGCCTTTGAAACACTGGGACTCGAATCCTCGCTGATCGAAGGCGTTCGGGTTCGGGGGTTCGCGTGGACCACCCCAATCCAGAGCGCCGTCATCCCTATCGTGATGAGCGGCGACGATTTGATCGGCTGCGCCGACACTGGCACGGGCAAGACGGCGGCGTTCCTTCTGCCAATCCTGAATCGGTTGCTGAAAGCGCGCGGCGCGGCGCCCGAAGAGCGCGGATACACGCGCGTGCTCATCCTCGCGCCGACGCGGGAACTCGCCGTTCAAATTGAAGACGACGTTCAGGGTTTCATCTACCACACCGACATTACGAGCATCGCGGTCTACGGCGGTGTCGACATGGGCCCGCAGGAGCGCGCGTTGAAGTCGGGCGTCGACATCGTTGTCGCAACACCTGGCCGTCTGATGGATCACATGCGGAGCAAGACGGTGGCGTTCGACAAGCTCGACACACTCGTGCTCGATGAAGCCGACCGCATGATGGACATGGGCTTCTGGCCTGACGTGCGCCGGATCGTCCAGTCGCTTCCGGACTCGGCGGCGCGTCAAACGCTGCTCTTCTCGGCGACGATGCCGGAAGAAGTGATGAAACTGGCCGACGAAGTCCTGTGCGACGCGAAGTATGTGCAGATCGGATCGGCGGGTGGCCCGGCCAAGAGCATCACGCACACGGTCGAAACGGTGCCGGCGTCGGAAAAGACCGAATGGCTCGCGAAGTTTCTTCGCCGGACCGACGGACCCGTGCTGGTGTTCGTGCGCACGAAGTCGGGCGCCGAGCGGCTGGCGCGCAAGCTTGCGGCGTTCGGCTTGAAAGCGGCAGCGCTGCATGCCGATCGCACGCAGCAGCAGCGCACGCAAGCGGTCGAGGGATTCCGCAGCGGCAGCTATCGAGTGCTGGTTGCGACCGACGTAGCCGCACGCGGTCTCGACATCGACGGCATCACACATGTTGTCAATTACGAGGTGCCGTCCAATCGCGAAACCTACGTCCATCGTGTTGGACGAACCGGTCGCGCGGATGCGACTGGGACCGCGCTGACGCTGGTCGCGCCCGAAGAGACGCGCGCCCTTCAGGCTCTCCAGAGATCGTTTGGCCTCGAGTTGCAGGGATGATGGACGATACAAATCCGTTTGCGCCAACCGCGGCGTTGCCGCATACCGAGAATCCGGCCGAACCGCCAGCCGCTGAAGACACGCAGCCGCTGCCGGCAGACGCGACCATTTCTCCTGCTGTGGAGAAATTCAAGTCCTGCCGCTGGCGCGCAACACCAGACGTTGGAGAGTTCTGCACCCATCGCGATGTGCTTCCGTTTGCCGGCAAGGAAGGGTTCGTCGCCGACTCGTGGTGCCCGGACTGCGCCTTCTACAAGCTGCGGCGCACGCCGAAGAAGCGCGAGCGTCTGGATTTTTCGTATTAAGGCGGGTCTTTGGACCCGCCATTAGTCAAGAAACTCCTTCGCTAAATCCGCCCACTCGCCTCTCGGCGCCAGCTCCTGATACGCCTTCCAGTGCCCCTTGGCCTCCTGGGAGTGTCCGAGTTTTTCGAGCGTCACCGCCAGGTAGAAATGCGCGTCGGCGTAGCCACCATTGAGCGCGACGGCGTGACGATAGCATCCCAGTGCGCGGTCGTAGCGACCGAGGTCGTGCTGGATGTTTCCGAGATTGAAGTGTGCCTCGAAGCAATCAGGGTCGAGACCGATCGCGCGTTCGTACAGCGCTTGCGCCTCGATCAACTCGTCCCGGGCGTACCGAATGTTCGCCAGATTGACCAGGGCGGGCACGAGATCCGGATCGATGATCAGCGCGCGGCGGTAGGCGGCCGCGGCCGCCTCCATGTTCCGCTCATCCCCATCGTCCAGGCGTGACCCGTCAAGGAAATACTTCGATGCCAGCGCGGCCTGGGGATCGTCGGCCGCGTATGGCATCGCCGCTGCGGATAACGGTGGTGGCGTCGTGGCATTGATGATCGGCTTGTGAGCGTCCAGGCTGACGACCTTCGCACGCGGCGTGTTCGTGTCGGCGTGCACTTCGAGGAAATTCAGCTCGAGCTGCCCCAGCCGTTCGGCGAGGATAGAGCGCAGCACGACACGCAGCGGCGTCCCGCGCTCGAGCTCGTTGGCGACCTGTTTGATCGTTGTGAGATCCGCGAAAGAGTACTCGCGGCGATCGCGGGGCCTGTTCGATTTCCGTACGAGACCCCACTTCTCCAGATACCGAAGGTGGTTGTCGGTAACCACGGGGTAGAGACTGCGAATCTCACGCACACCGTAGGGACCGCCAGCCGTTGACGGGACCGACCCCATTCACCGCGAAGATCGGCCACTCTGGGCTGAAAGTCAAGGTAATTGGTGAATTAGAATGTGCAGCCATGCTCCTCGCGGGAGACGTCGGGGGAACCAAGACGCTGCTCGGTCTTTTTACGGCCCGGCCGGATCGTCCGTCTGCGATCGACGTCGGAGAATTCACCACGCTCGATCATTCCGGCCTCGAGCCGATGATCGAATCCTTTCTCAAATCGCGCGGCGCTGAACCGAAGCATATCGACGCGGCGAGTTTTGGCGTCGCCGGCGCGGTGACCGATCAGGTGGCGCGGCTGACAAACGTGCCGTGGCTAGTCGAAGGTGAGTCGATCAAGGAGCGCCTCGGCTTTCGCCGCTCCTACGTCCTGAACGATCTTGAAGCGATGGCGTATGGCGTGACGGTGCTCGAAGACGACGAGCTGTCGATGCTTCAGCGGGGAGTCGCGCACCACAACGGTAATGCCGCCGTGATCGCTGCAGGCACCGGCCTGGGCGAGGCGATGCTGCTCAATGTGAACGGACGGTTCGTGCCGAGCGCATCAGAGGGAGGACATGCGGACTTTGCTGCGCGGACATCACGTGAATTCGAGCTGTTGCGCGAGCTGACACGAATCTACGGCCGAGTGAGCGTAGAAACCATCCTCTCGGGTCCGGGCCTGATCAATGTCTACCAGTTCACGCATCAGTCGTTCGGAACCGAGCCAGGGATTGTCCCTGTCTACCAGTTCTCTCATCAGTCCACGAATCGAACGCAGATGCAGGGATCGATCTTGCCGTCACGTCTCTGCGAAGGAGTCGGTCGCGTGAGCGATCCAGCGGAATTGCCTGCGCGTATCAGCCGCGCCGCTATGGATCGCACGTGCGAGGAGTGCGTCGAGGCGCTCGACATGTTCGTCGCCGTGTATGGCGCTGAGTCGGGGAACATCGCTCTTCGCACCGTCGCAACGGCGGGTGTCTACGTCGGCGGCGGCATCGCGCCAAAGATTCTTCCCGCGCTGGAGTCCGGCATCTTCCTCGATGCATTCCGTGCCAAGGAACCCATGGCCGATTTCGTCGCGACGATTCCGATCGCTGTGATTCTCAATCCCGATACGGGCCTGCTTGGCGCCGCTGTCCATGCGCAACAAATGTCGGTGGGCGCGTGAAGTATCCGGCGGCGCGACAATCGAACACGTCTGACGACTACCACGGAACTCGAGTCGCGGACCCGTATCGGTGGCTGGAAGATCCGGACAGCCCGGAGACGATGGCATGGGTCGAGGCGGAGAACGATCTGACAAGGTCGGTAGTTGAGGGGCCTGCCCGTGACGCGCTCGTCAAGCGACTGACGAAGCTCTACGATTTTCCACGCACCAGCGTGCCTGCTCGCCGCGGCGGTTACTACTTCTTCACGCACAATACGGGCCTGCAGGATCAACCTGTGCTCTACGTGCAGGAAGGGACAGCTGGCTCGCGCCGCGTACTAATCGATCCAAATGCGATGAGCGCGGACGGACCGGTCGCACTCACCGCCCTGGCAATCGACGATTCTGGCGAGTTCGCCGCCTACGGACTCTCCAAGAGCGGGAGCGATCGACAGGAGATCTTTATCCGCCGCATTGCGGACGGGACCGACCTTCCCGATCGGCTCCTCTGGGTCAAGTTTGCGAGCATCGCCTGGGTAAAGGACGGCAGCGGGTTCTACTACACACGGTTCCCTGAACCGGGGACAGTCGCGCCGGGTGATGAGAACTATTTCAACAAGGTCTATTACCACCGCCTCGGTGACGATCAGTCACTCGACGACCTGATCTTCGAAAAGCCAGACGAGCGCGAGACGGTTTTCGGCGTTGAGGTCAGCGACGAGGATCGCTGGGTTGTGATTACCGCGTTCAAGGGCTCGAGCGACCGAAGCGAGGTGTACGCAATCGATCGTCAGTCGAACTCCACCGTGCCGGTGGCCCTCTTCACTGGTTTCTCAGCCGCCTATGCGTTCATCGAGTCCGCAGCCGACAGGCTTCTGTTTCGAACCGACCATGACGCACCGCGCGGCCGAATCATCTCGATCGATCCATTGAATCCGCAAGGCGGAGCGCGGGAACTCGTCCCCGAGAGTGCCGACAAGTTGTCGTCGGCGGCAGTGATTCACCAAACAATCGTCGCCGCCTACATGCACAACGCCAGCGATACGCTGCGGATGTTTACCACCCTCTCGGGCGAGCCGGCCGGGCAAGTCGACCTGCCGGAAATCGGTTCGCTCACCGGCGTCAGCGGCCGTCCTGAAGACGACGAGATGTTTTTTGGATTTACCTCGTTCACGCACCCCGCGATCAACTATCGCTACGATTTCAGGACCCGCCAACTCGAGCCGTTCGGCGAGCGCAGCACGATACAGTTCAAGCCGGACGAGTACGAGACCTCTCAGGTCTGGTATCGGTCGAAAGACGGCACATCCATCTCGATGTTTCTGGTCGCGAGGAAGGGGCTCCCAAAGGATGGCAAACGGCCGGTGCTGCTGACCGGCTACGGTGGTTTCAACATCAGCCTCACGCCCGCGTTCGATCCGTCGAACTTCGTCCTGCTCGAGAGGGGTGGTATGTATGCCGTTCCCAATCTTCGCGGCGGAGGCGAGTACGGAGAATCGTGGCACGAGGCCGGCATGTTCGAACGGAAGCAGACCGTGTTCGATGACTTCATCGCCGCGGCCGAGTGGCTCGCGGCCAGCGGTTACACCAACCCGAAACAGATCGCGATCGAGGGTGGCAGCAACGGGGGCCTGCTGACGGCGGCAGTGATGGTGCAGCGTCCGGATCTATACGGCGCTGTCGTGTGCCGCGTGCCGGTCGCCGACATGCTTCGCTATCATCGCTTCACCGTCGGCCGCTTCTGGATTTCCGAATACGGGTCGGCCGACGACCCGGCGCAGTTTCCATTTCTCTATCGCTACTCACCGCTCCACAACGTCGTCGACGGCGCTCCATATCCGCCGATCCTGGTCACGACGGCAGACACCGACGATCGCGTTGCGCCAGGAATGGCCAAGAAGTTCGCCGCGCGCCTCCAGGCTGCGGGCCATTCAGCACCGGTGTTGATTCGTGTGGAAACCAGGGCAGGGCACGGCGCAGGGAAACCGTTATCGAAGACGATCGAAGAGGACGCCGACATCTTTTCGTTTATATTTCGGATGCTCGGAGTCGAGTAGAGAGCCACCATGGCCGAAAGAGGAGGCCGCCTACCTGGTGTTCGCGCTGCCAGTGAAGTCTTCGTCTCGCAGCGGAGCTAAACTAGATCGGTGAACTGAAACGAGGTGACACCAATGACCTCACGCCACACGCTGTTCTATTTGATCCTTGCGAGTTTCACGCTCCTGCCCGCCGCAACGATGACGATGCCGCAGGTGGAACCGGGATTCACATCACTTTTCAACGGCAAGGACCTGACGGGATGGGTTTATGGGCGGCGTGGATCCGCCGAGAACAAGTCGGGCAAGGGCTACCAGGTCGACAATGGTGTCATTTATTCGACGAAGGAAGACGGTGGAAACCTGTATACGGAGAAAGAGTATTCGGACTTCGTTTTTCGCTTCGATGTGCGTTTGACCGAGAACGCCAATAACGGCATCGGCATCCGGGCGCCACTGGAAGGCGACGCCGCTTACGTCGGCATAGAGATCCAGGTGCTGGACGATAGCGGCTCGCAATACACCGGTCTCCGCCCTTATCAGTACCACGGTTCGATTTATGGCATGGTCGCGCCGAAGCGTGGATTCCAGAAACCGGTCGGCGAATGGAACTCTGAGGAAATCACCGCGCAGGGACGCCACATCACGATCACACTCAACGGCACAACGATCGTCGACGCGAACCTGGACGACGTGAAGGACGAGGAGATGCTGAAGACCCATCGCGATCTCAGCAAACCGGAAGGGTCGCGTGGCATCGCCAACACGAAAGGACACATCGGGTTCCTGGGCCACGGCGCGCGCGTCGAATTCCGCAATATCCGAATCAAGGAGTTATAGCGCCAGTCAGTTTCGCAGTAATTGCGTTGGATCCAGTCGGGTCGCCTGCCTTGCTGGGTGCCAGGCGGCGAACAGGGCGGCAACCATCACGGCAAGGGTTACAAGCAAGATTGTCATCGGATCGGTGCTGCTCACACCGAACAGTTGTGATTGTGCCCATCGTGACGCGACGAAGGCGCCGCCGATCCCGATTGCGGCTCCAAGCGAGACAAGCCACATCGACGATCCGAGCACAAGACGACGAATCCGCCGACTGTCTGCGCCGAGCGCCATTCGTATCCCAATTTCACGCGCGCGGTTGGCCACGAGGAACGCCATCACTCCGTACACACCGGCTGACGCGACAATGAACGCGAGCATTCCAAAACCGGTCATGATGCGAGTCGCAAGCAGCCGATCGGCGAACTGTCGCGCGTATTGGTCATCGACGAACTCGACTTTGAGGATGTTGCGCGCGTCGACGCTTCGCACGGTTTGATACAGATCGAACGCACGCGCGCGCGAATCGACGCGAGCCGTAATTGTGAGAAACCCGTAGGCGGCGCCGCTGCGAGGCCTGGAGGTCGTTGACGCGTTTACCGGTGGTGGCGGCTGCCTCAACGAGTACTTCTGGAAGTATCGTTCCGGTCCCGACGGACTGTCGTACGTCGTCCGGACGTGTTTGACGACGCCGATGACGTAGCTCCACTCAAAGCGCGGGTCTTCGCGAAAGCGGTGCCCGACGGCATCTGTACCTGGCCACAACTTGTTCGCCAGGGAATCGGTGATGATGACATTGGCAGGCGGGTCTCCCGGTTCGAACATCCTGCCGGCGACCAAACCAATCCCGAGTACACGGAAGTAGTCCGGGTCGACCCACAGCCGCGGGACAAGGATGTTCGTTTCGGTCGGCGGTCTGCCGTCTATCTCGATGTGGTCGTTCGACGTCGGACTGTCGCCGATAGACGGCGGCGGCGATCCTTCAAACGCTCCCAGAATGCCCGGGCGTGCGCGCAGGCGCTCGAGGATAGTTTGCGCCATCGCCGCGCGTTCGGCCCCGCTAGCGAGACGCTGCGGCGGAATCGTGAGCGAAATCGAGACCACTCCGGAGCTATCGAATCCTTTGTCCAGCCGAATCAGCGCAATATAGCTGCGAACGTAGAGCACGCTGCCGACGAGGAGCATCGCGGCGAATGCCACTTGCGCGACCGTCAGGGTGCGCCGCCAGAGGGCGCCGGCCCGCGTCGAGACGGACGGCCCTTGACTCTTCAAGAGCTCCAACAAGTTCGCGCGCCAGGCGAAAACCACCAGTGGCAGAGTTGACAGGATCCACGCCAGAGCGGCAAAGCCTGTCGTCGCCAGCAGCGCGCGGTAGTCGACGTCAATTGGATTGGCGCTCGCGGTCAGTGACGGAGGAAGGTAGCGAACGAGCGCGTCAGTTCCCTGATACGCGATGACGGCGGCCAGAACTGCGGCAGTCCCGATCAGGCACATGCCTTCGAGAAGAACGATGCGGACCAGCTCCATGCGCGACGCACCGACGGCAAGCTGAATCGCATAGGTTCTGGCGCGAGTGAGTGCGCCGGCCAGTTCCAGACTTGCCGCATTGGCGCACGCGGTCAAAAGGAGACTCACCGCGGCCCCGAACAGCACGAACAGCAAGCGGCGCTGATCGGCCACTACGCGGGCCGATCGCAGAGGCGCCGCCGATGCGATCAGCACGGTGGGCGCGCCGGCAGCTCTGTAGAGCGCCTCACTGCGCGCTTTCATCATCGCTGATACCTGCTCCACGGAGCTACGTCCGGCCAGTCGCGCGATCAGCGAGATGCCGATGTTCCGCGCGAGCGGCCCTCGAGGATCGAACGCGCGCCAGATGCGCTGCGCGCCTTCCGGAAACCGGAAGGATGCAGGCATGACGCCGACCACGAGAAGAGGCTCGGCTGTAGTCTCGATCCGTTGGCCTATCGCCGCTGCGGGATCTCCAAACCGCTCACCCGCCATCGCTTCAGCAATCAAGACGGCGTGAACGTCCGTTCGACGCGCGTCGTCGTCAGACAACGTGCGGCCCCAGCGCGGCCGCACGCCGAGCATCTCGATCAATCCAGGTGTCACATCGGACGCCTGCACCAGTTCTGGCTCTCCGTGCCCCACAAGGAAGATGGTCTTGTAAAGGTGCCCGTGAACACCGGAAAACAGATCGGTCTGTTTTCGCCACTCATCGAGCACGTCCGGGGACGCAAAGCCGCCTCCGGGTCTTCCAGTTGCTGGATCGCGGGTATCGAATGTGATCAGGCGGTCGGCAGACGAATAAGCGACGCGACGGAAGACGAGCGAATCCGCAGCCGAGAAGACGATTGTGGTCGCTGCGAGAGCCAGGGCGAGGAGACCGATCGTCAAGGCGGCTCGCCATCGACGTGCCATGAGGTTGCGCCAAGCCCATCGAATCTCCGTCATCACGAGCTCCTCTCGTTGGAGATTCTGACGCGTCGTGTCGTCGCCGCGTTGGTTTTCTTCCGCGCGCCGGTCAACCGTCCGGCTGCGACAATCACAGACGGGCTAGCTCGCCGGCCGTGCCTCAAAGACGATCTTGCCGTCGACGATCGTCATGTACGACTGGATGGTCATGAGCTGATCCTCGGGGATCGTCAGGAAGTCGGCGGTGAGGATCGCCAGATCGGCCAGCTTGCCGACTTCGATCGAGCCCTTTTTCTTCTCCTCGAAGCCGATGTACGCGGCGTTGATGGTCGTCATTCGTAGCGCATCCAACCGGGAAATGCGCTCGGCGGGCCCGATGACCTGACCGCCCTGTGTCTTGCGCGTGATCGTCGCCTGCATGGCCAGCAGCGGGTGGTACGGATTCAGCGCGCCCACCGGATCGAAGCCCATCATGTGGTCGGCATTCAGCGCGACGGTCACGCCGTTGTCCTTCCACGTTTTCACCCCGATGAAGGTGTTCATGTATTTGGGTCCGAGCGCCTTCAGCAGCGCGTCGCCATCCTTGTAGAACCACATCGGTTGCGTGTCGACAACCGCGCCGAGGCTCGCCGCGCGCTTCGCCGTTTCCGCTGACGCGAAGTAGGCGTGGATCACGCTGTACCGCTTGTCGAGCATCGACTTCTCTTTGTTCGCTGCCTCGATCGCATCGAGGACGATGTCGACGCCGCGATCGCCGGTCACGTGCGACGACAGCTGCCAGCCGAGCCGGTTGCCCACGCGCACATAGTTCTTGACGCCTTCGACCGTCAGACCTGTGCCGCGGCCGAACTCACCGCTGTACTTGGGATCGGTGATGCCGTACAGCTCGTGCGATGTGGCCGGGTACGGCTCGCGCATCACCGCGGTGCCGTAGAGGGCGCCGCCGTCGACGCCGATCTTCAACGGTCCGACGCGGACCCAGTCGTCGCCCTCGTCGTACTTCACGCCAAGACCCGAGATGATGCGCTCGATTGCAGACTCCGAGTTGTCGCCAGTGCCGATGCGGATCGTGACGCGGACGCGGATCGGAAGCCGTCCCTGCGTCTTCAGTTTCTGATAGTCTCGAAAGCCCTCGGCGTTGCTGCTGCGCTCGCCTATGCTCGTGATGCCGACCTCGTTGTACTTCTTCATCAACGCCGCCAGGCTGTCCAGATACTCATCGTCGGTGACCTTGCGCTGAGGAATGTTCAGCAACGACTGGCAGCTCTCCATCTTGCCGGTAAACTCGCCGTTCGGCGTGAAGTGGAGCGTGCAGCCCTTGGGTGCGGTGGTCGCCTTGCTGATCTTCGCGGCTTTGATGGCGGCGTCGTTCAGGATCTGGATGTTGCGGTTGGCATATTGCCAGGTGTACACGGTCGGAGTTGTCGGCGCCGCTTCATCGAGGTCGGCCTTGTTCGGCAGGCGGCCTTCCTTGATACGCGTCACATCGATGCGAGGCAGCTGCACCCAGCCACCGGGGCCCGCGTCCTTCGCTCGCGCGCGGACCCAGTCCCTGATCTCCTGAATCGAATTGAGCTGAATGAACGGCTGTGATACCTCAGCGCGCGCCACGCCGGTGGCGTGCACGTGCGATTCGATGAATCCAGGGACCACCGTCCGGCCGCCGGCATCGATCACACGCGTCGCGGGACCGGCCATCTTGCGGATGGCAGCGGTTGTGCCGATGGCGGCAAAGGTGTTCCCACGAATCGCGACCGCTTCGGCCTGCGTATTCCTTGCGTCGGACGTGAGCACCTTTCCATTGATGACGATGAGGTCCACCGGCGGCTGCTGACCAGTCGGCGCCGTCGGCACACTTAGCAGGCCGATTACGGCAATGCCCGTTCGGAGTAGAGTTTTTGTTGGCATAAGTTGCTCGTGACCCTCCCACGGCGTGCGCGTGCCTGCACACAGACTAAACTACATCCGTCAATTAGGGGGATCGAATGCCAGATTCAGTCAATCGCCGCGAATTCATCACGACGACCGCCGGCATCGCCGCAGCTCTTAGCATCGCACCCGCGACGACTCGCGCGCAGGCACCGGCGCGTGGAGCGCAGACTGGACCGCCACCATCCTCTTCACTCACGTTCAAGACCCGGCCGCACAAAGCACTGATTGCGCGGCCCACGGAAGATGAACTCAAACGGATGAAGGACGCGGGCTTCGAGGGGGTCGAAGCACGCGTGATGCCGGTCGATCAGGCTGCGAAGATGCGCGAGGCCGCCGACAAGATTGGAATGCGGGTTCACTCGGTGCTCTATGGGTGGGCGGAGTTCAACAATTCCGACAAGGGCGAGGTCGAACGCACGTTCACCGAAAGTCAGGGCGCCCTTCGAACCGCCGAAGCGTTTGGCGCCGACACTGTGCTTCTGGTTCCATGCCGGATTGGGGCCGGTCCCGGTGGACGTGGCGGAGGACGAGCGGAGGGGCCGACGCTGCGCATGCCGCGGCCGTGGGAATTCCAGATCGAGTTCAACCCCGCGAACGGCCATCTGACGAAGGTCGTTTACGGAGACAACGCGCCCTACGCCGAATATATCGCGGCACACAATCACGCGACTGACGCGTCGATCGAATGGGTCAAGCGGTTAATCCCACTGGCGGAGAAGACCAAGGTCGTGATCGCGCTCGAAAACGTCAGCAACAATCTCTGGGTGATGCCGGAGATCTTCCGGCACTTCGTCCAATCGTTTCAGAGTCCGTGGGTA
>DATJKH010000100.1:0-68852 GCA_035491715.1 Vicinamibacterales bacterium | reverse complement strand
GACAGACTCAGACGCAGACGTTTGGGCTGAAAGGGGACCCTCGAATCGCTAATCGCTGATCACTCATCCTGAATCCCTGAATCGCTGATCCCGAATCGTCGGATCCCTAATCGTCGAATCCGCGAATCGGAGCATCGATTCGCTGATTCGACGATTCTGGATTCGCGCATTGGTGATTCGACGATTCACGATGAGTGATCAGTGATTAGCGATTCCGTCCGTAGCAGTGCGTTCCCGTCGCTCGAAGCGCTAATCGCTGATCGCTCAATCCCAGAATCGCTAATCTCGACTGGTCGGATCTCTGATCTTCGAATCCGCGATCGGAGCATCGATTCCCTGATTCGACGATTCAGGATTCGAGGATTGGTGATTCGACGATTCACGATGAGTGATCAGTGATTAGCGATTCCGTCATGGCGCGGCGGTTGCACACGTCTCCTTCCATCAAGCAATCCTTTCCAGTCGCAGTCGCCAAAGGCGCATGTTTTCGCGCGCCGCGCATAACTGGAGTTTCGGAAGGAGCAACCATGGTTCAACGGCTCGTCACGACGATCGTTGCATGCGTGATCTCGACCGGCATGTCTCTCGTCGATCAGGCGTCGGCGCAGCAACCTGCTCAGAAGAATCCCTTCGTCATTGCTGCACCGTCGGAGCGACTCGAGATCGATGGCGCCAAGAATCCTGAGTTGATTCCCGAGTGGTACATCTGGGAGACGTTCTTCAGGCAACTGCACACGGCCGGCACCATTCCTACGGCGCTCACCTTATCAACCAACGAAGAACGGCTTCTGCAGATGGAGCTGGAACAGTACAGCAAGAGCAACCAGCAGTGTCAGAAAGACATCGAGCGCCTGCGACCGATGATCGGCGTTGCGCCGGTGAAAGACATCAACGAGAAACAGCGAGCGATTCAGCTGGAATGCCGGCGTCGCTCGCTCGACATTCGCGATCGGCTTCTGGCCGGCGTGCGGCCGGACGCCAGCGTCGCGATTGCTGCGTGGGTCGAGAATCTGAAGACCGGAATCGAAATCAGCGTGCCGAAACGTGAGCTCGCCCACTTCCGCCAACCCAGGTAACAGCCGTTCACGAAGGAGGAGTACGACATGACTCGAGTTCGTCGTGTGGTGGTGTTGCTGTCGGTGTGGCTGCTGGCAGCCAGTGTGCCCGGCGTGGCACGAGCGGAGTCGGGGAACGACTCGCTTCCATTTCTCGATTGCGGAGACATTGCGCGATCGAACAACAGCTGGCAATTCGGACCAAACGCGTGGCTTCAATACATCGTCGAAACCAGCCGCTCGATTAATGTCTGCCCGATCGAAGTGGAAGTCGAGGCGTGGGTCAGTGGCGTCGCGAACTCGGCCAGCTCGAACCGCGCGTTCTATACCGCGTCGGTGATCAGGCAAGTTCCGGTCCCGCGATGGGGCAACTGGACGACGAGCGGAAAACACTGGTTCATCTGGGCGTTCGTGAACTGGTATCAATCGGGGTCGACGGCGAGCACTGCCGGCGTCTGGCCGGTGCAGCAGTCAGCGGCGGATCAGTGCGCCGCGCAGGGAGCCGACTACTATTGGAATGGCGCCGACTGCGTCTGGACCCCCGGCAGCCCGATCATCGTCGACACCGCACGCAACGGGTACCATCTCAGCAGTGCGGATGATGGTGTGATGTTCGATCTCAATGGCGACGGAATACCCGACCGGGTCGCGTGGACCCGACCCGATTCAGATGACGCATTTCTCGCGATCGACCGGAATAACAACGGTCGAATAGACGATGGCTCGGAGCTCTTTGGGAACCACACACCCGTTTACGGCGATCGGACCGACGTGACGACGATGAATGGGTTTGACGTGTTGAGGTTTGCTGAAGGCCCCAGCTGGGGCGCGAGTTATGCAGAGGGCCGAATAGATTCGCGCGATGCGGTTTTTTCCCGATTACTCTTATGGCGCGATAACAATCACAACGGGATTTCCGAGCCGGATGAATTGACCCCGCTGGCAAATACCGGTGTCCAATGGATCGGCACCGAATACAGCACCAAGAAACGCATCGACAAGTTCGGCAACGAGTTTCGTCAGAAAGGCGAGCTTGCGTGGGCCGACGGCGCGATCGAGCCGGTGTACGACATCTGGTTAACGTGGAAGCAATGAACAATTGCGGATTGGAGATTGGTGATTTCAGATCTACGGATGGTCGAATGTCGAGTGAGATTGCTGGCTGTTGATTGAGGTGCCGGGCGGGATTCTCGAGAAGTCCGCCCGGCACGTGCACGAGATGGAGAGCACGAGATGGAGACGATGAGGTTCCTCTTCATGCAGATCACCGCGATGTTGTTCACTGTCGTCGCGGTGTTCGTGCTCGGAGCGGTGTTCGGCGCGGGGCTGTGGGTCGCGTGGCGCGGACTCGATCGGCGTGCGGCGCGGATCAAGAACTCAGGAGAGCCTCCGGGCGGCCAGCCTCAACGACAACCGAACCCCCTGTCCTGATTGGCTGATCCGGGATCGTCACGCGATCGAGGATCTTGAAATCGGCGCGCATCGTTGCCGGTGTTGCGGTGCACGCGATATAGCCGCGTCGTGCGCTGTGATACTTGACGTGCGGGTTCGCGCTGCGGATCTGATCCCAGATCGTAGCGACGTCGGTTCCATCGCTGCCGGAAGTGATCGAAGTATTGGTAAACTCCACGCCGATCGTTTCCGAGCGCGGGTTGCGGAAGTCCATCTTCAAGTCCGACCCGTAGTGCATGTGCACATCGCCTGACAGGACGATTGGATTGGGCGCCTTCGTCTCTTTCAACCGGGCGAACACGCGATCGCGATTTGCGGTGTAGCCGTCCCACTTGTCCATCGAATACTGGGCCTGAGGATTCGCGCCAGAGGCATCGCGCGCAAACATCGGCACTTGTTGAGCAATGACCGTCCATTTGGCGCGCACCGTCGGCAGTTGCTCGAACAGCCATCGCTCCTGTTCCGCACCCAGGATTGTCCTCGCCGGATCGTTGGCTGCGGCGCATCCGGTGACGACGCCGCCACCGCACGCCTGGTCGCTTCGGTACTGGCGAGTGTCGAGCACGTTCATGTCCATCAGGCTTCCGAATTTCAGGCGGCGATACAAGCGCATGTCCGGGCCTCGGGGAAATTGGCCGCGGCGGACTGGCATGTTTTCGTAGTACGCCTGATAGGCCGCCGCGCGGCGAAGCAGGAAGACTTCCGACGGCGTGTCGTGTTCCTCGGCGGTGCCGGCGTAATCGTTGTCGACCTCGTGATCGTCCCACGCCATGACAAAGGGGGCCGACGCGTGCGCGGCAATCAGGTTGCGATCCGACTTGTACAACGCGTATCGGTTCCGGTAATCGACGACCGTGAAGATTTCCTGGCTGTTGTGCTGCCGAACGAGCGCGGGGTTGCGCCCGCCGTCGGCACGATCCTCGTAGATGTAGTCGCCGGTGTGGAGGACGAAATCGAAACGCTCGTCGGCGATTCCGCGAAAGGCGGTGAAGTATCCGGCCTCGTAGTGATTGCAGCCGCAAACTCCGAAACGAAGGCTGTCGACGGCGGCATCCGCCGCTGGTGCGGTTTTGGTCCGGCCAACCTGACTGACTTCGCTGCCGGCGCGGAAGCGATACCAGTATTCGCGTCCTGGTTGCAGGCCGCTCACTTCGACGTGCACGGTGTGACCGAGCTCTGGCCTTGCTATCTCGACACCCTTTTGCTCAATGGTGCGGAAGCCCTGGTCGCGCGCGATCTCCCATCCCACCTCGACTCTCGCCGCCGGCATGCCGCCGCCATCGAGCGGATCCGGAGCGAGCCGTGTCCACAGCACCACGCCGTCGGGCAAGGGGTCGCCTGATGCCACACCGAGCGTGAAGGGGTAGCTGCCAAATACCGCCTGGGCGAAGACGTTGGACGTGGCGAGCGGCTGGAGGAGACCAGCTGCGCCGACTTTCCATGCCGCGTTCAGGAGTTGACGCCGCGACAGCCTGTCAATCGTCTGGGCGAAGAAGTCAAAGCGAGTAGCCATTGTTGATTCATTTCCCTCGCAGCTTCGCGGCGGGCCCGTCGACGCCGTTTGGCAGCTGCTCGTTGGCGAACTGATCGTCGTCTTTCATGGCTTTCTTGAGTTTCGCGAGTTCAGCCTTCAGCGAAGCGGTCATCGCCTCCTGTCCTGGCTGGCCGTACAGGTTGTGCATCTCCTGCGGATCGTTGACCAGATCGAAAAGCTCCCACTGATCCTTTTTCCAGAAGTAGATCAGCTTGTGCGTGCGGGTACGGACACCGTAATGCGACCGTGTGTTGTGGTCTCCTGGGTCGTGGTAGTAGCGGTAGTACATCGAGGTCCGCCAGTCGGCCGGGAGGCGTCCACGAAAGACGGGCGCAAGACTGCGGCCCTGCATGTCTGCCGGAACGGGAACTCCCGCTAGATCGAGGAACGTCGGTGCAAAGTCGACGTTGAGCGCCATCGCATCGCCGGTCGTGCCCGCCTTGATTGAGGCCGGCCACCTGACGAGAAACGGCATCCGGAGGGACTCCTCGTACATGAATCGCTTGTCGAACATTCCATGATCACCGAGAAAGAACCCCTGATCGCTCGTGTAGATGACGATGGTGTTTCTCGACAGGCCGTTGCTGTCGAGAAACTTCAGCACTCGACCGATGTTGTCGTCGACTGATTGAATGGTGGCGAGGTAGTCCTGCATGTAGCGCTGATACTTCCAGCGGCCGAGCGCTTCACCTGTCAGGGTCACCTCTTTGCCGTCGCGGACGATCGTCACAGAGTCGGGCTTTCCTCCAAGCCACGCTGTGAGTTCTGCGCCCGCGAGTCCTGCCGGCGGCTGCAGCTTCAAGTCGCGGCGCGTCATGTCGCCGACGACGCGTTGCAGGTTTTCGTGAATCGCGTCGGTGCGCGTGGCGTACGAGTCCCACAGTGTTGCCGGTTCCGGAATCCACCGATTGGCGAACTGCGCGCGATGGGTCGCGTCCGGTTCCCATGGGCGATGCGGCGCTTTGTTGTGCAGCATCAAAAAGAACGGCTTCTCGCGCGGCCGCGTCTTGAGAAAGTCGATCGCCAGATCCGCGAGCACATCGGTCACGTACCGATCGGTGTACGTCTTTTCTCCGGTCGCGGTGTAGAGGATGGGATTGAAGTACGCCCCTTGACCCGGAAGGATCTCCCAATGATCGAAGCCGGCTGGATCGCTCCCGAGATGCCACTTGCCGATCATGCCGGTGTAGTAGCCGCCCTGTTGAAGGAGCTTCGCGACGGTGATGCGCGAACTATCGAATCGATTGAACACCGGCACGCCGTTGAGATGCGAGTACTGACCGGTCAGAATCGCCGCCCGGCTCGGTGTGCAGATGGAGTTGGTCACGAACACGTTGCGAAGCAGCATGCCTTCGCGCGCCAGGCGATCGATATTGGGTGTCTGATTCACCCGCGATCCGTACGCGCTAATCGCGTGCGCCGCATGGTCGTCCGACATGATGAAGATGATGTTGGGACGGCTCTGGGTCACGGCCGGTGCCGTCACACCGAGCAGCAGAACCGCAGTCACAGACGCGAGCGTGCGCATGATTCTCATATGATTTTCTGACCGAGTGCCGATGACGCGAGCTCGGCACCAAGAACAGCCGTCATGTTGCGATCGTCGAGGATGGGATTCACTTCGACCAGATCCAGCGCGCGGAGCAGGCCCGAATCGGCCACGATCTCCATCACCATGTGCGCTTCGCGATAATCGAGGCCGCCCTTGACCGGCGTGCCGACGCCGGGCGCGATTGCTGGATCGCAGACGTCGAGATCGAAAGACACGTGAACGCCGCCGGTGCCGGCGCCGGCAATACTCAGCGCCTGTTCCGCAACGGCAGCGATGCCGGAGCGGTCGATATCCTTCATCGTGAAGACGTGCACGCCCGAGTCGCGAACGCTCTGCTTCTCGCGCTCGTCGAGATTTCGAATGCCAATGAGCACGGTGTGATTCGGCTGCACCTTCGGGGAAAACCCGCCGATCCGTGACAGCTCCGACGGCTCGGGGCCGAGCAGCGACGCGAGCGGCATGCCATGGACATTGCCGCTGCCGCTGGTTGCCGGCGTGTTCATGTCGCCGTGGGCGTCGACCCAAATCAGGCCGACGGGTTGGCCATCGCGTCGAAGAAAATCCGCGGTTGCCGCGACTGAACCGGCGGCGAGACTATGGTCGCCTCCCAGAACAAGCGGAAACCCGCCCTTTTCCAGCACCGACAGGGACGTCTTGTACAATTTCTCGCACACGCGGGCGATTTCTCTGATGTACTTGCGTGTCGGATCACCGAACGACTTGGTTTCGGGAATCGGAGCAACAAGATCGCCCGCATCGATAACGGTGGCGCCGAGCGACGTCAGCCGCTCGCCAAGCCCGGCAATGCGAAACGCGGAGGGCCCCATGTCGACGCCGCGCCTGTTGCCCCCGAGGTCGAGCGACACGCCAATGATGTGCACGGAACGCATACGGAAACGCGACGCACTGTAGCACAGGGCCGCGTGTTGACGGCGGCCTTAAATATCAGATAGTCTAGGGTTTGCGGCGGCACGAAGTGGGTAAGGCCGGCGAAGGAGCTCGTGATGAAGCGGTTCGATGTGGGGGCCCGGGTCGTGGAACCAACCTACGGCTTGGGATCGGTCATTGCCGTCGAGGACGCATATACACGCGTGCAGTTCGACGAACACGGCGTGAAGAAATTCCTGACGAGCATGTCCCGCCTCGAACCGAGTGACGAACCGGTGCCGGCAGGGCTGCGGGGCGCGAAGGTCCGCAAGAAGCGCGCGCCGAAGAAGACGGCGGTTCCAGCGTCGGGACCAGCGGCTGAGGATTAGTTTCTCACCGCTTTAAGGTTACCGACATTCCCTCTCCCGACGGCGCGACGATCGTCGTCCACATCGACGGCTTCTGGATCGCGTCGAGGAAGTCTCCCATTTCACTTTTCTTGTTCACCACGTTGTGTGCCAGGAAAAGTCCGCCTTTGTCGAGCCTGGGGAAAACCATGTCGAAGAACCGCTTGTAGTCTTTCTTCCACGCATCGAGAAATACGAAGTCGAACGTCCCCTGCACTTTCGGGATCTGTTGAAACGCGTCGCCGGCGACGACCTGGACGATGTCGGAGAGGCCGGTGCGCTTGATGTTTTCGGCCAGTTCCCTGGCGCGAACCGGATCGTACTCGATCGTGACCAGCCGTCCGCCGGTGTCGCGAAGCCCCATGCCGATCCAGATCGCGCTGTAGCCGCTGGCGCCGCCGATCTCGAGCGCGCGCTGTGCCTTCCTGGTGGCGACCATCAGTCGAAGGAAGCGTCCGTCTTCTTCGGACACGGCGAGAAGGCCTTTGTCCTTCGCCTTAATCTCGCCCAACACCTTCTGAACATCAGCGGTCTGCGCCGATACCAGCACGCAGGCTGCCACGACTGCGACGACAGCGCATGAAATCTTTTTCATCATTGAATAGTACCGCACGCTGATGCAGCCGCCGCACGTCCATCGGCGACGCAATCCGGAATGCCGACGGACCGAAAACCGCTGCCCGCGACAAACAGGCCCCGGTGCGCCGCCAGCCGGCGTTCGATTTCGGCGACTCTCGCGATGTGCCCGACGTTGTGCTGCGCGCCGGCCTGCCGCCAACGGTAGACGCGGGTCAGGATCGGCCGGTCCTTGATTGTAAGAATCGGTGTCAGTTCGTTCACCGCCAACTCGGCGAGATCGTCGTCGGCAGCATCGACGGCAGACGGATCGTGCGAGCCGCCAACGAATGCACGCAGCAGCGCCATTCCTGAAGGGGCGCGGTTGCTCCACTTCGACGACACCCAGGTGCACGCGGTGATGCGCACGCGGCTGTTGGCACCGCGCGCCACGACGAAGCCGGAGCCGTTGAGCGGGTGGGCGATTGCGTGTCGTGGCCAGGCGAGCGCGACGCTCGCAGTCGAAACATATGGCACTTCGCTGCAGAGTTCCGCCGAGCGCGCATCGATCGGTCGAATCAACGTCGCGGCGACGTGGGCAGGACACGCGAGGACCACCGCGCGCGCGAGCGTCGTCCCGCCACGCGTAGCGATCCGCCATGCTCCGCCGTCAGGCGCGACTGCAACGACCACCGCATTCTTGTGTACCGCATTCGCGGGGAGGCGATGTTCAATCGTGGTGACAAGTTCTTCCATCCCACCAAGCAGCGATCTGAAAAGGCCGTCGGCACCCGAGCCCTGATGACGATGGAATGCGCGCAGGACGCTGCCGTGCTGGGCTTCCGCATCGATGAACCGCGGGAAGAGCGACCGAATCGACAGCGCATCGATGTTGCCGGCATGGATGCCGCCGAGCAACGGTTCCGCAATCGCAGAGACTGTTGTGTCGCCGAAGCGACGGCGAAAGAACGCCGCGACCGACTCATCGTCGACCGTCCGCCGTCGTCGAATCAACGGCTCCATCGCGAGACGCACACGGGCGCCCGGCGAAAGCAGATCGTATTTGAGGAGGCCTCTCCATGTCGTCGGAATCCCCAGCACAGAAGGAGTCGGCAACGGATGAAGACGACCGTCCTTCAGCACAAAAGCCGTGCGCGGCACATTGGTGGCAATCAGCCGGTTGCGCAGATCGAGCGCTTCACACAGCGCGAGGGCCGCGGGCTTCTGCGCCAGAATCGAATCGGGTCCCGCCTCGATCGTAAAACCATCGACGTGTTCGGTGCGGATGATGCCGCCGAGCCGGGGAGAGGCTTCGAAGAGCTGAAACGGCACGCGTCGGACCATCAGCTCGTAGGCGGCTGCCAGCCCCGTGATACCGCCGCCGATGATTGCGATCACAGTCCGATGATATCTGCCGACAGCTACAACTTGTATCGATGCACGTGCCTGGCTAATTCCTGCACAAGCTCGAGTGGTGTGTTCGGGAGGATGCCGTGTCCGAGATTGAAGATGTGGCCGCGGCGACCGCCGGCACGACGAAGGACATCGTCCGCCGCCTTCAGTAATCGTTCCCGCGGGCCGAGCAGAAGTGTGGGATCGAGGTTGCCCTGGATGGCTCGATTCGGGCCAATGATCGACCATGCTTCGTCGAGCGGCAGACGCCAGTCGACGCCGATTACGTCGCCACCCGCATCAGCGAGATCGGCCAGGATCGCCGCAGTGCCGACCGCGAAGTGCACCACCGGAACACCCAGCTTTCCCACTTCGGTGAGAATGTGCGAGGTATGGGGGTGCGCAAACTCGCGGTAGTCGTCGCGTCCCAGCGCTCCCGCCCAGGAGTCGAATATCTGTAACGCCTCGACGCCCGCTTCGACCTGCGCAGTCAGATAGTCGATGATCATGTCAGCAAAGCGCTCGCAGAGCCGATGCCACGCGGCAGGCTGCGCGTACATGAATGCCTTCGTCCTGGCGTACGTGGTTGAAGGGCCACCCTCAATCGCGTAGGCAGCGAGCGTGAATGGCGCACCGCCAAACCCAATCAGTGGCACGCGATCGACGAGCTCTCGGCGGAGTAATCCGATCGTCTCGAGCACGTACGACAATGCTTCGCGCGGTTCGAACGAACGCAGACGATCGACGTCGCCGGCATACTGGATGGGATGTGCGATCGAAGGGCCTTCACCCTTGATGAAATCAAAGTCGAGTCCCATCGGGGTGAATGGAATCAGGAGATCGGAAAACAGAATCGCCGCGTCCACCTCGATCACGTCGACCGGCTGAAGCGTGACCGCAACGGCCAATTCAGGCGTTCGACAGATATCGAGCAGCGAATATCGCTGGCGCAGCGCGCGATAGTCGGCCATGTAGCGGCCGGCCTGGCGCATGAACCAGACCGGGGTGACATCGACCGTTTCGCGACGGCAGGCTTTGAGAAAGCGATCGCTCACGCCGAGATCAGGGTCTTCGCCAGGGCGATGAGATCTTCGAGCCAGAGCGGCTTGAACCGGATGGATGCGCCGAGCGATTTGAGTTCGTGCTGCACCGACTCAGCGAGAAAGTAATCGCCGGTGACGATGGCGACCGGGACCTCGACAAGATGGGGCTTTGACCGAACCAGTCGCAGAAATTGCAACCCATTGGTAATCGGCATGCGCATGTCGAGGATGATCGCGTTTGGACGGACCTTGTCAGCCAGTTCGAGGCCCGCTTCGGCAGACAGCGCGGTCTCCACGCCGAACCCTTCGAGTTTGAGCATCCGCGCGAACGTATCGGCCACCGATCGGTCGTCGTCGACTATCAGAATCGTCCGTGTGGTCTGGTCGGCGACGCTAGCGGCCGAGGCAATCACCGCATCATTCTGAAGGCAAAAGACATGGCCCGTCAAGGTCGAGCCGCATTTCGCGCGGTTTCACTATACAATTGCCGAAAGGACACGTTATAATTCGCGGTTCTTTTTCCCGACCCTTCCAATTTTTCTCCCTCGTGGAGGTCACGTGAGCCCGATACTGGTTCGCCCTGTTCGCGAGCAGCTGGAGCACGACCGTGTCATTCGACTCCTCCAGGTTCGACTCAAGCGTCGTCACGACGTGACCACGAACATCGGCGAAGACCAGACAGTCCCGGTGAAAATCGGCCAGGTGCAGATTTTTCCAGATCTTGTCCTCACATCAACCGACCGCGGACACAAGTTGATGGGAACTGTTGAGGTCGAAACGGCCGAGTCAGTCAATCATCTGGAGGCAATGGCGCAGTGGGCGCATCTCGGACGCGCACGAGCTCCGTTTCATCTCTACGTTCCCGCTGGATCGGTCGATATCGCGCGGCGCCTTGCGGCGGAGAATCAGGTGAACGTCGCGGAGATCTGGAGCTATCACACCATCGGCGATCAAACGCGGTTCACGATGGTGCATCGCGCCGCGCCGGTCAGCGAACCGCAGCGTCGCGCACCAGCGCAGAAACCACCGCGGGCTGCCAGCCGGTCGTCACGCGCCGCCGCCCCGCGGCGAGCCAAACCCGCGGCGCGGAAAGCCTCGTCTTCCCGGTCGAAGGGACCGGTCCGTAAGACCGCAACCCGAACGCAAAAGAGGAAGTAGTTCTGCCGCATCTGAGGTTTACGCGCGACAAACGCGGGTACGAGAACACGTTTGTCGTGCACACGCACGGCTCCGGGGGCCGACGTCGCGGAAAGCCGCGATCGCGCATCCTCTACTGGTTTAGGACGCCACCCGGCGTGCGCATCGGCCGATCCGCGCTCGACGAAGATGCCATTCGGCTGATCGAGCAACACAATCCCGACGTCGAGTTCGACTGGACACGAATCCTGAAAGGCCAGGACGGCACACGGGGTCAGACGCCCGGTACGGGAGGTCAGACCGCGTCAAGTGAGCCGAGAACAGCGGGGCAGGTGGACCAGCGGCGACGTCCTCGGACGCAACAAGATCAACCCCGCCGACAAGAGGAGGAGACCGCCGCACCGGCGGGCGACGCGCTAGTCGAAGCCGCGGCTCCCGATTTCACTCCGTCGGTCGACGACCTACCTGCTGCACAGACCGGCGAGGGGGTCGCTGACATCGAGCCGGCCGACGTCGCAGTTGTCGAAGAATTCCTGGTCGAACCGCGTGTCGAGCCGCCCGCTCCACGGCCGCAGGCCGGTGACGCACTGAGTGCAGTGGAAGCCCGGCTTGGTTCCGAGGGATTGTCGCGGTTGAGGGCGCGGTACTCAGAGGTCCTCGCACGGATTTCAGAAACCGTGTCAGATCCCACTCGTCAGGAAGAGCTGAAAGCCACCGCGGAGCGTCTAAACCCAGACACTTGGGTTACGGAAGCGGAAGTACAAGCGGGCCTCGAAGATTACGAATCAGTCTTCGAGTCCCTGCGATCGGTGGTCGGACGGCGCAGGAGGAGAGGGCGACGGTCGGCGGAACGACGCCGCGACCGTAGTTCTGAAGGCACACCGTCCGACTCAACAGTCAATCAACAGGACGAAGAGGAGGCCGACGAGCCCGGCCTCCCCGAGGAACAGTAGCCGTATAATCAAACCATGCGAGCAATCGATTTTCAGCGGGCGCTGAAAGTGTCTGCCGCCGCGGCCCTTCTGGCTGCCGGCGGAGCGCTTCAGGCGCAAAACGCACCGCCCACTCCACCGAAGCCGGCGACGACACAAGAGCCGACGGCGGACAAACCGGTGATCGCTCCCGTTCAACAGGGGGGCGTTATCCGGCGCAGTTTCGACATCGTCTCGACCGACGTCATCGTCCGCGATAACAAAGGCCAATTCATCGCCGACCTGGGAAAGAACGACTTCGAGGTGTACGAAGACGGCGTCAAGCAGGACCTGATCTCGTTCATCCTGACCCACGGCGGCCGCGTCTACAATTCCACGCCCGCGCCCGCCGCGCCGGTCATGGAAGGCATCATCCTTCCTCCCAGCCGGCCAACCAACGACGCCGCGGGACGAATCTGGCTGATTTTCGTCGACGACCTGCATCTCGATTTTCCGAACACCGGGCGGATCAAGGATCTGTTCAAGAAGATCTCGAACGAGCTCGTGCACGAAGGGGACATGTTCGGGATCGTCTCGACCGGTCCTTCCTCGCTGGCGATCGATCTCACGTACGACCGTAAGAGACTGACCGAAGCAATCGACAAGATTTCCGGCGCCGGACTGAAGCCGAACGAAATCCTCGAGGCGCCGGTTGGCGCAGAAGGTCCGTCGGAAGTGCGTTATCGCGCGCACGTCGCATTCGACACGGCCTACAACATCATGAAGACGCTCGAGTCGGTCCATAACCGGCGCAAGGCGTTCGTGTATGTGAGCAACGGCTACGACTTCGATCCGTTCTCCGAGACGCGGAAGAAGGAAGCCGAGGACAAGTGGAAGGAAATGAACCCGAACGCCGGCAACAGCGACGATGGGTCGGGCAACAACAGCGACGCAAACGACACGAACCCGTTCCTGCAGAAGGGAAACCAGTTCAGCTTCGCCGACCTGGCCAATGAGCTGAGCGAGTTGACGCGCGAGGCGAATCGCGCGAACACCACCATCTACACGATCGATCCGCGGGGGCTCGTCGGCATGCCCGACCTCGATCAGAAGGTCGACATGATGGATTTTCAGAATTACATCAGGACGTCACAGGACAGCCTGCGCGTTCTTGCCGAACAGACCGGCGGCTTCGCCACGATCAACCAGAACGACTTCATGAAAGCGTTGAAGCGCATCGATGCGGAGACGAGCGACTATTACGTGCTCGGCTACTACTCGTCGAATCCCGATCCGACGCAGCGGAAGCGCAAGGTTGAAATCAAGGTCGTGAACCGGCCGAATGTGGAGATGCGCTACCGCACTGAGTACACGCTCAGACCGACGAAGGCGCCGGCAACGAAGAAGAAGTAAGAGTCAGCTTCCAGTTTCCAGCTTCCAGCTTCCAGCTAAACGAAAGGGCCGGCGTCGCCATGCGACACCGGCCCTTTTCTACATTCCTGGAAACTGGTAACTGAAACCTGGCTACCAGAGGAACTTAAACCCGATCTGCATGTCGCGCGGACCGAACAAGGTGTTGCTCGCGGTCGTCGGGACGGCGAAGCCGGAATTGGACGTGAGGTTCACAACCGCCCTGTTCGTCACTGCGTCGTAGCTCGAACTCACGGCGTTGTACTTGGTGGTTCCGAACGTCGTGTAGTTGATTGTGTTGAAGATGTTGAATGCCTCCCAGAGCGCCTCGATCTGCCGCGTGCCGCCAAGGCTGAAGCGCTTGGATACGCGCATGTCGATCGTCTTGCGACCTGTCTGACGGAACCCGTTACGCGTGTCCCACGGCGCGCGAGTCGAGGCGCCGCTTCCGTTGACGGTCGAAGTGCTGACCGCGCCCGTGCCGCTCAATGCGCCGCTGTTGATCGAGATCGCCGGATTGAGCGGCAGCCCAGTTTCAAACGTTCCGGTTCCACCAAGCTGGAACCCCCACAGGAAGTCCGGCGCGTAGTGCACGCTCACGACGCCGCGGTGACGCCGGTCGAATGACGCCGGACCTTTCTCAGCATCGTTGTTGTATGGATCGACCATCGTGGCGAAGGTCGAAATGAACGTGGTCGAGTTCTGGCCGGTATCTTCAGCCTTCGACAGCGTGTAGTTGGCGTTGAACAGCAGGCCTTTGTTGAAACGCTTGTTCACCTGGAGGACGAGCGCGTGATAGGTCGAATCGACGATGTCCGCGACTTCGATCGCGTTGTTAAGGTTCGCGTCGGGCTTGCTCCCTCGGTAGAACGGGAACGATCCTTTGCTCTGGCCATCGACGATGAACTCGACGTTCGAGTTCGCGGGGTTGAGGTTGGTGTCGACGAAGGTCGGCAGGTGCGAGCCTCCGCTGTACAAGTACGACGCAGACACCGTGATGTCGGTGCCGATCGCACGATCGACGGTCAACTCCGCCATGTTGATCTGTGGCCGTTCAAGCGACGGCGACAGGTACTGGATGGACGGCCTGCCGGCACCCGTCGGCGGCGCACTGAAGACAGCCGGGTACTGCGGCGCTCCCGCCGTTGTCGTCGGGTTCGTAAACGTGTAGGTCGCGAATGTCTTGGCGTTGTTGGTCAGCGCGCTCGAGATCACGCTGTTGCTGGAACGGCCGTAATAGAGGCCCCATCCGCCGCGAATCACGGTCGTGTGAGATCCATTGATGTCGTAGGTAAAGCCTGCGCGCGGACCAAAATTGTTCTTGTCCTGAGGGAAGTGCACGGTCGCCGGATAGTCGGGATTGCCCGTGAACTTGACGCCCTTGGTTTCGGTCTCCGTGGGCTGCGGGAACTGCTGATACTCCCACCGCACGCCGAGGTTTAGTGTCAGCTGGTTGCTTACGCGCCAGTTGTCCTGGACGAACACGTTGTAGTCGGTCGTTCGAAACGACACGTCACCGGCAAAGCCTGCGCCGCGGAGATCGAACTGCTGGTTGTAACTCGTGTAGTGCCGCAGGTCGGCGGATGTCCCGGCAATCAGTGGCGTGCAGCCTGACGCGCCACCGCCGCCGGGGACGAACGGGCAGTCCGAGGCGATTGCGTTGATGTTCGGATACGCATAGATGCCCGCGCCCTGGAACAAGTTGACCAGGTCTTCGTGAACGAAGTTGAAATCGAAGCCGGACTTGATGCTGTGGGCGCCGTAGTAATACGTCACGTTGTCGATGAACTGATACCGGCGCTCATCTGGATACTTCGGGCGCGGCAGGAAGTTCGGGATCCCGATATCGATACCGCCGGTCACCGTGGTTCCGGGACCAGTTGGCAGGTTTGGTTCCTGAGATTCGAAGTCGCGGCCAATCTGCACGCGGGCCTCGTTCAGCCATTTGTCCGACACAACCGAGTTGAGTGAGAACAGGGCGAAATCCGTCTTGACCTTGTCCGCGCCGTTGGCTGAAGGAGAGACGGAAATGACCGGCTGGGTCTGGACACCGTTCGGCGAGTCCCAGCGGTGCATGTTGTATTGGGCGGTGAAGGTGTTCTTGTTGTTGACCGTGTAGTCCACCTTCCCGAGGAAGATGTCGTTGTTGCCTTCGCGCGGATTGAAGACGCTCAATCCGTTGTAGAACGCGAGTGTCGAGGCGCATCCGGGCGCTGTGCACGCGCCGGTGATGAACGTGGACTGACTTGGCCGTACGAAATACGGGAAGTTACGGCGCTGCCCGTCGTAGTTGACGAAATAGAAAGCCTTACTCGACTGAATCGGGCCGCCCAATCCGACGCCGAACTGCTGCCGGCGCTCATCCGGGCGATTGACGCCTGCCGGGAAGAACGGATCTTTGGCGGTGAACTTGTCGTCGCGGAGAAAGTAAAACGCTTCGCCGCGGAATGCGTTCGTGCCGGACTTGGTGACGGCGTTGACGGTTCCACCCGCCGCGCGACCGAACTCCGCCGAGAAGTTGCTGACGCCAACCTGGAATTCTTTGATCGCCGCCTGGCTGATTGAATACGAGGTGCGCGTCCGTCCGCGCGCTTCCGAGAAGAACGCCTGGTTGTTGTCGGCGCCGTCCACCGTGTTGTTGTTGTAGAGCCCGGAGATGCCGCGGTAGCTGACGAGGCCGAAGTTGCCGTCGTTGGTGACGCCCGGTCCGAGGAGCACGAAGTTCTCCCAACGGCGGCCGTTGATGGGCAGATTCTGGATTGCGGTTTCGCCGACCACGTTGCTGACGTCGGTGCGCCGCGTGTCGATGAGCGGCGATTCGGCAGTGACCGTCACCGTTTCAGTCACACCCGCAGCCCGCATCCTGACGTCAGCGGCAAGGGTCTGACCGACGTTGACCTCGAGATTTCCAAAGGTCGCGCTCTGGAAACCGCCGAGCGTTGCGGTGACTTCGTAGACGCCGGGCTGCAGCGCGTTCGCCCGATAGCGGCCCGCATCATCAGTCACCAGTTCGCGGGTGAGGTTGGTGGCCTGGTTCTTCACGACTACCGTTACGCCCGGCAGAACGGCGCCGGTCGTATCGGTCACGACCCCTTCAATATTGCCGGTCGCCGCGGTCTGCGCGTTCGCGATGCCGGACAGAGAGACGACCGCGAAGACCGTCGCGGTCAACAACCGAAACACCTTGTTCATCGATACTCCTTGAGACGTACGGACCATACTTCTGCGCGAAGGAAAGGAAAAAAAACGACAAATCACAGGAAAACTGGATGAAAGGACGCCAACTAGCGTAACACAGCTGCACGCCTCGGGATTCGGCTGGTCAGGGCTTTCGTAACGGCTTGGTGAACTCTTGATCCGCTCGGGAATCGCCGACCTGCGCTTCGAATCGTGCGAGCTCCTCGGCGGGCATACCATACGTATGCGTGTCGTCGGGAAACGTCGCTGATCTGACGTCGGCGGCGTAGCGCTGCAACGCGTCCAGGATGGTTTGACTCAGGTCGGCGTATCGCTTGACAAAGCGCGGCACATGGCCGCGAGTGAGACCAAGCAGGTCGTGCCAGACGAGTACCTGACCGTCACAAGATGGTCCGGCGCCGATACCAATCGTCGGGATCTTCAGCGCATCCGTGATACGCGAGGCAACCGGCGCAGGAATCGCTTCGAGCACGACGGCAAAGCAGCCGGCGCGTTCTAATGCACGCGCTTCATCAAAGATCCGGCGCGCATCTGCAGCCGTGCGCCCCCGCGCCTTGTAACTGCCGGCGAGGCTGGCCGACTGTGGCGTCAACCCGACATGACCCATAACGGGGATGCCCGCGTCGAGAATCGCGCTGATCCGCGTAAGCGTGCGTCCGGCACCTTCCAGCTTGACCGCGTCGGCCCCCGCATCCTTGACGAAGCGAATCGCGTTTCGCAGCGCTTCGTCCTCGCCCAGCTGATAGGCGCCAAATGGCAAGTCGGCGACGACAAACGCTCTTCGCACGCCGCGTGTCACCGCCCGCGTCAGCAACAGCATTTCGTCCATCGTCACCGGCAGCGTCGACTGATGGCCGAGGATCGTCATCGCCGCGGAATCGCCGACGAGAATGATGTCGAGACCGGCAGCGTCGGCCAGTGCGGCACTTGCCGCATCGTAGGCCGTGATCATGGCGATACGCTTGCGATGACGCGCCAAATCCGTCAAGTCCACCAGGGTCAAACGTTCGATCTCGCTCATAATGACGATCTTCTCACGGCTGATACCTGTTTTCGAGCTAGCGCAGCCCCGCAAGCTCCGGATGGTTCAGCGGGACGTTGTCTATCAATCGTGTCGAGCCGGCGCGCGCCGCGATGACGAGTGTCGGTTCTCCGTCAAATACCACCACCTCGGCGTAATCGACATCCAGCCCTTCGAGCTCGCTCCGCGCCGCAGCCGTCGGATCGGTGCCTGCAATGCGCGCGCTGATCCCTGCCGTCAGCGCTCGAGGAATGGCGAGCGCACGAAGGCGATCCGCGGCGGACAATCGGACGTTCCGCGATGAAAGCGCGAGCCCGTCCGCTTCACGAACTGTCGGAACGACAGCGATCTGCAGGTCCAGTCTTACGTCGCGAACCACCTGACGAATGACCGCAACCTGCTGAGCATCCTTCTGGCCGAAGAAGGCGACGTCCGGCTCAACAATGTTGAACAACTTGAGGCAGATGGTTGCCACGCTATTGAAATGGCCGGGCCGGAAGTCCCCTTCGAAGCCAAGAGCGGCACCCTCGACCGTGAGTGATGTCGCTTCGCCGACCGCATACATTTCTTCTACTGTCGGGATGAAGATCGCGTCGACGCCGGCGCCACGCGCGGTTTCAGAGTCGACAGTCTCTTGCCGTGGATACGCCGCGAGATCGGCTGGATCGTTGAACTGGCCCGGGTTGACAAAGAGAGAAGCCACGACGTGCTGACATGCGCGCCGGGCGGCACGAAACAGCGCGATATGCCCCTCATGCAACGCCCCCATTGTGGGGACAATCGCGCGCGAGCCGCGTTGTGCGCGCAGGTGCCGGCGCATGTCCGCGACGGTGCGCAGTACTTTCATTGGTCGGTGTTCTGGCCGGACGAGGCCCCGTCGTGCAAGGCCAGGGTCTTCATACCCTGGCCCTCCACCAGCGCGCCCGCAAGTGCGCGATAAAGCGGCTCGAGACCTGGTGAGTATTGACGGAGCGCGGCAATGTGAGCCTCAACTGTCGTCCAATCGCCGCGTGCGATCGGCCCCGTCAGTTCGAAGCCGTTATCGATGACGCGCTGCATCAGCGGCAGCAGGGCTTCGGGCGGCGCGCCGGAGCGTTCGAACATGCCAACGGCGGCGCGATGAAGTGTGACGAGATAGTTCGATGCGGTTGCTGCACCCGCGTGATAGAGAGCCCGGAACTCCTCACGAATGTGAAAGGGGATGAGGTGCAGTTCGCGAGCCAGCCAGTTCCCTCGCGCGACTCCCTCTTCATTGTCTGCCGTCACCGCCGCCCATGCTCCGTCGAGCTGTTCCGGTCCTCGACCGAGCACAATCGTCTGCAGGGGATGCAGACCAAACCGCTTCAGGTGCGGCGCTAATGCTTCGAGTGGGGTTGCTCCGCTGGTGTGCGCAATCCAAGGACCCGGTGCAACTGACCGCGCGACCTTGTCGATGGCTGCGTCAGGCACGCACAACACCACCAGCTCCGCCTCACCGTCGACGAGCTGATGGCCGCGTTCCCCGAGCCGCGCCGCGATCGCAGTGCCGACACGTCCGCGTCCGATGATACGGATTGAGTGGAACATCCGGAAACTCTTAGTGGAATTCAAATCAACGTTGCGTCACAGAAACCTAAACGTCTCCCGTTTCTCCAGTTTCTCTTGTTTTGGTGGTATTCGTGCCCTTTAAAGAGCGCTTCGTTCGATCGATCGCCTCTGCGAGGTAGTGCTCATCCATCTCGATCCCGATGAAGTCCAGTCCAAGCTGCGCCGCCGCTACGGCTGTACTGCCGAGCCCGAGAAATGGGTCCATCGCGGCTCGCAGTCGGGGGATGCCGTGGAGCTTGAAGCAGAACTCGGGCACACGAGGAGGGAACGTCGCTGGATGCGGCCGATCCTTATCGCGGCTTTGAATCGTGTCGTAGGGAATGAACCAGGTGTTGCCGCGGCATCTCCGGTTGTGCCCGCCGGTCTGCCAGCGCGCGATGTTTGATTCGTCCTGGTACTTCACGCCGATCGCGCGGCGATCGAGCGGCGTGCGGCCGTGCGGGGTGAAATGGAAGATGAATTCGTGACAGTCGTTGACGAAGCGGGCACTGTTGATCGGTTTGTAATGGCCCACCGCGATATCGCGATCGAGATCCGTGGCCACACCCGCGGCGGCGCGATCGATCGCAATCGACTTGATCCAATGGATGGTGTTCTGAAGGTCCAGGTGCGGACGCGCCGCCTGGGCGACATCCATGGCGGTCCACGGATCGGTTGGCTTTGCGCCGACGTTGAGAAACAGTGACCCGTCAGGTTCCAGAACACGCTGTACGGCTCGAATCCACTCTGCCGTCCATTCCAGATAGTGCTCGCGGGGCAACGAGTCCTGATAGGTGCGATAGCGAACACCAAGATTGTAAGGAGGGGAGGTGACAACGGCCGACACCGATTCCGCTGTCAGACTCGCGAGGATGTCCAGACAATCTCCGAGGTAGAACCGAAGCGTGCTGCGACGAGCTTTAATGATGGTGTGGGGTCTTGGAAGCCGGCCTGGCTTCCGGACGTCGGGCATCGGGCGTTCAGTGTAGCGCGCCCGATGTGGTTTTCGGCACTGGTGTGTGCCGCCTTCGAACAGCTATGACGCTTTTGCGGTGAGCGTGTGAACGGCCGCGCGCGCCGGCGCGAGCGTGTGATTGCGGCGATGCGACTGCAACGTGCAGTGCGCGCCTTTCTCCTCGACGTAAGTGATCTCGCGGTTCGTCGCGACTTCGCGATATCTGCCAGTCACGCAGCCGCAGCCTAGCGTCGTGAAACCGAGAAGACGAACTAGACTCATCATGCTGACCCCCAACCGACACTGAGCAATTCCTGTACCGCAGAGTTACGCGACGACTTTCATTTCTGATCGATCGACGCGATTGAACGGATCAACGTATTTGCGCCAGTTTTCGTACGAGTCATCGTCAGCGCACGGCTTCGTTCGCGAGTGGACGGTCTCGCGACGAGTGTCAAAAACAGTCACCCTTTGAATCACCGCGCCCAACATATTGGATCTCGCGACTGCTCTTGGCTGTTAGCTGGCTATTGGCTCGGTTACGATAGCCAGCATGTTTCGCTTCGCGATGATCGTCGTCGCCGCTCTCGCTTCGTTCGACGCCTCGCAGACTGCACCCGTTCCCGCGCCGGACGCCGACATTGGAAGTCAACTGCTCCGCGAGCCGTCGGTGAAGTCCGCCATCGATCGACTCAAGAGCAATGAACCGAAGCTTCTCGATGAGCAGATTCGACTCTGCGAAATCCCGGCGCCCCCATTCAAGGAGTCGCGCCGCGCGGACGCGCTCCGTCAGTCGTTCCAATCGCTGGGGCTGAAGAACGTCCGCATCGATCGCGCCGGCAACGTGCTCGGCGAGCGTGCCGGCACGGCCGCCGGGCCGCATCTCGTGTTCAGCGCTCACCTCGACACCGTTTTTGGCGAGGAGGTCGCTATCAGGATGACTCGTGCCGGGACACTGCTCAAAGGTCCAGGCATCAGCGACGATTGTCGCGGTCTCGCGGTACTTCTTGGGGTGATCCGGGCGCTCGACGAGGCTCAGATTCAGACACCAGGTCCGATTACATTTGTGGGTACGGTGGGGGAGGAAGGGCTCGGAGATCTGCGCGGCGTCAAAGAACTCTTCAGCGATGAGTTGAAAGGACGAATCGATCGGTTCGTCTCGGTTGACGGCGCCGGCTTGGGAATCACACATATCGGCGTCGGCAGTCTCCGATATCGAGTGACGTTCAAAGGAGCCGGCGGCCACAGTTATGGTGATTTCGGCGTCGCAAATCCCGTTCACGCGCTCGGCCGCGCAATGTCGCGGATCGCCGATCTTGAAGTACCGGCGCTTCCGAAAACGACCTTCAATGTCGGTCGGATAGGCGGCGGAACATCGGTCAACGCCATCGCCTCGGAAGCCTGGATGGAGGTCGACCTGCGATCGAGCGATCGCGCCGCTCTTGCGACGCTCGACGCGTCGCTCCAAAAAGCGCTGGACGGGGCGTTGAAGGAAGAGAACGATCGCTGGGGAAGTCGCGGACGGCTGACGATGTCGAAAACAGCCGTGGGCAATCGGCCCCCAGGTCGAGTCAGTGCGGATTCGCCGATCGTTCAGGCAGCCGTGTCGGTCACGCGTGCCTTCGGTTTACCTGTATCCCTTGACGAAGGATCCACCGATTCCAATCTCGCAATGAGCCTCGGAATCCCCGCGATCACGATTGACGGTGGGGGAAAAGCGACTGGGACGCACTCGACCGACGAGACATTCGACTCGACGAATTCGTGGCAGGGGACCGTGAGGGCATTTCTGTTAGTGCTCGCGCTCGCCCGGTGACTCGAGCTCGTGCTTGATGGCGGTGAATCGCTCGAGATCCTTTTCCCGCTGTCCCGCCGCAAATACCCGCGCCAGCCTGACGCGATTGATGAAAAGGAGGTGCAACGCCGCGAGCATAACCAACTCCGGAATGTTCTCCCATCCAAGCGCCGCAGGCAGAAAGTTGACCGACGTCGCCAGAACGAAGAGGCGCCCGAACAGCGGATCCGGTGCGGTTGGCGCAAATCGCGGCCCAAACCGCGCAGCCACTGTCTCCCACCCGGTGTCGTCTCCCTCGTGGAAGACCTGCAGGTATCGGCCGATACGTTCTACGTTGACATGGAGCGCGAACACCGACTCGAATCCCGCGACGAGGATCAGCAGCGGCACGAGGGTGCTGACGGCTACGGTGATGACGGCGGCGGTCGCGACGGCCGTGGCCGCCCAGCCAACGAAGACCACCGGCACCACTACCATCCGCACCGTCCCTCGCAGCTGAATCGTCCCCCTCAGCGCTCTGAACTCGTCGTCTTTTTTTGTCATAGGGACAGTCATTTTGTGTCAGTTTCTGTCAGTCGATCCGAAAGGGATCCGGGGACCCTCGGTATTCGAGGGGAGGATACGGTACAGCTGTGGCACTGACCTTGTATAGCGGTGTCTGGAAGAGGCACGCAAACAGAGCCAACTCGGGCGATCGCGCGCAAAAACGTCGCGGTTGAGTTACACAAATGGTTGCCAAGGAAGCGCCTTTGCTGATAAACTCATTTCGCTCCAATCACATCGCATCGGTTGCTACCCAGCCAACCGGTGGTGTCCGGTTTGCGGAGGATTCGTGCGCCTGATCCGTCCTAAGTCACTGGTTCGTCTCTCTGCCTTGCTGCTGGGAATCTCGGTGTGTCTGGCACCCTCTGCCGACGCCGCCACGAAGACCACCCGCAAGAAGTCAATGCGGGCCTCGTCCGCACAGAGCACGTCGACCCCGAAAGTCGCTCGCACACCAGCGTATTCTGCGTCTGCCTCACAGGCCCGCAAAGCTCGTCTGGCACGAGCCCGCGCCGCCGCCCGTTCGCGCGAAATCGCGCGCATGCGCGCTCTGCACGAGGCGATGACGCCGCGGTACAAGACTGATGCAAGCGGCGAACTCGTTCCCGATATTCGCGCCGCCGCCGCCATCATTTTCAACCCCGCGAACGGTCAGGTTCTCTGGGAGGAAAATGCCCAGGACAAGCGTTCGATCGCCAGCATTACCAAGGTGATGACGACGGTTGTGTTCCTGGAAGACAACCCCGACCTGACGCAGGAAGTTACCGTTCAGCGCAGCGACGTGTACGCCGCCTCGACGACGTTCCTCAAGGCCAACGATCGGTTGACGCTGGGGGATGTGCTTCACTTGACGCTGATTGCGTCCGACAACGCCGCAGCCCGCATCCTGGCCCGTGTGTCGCACGGTGGAACCGCGTCATTCGTTGAGCGGATGAACGAAAAGGCGCTCGAGCTTGGCCTCGAAAATACTTCGTTCGCCGATCCGTCTGGACTCAATCCAGCCAACGTCTCGTCAGCATACGATTTGTCCCGCCTCATCTCGTTTGCCGCCGCCGACGAGCGCATCGCGCCGGTCATGCAGACGGCGACGTATACCGTCAAGACCAACCGCCGAACCATCAATATTCACAGCACCAATCGCCTGGTGATGGAAGGAATGGATGTGGTTGGGGGAAAGACCGGATTCATCAGCAAGTCGGGCTACTGCCTGGCCACGCTGCTCCGGTTACCTCAGAGCAACAATCAGGTTGCGTTCGTGGTTCTCGGCGCGCAGTCCAATCCCGGTCGATTCTGGGAAACGCGCCACCTCTTCAATTGGCTACAGGAAAAGGCTTCAACGCTGTTCGCCAAGGAAGAGCTGCCCGAGCAGAGCCGATAACGTCTACTTGTAGCCTTTCTGAATCGCTGCCGCGTCCAGCGGCAGTGTCGCCACAGCATCCACCGACGGCATGACAGGGCGGGACGCCCGTCTGGCGTCGTACGCCTTCAGATAGCGTTCGCACTCGTCGCACGCATATAACCGGTATTGACCATCACGGCTGGCAAACGACGTGATGCGTTCCCGATCCGCATTCAAGCAGAACGGGCACGTGAGCTGGTGAAAGCGCCAACGGGCCAGACAGCGGCCGCAGATCAGGATGCGGTCGGCCGCCGGCGTGATCACGGCGAAGTCCGGTTCTCCCGCACATAACGGACACACGCCGCGCGTCCATCCGGCGAAATCACTCTTCGCCATGATCGCGTCCGCCGAGCGTGTGAGGAACGGCTTCATGGCTTCGACGAAGACCGATTCAAGACCGGCCCCCTCTGGATGGATGGGCGGCGCGTCGGTTTTTGCCGCCTCGTACCAGGAGCGCATGACGACCGGAAGTTTCTCCGAATCGCGGCACAGCGCCTCGATTCGCCGGAAGTCCCTTTCCTCGAGCGCACCATGGCTTCTCATTGCCGAGGCCGTTGCGCGCAAGAGAAACCGCAGCTCACCCCATTCGAGCGGCAAGTGATCGAAATGCAGCACCGGCGCTGAGGCCAGTTGTGCGTTCAGCGAATCCTTGTCGAGTCGGATCGACGGCAGCGACACACGTGACTGCACGCGGCGCTGCAGTTGCAGCAGCTCAATCTGCAGATCCGCGGCTGATGCGAGATCCGGTTGTTCCTGTTTCAGCCGGCGAAGCTCGGCGATCTCGCGCGACTCGGACCGCTGCGGTGGAGTTGGCAGCCTGGGCTCGGACACGCCGAAATCTTACATCAGCGACGATTGTGGAGCGGCAAACTCAGCCTGTCCGCGTCTGGTGCGAACGCGGGGAAGAATGACGTGAACCGTCACACGCAGGATGAACAAGCTCGACAGGTATCGATCGAACAAATTCTGTTTCAATTTGCGCGTGGGTAGTGATGACTTGCCATATTGCGGTGACCAACTGCAGTCTGGGATGGGATGTACGCAGCTCTGCGAAGTTCATCACGCACGTGGAGTTGTGCGCGGCGTTCATCCCGATATAAATGACGGGTTGCGCGCTCAAATTCTTGTGATACTTTTCGCGCCGAGGTGTCAGCGACGGAAAGTGTGTCGCGCACAAGACCAGAGGGGAGGATGTAGTGACACTCAGAATCAGATCGTGGTGCGGAAGGCTAATACGAGCGGCTACGCTCGTCGCCATCACGACGCTCATACCGCTGCCCGCAGCCGCGAGCGACACGGCGTCCACTCCATCGCCGCCAACCATCAAGGCGTCGATGAAAAAAATTGTTGCGCGCGAGGTCACAGCGACGTCGCCACGCAAGGACGTCGCGCGCGACGATCGCCAGGCCTCGTCGGCAGGTAGTACGCCCGGCTTCTTCAAAACGAAACCGGGCATCATCGCGCTTGTCGTGATGGCGGCGGGGACCGGATACGCACTCTACTCGGCCCAGAACGATCGCATCCACTCAGCAGGCAAAGAATAGGAGGACCGTGAACACCATGAACATGCGAAGCATGGCACGCACGATCGTCCTCTGCCTGATCGTGTGCGCTGCGTGTGTGCCGCTCGCAGTGGCACAGACGCAGACCGGTACTGTCGAAGGCAAAGTCGTCGATCAGCAGGGAGGAGTGCTCCCTGGCGTGAACGTCACGTTGACGGGGCCCAGAGGATCGCAGTCAACGGTGACCGACACGGAAGGGATGTTCCGTTTCGTCGGCGTCGCGCCGGCGACCTACACTCTGAAAGCCGAGCTGACCGGCTTCCTCTCCGAATCCCAGCCGGACGTCATCGTCAGCCTGGGAAAAACCGTGACCGCGGAGTTCGCGCTCAGAGTCGGCGGCGTATCGGAAACCGTCGAAGTGACGGCGGCCTCAACCGTCGACGTCAAGAGCTCGGCGACGCACACCAACATCAGCAGCGACATGCTGCAGCTCACGCCGATCTACTCATCGACGTCGACCGGCTTGTTGAACTATGCACCGGGCATCAACAACAGCTCGGCCTATGGATCGCAGGCGAGCTACGGCAACGCGCTGCTGATGGACGGAGTCGACACCCGCGACCCACAAGGCGGTTCGGCCTGGACGTTCTTCAATCAGAACCTGATCGAAGAAATCCAGGTGGGCGGCCTCGGCGCGCCGGCGGAGTACGGCGGGTTCACCGGTGGAATCATCAATACGGTGACCAAGTCCGGTGGAAACGCATTCACCGGACTGTTCTCCTTGCGGTACACAAACGATTCGCTGGCATCGAGCAACCTCTCGCAGTCGGTGCTTGACGCCAACCCGTCGCTTGGTCAGTCGGCGGTCACGAACAAGCTGGTGGACTACACCGCGCAGATGGGCGGACCGCTGAAGAAGGACAAGGCGTTCTTCTTTGCCAGCATTCAGCGGTACGAGGCGACGACCGATCCCACGGGCCCAATCGCGACCTCGCAGGACATCAGCCCTCGCTTCAACACGAAGTTCACGCTGCAGCCCACGTCCAACGACACCATCGTTCTGGGCATGCAGTACGACTCGTACAACGTCACCGGAAGGCAGGGCTATCCCGGCTCCAAGTCGACCGACCAGCAGACGGTGACGGAGGATGCGCCGGAGTGGGTGTGGAACGCGCAGTGGCGCAAGGTCATCGGAGCCAGCACGTTCCTCGAGGCGAAGTTCACCGGCTATACCGGCTACTATTACCTCGATCCGGTTGATCCCTCACCGTTCACCTATGATGCGCTGACCGACGAGTACACCGGCGGTGGTGGCGGACTGGAGTATGAAGATCGCAGCCGCAACCAGGTGCAGGCGTCGCTCACACGATATGCGCAGGCGTTTGGACGTCATGCGTTGAAGTTCGGCGCGGAGATTGAACGCAGCCACGTCGGCACGAAGTATCAACCCTACGGTCCGGCTGGCTTTTACATCTACGCGTATGGAGGCGTTCCGTATTTCCGCTATAGCTACGGCTACACGTTCAGCGGCGACAACAAGCGGTTTTCCGCCTACGCGCAGGATCAGTGGAGCGCAGGCCGTCTAACCATGAATCTCGGGTTGCGGCTCGATCGAATTCGCGGCTACAGCCCGGATCTGAAGAAGGACGTGTATACGCCCGACCTCGCGTTGGGGCCGCGGATCGGCGTTGCGTATGATCTGACGGGTAAGGGTTCTTCCGTCCTTCGATCGTTCTACGGTCGGTATTACGAGGGCACCGCGACGCAATTCTGGATTTCGGCGACGCCTGGGATTGAAGACTACGTGCAGACGCCGTTGAATCCCGACGGCTCGGTCGCTGGGCCACCCGAAGTGTTAACACCGGGCTTCTCGTACGGCATCAGCGACGACATCGGACACCCGCGGACTGACGAGTTCAATGTCGCGTGGGAGAACCAGTTGACCAGAACGGGGCGCCTCACGGTGACCGGGATCTGGCGAAACACGAGTGACTTCATCAACAACGTCATCAACGGCTCGCAATGGCGGCCGGTGACGTTGACCAACTCACTGACAAACACGACGTTCACTGGCTACAACTGGGCAAACCGGTCGACGACGGATCAGAATTTCTTCATCCGGAACGTCGAAGGCTTCCAGTACGTAGACACCAACGGCAATGCGATTGGGACCGCCGATCCGAAACGCAATTACAAGGCGTTGATGATTCTGTTCGACAGCGCATTCCGACGCCGGATCGGCTATCAATTGTCGTACGTCCTGGCCAAGGCTGAAGGCAGTATCGACAACACCGGGTTTGGCGCCTGGCTCGGCGGCGTGCAGTTCGGCTCGCCGAATACGGCTCTCATCAACTCGTTCGGCGAGCTGACCAACTCTCGTCGTCACGAGATGAAATTCAACGTCGAGTACAACGTTCCGAAGGTGGACGTCATGCTCGGTGCGGTGTACACCGGCACGAGCGGCCGGCCATACACGCCGTTCCAGCGATACTCGACAGCGCAGCTGAATCTTCCGCTCAATAGCCGCAAGGAGATTCTGCTCGAGCCACGTGGCAGTCAACGGAACGACTTCTTCAACAACGTCGACCTGCGTGCGGAGAAGTTGATCCGGGTACAGAACCACCGATTCGGTGTCTACGTCGACATGGCAAACCTGTTGAACACAGGCAGCGTGACGACGCGGCAAGGGCGAGTGCCGAATACGACCATCGAGGGAAACACCGTGCTGTATAGAGCGCCGACAGCGGTGCAAACAGCCAGACAGATTACCTTCGGCGGTCGGTGGAGCTTCTAAAGGGAAAAAGGCAAAAGGGACAAGGGAAAAGGGATTTACTTTTCTCTTGTCCCTGTTCCCTTGCCACTTGATTGTCTCGCCTCCAACGCACGTCCGCGCGCAAGCTCCTCGGCCCCCTCACGCGCGCGGCCCTGCCGGTTGTAGATATCGGCCAGTACGTAGTGGCCGAGCGGCGCGTACTCAGACCGCGGCGCCAGTGAGAGTCCTTTCTCGGCAAGCTTGATCGCTTCATCCAGCTTCGTCCCCGCATCGAGGTACGACTTGGCGAGGAAGAAGTGTCCTTCGGCGAACCTCGGATTGCTGACGATGGATTGTTTCAGCGCGTCGATCTCTCCCTCCCGATCACCGACCTGTTCGTACAATCTCGAAAGATTGAACGCTGCTTTGTAGTTCTCCGGGTGGCTTTTGAGTTCATCGACGTACTCGCGTTCTGCTGTTCTGACATCACCGCGTTGCTCAGCGACCAGTGCCAGATTGAAATGCGCAAGCCGAAGCTTCGGCTTGGTGGCCAGTGCCTCCCGGATGAGTCGCTCGGCGGTCGTGCCGTCGCCGCGTTGAAGCGCGATGACGCCAAGAGCATTCTTCGCCGCGGCAACGCTCGGATCGAGGTCGAGCGCGCGGCGAAAGAGCGACTCCGCGCGCGGCAGTTCGCCGCGGTCCAACCAGATCTCGCCCATCTGGTAGTGCACGAAGGGGTCCTTCGGATCGAGTTGCAGGTAGCGTTCGAACCCGGCCAGAGCGGCCTCGTCGTTCCCCATGCGCCGATACGCCTGTGCGAGATTCGAGACGGCGAGGTCGTAATCCGGCTTGAGGGTCAGTGTCTGTTTGAAGTCGGCAACCGCTTTCTCGAGGTCGCCGTGTGACAGGTATTTCGTTCCACGCATGAACCATGCGTCGATCACTTGAGGATCCTGCTGAATGACGTCGTTCAACAGGGCGACAACCCGCCTGAACGATCCTTCGTGATCGTCCTCTCGGTCTCTCGTGATGTCGGTGGCCTCGTTCAGCTTGTTGAAGAGACCAATCTTGTCCTTGGGATCGGCGCGTCCGGTGCGCGGATCCGATGCGCTCGCGACAAAGGTGCCGACATAGCCGAGCGCGGCCAGCCGCTCACGCGCTTCGGGATCGATATCGGCGGCCGGCATCGAGGCGACCACTTTCCTGAAGCCCCCTTCCAGCGTCCGCAATCCGGCGATCATGCGTTCGCCGAGTGGCTGCCGCTCAGCGAACAGGTTCGTCGTCTCATTTGGATCGCGTTCGACGTCATAGAGCTCGGGGCGCGGAGCATCGATGACTTTGTAGCGTCCCGAGCGGAGTGCGTGAAGATCGCTCCAGCCGTAGTGATGCAGCGGATACATCGCTTCCGAATAAGCGTCGAGCGCGAGCTCGGTTTTTGTTCCGGTAAGCAGCGGCACGAGGCTGACACCCGAGATCCCCGATGCCGCAGGTGCTCCCAGCAGATCGAGCACGGTCGGCATGATGTCGACTGATCGCACGGGATCCGCAACGCGCCGATGTCCTGTGCTGCTGAAGGGTGCGCGAATCACGAGCGGCACATGTGTGACGCTGTTGTAGACGAAAAACCCGTGTGCGCTCTCGCCGTGATCCCCCAGGCTCTCGCCATGGTCGCCGATCACGACAATCACCGTCCGGTCGTACAGTCCGTGTGATTGCAGCGTGGCGACCAAACGCGCGAGTTGACTGTCGGCGAACGCAATCTCGCCGTTGTAGGGATGGCCCTTGTATTTTGTGGCAAAGGGTTCGGGTGGACGATAAGGAGCGTGCGGGTCGTACAGATGGATCCACGCAAAGAAAGGGGCGCCGTTGGCTTGTTCGATCCACGGAAGCGCCTTGTCGAGAACTTCATTGGCCGGCCGCTGAATCGCCGAGAGGGAAACCGCGCGCATGTCGCTCAGATCGAAGTCGTCAAAGTAGGTGTCGAACCCTTGATTGATGCCCCACTTGCCCGCGAGTACGTAAGCGGCAACGAATCCGCCCGTCCGATAACCGCGGCTCTTGAGAATCTCGGCCAGAGTGAGCTGATCGGGACCGAGAAAGAATCCACCGTTGTCGCGCACCCCATGCTCAGGTGGGAATCGTCCCGTAAAGATGCTCGAATGTGCCGGCAATGTCAGCGGTGCGACCGACACCGCCTGCTCGAACAACGCGCCTTCAGCTGCAAGACGATCGAACGTCGGCGTCTCGACATCGCGTGATCCGTAGGCGCCAATCCGATCGGCCCGCGTCGTGTCGAGCGTCACGATGACGAGGTTGAGGCGCTCGCGGGCAACGCCGCGCGCCAGTTGACCCAGATCCACACCCGCGCTCGTCTTGATCGGACGAGTGCGCACAACCCAGAAGCCCACGGCCACGAGAATGGCGAGCACGACAAAGAGCGCAACCCAGCGCTTCATTGAGGGAATCGTAACGTCGAGTGCGGACGAGTGTCGAGCGACGGCTCTCGAAGTTTCCAGTCTCCAGTGCCCGGTTGCCAGTACTGGATACGGTTCTGGCGGCAACTGGAAACTGGCAACAGCCAACCTGATTCAGTTGATCACATCCAGCAAGTGATGTGATGATCTTGAGGCGCATGCCTGAGAACAAGAAGCGTCCTGCAGGCAGGACTTCTTCCCGACCCGAGTCGGTCCCTCGCTCCACAAAGAAGTCTCCATCGGCAGCTGACAAGTCGGCACCTCGGGCGGTCGCGAAGCCTTCGCGGAGGCAACCGTCGAGCACGCCAACGACAAGCGAAACGGCGCAACAGCCGAAGCCGCCGGCACCCAAACGCGCGCCCAAGCCGACGAGCCCACCACTGTCGATTCTGATGGTCGCATCGGAAGCTCACCCGTACGCAAAGACAGGCGGGCTTGCCGAAGTGGCGGCGGCGTTGCCGGACGCGCTTGGTCGGCTCGGCCATCGAGTCACACTGGTGCTTCCGCGGTATCGGGGAATCGATCTGTCCGGGGCGCGTTCGCAGGCGATCAGCATGTCGATTGGTGCCCGCACGCAACTCGTGTCGTTTCACTCGCGCGAGGAGCGTCCAGGCGTCACGGTCGTGTTTGTGGACGTGCCGGAACTCTTCGATCGACCAGGCGGCCTCTACAACGTCGACGGTGTCGACTACGCCGACAATGGCTGGCGGTTCGCTGTGTTCAGCCGAGCCGCGCTCGAGTACGCGCGCCTGCTCGGGCAGCGACCATCGATCATTCACGCGCACGACTGGCAAACCGGCCTCGTGCCGGTCTACCAGAAGATGCATTTCTCGCCCGACCCGATCGTCGGTGGCGTGCCTGTGGTTTTTACGATTCACAACCTCGCGTTCCAGGGCACGTTCCCGGCGGCGGCGTTGCCGTCACTCGGATTCGGCCGTGAGTTGATGGACATCCAGGCGCTCGAATACTGGGGACAGATCAGTTACCTGAAGGGGGGCGTCAACTTCAGCGAACAGCTGACGACCGTTAGTCCGACCTATGCGCGCGAGATTCTTACTCCTGAATTCGGGTTTGGCTTCGAAGGAGTGCTGACGCGCCGCTCGGATGCGCTGACCGGCATTCTCAACGGCATCGATGTCGAGCGTTGGAACCCCGACCTTGACGGGTTCATCGGCGCGTCGTACTCGCGCACCGATCTGTCGGGTAAGAAGGTCGCCAAACGGCGCTTGCTCGAAACAGCGGGCCTGCCTGTCGACCGCGCCGACGATCGTCCACTGATCGGTCTGATATCCCGGTTGACCTTTCAGAAGGGGTTCGACCTTATCAGCGCCGTCGCCGGCGAGCTGATGTCTCTGGACGCGTCGTGGGTGATGCTGGGCAGCGGCGATCGTGAGTACGAAGATGTCTGGAGGAGCCTTGCCGCTCGATTTCCCGATCGTGTCTCAACCACCATCGGGTTCGACGAGCGGCTCGCGCATCAGATCGAGGCAGGCGCCGACCTGTTTCTCATGCCGTCGCGGTATGAGCCGTGCGGACTCAATCAGATGTACAGCCTTCGATACGGAACCCTTCCGATCGTCAGGAGCACCGGCGGGTTGGAGGATACCGTCAGGGACGTGACCGAACCCGGTGGAAATGGCTTCAAATTCAGGGGATACTCCCCGGCGGACCTGGTGGCGGCCGTTCGGCGGGCGCTGGATCTCTTCGGCAAGCCCAAGGAATGGCGGAAGATACAGCAAAACGGCATGAAACTTGACTTCTCCTGGGACGCTTCTGCCCGCGAGTATGTCAAAGTGTATGAAGGGGCCGTCGCGGCGGCCCAGACGAGACCCTAACTGGGTATTCACCGAGGCACTGATACATGGCATCTGAGAAGATCACGACCCTGACCGACACGAATTTTGAGCAGTCCGTCATCAAGGCACCCCAGCCGGTGTTGGTGGATTTCTGGGCTGAATGGTGCGGCCCCTGCAAACGGCTCGGACCGACCATTGATGAACTCGCCTCCGACTACGATGGGCGCGTGACTGTCGCCAAGCTCAACGTCGACGACAATCCGGGTATCGCCGGCCGATTCAGTATTCGCGGCATCCCAACGCTTCTCTTGTTCAAAGGCGGTCAGATCGTCGAGCAGGTTGTTGGTCTGGCCGATAAGGACTCGCTCAAAAAAATCATCGATAAGCACGTGTGAGCGAGCGACTCGGGATGGCTGCCCTGCGAAACGTCATCATTATCGGTTCTGGTCCTGCCGGACTCACCGCGGCTCTCTATTCCGCGCGCGCCAATCTGAAGCCGCTGATCATTGAAGGTCTCGAAGCGGGCGGCCAGTTGATGTTGACCACGCTGGTCGAGAACTGGCCCGGATTTCGGGACGGGATCATGGGGCCCGAACTGATGGAAGAGATGCGGGTCCAGGCCGAGCGATTCGGCGCCGAAACGATTCGCGGTCAGGTGACCAGTGTCAACCTGCGATCGCATCCGTTCTCTGTCAGGACGTCAGACGCCGAATACACCTCGCGCGCGATCATCATTGCCACCGGTGCCTCGGCGCGCCTCCTGGGCTTGCCCTCCGAGCGCGGGCTGCTCGGGCACGGTGTCTCGACTTGCGCGACCTGTGACGGGTATTTCTTCCGCGGCAAACCCATCGCCGTGGTCGGCGGCGGCGACTCGGCGATGGAAGAGGCGATCTTCCTCACGCGCTTTGCCTCGCAGGTGACCGTCGTCCATCGGCGCGACACACTGCGTGCGTCCAAGATCATGCAGGACAAAGCCTTCGCCAATCCGAAGATCTCGTTCGAATGGAACTCGGACGTTGAAGCGATCACCGACGTGGGTAAGGGCGAAGTCACCGGGATCCTGTTGCGGAACAACAAGACCGGCGAACGGAAGGAAGTTCCGGTCGAAGGGGTCTTTGTGGCGATCGGCCACACGCCGAATACGTCACTCTTCAAGGATCAAATCGAACTGGATCCCAACGGCTATATCGTCACGCACATGGGATCGCGAACGAACGTTCGCGGCGTGTTCGCGTGCGGCGACGTGCAGGACCACGTCTATCGTCAGGCCATCACCGCGGCGGGGACGGGGTGTATGGCGGCCATCGATGCTGAGCATTTCCTCGACGCGTTGCCTCAGCACCTGGGCGAACCGCAAGTACAAGCCGCTGATCTCTAAACCTTAAACAAGAGAAACGGGAGAAACGGGAGCTAAACAATTCTTTCTCTCGTTTCTCCAGTTTCTCCTGTTCAAGATCTCAATCAATCCAGCCACCACCGACGACCACCTGGCCGTCATACATGACGACTGCCTGCCCAGGGGCGACGGCGTACTGCGGCTCGTCGAACGTGACGCGTACGCGATCGTCCGGCAGGGGAGTGAGCGTCGCCGCGGCTTCCTGGTGACGATGACGAATGCGCGCCGTGACGCGCGTACCTGAGGTCGGTGCAGTTCCCGCGATCCAGTTCACCCGCGACGCTGTGAGTTCGCTGCGCTCCAGCGACTGCTTCGGGCCGACGGTGACGGTCTGATTGGCGGCGTCGAGTGCGACGACGTAGAGCGGAATGGGGGAGGAAAGCCCCAGTCCCTTTCGCTGGCCAACCGTGAACCGATGGATTCCGCCGTGCGTGCCGACGGTCTTCCCCGTGACATCACGAATGGCGCCGCCGCGCGCTGATGTCCCTCGCTCCTCGAGAAATGACGTGTGCTCCCCGGAAGCGACAAAGCAGATCTCGTGGCTGTCGGGTTTCTCCGCGACGAGAAGACCCAGTTCGCGCGCGCAATCGCGGACGACGGCCTTGTCGAGCGCGCCAACCGGAAACATGGCGTGCGAGAGCTGCTCCTGCGTCAGCGTGAAGAGAAAGTAGGACTGGTCCTTTGCCGGGTCGGTTCCGCGCTTGAGCAGGTAGCGTCCGGACGCCGGATCCAAATCGACCTGCGCGTAGTGGCCGGTCGCGACGAAATCGGCACCGAGTCCTTCAGCGCGGCTGACGAGAGTCGCGAACTTGAGATCACCGTTGCAATGGACGCACGGAATCGGCGTCCGTCCAGACGCGTATTCGTCCACGAAATTCGAGATCACCGTGTCGGCAAACTCCCGCTCGAAGTTGACGATGTAGTGCGGGATGCCGAGTGTTGCAGCCACGCGCCGCGCGTCGTGGAGATCGTCAATCGTGCAGCACGTGCCGAAGGCGCGCGACGACGGCCCGGCATCGGACGTCTGCGAGCCTGCCTGGTCGTACAACTGCATCGACATGCCGATGACATCGTGTCCGGCGCGAACCAGCAAGCCGGCGGCCACAGACGAGTCGACGCCGCCGGACATCGCAACTACAACACGCATGGCGTCAGGCGCGCACCTTCGCGCGCGTGAGACTTCTCAACTTGTCAACGATCGCAGGAAGTTTCGCCACGACGAAGTCGACGTCCGCGTCGGTGTTACCGGCTCCGAGACTCAGGCGGATGGAATTCTGTGTCCGCGGCGAGGGCAGACCCATCGCCCGAAGTACGTGCGATGGTTCGAGCGTGCCCGACGAGCAGGCCGACCCCGTAGAAACGGCGACTCCTTCGAGATCGAGCGCAATCAGCAGGCTCTCGGCCTCAACCGCCTCAAAGCTGATGTTCGTCGTGTTCGGGACGCGCGGCTCACGAGAGCCATTGATCGCGGTCCCTGGCACCCTGGCGAGAATCGCTTCTTCGAGTCGATTGCGCAACGCACCAAGCCGGGTCGCTTCGCCGGTGAGCTTCTTCTGTGCCAGCTGCGCCGCGACACCGAGGCCAGCGATGCCGGGCACGTTCTCGGTGCCCGCACGCCGGTTACGCTCGTGCTTTCCACCCGTCAGGATGGACGTGACCCGGGCGCCTCGCTTGATCCAGAGCGCACCGGTTCCCTTCGGTCCATTGAATTTGTGTGCAGAAAGCGACAGCAGATCGACGCCGAGCGCGCGAACATCGACCGGAATCTTTCCGACAGACTGCACCGCGTCGGTGTGAAAGAGCGCACCTCGGTCGTGTGCAATCCTGGCGAGGGTCTCGACGGGCTGAATGGTTCCGATCTCGTTATTGGCGTGCATCACCGATACGACGGCGGTGTCATCAGTGATCGCCGCAGTCAAGGACGCGGGGTCGACGATTCCCGAATGATCGACGGGCAATAGCGTCGTTTTCCAACCCCGGCGCGCAAGCGCGCGCAGCGTCACCAGTACCGCCTCGTGCTCGATCCCGCTGGCGATAAGGTGGCGTTTGCCGGTCGGCTCGAGCGCCTCAGCCACACCGCGAAGGGCAAAATTGTCGGACTCGGTTCCGCCGCTCGTAAAAACAATCTCGGATGGCTCTGCGGCAATCAGTGCGGCGACCGCGGACCGTGCCTCGTCGAGAATCGCTTTCGCGCGCTGACCAAAATGGTGCACGCTCGACGCATTTCCGAACTCGCCGGTCATGACGCGAGCGATCGTTTCGGCAACGGCTGCATCGACAGGCGTCGTCGCGTTGTGGTCGAAGTAGATCCGCATGATCGATCTTTCAATGTTAGCATTCGCCTCTAACTCGCAGCAATAAAAGGACTAGACACCGGGTAAATCGCGTGCGTATACTGACCGGACCCTGCAGCCAGAGCCGCGGAACTTCGATAACTAAAGGTGGAGATTGCCAATGTGGAAACGGGATGATGCGGCAAAGCCAAGTGCACCGGCCGGCCAGGGGCCTGCCCAGGCGCAGCACAGCCCTGCGCCGCTAACCGCGGAGCCAACGTCGCGTCCGGCGCCAGCCAGCGACCCTCAGCGTGGACAGGAGAGAACTGTTGTGAACATAGGCAAATCGGTCGTCATCAAAGGCGAGCTCAACGGCAGCGAAGATCTCACGATTGAAGGCCAGGTTGAAGGCAAGATCGAGCTGCGTCAGAACGTGCTCACGATCGGTGCGAACGCGCGCATCAAGGCCCAGGTGTTTGCCAAGGCCGTGATCATCCTCGGAGAGGTGACTGGCAACGTCAGCGCCTCCGAAAAGGTCGACATCCGCGACAACGGGTCGGTGGATGGCGACATTGCCGCCCCCCGGGTGGCGATTGCCGAAGGTGCCCACTTCCGCGGCAGCATCGACATGCAGAAGGGCGGCGCGTCGCCGAAGGCCGAGACCAAGGCGCCCGCTGCGACTGCCTCCGCGCAGTCGTCCGGACAGCAGACGCCGGCTGCCGCAGGGGCCAACCGCTAGCCGTCGCATCGGTCGCCGGGCGGTCATGTGTCTGTCCACGAATTGTGGCGCGGCACGGTCGTCCGGCAACCCGATTGTCGTCACATGCTGTCAGATATTCTCCGCTGGGGCGGCAAACGCCCTGGCCAGGCCGATCCTGCAGAGAGCGCGCCGGCGGCGCGCGGCGACACACTTGTCCCGTCGAAGGCGCTGCCGAAGTTCCTGGCGGCCATAGCCCACCAGTCCGAAGCGCCGGTGCTCATCGACCTTGGCCCGGTGATCGGCGCCAACGTGTCGTTTTTTGGCGAGCAGCTCGGGTGCAAACTCTTCATCGAAGATTTGTTTGCCGACTACGATCGGCATTCGCGGGCAGGGACGCTCGACGAACTCGCGGCGGCGATGGAGAAGCGGTTCCGTCACACCGACGGAAGCGTTGACGGCATTCTGTGCTGGGACGTGTTCGACTACCTGCCGAAGGCAACCGCGCAGGCGCTCGCGAAACAGATCGTTCGCATGCTGCGGCCGGGTGGATCGGTCATGGGCTTTTTCTGCAGCACCGCGGCACCGGTCAAGGCGCCTTTCACCAAGTACGAAATCGCCGACGAAAAATCTCTTCGGCATCGTCCACACGCCGGCGCTGGCGGCGCGAAGCACGTGCTGCTGAACCGCGACATCATCAAGATGTTCGAGGGCCTCGTCGTGTCGGATTCGTTCCTGCTGAAAAGTAATACCCGGGAGATCCTGCTGAAGCGCAGGAGTTAGCCTCCCATGCGTCCGGTCATCGCTCTGTTGAGCGACTTCGGCACGCGCGATCACTACGCCGGAACGATGAAAGGGGTGATGACTGGGATCTGTCCCGACGTCACCCTGGTCGACATCACACACGAAATTACCCCGCATGACGTCATGGAAGGCGCGTTGCAGTTGGCCGCCTCCTGCCGTTACTTTCCCGCCGGAACTATCTTTCTCGCCGTCGTCGATCCTGGAGTCGGCTCGTCGCGCCGCGGGATTGCGGCCGAAGCGGGGGACTATCGTTTCGTCGCCCCCGACAATGGTGTGCTCACCGCCGTGCTCCGCGACATGCCGGCCAAGCGCATTGTCGAATTGACCGAGCGCAGATACGCGCGTCCAACCGTCAGCCGAACGTTCGAAGGACGGGATCGCTTCGCGCCGGCCGCGGCGTGGCTTGCCAAGGGCATTCAACTATCAGCCCTCGGCCGGACCGTGTCCACCTACCACCAGCTCGAAATTCCCCAGCCGGAAGTCGGAGAACAGCTCGCTGGCATGGTGCTGCTCGTCGATCACTTCGGGAACCTGGTCACCAACATCGATCGGAAAACGTTCGAAACGTTCACGCGGGGTCAAGCGGTCGCGCTCAAGGTCGGCGGTCACGCGGTCGCGGGAGTCGTCGCCACTTACGCGGACATTCACGCGGGAGAGGTGTGCGGGCTCTTTGGCAGCAGCGATCACCTCGAATTTGCGGTGAATGGCGGGAGTGCCGCTGACGCGCTCCATGTGTCACGCGGCGCGCGGGTGGAGATTTCCAGAGTCTAGTCTGGGTGCCAAGGGTGCCTGGGGTGCCAAGGGTGCCCAGAGTGCCAGGCGTGCCCAGAGTGCCAGGGGTGCCTGGGGTGCCAAGGGTGCCTACTGTGCCACGAGTGCCCGATGTGCGCGCGCAGCGCACTCTTAGCACTCGAGGCACCCTCGGCACTCATCGCACCCGTGGCACCCCAGGCACTCTTGGCACTCTTGGCACCCTTGGCACTCATCGCACCCGTGGCACCCCAGGCACCCTTGGCACCCCAGGCACCCGTTCACCCGTACACTACAATTCCCAGTCATGCTGAATTTCGACCTCACTGACGAACAACGCCTGCTGGAGCAGTCCGTGCGTGAATGGGGCGCACGTGAAATTGCGCCGCGAATCCGCGACCTCGATCGCGAACATCGATTCGATAAAAACATCCTGCCGCAGATGGCCGAACTCGGTCTGCTGGGTTGCTCAGTTCCGGCCGAATACGGCGGGGCGGGCATGGACTACGTCAGCCTCGGACTCATTTCCGAAGAACTCGAATACGTCGATACATCGCTTCGCGTGATCATGTCGGTACACGCGGGCCTCAACTGTCTGACGCTCCTCACCTGGGGAACCGAAGATCAGAAAAAACGCTACCTGGTGCCGCAAGCCAAAGGGCAGAAGATCGCGACCTATGGACTGACCGAGCCAGCGGCGGGGAGTGACGTTCGCGGTATCCAGACCGTCGCGGTCAAAAAGGGCGATCGATATTACCTGACGGGCGAAAAGATGTGGATTTCGCTGGCCGACGTCGCCGACAACTTCCTGGTCTTCGCCTGGTCGGATCTCGAGAAAAAGAAACAGCGCGACCCATCAGGCATAACCGCATTCATCATCGAGCGATCGTTCAAGGGGTTTTCCAGCGGAACTCTGAAGGAAAAGTGGGGAATCCTCGCGGGCAACACCGGCTTCTTCAAGATGGACGAGGTCGAGGTTCCGGAAGCCAACATGGTCGGACAACCCGGGGAAGGATTCAAGATCGCGATGTTCGCGCTCGACCAGGGACGCTACACGGTCGCGGCCGGCGCCACCGGATTGATTCGCGCCTGTCGTGATGCGAGTGCGAAATACGCGAAAGAACGCAAGACATTCGGAACGGCGATTGCCGACCATCAACTGGTGAAGGAGATGATCGCGCAAATGGAGTCCGACTATCAGGCGGCGCGGCTGCTCTGGATGCGCGCGGGCTCGCTGAAAAATCAAGGCCGCCGCAACACCCGCGAAACGGGTCTGGCGAAGTGGTTCGCGACCGTCGCATCCGAGCGCGCGGCGGGGGACGCGGTTCAGGTTCACGGCGCCAACGGCTACTCGGATGAATATCCGGTCGGCCGCTTCTATCGCAACTGCAAGGGGGCAGTGATCTACGAGGGCACGCGCGAGATCCACAAGATCATGCAGGCCGATTACGTGCTCGGTATGCGCCAGGATCGCCCGACACGATGTGAGTTGCCGAAGTATGGACTCTGACCTCTCCCTCGAATTCCTCGGCGTCGTCGAACAGGCCGCAATCGCGTGCGCGCACACCATGGGCCTTGGCGACTGGCGCAAAAGCGATCAGGCCGCGGTCGAGACGATGCGGAAGTGCATGGACGACGTGCCGATCAACGGCACGATCGTCATCGGCGAAGGGGAGCGTGACGAAGCGCCGATGCTCTACATCGGCGAGAAGGTTGGCCTCGGCGCGGTGAGCGACGCGGTCGCGGCGCGGCTGCCGGCGATCGATATCGCCGTCGACCCGCTCGAGGGCACGAACCTCTGCGCCACCGGCGCGGCCAACGCCATCGTCGTATTGGCGGCCTCGAACCGTGGTGGATTGCTCCATGCTCCGGATCTCTACATGCAGAAACTGGTGGTGGGGCCGGGAGCGAAGGATTCGGTTCACCTCGACGCGCCCGTTCGCGACAACCTGCGGGGAATTGCGAAGTCGCTCGACCGCGATGTTGAGGATCTGGTCGTCATGGTGCTCGATCGACCGCGTCACACGCAGCTGATTGAGGAGATTCGCGAAACCGGTGCGCGGATCCGATTGATTAGCGACGGCGACTTGTCGGCAGGCATTGCCGCCGCGGTTGTCGGCAGCGGCGTCCACGCCGTCATGGGGATCGGCGGAGCCCCGGAAGGCGTCCTGACGGCGGCGGCCATGCGTTGCTTGAACGGCGAAATCTTTGGCCGTTTGATGGTGAGCAAGCCCGAGCACGAAGCGCGCTGCAGGGCGATGGGCATCTCCGACTTCACCAAGGTCTACACGTCGAAGGATCTTGCCTGCGGCGACAACATCATCTTCGCGGCCACAGGTGTAACTGACGGAACCCTGATGAAGGGTGTCCGCTTCTTCGGCGACGGCGTCCGCACCAGTTCGTTGATCATGCAGAGTCAGCCGTCACGCATCCGTTTCATCGATACGATTCACGTCGAGCAGACAAAGACCGTGAAGGTGAGGTTCTAAGCCACGGAAAAACAGGCCACGGAAAAACACAGAAAAACACGGACCGAAGACGATCTCCTGCCGCACTGGCGAAGAAACCTGTTCGCTGTCACTGCCGCCAGCTTTATCGGGTTCACCGGCTTCACGCTGGTGATGCCGTTCCTGCCGCTCTATTTCAAGCTGCTTGGCGTCGACGATGTCGGCGAGATCGCGATGTGGTCGGGGTTGAGCCTCGGCGTCACCCCCGGTCTGACCGCGATGCTGGCGCCGTTCTGGGGACGCCTGGCCGACCGGTACGGCCGCAAGATCATGGTCGAGCGATCGCTCGTGAGTTTTGTGATCGTCATGGGTGCGATGTCCTACGTGCAGCGTCCCTGGCATGTGTTTGCGCTCCGCGCGCTGCAGGGATTCTTCGCCGGATACGGCTCGTTGACGTTGACGATGGCGGCAGACTCGGCGCCGCGCGACCGGATGGCGTATGCAATTGGTTTCGTGCAGACAGCGCAACGACTGGGACCGGCGATCGGTCCGATAGTCGGAGGAAGCGTCGCCCAGATCGCGGGGTTGAGGAACGCATTTCTGGTGACCGCATGCTTCTATCTGGTTGCGGTTCTCCTCGTCGTTTTCATGTACGACGAACATCGCGCCCCGCATAGCCGCGCACCAGGCAAGGACGAGCGGGTAACGTTCCGGAGCATGCTGGCATTCGAGAACTTCATTCTGCTGATGGCGGTCGTGTTTGGATTGCAATTCGTCGATCGCAGCTTCGGTCCGGTGCTGCCGCTCTTCGTGGCGCAAGTCGGTACGCCGCTCGGCCGCGTGCCGATCGTCGCGGGGGTGTTGTTCTCGATTGCCGCCGCCACAGGCGCCATCGGTCACCATATCTGCGGCCGGCTGCTCCGGCGGGCGACGGCAAGACGCGTCATCGCGGTGAGCGCGGCGATCGGCTCGGCGGGTGCGTTCATCTATGTATTGGCCACCGGACCCTGGCTCCTGGTCCTCGGGACGCCGATCTTCGGCATTGCCATCGGCATTGCGACGACGGCCGCCTACACGGCCGCGTCGAGTGTCATGCCGGCGAGCGGCCGCGGCACCGGATTCGGGTTATTGACGACGGCCTCGCTCGCCGGCCTCGCGTTGAGCCCAATCGTCAATGGCATTCTCGGGGCAACGAGCATCCGCGCTGTGTTCGTCCTCGACGCGGTCGGCCTTGCGATGCTGGCCGTAATGGTGTCGCGGTTGATGATCGTCGCGCCGATGGTGAGTGCGACGGCGCCCGCGACGGAAGAGATGTGAGTTGGTTCGAATCATCGTCGACGCCAATCGTCCGCTAACCACCGCCGTCGCGGCGGCGGTCGAGGCACTGCGGGCCGGAGGTGTAGTTGCGTTTCCGACAGACACGTTGTACGGGCTCGCGGTCGATCCACGCCGGCAGGATGCCGTAGAGCGGCTGTTTGCGTTGAAAGGGCGTGATGCGCGGAGCCCCGTTCCGCTTGTGGCGGCCACCCTGGAACAGGCAATGCTCGTCGCCAGCTTCACCGACCGTGAGCGCCGCGCGGCGGCGGCATTCTGGCCGGGACCGCTGACTATCGTGGCGCGAGCGAACGCCGCCGTTACACCTGAGGCACTGGGCGGGCAGCAGACCGTCGCCATCCGGGTTCCAGCCCACGAAATCGCGAGGGAACTGGCGCGCGCGTTTCAGTTTCCGATTACGGCGACGAGCGCTAACCGCTCGGGTGACCCACCGGCAGATTCCGCCGACGCTGTTGCCGCCGGGCTCCCTGATGTCGATGTACTCGTTGACGGCGGGCGCGCTCCGGGTGGCGCGCCATCCACGATCATTTCATTCGACCACACGCGACCAATACTGCTGCGCGAGGGCGCGGTGCCATGGGAGCGCGTGATAAAATCGCTGCGGTGACACGTCATTCGGCTTCGCGATCGACCACGCCCGATCGACAGGAGCGTGCGGCGCTTGTCGGGCTGTTCAGCGGTAATTCCCGCCATTTCGATCCCGAGCATTCGCTCGACGAACTCGCCGGCCTCGCCTCTGCCGCCGGAGCATCGGTTGTGCTGCGTGTGCTTCAGGAGCGGCCGAAGCCGGATCCGGCGACTTTTCTCGGCAGCGGAAAGATCGCCACGCTGGCGACATCGTGCGATGAACTCGACGTCGATGTCGTCATCTTCGATAACGAATTGTCGCCGGCACAGCTGCGAAATCTCGAAGAGCGTCTCGATCGGAAGGTTGTCGATCGTACGCAACTCATCCTCGACATCTTTGCGCGTCGCGCGCGCACCCGAGAAGGCAAGCTCCAGGTCGAACTGGCGCAGTTGAAATACCTCATGCCGAGGCTGGTGGGTTCGGCAGCCGCGCTTTCGCGTCTCGGCGGCGGCATCGGAACACGAGGCCCCGGCGAAACAAAACTGGAAACCGACCGGCGCCGGATTCGCCATCGCATCAGCGTCATCTCGAAGGATATCGATGTCGTCCGGCAGCGACGCTCTCAGCTCCGCGAGCGTCGTCACAAGGCGGCGGTTCCGACCGTCGCGCTGGTTGGGTATACAAACGCCGGCAAGACCACCCTGTTCAATAACCTCACTGGCGGGGAGGCGGTCGCGTCGGATGCGCTGTTTGTGACGCTCGATCCGCTCGTCCGCAGGGTGCGGCTGCCGGATCGCCGGGAACTGCTCGTGTCGGATACCGTCGGGTTCATCGAGCGATTACCGCACTCACTGGTCGCGGCTTTTCGAGCGACGCTCGAAGAAGTCGCATCGGCGGACCTGCTGCTTCATGTCATCGACGCGTCCAATCCGGAGCGAGATCGCCACATCGCCGCCGTGCACACCGTGCTTGCCGAAGTGGGGGCCGATCGCGTCCCCTCAGTCGATGTCTTCAACAAGTGCGACGCCATTTCCGAAGCCGAGCGATCGCGTATCCGCGCGCTCTATCCCGGAGCGTTGTGCGTGTCGGCGATCACGGGTGAAGGGCGCGACGACCTTATCGCGGCAATGGAGGGACGGCTGGCCCTCGACACCGCGCATGTCACGATGGAGTTCGATGCCGGTGACGCCGATCGCGCTCGGATCGCGCACCTGTATCGAATCGGCCGGATCCTGCGTCACGTGGCGACCGACGGGCGTGTGTCGATCGAAGCGGAAGTGCCGCGACGCGTGCTCGAGCAATTTCCTTCAGCAGTACTGCAATGACGCGCCGGGTGCCGTTTGTCGGGATCGTTTTTTCCCTCGTCGTGCTGACGGGATGCGCCGCCAAGCGCGCCCCGGCAATTCCTCCACCGACGAGTCCGCATTTTCCCGACTTCGTTTTTCCCTCTATCCCGGGTCAGATGGGGGGATCGGGGATTGGCACGCTCCACGAGCTGGGCTGGCAATGGCTGCAGGCCGGCGACGCGAAGACCGCGGAGCGCACCTTCACCGCGGCTCTGAAGCAGTCGCCCGGTTTCTATCCGTCCGAAGCAGGTCTCGGATATACGGCGCTCGCGCGCAAGGACGGTAAGGAAGCGGCATCGCACTTCGATCGCGCCCTGGCCGCCAATCCGGTGTATGCGCCGGCGCTTGCCGGCAAAGGTGAAGCATTGCTGGCGCTCGGCCAGCGTGACCAGGCGCTCGCCAGTTTCGAAGCCGCCGTTTCCGCCGATCCGCAGCTGTCGACCATCCGCAGCCGCATCGAGGTTCTTCGTTTCCGCGGGCTGCAGGATGATGTCGATGCGGCACGAAAGGCGGCGGAGGCGGGTCGGCTGCCGGAAGCGCGCGGGCTGTACGAACGCACGATTACCGCTTCTCCCGATAGTCCCTTCCTCTATCGTGAGCTCGCGATCGTGGAAAAACGCGAAGGAAACCTCGCGAGCGCGCTCGAGCACGCGCAGAAGGCTGCCACCCTTAATCCGACCGAGTCGAGAAATTTCACCACCATCGGCGAAATCTACGAGGCACAGTCCGAGTACGCCAGGGCGGTCGAGGCCTATTCCACCGCCTTAGCCCTCGAACCCAACGACGCGCTCGAATCGAAGCTGGATGAACTCCGTGCGCGCGCCGCATTTGCCGCGATGCCGCAGGAGTACCGGTCGATTGAGACCTCGCCGACGGTCAACCGGGCGCAGCTGGCGGCGCTGTTCGGCGTTCGACTCGAGGAGCTGCTCAAACGCGCCCCGCGCTCGAACTCAATTGTCATTACCGACACGCGCGGGAGTTGGGCCTCGCCGTGGATTCTTTCGACCGCCAGGGCTGGCATCATGGAGGTGTTTCCAAACCACACGTTCCAGCCTGGCATCGGCGTGAGACGCGGCGATCTCGCACAGGCCGCATCGAACGTGTTGACGCTGATTGGACCGACAAACCCCCGTGTGGCGGCCTCGTTGAAGAGCGCGCGGGGACGATTTCCTGATGTCTCGCCAAGTCATCTGAGCTACCACGCGGCATCGGTGGTGGTCGACACCGGCGTCATGGCGACGACCAACGACGGCTCGTTTCAGCTCGCGCGCCCGGTATCGGGGGAGGAAGCCGTAGCCGCGGTGAACAAGCTCGTCGAGCTGTCCAGCCGTCCATCCCGATGAATCAGCTGACAGCGGCGAATCTGTTGACGCTGCTGCGGATGATTCTGATTCCGCCGTTTGCCATCCTGTTGTTGTACGGCTACCGCGGCTGGGCGCTGCTCGTCTTTTTCACGGCCGGCGTCACGGATCTCTTCGACGGTCTTATCGCGCGTCGGACGGGCCAGAAAACCACGCTCGGCGCCTGGCTCGATCCGATGGCAGACAAGCTGCTGCTCGTGACCATGTTCGTGATGCTCACGCTGCCGGGGATTGGGACCGCGAACCGCCTGCCATTGTGGTTCACGATTCTCGTGCTCAGCCGGGATATCGCAATTGTGCTGACCGTTGCGGTCGTCAACCTCGCCATCGGTCCGCGGACGTTCCGACCTTCGGTTTTTGGCAAGATCGCGACAGCCACCTACATCGTCACCGGCGTGATAACGCTGTATTTCAACTACCTGAATGTTGAATCAATCGTGATTAGTGTCTTCGTTTATGGCTCGCTGGTCATCACGCTGATTTCCGCGTTCGACTACCTGATCAAGGTCGTCCACCTGGGGCATTGAAGGGAGAATCCTGTCAATGTCCAATGTCCAATGTCCAATGGTCAATCAATGCACATTCGACATTGAACATTGAACATTCGGACGCTACAGTCCTCCGTCCCAACGTCCGATATCCCCAGAGCACCCCATTTGTTCTTCCCTGGTCGTGTTTCGTCGCCGCCGGGACACGCCTCAACGGACGCGTCTGCGAGGAAATCCATGCTCGAAGCATTCAAGAAATCGGGAAAAAATGGGCGAAATCAGGCCGAGGAGCTCGAGGCGCTGATTGCGACGTGCCGCGAGGAGCGAGCCGCCCTGAGCACGATGTTGACGCAGATGCAGTTGCAGTCGACCAAGCTGGCAACAGCGGGAAAGTCCTTACAGGAGGTCGATGAAAAGGCGGGGCAGGCGCACACGCTACTCGACGAGGTGATGCAACGTCTGGGAAAGGCGGATACCCGGGCGAAGGAACTCGAGACGATTGATGCGCGCATCGGCTCGCTGGTTGACTCGGTGCGTGAAGCCCAGGAAGAGACGACGCGGTTGACCGCGCCGGGCGGGGAGCTGCATCAGCACAAACAGGCAATCGAGGCGCTGTCATCGCAGGCGCAAGCTGCCCTCGACACCATCGAGACACTCAAGAGCGACCAGGCGGCTCTCGATGCACTTCGGAATCAGGTTCGTCAGTCGCAGTCGGAAGTGCGCGAGTCGAAGGACGAGTGCAGCCAGATCAGGAGCCAGTTGGATGCGCTCCGCGGTCGCGCCGCCGAACTCTCGCAGGAGATGGCGCGGACGTCTGATCTCTCGCGCACCGCACGCGATGACGCGCACGCGGCGGCACAAATCGTGGAGAGCGTGGAAAACAGGCTGGGCCCGCTCCAGGAGCTGCGCGACATCGCGCAAACCACCGAAGAGCGCATGGCCACCCTGAACGCGCTCGCGGAGCATGTGAACCAGAAGATTAAGGCGCTCGAAAACCAGAAACATACCGTCGAACGCGCGGTCGTGGAGTCCAATCGCCTGAACGAAATGATCTGGGCGATGGATGTGCAAATCAACAAGCTGAACGAAGGGGGGCTCCAGGCGTCACGCACGGAGGAACTGATCGAGCGGGTCGAAGCGGTGGCGCGAGAAGTCTCCGAGCAGATCGAGGCTGGGACGGCGGCACGCGACGGGTTCGCGCGCGATCTGATGAAGCTGGAGAAAGATCGTTCGGCGCTTGCGGGATTTGCGCACGCGTTTACCGAACGCATGACGATCGAGCGTACTGCCCTCGACGGCTTCGATCAGCGAGTCAGAGACCTGCAGGCCTCGGTCGCGGATGCTGAAAAGAAGCTGGACGAGCACGCCGCGCAGGAGCGGCGCCGCGAGGCAGCCGACGCGCGCGTGGTGCAACTGACCAGGCAGCTCGAGAAACTGAACGGCGAAGCGGCCGAGTTACAGCGGAAGCAGGCCAGCCTGGAATCGCTGCAGTCGTCGCTCTCCGAAGTGGACGACCTCGCCAAACGGACTGCCTCGCAATACGAGAGCCTCGAACAGGGGCGGCAGCAACTCGACGCGGCGCGTCAGGAGATGCGCGACATATTCAAGTCGCATGCGGAGGCCGCCGAGTTGCGCGATCGTCTGATATCCGATCGAACATCTGTCGAAGCGTTTCTTGCGCGCGTGGAATCGTTCAGCACTGGAATCCCTTCCCTGGAGGCGCGCCTCGACGGCATCACCGCAAAGCTGGCCACTGTCGACGAGGGAACGGAAAAAGCCGGAATACTGTCGGCGCTGGCGACCGATCTCGATCGCCGGATGGGGAGACTGGCCTCGCAGGAAGAATTCGTCGAGCGTGTTGCGGGCCGGCTCGACGCCCTGACCGCGACCACGGTGGAAGTCGATCAGAAACTCGAGCAGCAGATCATGCGGCGCGCCGAGTTGGATGCGCTGCGCAGTCAGGCAGACGGCGTGGCTATTCAGGTGGCCGATGCCAGGCAGAAACTCGAAGCGGTCAGCGCGATTCAGCAACAGCTCCTGCCGTTGACAACGCAGCTATCTGGACTGACCGAACAGATCGAGACCGCCCATGCCCGCTTCCTCGCGGCGCAGAAGGACGAAGCATTGCTCGGCGAGCAGGAACGGCGACTCTCGATCCTCGATGAACAGGCCCGGCTGACGTCGAGCGAGGTTGCCGCTCGTCTGTCAGAAGTACAGGCGCTTTCAAACGAACTGCAGCGCTCGGTATCGGTGAAGAACGAGCTGGTCGAAGAGCTGGCCGGCGTCCAGTCGCGTCAGAATGACGTCGCCATGCACCTGGATGCCGCCGATGGGCAGCTGAAACGACTGGAGACCGCGGCGAAAGATCTCGACAAACGCGGTTCGCAGCTCGCCGTCGCGGAAAAGCGGATTGGCGCGTTCGAAACGCGTCTCGGCGATTTGTGCCAGATGGCCGACGACATCGAGGCCACGCTCAAGCGCGTCGCCGGGCGCGAAACGCTTGTGCAGGCCGTTCGACGGGAAGTCGAGGGCATTCACGAAATCAGCGCGCGCAGCAAGGCGGATCTCGAGCACGTGGCCGCGCATCGAGCAGAGATGGTGACCTTGCGCGACAAGCTGGACGGGCTGCTGGCCACTATCGCGGAGACGGAAACGCGGATCGCGGCGATCGACGGCCGGCGAAAGGTCGTTGACGAAGTGCAGGTCAAGACCAACGTGATCGTGAACATGCTCGAAGACGTGCGCCTCAACATGGACACGCTGGGCGAGCACAAGACGATCATGGAACAGGCGATGGCCGACTTCACGCGCCTGACAGAGCTGGTGCAGGAATCTCAGACGACCTTACGGGCGCTCAAGGCCGAACGCGAACTCGCCGGCAAGATCGAGCGCGGCACGAAGCGGCTGCGCGCGAAGACCGATCGGGCTCAGACGGGGGTCAAACCGGGGTCAAACCAGACGTCCGACCCCGGTGTGGCATCCGCTTGAGGCGCGGCATCGACTAGACCTTCGTTTTGAAATAGTCGAGGGTGCGAGTCAGGCCTTCGTCGAGGGCTACCTTGGGTTCCCACCCGAGAAGAGTACGAGCCCGGGTGATATCCGGCTGACGGACCTTGGGATCGTCTTCAGGCAGAGGACGATACACAAGCTTGCTCTTGGAACCGGTCAGCTTGATGATCGCCCGGGCGATCTCTTCGATGGTCATCTCGTGCGGGTTGCCAATGTTCACGGGGTCGTTGACATTGGACTGCATCAGGCGAATGATCCCGTCGACCAAATCGCTCACATAGCAGAAGCTGCGCGTCTGTCGGCCGCTCCCGAAGATCGTCACATCCTCGCCGGTCAGCGCCTGACTCATGAACGCGGGCACGGCGCGGCCGTCGCGCAGCCGCATGCGCGGACCGTAGGTGTTGAAGATCCGGACAATCTTTGCGTCGACGCCGTGGAATCGGTGATACGCGGTCGTCATCGCTTCGGCAAATCGCTTGGCTTCGTCGTACACCCCGCGCGGGCCAATCGGATTGACGTTCCCCCAATAGGTCTCCTTCTGCGGATGCTCCAGGGGGTCGCCGTAGACCTCTGAGGTCGACGCCAGCACGAAGCGGGCATTCTTGGCTTTGGCAAGTCCAAGCGCTTTGTGCGTCCCGAGCGCGCCAACCTTCAGCGTCGGGATCGGCAGTTCGAGGTAATCGATCGGACTGGCCGGGCTCGCCCAATGCAGTACCGCGTCGACCGGTCCTTCAATGTGGATGTAGTTGGTGACGTCGTGCTTGACGAACACGAAGTCGCGTCCGAACAGGTGGGCGATGTTCGCCGTATCGCCGGTAAGAAGGTTGTCGATCCCGATGACGGAATGACCGCGGTCGAGAAGGGTTTCTGAAAGGTGAGAGCCGATGAAGCCGGCGGCACCGGTAATGACAATTCGCATATGACTGTGATTGGTTCGTGGTGTCGGGCGTGGTCTTCAGACCGCGCCGTGATCAATACGCGTGCTTCTGCAGCCCGCGCAACACGGTCAGGCACATAATCTTGATGTCGAGCGCCACCGACCAGTTCTCGATGTAATACAGGTCGTACTCGATGCGCTTTTCGAGCGACGTGTTACCGCGCCAGCCGTTCACCTGCGCCCAGCCGGTAATTCCAGCCTTGACCTTGTGCCGCAGCATGTACTGCGGAATGCGGTGCTTGAACTGCTCGACGAAATAGGGGCGTTCCGGTCGCGGACCGACAATCGACATGTCGCCGCGAAGCACGTTCCAGAGCTGCGGCAGTTCGTCGAGATCCATCCGCCGAAGCCATTGGCCGACCGGCGTACACCGGGGGTCGTCGTCGCGCGCCCAGATCGGCCCGGTTTCATCCTCCGCTCCCGGATACATCGATCGGAACTTGTAAACCTGGAAGGCCTTGCCGTCGAGCCCCATGCGTTCCTGTTTGTAGAACACCGGCCCTTTGGAAGTCTGCTTGATGAGCGCCGCGATAATTGCAAACGGCACTGACAATCCGGCGAGCGCGCACGAGGAGATGACGACGTCGATCCCACGTTTCAGGACGCTGTTGAAACCCCTGAGGGGAACGTCGTTGAGACTGATGATTGGAACGCCGTCGAGGTTTTCCAGCCGCGCGCGCAACGCGATGAACTGGAGCAGGTCCGGCACGACGTGCACTTCGACCGCCTCCCGGTTCGTCGCTTCGACGATACCGAGCATCTTCACGTGCTCTTCGAGGGGAAGTGCGACGTAAACGTGATCGATCTTCTCCTGCCGGATGATTTCGTCGGCCTCGCTCAGTGTTCCAAGGAGAGGCAGCCCGCGGTAGCCGATATGATCGCCGGCCGCTTTGTCGTCCAGGAATCCGATGACCTTGAATCCAAGTTCCCGATGCTCGAGGACTTTGTCGGCAACGAGCTTCCCGAGATCGCTTGCCCCGACGATCAAGACCCGCTTGAGGCCGATGCCTGCTTTCCAGCGACGCTCGAGCGCCTCGCGTACGAACTCGCGCGACGAGTACGCAAGCACGATGTTGATAACGAGGTAGAACGCCCAGACGAGCTGCGAGACCTCGTAGACGCCGAGGTCCTTCAGTTGGTCGGGCACATAGTAGGTGTTGTAGTACAGCGTGCCGCCAACGCCGAAGACGACAGCGAGAATGCTGCCGACAAAGACGGCAAAGAAGTCGTCGACGCGTGAGCGGCCGCGGCGAAGGTGATAGACGCCCTGCACATGAAACGCGACTGGCAGGATGGCCATGACGAAGGGGAGGAGCTTGCCGTAGTACGCAAACTGCGGCAGGCCCTTGGTGACCGGGATGAGGTCGGCCAGCCAATGGAACCGCAGCATGTAGGCGAGTGCGAACGACGATCCGCTGATCAAAGCGTCGCTGATAACGAAGAAGAGGACGAGCAGGCGGTTATACCGCCGCATCATCGCGGAACCTCACGTTCTGCCACGGCTTCCGCGACGGCGTGCTGGAAACTGGTCATGAAGTGCGCACGCGAAAAGCGCTCGGCGTGCGCACGGAACACCGCCGGATCGCGGTTCAACGATCGCACGCGATCGAGACCCGCGGCGAAGGCGGCGACCGAATCGTCGGCGACGAGGACGCCCGTGACCCCGTCCTGGACCGTCTCGCAGGCCCCGCCGTCCCCCAGAGCGACAACAGGTGTGCCGCAGGCCTGGGCTTCGACAGGGACCATCCCGAAGTCCTCGGTCCCCGGCAACAGCACCGCGGCGGCGTCGCGATAGAGATCTCGAATCTCCTCGTTCGTTCGCCAGCCGAGAAAGTCGACATCCCCGTTTGCGTGCGCCCGGAGACGTGATTCTTCTGGTCCTTGCCCTACAATTTTCAGCCTCGCTCCCAGCTGACGACACGCGTCGATGGCGACGTCGAGCCGTTTATAGGGCACGAGCGCCGACACGATGAGGAAAGCTGATTCCGACGGCTGAGGTGGCGCGGACGCCGAAGGTCGATAGAAGGTGGTATCTACGGGAGGATGCACAACAGTCGATCCGCGATTATAGTATCGGCGGATCCTGCCCGCAACATATTGAGAGTTCGCAAGAAAGCGGTCCACACGTCCCGCCGTGGCGGCATCCCATCGCGCCAGGTGCGCCAGGACCGGCCGAAGGAGCCGGCTCTTCACCTCTCCGACCTGAGCAGGACCGAAATACGAATCGAATTGATCCCAGGCGTACCGCATCGGTGAGTGGCAATAACAGACGTGGGTGGCTGACGCGCGTCGAATGACCGACTTGGCGGCGCAGTGGCTACTGCTGATGACCAAATCGTAACGGTCAAGGTCGAAGGTCTCGACCATCATCGGAAAGAGCGGCAGATACTGCCGGTAAAGCCGTCCCGCTCTCGGAAATCGCTGCACGGCGGAGCACCGGATGCGATGCGATTCAATCCGTCCCGAGACGCTGCCTTTGACGTGGACCAGTGTGTAGATATCGGCGTCAGGATACAGATCGCAGATCGCTTCGAGGACTTTCTCGCCACCGCGCATGCCAGTGAGCCAGTCGTGAACGAGCGCTATGCGTCCTGGCGGCTGGCTATCGGCGCCTGGCGATTGGCTGTCGTCTCTCACTCCGCCAGCACCTCGCCATAAATCTCCCGCACGCGCCGGACGGATCGTTCCCACGAGAACTCTTTCACTCGGCGAAGACCCCGTTGCCGCAAGTCGTCTCTCAGATCGGAATCCATCAGCACCCGCCGCATCGCCTGTGCGATCTCATTGGGATCCAGCGGATCGATGAGCAGCGCGGCATCGCCGACCACTTCCGGCAACGACGAGACGTTCGACGTGATGACCGGCGTGCCGCTGGCCATCGCTTCCAGCGGCGGAAATCCAAATCCCTCATAGAGCGACGGAAAGACAAAGACGCGGGCGAGACGATAGAGCACGGCCAGCGTCGTGTCCGAAACGAAACCAAAAAACCTCACGTACTTGTGCAGCTTGTATCGATGAACCGCCCGGCGCAGCGTCGCGTACTTCGAGATCTCGTCGCCGATAATGAGCAACTTGACGTGCCCGAGATCCGGATCCTGACGCAGCGTGTGGAACGCTTCAATCAGCCGCTCGAGGTTTTTGTGCGGCTTGATGTTGCCGGCGTAGAGCACGAATGGCGCGTTCAGCTGGTACCGTTCACGGACACGTTCGATCTCTTCCGGGCTCGGGGTTTCGCCGAGTCGCTCGTCGATGGCGTTGTAGATCACGTCGATCTTCTGTTCCGGAATCCGGAAATAGCGCAGGATGTCGCGTTTCGACGCCTCGGAGACCGTGAGGACGCGATTGGCCCGGTGCGTCGCCATCCACATCGCGGATCGCGCATAGGCGTAGGCCAGCCGGTTGGGGAGATACTGCGGGAACCGGAGATGAATGCAATCGTGAATGGTGACGACCGCCTTACATGGCGTCAACGGCGGCAGCACGTAGTGCGGCGCATGAAACAGATCGATTCTTTCGCGTCTCAGATCCAGCGGAATGCGCAGCTGCTCGCCAACGGAGTACGGTTTCGCCGTCTCGGGAATCGTGCGAAAGTTCTGGCCGAGCTCTTCGAACGTTCCGCTGTCGACACCGCGGCAGAGCACGACGTACTCGGTCTCCGCGTCCAGCCGCGATAAATGGCGGAGAAGATTCCGAAGGTACGTCCCGATGCCGTAGTCCCGAATCTTGCGAGCATCGATGGCGATTCTCAAGGCGTCAGAATTTTACTGCGGGAACTGCCGCTTCAATCTGAGATAGATCCGGAGCACCGGTGCCCATCGAGGATGATGCTTTTGGTAGAAGGCCATCTGGCTTCTCCGATACGCCCGGTCCACCGCAGCCGGGCTTGTCGCCCGCGACCGGCCACCAACGTGCACAACATGCGCGGCCGGCGTAAAGAGGACGTGCCGTCCCAGCGCGCGTATCGCGGCGCAGAAGTCCACATCCTCCGTGTAGAGAAAGTATCGCTCGTCGAGCAGGCCGGCCGCTTCAGCGTCCGCGCGTCGCACGAGCAGGCAGGCGCCACTGACCCAATCGACGAGTTGTTCACGGCGGGTTTCGCGTTCGATCCACCGCGAGACAGGTTGGACACCGCGACCGTACAGGGCGAGCGTCAGCTTTTGACGCAATTCGTTCCACGGCGAAATCATCCGTCCAAAGGAAAGTTCCGGCCGCCCGTCGCCGCCGACGAGCCTTGGACCGGCGACAGCGACGTCCGGTCGGGCGAACAACCGCACCACGAGCGCATCGATGGCCCCGGCAGGGACGATGGTGTCGTTGTTGAGAAGGAGAATGAGCTCACTCTGCGATGAACGGATGCCGGCGTTGTTGGCTGCTGCGAACCCGACGTTGGCCGACTGCGCGATGACTGTCACGGTGGGCCAGCGGTCACGGACCATCGCGACGCTACCATCCGGCGACGCGTTGTCGACAACGACGATGTGGTGAGGTGTTGACGGTGGGGAAGCGGCGAGCGACTCGAGACATCTTTCGAGATGGGCGCTCGCGTTGTAGCTCACGATGACGATCGTCAGCGTGGTCACCGGCGAATCCGTTCGAGATGTTGCAGCGTCTCGTCTGCGGCGCGATCCCATGAGTAGCGGCCGAGAACCGCCGGCGCCCGTGAGAGCTGATCGCGCGCCGCGCCGCGGGCGTCGAGGAATTTTGCAATCGCGTTTGCTGTGGCCTCGATGTCGCCAACGCCGACAAATTCTGCGGCGTCGCCGTAGACTTCGCGCGCGATGGGTGTGTCGAGCACGACAATCGGCACACCCATCGCTAATGCTTCGAGTGGCGTCAGGCCGAAACCCTCATACTCCGAGAGGAACACGAACACCGACGCGCGTGAGTAATGGTCGCGCAGGTGCTCGTGCGGAAGGTAGCTGCGAATGTCCACCTTCGAGCCGACGTCATAGGCAGCGGCTGCTTGTTTCAAATCCTGCGGCGGCCACGTTCGATCCGAGCCGACGATCACGAGACGGGCATCAGGTCTTGCGACGGTGGCCCGGGCAAACGCGGCGATCAACTCGGGCAGGTTTCGCCGATTGAGTAGCGTGCCAACGAACAGGACGAGCGGGTCGCGCGGCTGAGACACATCGGCGGCCGGAGCGGTGCCTGGCACCTGACTGACGCCGGGGGGAATGACCTTCAACCGGCTTTCATCCACGTTCAGGCGCGATGAAATTTCCGAACGTGAAAACTCAGAGTCAGTGAAGATCAGCGAGGCCGCGGCAGCCATTCGGTGCGCCAGGATCCGGCGACGCCATCGCTCGCGCGGCCTGAACCATTCCGGGTGGGCCAGAAACGAGACATCGTGAATCGTGACGGCGAAGGGGACTCCGAGGGCGACCGGAGCCGTATACGCCGGAGCAAAGAAAACGTGCGGCTTGTCCGCCCTCACGGCGCGACGGAGCGTCGTCTGTTCCCACCACGTGCCGGCACCCCCAGGCACCACTCGAACTTCCGCCGATTGTTTCGGCAACGGAAGATCGAGTGCCCGCGGGGCATACAGGATGAAACGGCGTGCGGCCGCGTCGGAGCGGCTCGTCCAGCGCGTAATCAGCTCTCCGAGATACCGTCCGACACCCGTGACTTCTCCGAGCAGCTCGCGCGCATCGATTCCGATTCGAAGAGGGTCGCTCACGAAGCACTCCGCTGCCTGCGTGCTGCTGCCGTCCGGTAGGCCCCATATAACGCATCCGCGCTCGAATCCCAGCTGAAATGCTCGGCTCGCTCCACGCCTTTCGCCGCAAGCGACCGTCGCAGCAAGTTGTCGTTCACGAGTTGCTCAATAGCGGCGGCGAGCGCGCGCACGTCCTCCGGTTCGACCAGGATGCCCGCATCACCGACTACCTCCGGTAGCGCGCCGCGATTCGATGCGATCACCGGCAGGCCGATCGTCATCGCTTCCAATGCCGGGATGCCAAATCCTTCCTCGAGCGAAGGAAGAACCAGCATTGAGGCGATCGAAAGGAGGCGTTTGCGCTCGGCCTCCTCCACGTACCCAGCGAAACTGATGCGATGTGAGAGATTCGAACCGCCGGAAGCGCGCGACAGGAGTTGGTCCTTCGGAATATTCAGGGCACCGGCGATCACCAGGTCCGGCGTGTCGGTCCGGCGACCGACCACGGCGCCGTAGGCTTCGATCAATCGCGCCACGTTCTTTCGAGGCTCGACGGTGCCAAGAAACAGGATGGGTCCCGGCACGGCCGTGTCCTGCCGGCGTGACCATGACGGTTTGCCGGGGTAACACACCGTGATCCGATCGGCACTGATGTGGAACCGTTGGGCAACCTGACTACCGGTATACCTGGAGTTCACCACGACGCCGTCAGCGCGCCTGACGTGACTCTGCGCGAGAGAAGAGTAGTCTCGCCGGACTTCGGCAGCAGTGTGTTCGGGACGATCGAGGAAGTACAAATCGTGGACCGTCACCACGCGTGCCGCCGATCGGGACGGTATCAGCAGCGGATGAAGGGAGTGCACGACATCGGCGCGGACATCGGTTAGCCACTCGATCGGGGGCCATTCGAGCCTGTGCCAGGCCAGGTTCAACAGTCTGACAGGGACTCGAGCGTCAACCTGTCTTGCGTCGGGAACAACCGAGGGGGGCAGGCGATCCTTCCAGGAGCTCGAAAACAGCGTCAGGGAATCGGGCGCGTCCAGACGTGCCGCCAGTGCGGCCGCCAGCCCGTGGACATACTGGCCGACGCCGGTCCGCTGGCGGAGCGCCGGTCGGTAGTCGATCAGGATGTGCACTCGCGCCGGATCGTAACACAGCCGCCATGCCGCCAAACCCTTTCCATTCAATAGATTGACACGATTTTTCCGGCTGTGCTACCTTTAGCGGTTTATGCACCTTGGGAAGGCGCGTCGCGGATGAAAATAGCGGTCGTTGGCAGCGGGTACGTCGGACTGGTCGCCGGGGCCTGTCTGGCCGAAAACGGTAACGAGGTTGTCTGCGTCGACAAGGATCCGGCCAAGATCCGGGCCCTTCAACGCGGAAAGATTCCCATATACGAGCCGGGCCTGGAAGAGCTCGTCCGCCGCAACCGCAGCGAAAAGCGGCTGGTATTCACGACCGCCCTCGAGCGGGGGGTTCGGAATTCGCAGATTGTCTTTATCGCGGTCGGGACACCTACCGGGGAAGATGGGTCAGCCGACCTTCAGCACGTGCTGGCCGTGGCCCGCGATACGGCCCGCGCCATGAATGGCTACAAGGTGATCGTGAACAAAAGCACCGTTCCGGTCGGCACTGCCGCAAAGGTTCGGGAAGTCATCCGCCGCGAAACCACCCATCCGTTCAGCGTCGTGAGTAATCCCGAGTTTCTCAAACAGGGCGCTGCGATCGACGACTTCATGAAACCCGATCGGGTCGTCATTGGGGCCGAGGACCCTCGCGGTGCCGAGCTGATGAAGGAGCTGTACGCTCCGTTTACACGGACGGGTGCACCCATAATGCTGATGGACTGCGCCAGTGCAGAACTCTCGAAGTACGCAGCCAACGCGATGCTGGCCACCCGCATCTCGTTCATGAATGAGGTGGCCAACGTCTGCGAGGCGACCGGCGCCAACGTCGATCAGGTGCGCCGCGCGGTCGCGTCAGATCGGCGGATCGGTTCGTCGTTTCTCTTTCCCGGTGTCGGCTATGGCGGAAGTTGTTTTCCGAAAGATGTGAAAGCGATGGTCCGCTTCGCGGCCGAGAGGGATTACAAGTTCTCCATTCTCGAAGCGGTCGAAGGGGTCAACGAGCGGCAGAAACTGCGGTTGCTGGCCAAGATGCAATCGCAGATCGGCTCGCTGAAGGGCAAACGCATTGCGGTGTGGGGGCTCGCGTTCAAACCGCGAACCGATGACATGCGCGAGGCTCCGGCGGTGCCGCTCATCAATGGAATACTTGCGGCCGGCGCCGCGGTTCAGGCCTACGATCCGGAGGCGATGACCGTCGCGCGCGGGATCTTCGGGTCGAAGGTCACCTTCGCGGAAAACAGTTACGCCGCACTGAAGGGTGCCGACGCGCTCGCCATCGTGACCGAGTGGAACGAGTTCCGCGAGCCCGACTTCGAACGGATGAAAAAACTCTTGCGCAGTCCGGTCATTTTTGACGGCCGGAACCTCTACAATCCTGATCAACTCAAAGCGCACGGGTTCACCTATCTCTCCATAGGGCGTCCATGAGCAGTGTCCTGGTTACCGGCGGCGCGGGATACATCGGCAGCCACGCCGTCAAAACGCTCCGCGCGGACGGCACACGCGTCGTGGTTTTTGACAATCTGTCGGCCGGGCATCGGGGAGCGACGCAACACGCGTCTGCCGTTGTCGCCGGTGATATTCACGACACGGCGAAGCTGCGCGCCACCATTCGAGAGCACGACGTCGACGCGGTCATGCATTTTGCCGCATGGCTGTCGGTTGGCGATTCCGTTCGGAATCCCGCGGGGTACTATCGCAACAACGTTGCCGGGGCCATGTCGGTGCTCGACGCGATGATCGCCGAGAACGTCCGTCATTTCGTGTTCTCGTCCACCGCGGCCGTTTTCGGCAATCCGATCGAAACCCCGATTACCGAGTCGCATCCCACCCGCCCGATCAATGCCTATGGCGAGACCAAGCTCGCCATTGAGCGCGCGTTGCCGCACTACGAGATCGCGTACGGCATCAAGTCGATCGCGCTGAGATACTTCAATGCCGCCGGGGCCGATCCGGATGGAGAGCTTGGCGAAGACCACGCGCCGGAGATTCACTTGATCCCTCGCGCGATTGACGCGGCATTGGGCCGGGCTACGTTCCAGGTGTTCGGCGACGACTACGACACGCCAGATGGCACGTGCCTCCGGGACTACGTGCACGTCACCGATCTCGCATCGGCGCATCTGCTTTCCCTCGCCGCCTTGCGAAAGGGAGCCGCATCCAGCCAGTACAACCTGGGCAACGGGCGGCCAACCTCCGTGAAGGCTGTGCTCGATTCGGTCGAACGCGTGGTCGGGCGCAAGGTCCCTTACACCGTCGGCCCGCGCCGCCCAGGGGATCCTGGAGTGCTTTTCGCCGCGAGCGATCGCATTCGTCGCGAGCTAGGCTGGAAGCCCGCGTTCGAAGATATCGACCTCATTGTCGGCACGGCATCGGGCTGGCGCGAGGCACATCCGCAGGGCTATCGGAAGGCCACCGCGTAGATGTCCAGGCTGAGAGGACAGCTTCGGGATCCACTGCTGTCGGTCGTGATGCCCGCCTACAACGAGCGGCACACAATCGAAGAGATGATCCGGCGCGTCCTCGCCGTGCCGATTCGCACCGAACTCATCGTCGTCGACGATGGGTCGCGCGATGGGACGCGGGACATCCTGACGCGGCTGGCAGAGGAGCTGCCGTTCAAGCTCGTTCTGCAGCCCGCGAACGGTGGGAAGGGGGCGGCGCTCCGACGGGGCTTCCAGGAAGTGAGCGGCGATCTCGTCGTCATTCAGGACGCAGACCTGGAGTATTCGCCCGAGGAGTTTCCGGACCTGATTGCCCTCATCTGTGAGGGGCGTGCGGATGTCGTCTACGGCTCGCGATTTCTCGGCCGTCACCGCGTCTTTCTGTTCACGCATTACGCCGGCAACCGGTTTCTGACGCTCGTCACCAACGTGCTGTACAACACGATGCTGACCGACATGGAAACCTGCTACAAGGTGATGCGCACCGAAGTCCTGCGCTCCTTCACCCTGGAATCGAACGGATTCGGCATCGAGCCGGAACTCACGGCAAAGATCTTCAAGCGCCACTATCGCGTGTACGAGATTCCGATTACCTACGACGGACGCAATTACGACGAGGGGAAAAAAATCACCTGGCGCGACGGGTTCGTCGCGTTGTGGGTGCTGCTCAAATACCGGTTCACCGAGTGAATCCGCTTCAGCGCCTGTTCGCTTATGCCCGTCCTTATCGCGGGCGAATCGCTGCGGCAATCGCGGCCATGGTGGTGTATGCCATCGCCAACGCGGCCGTTGCCGCCCTCATCCAACCGGTTATCGATCGTGTCCTGCCGAATGGCACCGGTCTGGTCGAATGGTGCACCGCTCTGCTGGTCGTCTATCTGGTGAAAGGACTCGCCGGATATGCGTCCGCGTTTGTGATGACCGACATCGGTCAACGTGTCGTCCGTGACCTTCGCGATCGGTTGTTCAGGCACATCCTCGATCAGTCAGCGACCTTTTTCAGCCGCCATACCAGCGGACAGCTCATGTCGCGAATCACCAATGACGTGAACCAGGTCCAGCAGGCGGTCTCTGAAACGATCGGCGATTTGATGCGAGAGGGGCTGGCACTGGTCGGACTCGCGGCGTACCTCTTTTATCTGGATGCTCGTCTCGCTCTGGTAGCCGTTACTGGCGCGCCGCTCGTCGTCTATCCGCTCGTTCGCTTCGGCAAGCGTATTCGCAGCACGACACGACGAAGCCAGGAACATCTCGAACACTTGTCGCACGTCACCGCCGAGGCATTCACCGGCCATCGCATCGTGAAGGCGTTTGGCGCAGAAGCGCGCGAGGAGCAGCGATTCAAGCAGGCATCGCAGCGTCTCTATCGCACGAACCTCAAGGTGACGAGCGCGCTGGCGCTGCTTCCACCGCTGATGGAACTGCTCGGTGGCGTGGCAATCGTTGGACTGATTTGGTACGGCAGCCGTCAGATCGCCGAGAAGGTGCTGACTGAAGGAGACTTCGCCGCCTTCATCGCGGCTGCGTTCATGATGTACGCACCGATCAAAAAGCTGAGTCGAGTGAATGCGACGCTGCAGCAAGCGATGGCCGCGTCGGAACGGATCTTTGAAATCCTGGACACGCATTCAGAGGTGCCGGAGCGTGCCGATGCGCAGCCGTTGACACGGCTGCGGCAGGCCATCGAGTTCCGAAATGTGAGTTTCTCGTACGACGGCTTGAGCAAGACGATCCTCAAAGACGTATCGTTCAGCGTTCGCAGCGGGCAGGTGGTGGCGATCGTCGGACTCAGCGGGGCAGGCAAGACCACACTTGTCAATCTCGTTCCGCGCTTCTACGACGTGAGCGATGGCGCGATTCTGATCGACGGCGTCGATATCCGCCACGCCACCCTGGCGTCGTTGCGATCGCAAATCAGTATCGTGACGCAGGATACCGTGCTGTTCGACGACACTATCTCGCGGAACATCGCCTACGGCTTGCCAACTGCCAGCGCAGAGGAAATCGAAACGGCTGCCAAAGCGGCTCATGCGCACGAGTTCATCGCCACACTCCCGGACAAATACGAGACACGTATCGGTGAGCGCGGGCAATTGTTGTCGGGAGGCCAGCGGCAACGCCTCGCGATTGCTCGCGCGCTGCTCCGGAATTCACCGATGCTCATTCTCGACGAGGCGACTTCGTCGTTGGACGCTGAATCCGAGTTGCTCGTGCAGGACGCACTTCAGAATCTCATGCGCAACCGGACGTCATTCGTGATCGCGCACCGTCTCTCGACCGTCCGGAGAGCTGACGCGATCATCGTGCTTGAGCGAGGCCGTGTCGCCGAAATCGGCCGGCACGACGAGTTGCTGCCGCGTCCGGGCGGTGTGTACGCCAAGCTGTATTCGCTTCAGATCTTCGACACGCGCATTACCCCACATGCGCCGGTCGCCGGGCGGGTCCCCTCGGTGTCATGATCAAGAGCATGACCGGGTTCGCGTCGCTGACAAAAGACGACGATGTCGCGACGATTGCTGTGACGATTCGGTCGGTGAACCACAAGTTCCTCGACCTTCAGGTCAGGCTGCCCGCCACGCTGGCCGCGATTGAAAGCCGTCTCCGGACGCTCGCCCAGAAGCGAGTCAGCCGCGGACGGGTCGAGATCACCGTGACGGTCCAGCAACGGCGGGTGCCGGCGCTCGAGGTCGAGCTGAACGAGGCGTTTCTCGAGGCGCTCGGCGGTGCCATTGATCGTGCGCGCGAACGGGGCTACGTTTCTGGCACGATGGCTCCCGGGGATCTGTTGCGCTTTCCGCAAGCGCTCTCGATTCGTGAGCGGACGGAAGATGCCGACCCGGATGCCGATCAGGTCACGACTCGAGTTGAAGAAGCGGTCAGCGCGGCGCTCGACGAACTGGACACCATGCGTGTTCGCGAAGGGGGCTATCTTCGGACGGATCTCGAGAGCCGCCGGGCGACGTTGAGCGAGCTGTTTGTCCGTGCGGCGTCGGCCGCCGACGATGGGATCATTGGATTGCAGACGCGGCTGCAGGAGCGCGTCCGGGAGTTGCGAGCTGACGCGCTGGCCGACGAAGCGGCCATCGCACAGGAGATCGTGAAGTTCGTCGGGCGATCGGACATCACCGAAGAGGTCGTCCGGTTTCGCGGTCACCTCGATCACTGGCGCGCGCTGACCGACTCCCCGGAGCCGTGCGGCCGAAAGCTTGATTTTCTGCTTCAGGAAATGAATCGGGAAGTGAACACGATTGGGTCGAAGGCCGAAGGGCCGGCCGTCTCGGAAGTGATCGTGGCGCTGAAGGCGGAACTCGAGAAGATGCGCGAGCAGGTGCAGAATGTCGAGTGAGGCCGACATCCTGTCGGGATCCGTTGTCCGGGGTCCGGGATCCGGGGAGAGCTCGAGGCGGGGCCTTCTGCTCGTCGTTTCAGCACCGTCAGGCACCGGCAAAACCACGGTCGCGGAACGACTTGTTCAGGTTGTGCCGGATCTCGCGCTCTCGCGTTCGTACACGTCGCGCGCGATCCGGGCCGGGGAAGTCGACGGCATCGACTATAATTTCATTACACGCGCACGGTTCGAGCAGATGGTCGCGGCCGGGGCGTTCCTCGAGTTCGCGGATGTGTTCGGGAATCTGTACGGGACATGCGCGGGCGACGCGGAAGCGTATCTGGCGGCCGGGCGTGACCTCGTACTCGTGATCGATGTGCAGGGTGCACGCCAGGTGCGGTCGCGCTGCGCCGGGACCGTTGGCGTGTTCGTGCTGCCGCCTTCGTTTCCGATTCTCGAGCAACGTTTGCGCGGGCGGAGTTCCGACACCGAAGAGGCCATGCAGCGTCGGCTGCAGACGGCGCGCGACGAGGTCGCCGCATTCACCGAGTACGACTATGTCGTCGTCAACGACGAACTCGAGGCGTGCGTCGACCGCCTCAAATCGATCGTCCTCGCCGAACGCGCGCGTCTGCGGTCGATGCGCGGCGTCGCAGAAGAGATCGTCAAAACGTTCATCGGTAACAGCAGGAGAAGTTGAACACATGTCCGATCGTCATGAAACACCGGGAAGGTTCGAGTTCGTGGTCGTTGCCGGCGCGCGTGCGCACCAGTTGCTGCAGGGTTGCACGCCAAGAACGTCCGGCAACGAAAAGCTGGTGAAGCTGGCGCAGAAGGAAGTGAAAGAGGGGAAGGTCGAGAAGATTCAGGCGACTGAATAGTAGAAAAGGTTCGATGTGTCACTCATTGCGCTCGGCGTGACCGGCGGAATCGGCGCATATAAGGCCGTTGAAGTGGCGCGCGGGCTGCAGAAACGTGGCCACGACGTGACGGCAGTGATGACTCGATCGGCGACAAAGTTCGTCGGCGAGCTCACCTTCGAAGCGATCACGCGCCGGCCGGTCATCACCGATCAATACGCGCGCGGGATGAACGCCGACATCGAGCACATCGCGCTCGCGACCGACATCTCGCTGCTGCTGGTGGCGCCGGCCACAGCCAACATCATCGGCAAGTTCGCCAACGGGATTGCGGATGATTTCCTGAGCTCGCTCTACCTCGCGACTCGTGCGCAGGTGCTCATCGCACCAGCCATGAACACCAACATGCTCGAGCACGAAGCCGTTCGCCGCAACATCACGACGCTGATGGCGCGCGGCGTGCGATTCGTGGAGCCCGGGGCGGGGTACCTCGCGTGCGGCTGGATCGGCAAGGGACGCCTCGCCGAACCGGATGAAATCGTTGACGCCGCCAATCTATTGCTTCAGCCCCGCGGCTCGCTGCTTGGCAAGCTCGTGCTCGTGACCGCCGGTCCGACCTACGAAGACATCGATCCGGTCCGCTATATCGGTAACCGATCGAGCGGCAAGATGGGATACGCGATCGCGGCGGAAGCCGTGAAACGCGGTGCGCGCGTCGTGTTGATTTCCGGCCCATCGTCGCTCCCTGCCCCCGCCGGCGTTGAATTGATATATGTCCGAAGCGCCGCCGAGATGCACACCGCCGTTCAGCATCACGCCATGGCCAGCGACATTGTCGTCATGGCTGCCGCTGTCGCCGACTACACCCCAGAACACGCTTCGCCCGGCAAGATCGAAAAATCTGACGCTCCGCTGGAGTTGCGGCTGGTGAGAACGCCGGACATCCTCGCCGAACTTGGAGGCATTCGCGGGAACCGCTCGAAGCCGGTCCTGGTTGGATTTGCGGCTGAAAGCGGCGACCCCGTGGAGCGCGGCCGCGCGAAACTCCTGCGCAAGCACGTCGACTTCATCGTGGCGAACGACATCACGCGCGCCGACGCGGGGTTTGAGGTCGACACCAACGCCGGAACGATCATCAGCCAGGATACCGAGGAGACGATTGCGGTCACCCCCAAGGCTGATCTCGCGTCACGTATCCTCGATCGTGCGGAGCTGCGACTCAACACTCTTGGCTCGGGGCTCAAGGCTCAGGGCTAATGGCTCAGGCTACGGCGTGAATCCTCTCGCGGAACATCTCAGGTTTTATCAAGAGCTCGGGGTTACGGGCATTAACCGAGATCGGGCGTGGCGCGATCGAGTGCCACGGGTGCCCGGGGTGCCGGGAGTGCCCGGGGTACCGGGAGTGCCCGAGGTGCCCGGGGTGCCAGAAGCGAGAGAAGAGCCGGAACCGGTCGCGGTACCGGTCACCTTGGCGCGATCGGCGGCGGAAGTGCTCGCCGGAATCCGCGCGGAGATCGGCGACTGCACGCGCTGCAAATTGCACACACTCGGGCGGACGCAGATCGTTTTCGGCGTTGGCAATCCGACCGCCGATCTCATGTTCGTCGGCGAGGCACCTGGCGCCGATGAGGACATTCAGGGCATCCCGTTCGTTGGACGTGCGGGGCAACTCTTGACGAAAATGATCGAAGCGATGGGCTTCGCCCGCGACGAGGTCTACATCGCGAACGTCCTGAAGTGCCGCCCTCCCGGCAACCGCAATCCCGAACCGGACGAGATTGCGACGTGCGAACCATTCCTGTTTCAGCAACTCGCATCGGTTGAACCGAAAGTCGTGATTGCCCTCGGCGCGTTCGCGGCGCGCACGCTGCTCAAGACCGACGCCCCTATCTCGCGGCTGCGCGGTCGCGTGTTCGACTACCGCGGGGCGAAGCTGATTCCGACCTTCCATCCGTCGTTCCTGCTTCGCAGTCCTGCCAATAAGCGAGAGGCCTGGGACGATCTGAAGCTGGCGCTCTCGATCCTCGGCCGGAGCGTACCCGGCGCGCCACCGGCCGCCGCGGAGTAGAGCGCCTGTCCCGAGCGAGCGCATGAACACGCGAGTCGAGGGGCGCCTGCTCCAGGTCGCCGTTCCAGTCCCGCAACTCGACACGCTTACCTACTCTATTCCTGACGAATTCCCCGACCCGCAGGTGGGTGCGAGGGTGCTGGTACCGGTAGGGAAGCGGACGATGACCGGTGTCGTCGTCTCCGTGATCGGGGATCCGGGATCCGGGATCCGACCGGATCCCGCGCCACGGACAACGGATCCCGGCACGACAAAAGCCATCCTCGACATCCTGGACTCCGCCCCGTTCCTTCCGGCTGACGTCGTTGAGCTCGCGAAGTGGGTCGCCGAATACTACGCGTGCGGGATTGGTGAGGCGATCGCAACCGCAATGCCGCCGCGGTCGTGGATTGAAAGCGAGCGGCATGTGCACATTACCGACGCGGGTCGTGCGCGGCTGCTGGCCGAACGCGGGCCGCGGCGGCAGTTGCTCGACGCACTCGAAGACGGCCGCCCGGTGCGCGTCGAAACGATCATCAAGAAAGCGGGAACCCACGCGGCGTTGCTCGGACTCGAGCGTGACGGTCTCGTTGAAATCACGCAGCCGTTGAAAGGACGCGCGGCTGCGCATCGCACGATGAGAGTCGCGAGCGTCACGGCTCAAGGGCAGGATGCCGAGGCGATACCAGTCAAACTTGCGCGCCGGCAGCAGGAAGCGCTGGCGCTGCTGCGCGGGGTCCCCGACGGCATCGACACTGCGCAGCTCGCCGGACGCGGCATCGCCGCAGCAACCGTGAATCGACTCAACGCACTTGGGCTCGTCACTATTTCGCGCCGCGCCGTCGATCGCGATCCTTTCGTGCAGGCGGCCACACCGGTGTCGCCACGTCAGCCGGTCGTCCTGACCGAGGAACAACGCACCGCCTTCGATCGGTTATCGGCGCTGGCGGCTGAAGGGACGTTCCGGACCGTTCTTCTTCACGGCGTCACTGGAAGCGGAAAGACGGAGCTGTATCTTCGTCTTGCCGAATCGGTGCAGCGACATGGCCGCGGCGTGCTGATGCTTGTTCCAGAGATCGCCCTGACCCCGGCGGTCGCCGCCGTGTTTCGCAGCACGTTCGGCGATCGGGTGGCGATTCAGCACAGCGGGCTGTCAGACGGCGAGAGACACGATCAATGGCATCGTATCCGCCGCGGTGATGTCGACGTAGTGGTCGGCACACGTTCCGCCATCTTCGCGCCAGTTCGATCGCTCGGGTTGATTGCCGTCGACGAGGAGCACGACAGCTCGTACAAACAGGACGAGAGCCCGCGCTACCACGGACGCGATGTGGCCGTAGTCCGCGGGAATCAGGCAGGTGCGCTCGTGGTGCTCGGGTCGGCGACGCCGGCGCTGGAAAGTTTTCACAATGCGCAGAACGGCCGCTACGACCTGGTCACCCTCACCGCTCGAGTGCTCGAACGGCCGATGGCGTCGGTGCGGGTCGTCGACATGCGTGAAGAATATGCAACGGCCGGCCCCGACGTCATTCTCAGCACTGCGCTATGCGAGGCGATGGCATTGCGGCTCCAGCGGCGCGAGCAGTCGATCGTGCTGCTCAATCGTCGCGGATTTGCGACCAACGTGTTCTGCCGGCAATGTGCCGCGACGCTGGAATGTCCGAATTGCAGCGTGTCATTGACGGTGCACAAAGCCGAGGCACGCGCGCGCTGTCACTACTGCAATTATTCGAGGTCCCTGCCGAAGGCATGTCTGAACTGTGCGGGACCGTATCTCGAACAACTCGGGTTCGGAACCGAACGGGTCGAGGCGGAGATTCGCGAGAGGTTTGCCGGCGTCCGAGTCTCACGCGTCGACCGGGACACCATCCGGAAGAAAGGGGCGATTGCCGCGCTGCTCACGCAGTTTGCAGCAGGCGAGATCGACGTCCTCGTTGGAACGCAGATGATCGCCAAGGGACACGACTTTCCGCGCGTAACGCTGGTCGGCGTCATTTCGGCGGATGTCGGACTCGGCCTCGCTGATTTTCGCGCCGCCGAGCGGACGTTTCAGCTCCTGACTCAGGTGGCCGGACGAGCCGGACGCGGAGAAATCCAGGGAGAGGCGATCGTCCAGACGCTTTATCCGAATCACTACAGCATCCGCCATGCCTGCCGCCAGGATTACGGCGCGTTCTACCAGGAGGAGATCGCGTTTCGCCGCGGCATGAAGTATCCACCCGCGGTGGCCTTGATCAATGCGGTGATCAAGGCGCGAACGCGGGAAGCGGCCATGTCCGATGCCGGCGAGCTGGTGGATGCGCTTCGCATCGCCGGCGTGCCCTATCGGGTACTCGGACCGGCGCCGGCGCCTCTCAGCCGGTTGAAGGGGGAGTATCGCGCACAGCTCTTCATCAAAGGCACGAACCGTCCCGCGATGCGGCAGGCGCTGCAGACGGTATTGTCGACACGGCCGGAAATACGGCGCCGGACGATCGTGGATGTGGATCCGATGTCCGTGTTGTAGCTGCCGGGACGCCTATCTCGTTCCCACCAGGTCCTGTAACTGAATCGGAACCGGCGTGAAGCAGAGAATGAACATGATGAGTGCAAAGACTGCAAGCAGGTTGCGCTCGAGGCCGACCGGCTCGTGTTCGTCGATGACGCGTGGATGTCGGGGACCCAGGGTCGCCAGCATCACAAGCATCATCAGCGTCATGACAAGCCAGCTCATTGACACGAACGTCATGGCAACCGCGCTGCCGACGGTCGCAATGGAAATCGGCGTCGACCATCGCCCGAGCGTCGCGTAGGTAATGTGCCCGCCATCCAGTTGACCGAAGGGCAGAAGATTCAGCGCTGTGGCCAGCATGCCGAACCACGCGGCGAAGACCATCGGGTGGATATTGACAGTGTAGCCCTCGCGGATCGGGCCGATCATGGTGAGCGTGGCGAGCTTGAATAACAGTGGCTCGCCCAAGTACAGGACACTGCCCTGGGTCGGTTCCGGCACGACGTTCGAGAGCGTCATGCCGTAGAAGAGTGCCGGCACGAGAACGACGAAGCCGGCGATTGGCCCCGCCACGCCGATATCGAACAGCACTCGGCGCGAAGGAAACGCTTCGCGTATCTTGATGACCGCTCCCAGTGTGCCGGTCAGAAAGATCAGCGGCGGCATTGGGATGAAATAGGGAAGGCTCGCGTCGACGTTATAGCGGCGGCAGAGTAGATAGTGCCCCATCTCGTGCGCGCCGAGGATGCCCAGCAATGTTCCGCTGTACCAAAAGCCCTGAAGGAGCAGCGACCAGCGAAGCGGAATGGGCTGCGGCGAAAACTCGGAGATGAACGAGTGATAATGCAGGGCGCCGGCAATCGTGGTGCTGCCGATCGTGAGAAGCAGCAGTACCAGATGCAACCAGATACGGCTCTGGAACTTGCGAGGTCTTACTGGAATTCCGAAGGAGGCGTCGAACGGCTCGAGCGGAAAGGCAGTCCCCGGGTAACCCGGTTCGTCGGAAGGAAACGCCAATTACCCTCCGATGTTCTGGAGGTCCTTACCGGGCTTGAATCGGATCGTGCGTCCGGGCGGAATCCGTACCTCTTTGCCGGTGCGGGGGTTACGGCCGATTCCCCGCTTCCGCGGCTTGACCTGGAACACCCCGAAGCCGCGCAACTCGATGC
>DATJKH010000099.1:0-13444 GCA_035491715.1 Vicinamibacterales bacterium | reverse complement strand
GGCCAGCCGGACCGCCCGCTGATTCGTAGTTCCACGTCGATTTGTCGTACTCGTGGGTCGATGGATCGAAGCCTGAGTAGAGGCCGTCCAGCGGAAGCTTGAATCCTTCCTTCACGATGAAGGCGGCATTCGTGTAGTTGACGAGGTACTCGTGCGCCAGGCGGTCGTTCGCAATCGCGTAGTTGATGATGCCGCCGAGAAACGCGATGTCGGTGCCGGCGCGAATCTGCAGGAACAGATCGGCGCTGGCTGCGGTCCGCGTGAACCGCGGATCGACCACGATCATTTTGGCGTTGCGGTGCAGCTTGGCTTCAATCGGCCACTTGAAGCCGCAGGGATGGTTCTCCGCCGGATTGCCACCCATGATCAACATCACGTCGGTGTTCTTGATGTCGATCCAGCCATTGGTCATTGCGCCGCGACCGAACGTGGGCCCCAAACTGGAGACCGTCGGCCCGTGTCAAACCCGGGCCTGGTTCTCCAGATAGCAGACCCCCAGGCTGCGCATCGTCTTGACGACGAGGAAATTGAATTCGTTGGTGTCGGTGCAGCCGCCCGTAAACGCGATGCCTTCACAGCGGTTGACGACGCGGCCGCGATCGTCACGTTCGATGAAGGTGTCGTCGCGCGTCTTCTTCACGCGGCGGCTGATCTCGTCCAGTGCCTGATCCCAGCTGATGTCTTCCCAGCGATCTGAACCGGGCCGCCTCACCTGCGGTTTGAGCAGACGTCGATCGTTGAGGATGTCTTGTTGAAGCGATGCGCCCTTGGGACAGAGCGTGCCGCGATTGATTGGATGATCCGGGTCGCCTTCGACATGGACCACCTGTGCGACCGCGTTCTTCGCCTTGTCGCCGAGGGTGTGAATGATGACGCCGCAACTCACCGAGCAGTACGGACAGGTACTGCGCGTCTCGCTCGTTCGCGCGATCTTGAGTGTCCTGGCCTGGGCGTAAACCGGCGTGACGTCGAACCCGAACGCAGTGAGGGTCGCGCCTCCGGCAAGGGTTGTCTGGATGAAAGCTCTGCGCGAGATGTCCATCAACACGCCTCCGAACGCCCCGATCGGCCTGACGATAACACGATTACAGCCCGACGAGATTGAGCTCAATCTTTTCGTAACCCTGCTCGCGCGCCCACAGGTCGAGCGCTGCGCCCGCCACCTCATCGACAAGCGGCACCGCAACGCCGAGTCGCGTCAGATCGATGGTCTTGAGATAGTGCCGACAGGTGTCGCACGCGTCGACACGAAGGTGATCGTATTGCGGTGAGTGAAAGTAGCCGAGCTTGTGCTCGTCTTCCTGACCGCAGTATGCGCACAGGACACGGCGAAACGGCCACGTCGTCAGGCAGGTGGCACACAACAGGGATCGGCCGCCTCCCTCGAGCGGCCCACCCGCGTCGTGCAGGATCGACAGCTGCGGGACTCCGCCGCAGAACGGACAGCGATTCTGCGCCATCGTCAACTGGCGATCGATCGGCATCACGCCGGCTTCGGCGAGAAACCGTGCATACGGCTGAAGAACCGCCTTGGCGAAGAACTGCCGATCCGACGGACGATTCCAGCACGTGGTGAGGAGATCGTCGATTTCCTTTTGCGGACCCTCGAGCAGCTTGCGCGCCTGGGTCGCGAGAAGCTCAGGACCGCCAGTCGCAATCGAGCCGAGAAACGCGGCGATGCCCGGGCGCAGCAACTCGATGTCGTGAGCGAGCGCGCCGGTCGGCAGACCATCTCTGTTGGGAGTCAGCCCGACGGCCAGCACCTTTTGCAATCCCAGCAGGGCGCCGTAAAAAGCCAACAGTGGACGGACCGCCTCGTCCGCATTTGCGAGCTGCTGAACGCGTTCGATGCATCGATCCCATGATTCACGCATTTCGTACTGGTTGTGAGACGATACCGCAACTTCCACAGCCCGTGCGGTTCGGAGGAGGTGCCATGACGATCTCGTTCCGCCAGCTTCGTCGCCTTGCACTCGGGTTTTCTTTTGTCCTGTTGGCGATTATTGTTCTTTCCGTGTCAGACGACGTCAGCACTCAAACCAACAGTAAAGAGCCGCGAGCGATCCCGGCGCGCAGTATTCCCGTGCCCACGACCGTCAGCCCCGAAATGCAGGCGCTGATCGCAGGCGCACCAGCGGGGAACTGGAACAGCGCACCAACAACCACGGAGGAGTGGAAGACTGTGGCGGCTCCTTCTGCCGGCCGCAATCTGCCCGCACTCCGCGAACGGCTGGGCGTGAAGACCGAAGCGATCACGGTGAATGGTGTCAACGCGTTCATGGTCACGCCTCAGGTGATTCCGCCGGAGAATCGCAATCGTCTGCTCGTGCACATGCACGGCGGCTGCTATGTGCTCCAGGGCGGCGAAGCGGCGACGAGCGAAGCGATCTACATGGCAGGCTTCGGCCACTTCCGCGTCCTGTCGGTGGATTACCGCCGGCCACCCGACGCACCATATCCGGCCGCCCTGGACGACGGCATGACGGCGTGGAAGTGGGCGCTGAAGTCGACCGACGCAAAGAACATGGCGATCTTTGGGACATCCGCCGGTGGCGCGTTGACACTGTCGATGGTGCTACGCGCGAAGCAGGAAGGATTGCCGTTGCCTGCCGCCATCGCGCCGGGAACACCAATGTCGGATCTAACCGGAACCGGAGACTCCTTCGCGACCAACTACATGGTCGACAACGTTCTGGTTGGCAGCGATGGACGTTGCGACAAGATGGCGCAGCTCTACGCGAACGGTCACGACCTGAAGGATCCAATGTTGTCGCCTGTTTATGGCGACATGAAAGGGTTTCCACCGACGATTCTCACGACCGGCACACGCGACCTCTTGCTCAGCAACACCGTGCGGGTCCACCGCAAGCTGCGTCAGGCCGGCGTCGTCGCGGAGCTGCACGTTTACGAGGGGCAATCACACGCGCAGTACATGCGCGACGCGAATGCGCCAGAGACGAAGGAGGCGTTCGAGGAGATCGGGAAGTTTTTCGATCGGTATCTCGGTAAGTAATGCGGGTGAGGCTAATACGAGCGGCGTTCACACCCACGCTGCGATCCAGCGGTAGAGATACTAAACCTAGGGATTAGCGATTCGAAGGCCGTCCAGTAGCTCCCTCGCCTCGCGCTCGGTGTCATCCGGCGAACGCATCCCCTTCAGACTGGTCCGCCTGAGGCCGGCAGCCCGTGCCTTCCAGCTTTCCTCACGCAGCTTGAAATACTGATCAGCGTCCGCGACGAGTTTCGCTTGTTCGCGCGGAACGTGCTGCAGCTGACTCAGACGCGTCTGTGCGGCACGAAGCTCCGGCAGGATCGAGCGTTCGATGAGGGCCACGAGTTCCTTGATCGTCATCTGGCCATTGGTGAACTCACGCACGGCGCTGTCGTATGCGCCTGCGGTCTTGTCTTCCAGATTGGCGATACGCGCAATCTCCGGACGGACGTCAATCACACCGCGCATCGGAATGCCGGCGCCGATGACGACGATGAGAATCGCCCCCGTAATTCCAATCGTGCGTTTCAACATCGGCACGGCAAGCGTCAACCGCGGCCGCGACTGTGCGGCCTCCCCAACCGGCTGTGCCTCGGGCTCAGGTGTCGCACTCATCGCTTCGACGACAATTGGCTTGGCGAGAATGAACCCGTAGACGAGTCCGACAACCAGACCCGACAGCTCGAGAGCGCCTGCGTGTCCCGCACTGAAGCTGTACAAAAGAAACAGAGTGGCGGGCGCCGCGATTTTCAGCAGTGTCGTCGGCGGCACGGTGAACGGTGACCGTGTGACCATCCCGGTCAACAGCATGGTCCCAAACATTCCGTAAATCGCGAAGACACTCGCCGACCCGCCGGTGGTGACTGCAATCGGGTGCAGCAGCACGCTCACCACGGCGAACAACAATCCGGCGCCAAGATATGCGTTGGCGAACGCGAACGACCCGTAGAACCGCTCGGTAATCAGCCCAATCTGGGCGACGCCGAGCACGTTCATGATCATGTGCCCGAAGCCGCCGTGGACGAACATCGAGGTCGCCAATCGCCACCACTCGCCATTGGCCGTTTGCGTGCCGACGCTGGCGCCCCATCCGACAAGGGTCGCGGGATCGGCCAGCGAGCCGGGGCTCGTCACCATGCAGAGAAAGATGCCGACGTTCAGGGCAAGGACGGTAAATGTCGCGAGCGGACGGGGCGTCCGCGCGGCGAGGGCCGCGTCAAATGGTGTGGGAGCCGGCCAGTATCGTGTTACACCGCCCCAAACATCGTCGAAACGGTCAAGAACCAGCCGGCGGAATCGATCACGTTCCTTTGGTGTCGTGAAATACCAGACGGCGGCCAGCAACACGGCGAGAGCGAAAACACCCATGCTGCGCACGTCTCAAGACGTGTGCCACCAGACGCGCGAATTGGGAGCCTGTTTTTGTGCCGTCAGCCCCCTCGCGCAAGGCTCAGTGATCAAGACTTGGATTGACGTACGAGGGATGTAATCTCTGGCTCTCGGCTCTTGCCTCATGGATCTTGGCTCTCAACCCCACAGGCAGCAGCCGAAAGCCAGCAGCTACTTCTTCGCTTTATCCGCCATCGCCTGCTGCCAATACGCCTGCTGCCCGATGTAGGACTTCGTATCCGGCATATTCGCGAGAATGGCGCGGCGCACGTCGAGGATGTCGATCTTCCCTTCCTTTTCGTACAACATCTTGCCATCGGTGCCGATTACGGCCGTATACGGCGTGCCAGGCTTCCAGCGCGAGCCCCAGGCAGCCTGCAGGGCGGCGACATCAGCTGACGCGAACTGTTTGTTGGGACTCGACGCGTACTGTTTCTTCAGAAACGCAAGCACTGCCGGGGCCTGCGCCGGCGGATCGGTTGCCACGGTCACGAAATCGAAAGCGCGCAACCGATACATGCGGTACGTGGTTTCGAGATCGAGGAACTGATCGGCGCACTGCGCACAATTGGTCGACCAGAAATTCACCAGGAGGACTTTGCCGGTCTGGTTGGCGCGAAGCTTCTTCACGTCCTCGGCGCCAACCGTGTCGACGGTCACGGGTTCGGCCTGAATCTTTGCCCACTCCTCTTCGACGCCGCTCGCCTTCGACATCCACTTCGTCGTGCAGCCGAACGCATTCGTGTCGGTGACCGGGACCGGCTTGCCGGCCAGCATCGCCTCGAGCGCATTGCGTGCATCCTGTGCCTTGACGAGATCTTCGCGCTGGTTGTCGTCGACCCGGCCCTGATACTGAAGTTTCCGCGCCTGATCGAACAGATAGATGTGTGGCGTCGCCACGACGCCGAACTTGATCGAGACCGCCTGCGTCTCGCCGTCATAGAGATACGGCCAGTCGATGTTGCGGAAGGCCTTGCGGATTTTCATCTCTTCGAGCGAGTCATTGAGGTCGGTATACCCTTGCTCGTTCAGACGAACCGACTTTGGGTTGTTCGGGTTGATGGCGACGAATGCGACCCCCTTATTCCGATACTCTCGATACAATTTTTCGATTCGGCCTTCGTACAACTGCGACACCGGACAGTGGTTGCATTCGAAGACAACGGCGAGAATCTTCGCGTTCTTGTAGTCGCTCAGTTTGTGAATCTTGCCGTCGACGCCGGGAAGCGCAAAATCGGGCGCGGGTGAGCCGATCGAAAGAATCGGATGCTCGAGGTTCGCGGTGATGCCGCGACCTCTGGCGGGCGGTTGTTGCGCATGTCCCAGATCCACCAGGCTCATGCCAACAATGGCAAAAGCCGCCACGAGCAACGTTCGTCGATCGGTTGAGAGGTTCATGAAATCTCCATTGGACGTTGGCGCGGTCCAAGACCGCGCCCGACATTACCTTGACCTTGCCAATCAGCCGCCACCATCATTGCGCCGACCAGTACGCCTGCATCCCCGGGTGATCCTTGTCGTCGGGCAGGTTCGCGAGAATCGCCCGCCGAAGTTTCGAGAAGTCTAATTCGCCGAGCTGCTGAAACAACACGTCGCCGTTTGGCGCAATCAGGACGCTGAACGGGACGGCGGCGGGCATGGCCGGATCGAAGGCCTCCTGCAGACCGAACGTATCGGGCGTCGCAAACTGCAGGTTCCTGCCTGACGCATGATTCTTTTTCAGAAACTCCATCACCTTCGGCTTGTCCGCCGGATCGTCAGACGATACCGACACGAAATCAAACCCGCGCTTTCGATACATTCGATAGGTCGTCTGCAGCTCGGGGAATTCAGTCACACACGGTCCGCACCACGTCGCCCAGAAATTGACGAGGAGAAGCTTGCCGGTCGGATTGGGCCGCAGCTTCCTCAGTTCTTCCTCCGCCGCCATCTCCAGCGTAACCGGTTCGGCTTGAATCTTCGTCAACTCCTCCTGACGCGGCGACGTTTTCGATACCGGCTGGATCTTGCAGCCGGCGACCGCGGTTCGCTCGTCTGGCACACTCGCACCAGCCAACACCGCGTTTATCGCATTCAGTGCGTCGTGGCTTTTGACCAGCGCGACGTTGACGTTGTCGTCGATCCGTCCTTCGTACCGCAGCTTGCGCTGTTCATCGAACACGAAGATATGCGGCAACGTGTCGACGCCGAACTTGGTCGCGACGACCTGTGCGTCTCCATCGTACAGATACGGGTACTGGATTCTTCGATGCGCGGCGCGAGCTTTCATGTCGGCCAGCGAATCGCCGACGTCCGAGTACGCCAGCTCGGTCAATGGGATGGCGTCGGCCTGCTCGCTGTTGATCGCCACGAGCCGGACGCCTTTGCTCCGGTAGTCTTCATCCAGCTTGCGGAGACGCTCTTCGTAGAGTTGCGCGGCAGGGCAATGATTGCAGGTGAAGACGATGGCGAGTACGCGGCTCGAGGCGTACTCGGCCAGTGAGTGCGTCTTGCCGTCTACGCCTGGGAGCGAGAACTCGGGTGCGGACGATCCAATCGCCAGGGCGCGGCCGCCTCCGCCACACCCCGCGGCGCCGAGGAGCAGAAACACGACCCACGCGCTGACGACAACACCGGTCCTCATGTGGTGGATATATTATCCGACGACATACCGATGCGAGTCTTGATTGCCCTCGCTCTGTCGGGCTTGTGGATGAGTGCGACCGCGGCAGCGGGGCCCCGGCTCGAGATGATCCAGAAGCGCGGATTGATCAATTGTGGCATTGAAGAGAACATCCCCGGGTTCTCCGAGGTCGATGCCCAAGGTCGTCGTCGCGGCTTCGATATCGACGTGTGCCGTGCGATCGCGGCGGCTGTTCTCGGCACACCCGACAAAGTGACATTCATCCCCGTCGCAAACGCCGCGGAGTTCCTGAAGCGTGACGAGATCGACGTGGTCTCGCGTCGACTGACCTGGGAACTGCGGCGCGAGGCCGCGCTGCCACTTCTGTTCGGTCCGATCACCTTCTATGACGGTCAGGGATTCCTGGTATCGAAGACGCTCAAGGTGCAAGCCATTCGACAGCTTTCGGACATCGACGTGTGTGTCGCCGGCGGCACGAATTTCGAATTCAACGCCGGTTCGTACTTCCAGACGCACCAACTCGCGCTCAAAAAGGTGGTACTCGAATCCGCCGCCGATTTCCGGGCGATCGCGGATGCGTTGGCCAAGGAAAAGTGCCGTGTCTACACCGCGGACGTATCGGAGCTGGCCGCCATCCGATCGCTCCTGCCAACGCCGGCCGACTTCGACATTCTCGACGAACAGATCTCGCGCGAGCCACTCGCACCGCTCGTTCGGCATGATGACCCGCACTGGTTCGTGATTGTCCGATGGACCATCCTGGCGCTTGTCAATGCCGAGGAACTGGGCGTGACATCAGCCAACGTTGTCGACATGCGCAAGAGCGCCAACCTCGATGTTCAGCGTCTTCTCGGCACCGTCGACGGCACTGGAAAGGCGCTCGGGCTTGGAGAATCGTGGGCGTACGACGCAATCAAGGCCGTGGGCAATTACGGCGAGATGTTCGAAAAAAACATCGGCCGCGGCAGCCGTATCGGGCTGAACCGCGGCCTCAATCGATTGGCGCGCGATGGCGGGCTGATGTTCGCGCCGCCGCTGAGATGATTTGGCGACCGCGCCCGACAACGTTCTATTTAGTGGCGGGAACGGGCTCCATGACGACGTTCTCGAGCTGAACCGCGCCCAGCTTGTTCGGAATTTTCGGCGCCGACACCATCTTGTAACCAGCCTTCGTGATCGTGACTTCGATCTGCGCTGGATCAACGGTTTTGCCCAATCCCTGGATCGCCCGTCCGACATCGGGGCTCCTGAAATGGCCGGGGCTGTCGTTGCGAAACGGAAAATTCATCCCGACGTTTTTTGCCGAGACGGTGATCATCACCTTGTCGAGGACGTTCCCCTTGCTGTCCTTGACGTGGCCGAAATAGTAAAGGACCGCCGGGCCGTCGTTCTGTGCGTTGAAGAATTCGACACCGTTGGCGAGCGCCCCGCCTGACGTGAAGAGTGCCAAAACTGCAATCGCAAGGAGTCGGACTTTCATTACAGCCTCCGTGATTGCACATTTTGCCATACCAAAACGCTGAATCCCAAGAACTACGCGTGGCTCGCGCCCGCGGAGGGTGTACCGACTACCCAAATAAGGATTGCGTTTCCTGAACGCCAGCCATAGAATCCACAAAACTCAGCCACAGAGAACCGCCAGCAGCCGGCGCGCCAATCTGCCGCGTCCGCAAACTGCTCGTACGCAACTGTTTGCGAGAGAAAGGGCGACATGAGAAACGCGCTATTGATGAGTGCCGTGCTGACGTGTGCGGCCGCCATTGCCATCGGCGCCAGCACTGGTTCTGGTGCTCCTCCGGGGCAACTTCTCGAGGGCAAGCGCCTCTTTGAGCAGGCAACCTTTGGAGGTAACGGCCGAACCTGTGAGACCTGCCACAGTCTGGCGACCGGCACAGTCTCGCCGGCAGATGCCGAGAAACGCTTCGCCCAGGACCCCAACGATCCTCTCTTCGTCCACGACGGAAGCGACGACGGTCAGGGACACGGTACGTCGCGGATGCGAAGAGATGCCACGGTCTTGATGACCATTCGTATGGCCGACAACATCCAACTCGCCGACGATCCCTCGGCGAAGACGGTTGTCATCCCGCGCGGCATTCCGACCACGTTGAATACTCCGGCCCTCGATGAGGTGCTCATGGTGGACGGCCGCCAGCCGACGCTGGAACAACAGGCCACGGGGGCCATTCAGGATCACGCACAGGGGGCCGTTCCTCCGATCGCAGCGCTGCAAGCGATTGCAGCCTTTCAGAAGACCAACGCGTTTTTCAGTTCCCCGGAGATCCGGCGGTTTGCGCTCGAGAAAGGCGCAGATCCGGTTCTGCCGCAGGGAGTGACCGAATCAGAAATACGCGGACGACGGTTCTTCGACGACCTGCCGCCGGATCCCACGGACGGATTGAAACCCGGACTGTGCGCTCACTGTCACAGCGGACCGCTACTGAATCAGACCAACGAGTTCGCCAAGATGTTCATTCCGTCTCCGGCGCCAATTCCGGCGGGACAGCGTTTCATCAGCGTCGGCATCTCGGAACTTCATCCAGCAGGTTCGCGGGAGTTTATTTTCAACCCCGGAAAGTCGGACGAATTCCACCTGGTCAGTCCTGATCCCGGACGGGCGCTCATCACAGGGGTGATCCCAGCCAACGATCCAACGTTGGAGCACGTGAACGCGTTCAAGATCTCGCCACTGCGTGGAATCAGTCGTACAGCCCCGTACTTCCACGACAACTCCGCAAAGACGCTCGAAGATGTCGCGGCGCATTACACACTGTTCTTCCAGATCGTGAGCGCCGGGTTCATCAACCTTACGGCACAGGACCAGGCCGATATTGTGGCCTATATGAAGCTGTTGAATTGAGCGCGCGCGCCAGCCCGGGGAACGCGACGTATCCCCGGGCTGGCGCGCTCGTACCGGGATCCGGGATCGGATGATTCGACGATCAGTGATCAGGGATTAGCGATTCAATAGAACCACCGTCGTTCATACACAAGAATGACGATGAGCAGTGCAGCAGGAACTCCCCACACCCACACCTGGCCGATCCGTTCGGCAAGTGAGCGCGGCACGACAAACGCAGCGACCGAACTGATCACGGTAGCGCCGAACAACCAGCTGTACCACAAGATCGCGGGCCCTGCTTCCTCGAGCGCGAGATCGTCGCGCGAAAAGGATTTCAGCACCGGGTAATAGCGAAACAGTGCGGTGTGATATCGCTCGCTCCAGAAGAACAGCCCCATATAGGCGACGCCGAACACAATCGAAAACACATTCATCCGGGCGGACGGCATCATGGGAACAGCCCCTTGATGTTGTTCAGCAGTTCACCGACGACGAAACTCCACCACGCGACGAAGGCCAGCATCCAGGTCAAGTACTTGCGCGTCTCCGCGCGCACCGGTAGCAGTGGAGGACGCCACGCGAGCCAGTATGCCGGGAGCAGCCCGAGTGCGACCGCCGCAAAATGCTCCTTCGTTTCAAAGATGCCGTTGGCCGCACGCAACTGAAGATCTTCCAGGGTCGGCCGCACCTCGACGCGATACTGCGGATACAGCAAGCCCCCGAGCACGACGTTGACAAAAAACAGCAGGACGATGACGTTGGTAAAGGTGGGTGAGTTCACGCCGCGGAAGCGTTCGACAAACGAACGTCCAGGCGCCGTGGGCCTGCGCGCCACACTGAACGCCTGATGCGTGATCGCACCGAGCAGTGCGGCGCCGACGAGCACATGAAGAACGAGTAAGAGTTGAATCATGTGAATTGACTACCGCTCGAGCACTTCGGCGGCTGCCCGCTCGCCTGATTCGATCGCGCCCTGCATCCATCCCATCCACGTTGATGTGTGCTCGCCAGCGAAATGCACACGTCCCTCAGGTTTCGCCATCTCCGGCATCAAAGTCGACATCTGCCCGGGATGGAAGACGGCAAACGCGCCGCCAGCCCATGCGTCACGCACCCAACGATACACGGACCCAGTCTGGAAGGCCGTGCGAACCGCCGGAAAAGTCCGGCCGACAACGTCGAGACCGTAGGCCATCGCGCGCGCGCGCGACATCTCAGCGACCTTGCGACCAATTTCACCGCCGACGGTCGCGCCGAGGATGCCGCGGGTGCCTTCGAGATCGTAGGTGCAATCCCACATCTCAGCAGGGGCATCACTGCGTGCCGTGCCGCTCAGTCCCTGCTGCTGCCAGAAACTCGTGCGGCACTGGAAGAGCAGGCGCGTGGCGGGAAAGTACGGCAGCTCCGCGATCGCTCGCGCTTTCTGTTCTGAAAAACGCGGCCGAATATCGATGGTCCGGAGCGCCGCAAACGGAACCGTCAGAATCACGCGGCTCGCGCGCACGGCTTTTTTGCGTCCCCGCTCGACGTACTCGAGCCGCGCGGCGCCATCGCTCTGATCGATGCCGACAAGTGCCGCGTTGTAGCGAACGATGGCGCCGAGCGACCGCGCCATCGCGCGCGGCAGTTGATCCATGCCGCCATGGATTTTGTAGAACTGATTGACATCCTGCAGCAGGGCAAACTGGCGAAGCACGTACAGCGCCGACAGCTCGCGCGAATCTCCTCCAACCGTCATCAACCTCACCGCATCGTCGGATGCGCCGCGCGACCGTAACCAGTCGGGCCACGTCACCTGGTCGTAGCTGCGCCACCTCTCATATGCGTCGGCAGCCGGCTTCAACTCGCCGATGTCGGCCGGCAGATCTGTGACGTAGCGTTTCAACAACGCCGCCTGTGTCTGTCCGTCTTCGTCTGGTTTCAAGGTGAGTGTCGCCGTGGCGCGCTTCAACTCGTCGGGAATCTTCGCCGTCACGCTCCCAATCGTGACCAGCGCGGATCCATTGAACGATTCGAACGGCACGAGATTCAGTCCGTAATCCTTCGCAAGCTGCACCACCGTTTCGTGCAACGGTGGAATCCGTATGGCCCCAGCCTCGGCATAGAGACCTTCGGCGAAAGGCGTTCGGATCGTGTAGACGCGGCCACCGGGTCGGCTGCGCGCTTCGAGCACGACGACTGGCGCGCCGGCTTTTCGCAGCACCTCCGCCGCACGCAGTCCCGCAAGACCTGCCCCGACCACGACGACCGGATCGGTGGCGGCGCCACGCGCCTGCCGCGATCGGGCGATGAACGGCGAGGCCGCGGCCGCCGACAGCCAGAGGAAGGACCGTCGATCCATTTTATTTTGCGATAGGCTCGAAACCGATCAGCGTCGAAGCCGGAGCGGTTGGAACGATCGGTCTCAGGTAAGGCAGGCCTGCGGAGACGTGACAGGAGTAGCAGGCCTCGAGTGCGCTTTTGTAGGAATTGACGAATGCCTCGTGATCTTCGTCCTCGACTGCAATCTGCACCGCCGCAAACGCGCTCATATCGACTGCGGTGAAGATGCCTTTGACGTCGACCGTCTTGCCGTCGGGCAACTGTCTCACGGGACGGAGCACAATGGTCCATCGCATCGACTGACGAGCTTCGCCGATCAGGTATCGCGCCAGTGTCCAATTCTTCTTGTCAACCGCGAACCACAGGTTGGTCCAGTGGTATCCCACATCGATCATCGAATGGGACTGCGTCGGAACCACGCTCTTGAGAAACGTGACATCGGCGTTCGCCGCACCGGCCGGCGCGGACTGGGCAGCTGGCGTAGGAACATTCCGCGTCATCCAGTACTCGACCGCCATCCCGCCGATGATGGCGCCAAGTACTAGCGCGACGAACACGGCCGGCGTCTTCATTTGTTCTGCGACAGCGACTTGATGTAATTGACCATGTTCCAGATCTCCTCGTCGCTGATGCGTCCGTCCCACGGCGCCATGAAGTACTCGGGCGCGATCCCCTTCTTGACAACCGTGAAGATCTCACCGTCGCTCGAACCGTGATCCCACTTGTCGTCGGTGAGATCCGGCGGCTGATTGCCGCCACGGTCCTCAATCACCGAGACCGTGATGCCGCCTTTCGCGTCCTTGCCGTGACAGCCGGCACACAGCGCCTGATACTGCTTCTGTCCAGCCGAGATCGACTCAGATGTTGCAGCGACCGGGTTCTTGATCTTCGCCGCTTCAGGATCACCCTTCGCGGGTGCCTGCCGCGCAAGCACACTCGCCGAGAGGCATACGAGGGCCAGTGCGAACACCAGAAGCGTGACACGGGTTTGAACCCAGTTCGAGCTCACTTCGCCAACGGGTCCGGACGCATCTGGAAGTGGATCGCCATGCTGGACTTCCCTTTCCCGCCCTCGTTGTGCCACGGGTTACGGTTGGACCAGCCCGTCCAGAGACCTCTTCCCTTCCACCCCGCCTTCGGATCGTCGATGCGACCGTTGACTGATTTCGCGTAGAACCCGAGCGGATATGGAACGCGGAGCACGACCCATTTGCCATTGACGAGTGCGAGCAGTGCGCCCGAGTCGTTGCCGGTTGCAATCTGTACGTTCTCACCC
>DATJKH010000098.1:0-20020 GCA_035491715.1 Vicinamibacterales bacterium | reverse complement strand
GGTCCTGTCGATCCCGGTGACATCCGCCAGTGGCGCGGCGAAGCCCGTCAGTTTGCCAACGACGCGCAGCAGCTCCGGCGGATGCTTCAGGGGCAGGGCGTCGATCCTCGCGCCCTCGACGACATCCTGCGTAACCTGCGCGCGCTCGACGACGACCGCGTGTATAAGGACGCCGCCGAACTGGCGCGGCTGCAGGGCGCAGTGGCCGAAGGGATGAAGCGTTTCGAATTCAATCTCCGTCGTCAGGCGGAGATGAAGGGGAGTGAAGTGTTCCTCTCAGGCGCCGACGATGTGCCGGAGGAATACCGCAAGCTCGTCGAGCAGTATTACAAGTCGCTGTCGAAGGGGCCGGAGAAATCCACCGACACTCCGAAGACCGATGCTCCGAAGAAAGACGAGCGCAAGTAAATGACCGGTCGGCGCTTTCCGCTGATAGTGATCACACTCATCATCGCGGGAAGCGCCGTGCTCAGTGCGCAGAATTTCATGCGCCGGAGCCGCGCGCCGTTGCGCGAGCCCACGGCGGAAAGTTTTGACGGCGGGTTCACGTTTTGCCGCGGCATGTACACGGCCGTCCGCCGAAACCCGAGCGGCGCCGGGTGGACGACCGATTACCCCGACGCCGACATCAACTTTTCAATACGCCTCTCTGAACTCACAAAAACACGCGTCAGCAAGCGACCGGATGGCGAACCGAATCATCTGACGGTCCGGCTCACCGACGACAACCTATTCAATTGTCCTTACCTCCACATGGAGGACATGGGCGCCGCCGAGTTTACGGAGGAGGAAGTCGCCCGCCTTCGCGATTACTTGATGAAGGGCGGCTTTCTCTGGGTCGACGATTTTTGGGGACATGCGGAATGGAATTACTGGGTCGAGCAGATTTCGCGTGTCCTGCCGCCGAAGGATTACCCGATCTTCGATCTGAAGCCCGATCATCCGCTCTTTCAAACCCAGTATCCGGTCAAGGGTGTGCCGCAGATCCCTTCGATTCGCGTGTGGCGTCCTGGCGGCAGTACGTCCGAGTATGGCGAAGACAGCATCGAGGTCCACGGTCGCGGAATCAACGACAAGGCGGGGCGGCTGATGGTCTTCATGACGCACAACACCGATATCGACGACGCGTGGGAGCGTGAGGGAGAGGATCCGAGGTATTTTCTCGAGTTCGGCCCAAACGGTTATGCGCTCGGGATTAACGTCATCTTGTATGCGTTAAGCCACTAGGCGGGAATGAAGCGTCTCGTCCTTGCCAGCGTCCTCGCGGTCCTCACGGCGGCCATCGTCGCCGCGCAGGGCTTCGACCAGGGCTGGGGACAAGGGTGGGGACGCCTGCGATACGCGCCGCCACGTTTTCCAACCAAAGACAGCTTCGACGGTTCGTTCAACTTCTGCCGCGGCATGTACGAATCGGATCGGCGCGAAGCGGGCGGCATGGGCTGGTGGACGGACTATCCCGACGCGGATATCAACTTCTCGATCCGTCTCTCGGAACTGACGAAAACACGTGTCAGCAAACAGTCTGACGGCGAGCCCAACTACCTTGTCGTGCGATTGACCGACGAGGCGTTGTTCAACTGCCCGTGGATCGAGATGGAGGATGTCGGCGTGATGCGGTTGAGCGACGCCGAAGTCAAACGGCTGCGCGAATACCTGCTGAAGGGCGGCTTCCTCTACGTCGACGACTTCTGGGGCGAGCAGGCATGGGAGCAATGGGCGGAGGAGATCGGCCGCGTCCTCGATCCGAAAAAATACCCGATCGTGGACCTGTCGCCGTCACATCCGTTGTTCCGTACGATGTTCGAGATCGCCAAGCTGCCGCAAATCCCGTCGATCAATCACTGGATGCGGAGCGGCGGCGGAACGTCGGAACGCGGTGAGGACAGCGCGATCCCTGACATCCGCGGCATTTCCGACGAGCATGGCCGCCTCATGGTTCTCATGACGCACGACACCGACATTTCCGACGCCTGGGAACGTGAAGGGGAGGATCCGCGCTACTTCTACCTGTTCTCGCCTGATGGCTACGCGGTCGGTATCAACGTCGTCATTTACGCGCTGACGCACTGACGGCGCAGTCTAAAGAGTGCGTCCTGCATCACCGGGTAATCGACAATCGCCCCGCCGCGGTGTTCGTACAAAAGTAGACAGCGCCGTCCGGTCCGGCGACCAGAACCTGTATTGGTCCGACCTGGTTCTCGAGAAGCTGTTCTGAATCGACGACTTTGATCGGATTGTCGTCGGCAAAGCGAAGACGCAAGATGAATCCCTGCGCCGACGCGACGAATGCGTTGTTTCGAAACTGCGGGATTGCGTCGGCCGTGTAGAAGGCGATCGAGCGGGATCCGAGAGGCAATTCAGTGCGCGCGCGAGCGATGGCGCGGACCGGCGGTTCAGACATCGATACACCACTGAGGTGGCCTGCCGTCGAATCGTCGTCGACAATCCAGAGGAGCGGCATGCGCGGATCCCAGGTCAGGCCCTGGGCGCTGCCGACACCGCCGGCGAGCGCCGGTGACGAGCCCGGCTGGTCGCGCGGCGTCGTCCCATCAGGGTTCAGCCGAAGAACCTTGCCGGTGGAATCTTCGCTCCCGAGCACGATGTAAAGTTTGGCGTCAGGGCCGAAGCGCATCACCGCGGACATGTCGCCACCGCTGTCGAGCACTGATTGAAACAACACCGCTCGCTGACCGAGCACTCCGCGCAGCTCACGATATCGCGCCAGGAAGACGACCGGCCCGTCTCGTGAATCAATCGTCTGCAGCGCGAACACGAAACGAGTCCGTTGAAAATCAGGATCGAAAGCAATCGACAGCACGCGCTGCGAGGTGTCTTCGGCGGGCAGAGAGAGCGCCGCAGCGTCTTGCAGGACGCCGTTAGAGAGGACACGGACCTGTCCCCGCTCAGCGATGAAGAGCCGCCCGTCAGGCGCGAATGCGGCGTCGGCTGGACGATCCAGTCCCTCCGCAACCCGATCGACGTGAAGCCGGACGCCGTCCCGAGTCGGTTCGGGCTGCAGCCGCTGCCACTCGTCCGCCGGCGCGCTGTCGGCCAGGAGCGCGGCAGACACAACCACTTGGAGCGGACCGGATCGATCGCCTTCGTTGACCGCATCCTCGGAACCACTGAACGCGGCGATCTGCAACGTATGCGGGCCGCTGGTCATCGCCGGCAGTTGTCCACTACACGGGAAGCCGGACGCGCCAAGTGTCGAGGAGCACGAAACACCGGTCATCTCGTTGCGTACGTTGTCGACGTAAATGGCGAATCGCAGAGTACCGATGATGTCGGCGTCGGATGCCGGCTGATCCCACCCGATCCGCTCGCGGCCTGTGATTGAGGCGGTGCCGCCACCCGAACCGGTCGAAGGCGTCGACGGCTTGCTCGAACCGCATGCGGCCACAAAAAGCGTGATCAAGATCCAGAAACGGCCCATTCCCCCCATGATAGTTCGCTTTGGCGCGCCTCGAATGATCGGCCCGATTCCTGCAACAATAGGCCTGTTATGCGCCCGATAAGACTGTCGATTTTTGCGGTTATTGTCTGTGCTGCCGTCGTCTCCGGGCACCGGGTGGCTGCACAGTCGCTCCTGACGGGCCGGGTCTACGCGTCCGGGTTCTCGTCGCCGGTCGCGTTTATCCAGGATTCCACGAACAATTCGCGTCAATTCGTCGTGCAGCAGGGCGGCCGCGTTCGTGTCGTCGAGAACGGTTCTGTTTTGGCGACGGATTTTCTAAACCTGACGGGCTCAATTGCCTCTGGCGGCGAACGCGGACTGCTGGGCATGGCGCTTTCGCCGGACTATGCGACGAGCCGCAGGTTCTACATCAACTTTACCGACCTCGCAGGAAACACCGTCATCGCCCGCTTCCTGCGTTCGACAGCGAATCCCGCGGTCGCCGATGCTGCGTCGCGATTCGATCTCCAGTGGCCGTCTGGACTGAAATACATTTTTCAGCCCTACAGCAACCACAACGCCGGCAATCTCGCATTTGGTCCCGATGGTTATCTTTACATTGCCTTGGGAGATGGCGGATCCGGCAACGATCCTGAAAACCGCGCGCAGAACCCGGCCGAACTTCTGGGCAAGATGCTCCGCATCGACGTGAATGTCCCGGCCAGCAACGTCAACGGCTACGTCGTCCCGTCAACGAATCCATTCGTCAATAGCGGACCGACAGGAGTTCTGAAAGAGATCTGGAGCTTTGGACTTCGCAACCCGTGGCGCTATTGCTTTGACATGCCGTCGCTCGGTGGCACAGGGGCGATCATCATTGCCGATGTCGGTCAGGGTGCATGGGAAGAAGTCGACTACGAGCCTGCGAACCGTCCCGGCCGCAATTACGGCTGGCGATACAGAGAAGGCGCTCATCCGAACGTCACCACGCCGCCGCCGGTATACGTTCCACCCGGCGGACTGACGGATCCGATTTGGGAGTATGGCCGCACGGTCGGACAGTCGATCACCGGAGGTTTCGTCTACCGTGGCAGTGCGATACCCGGTACATTCCGCGGCCGCTATTTCTTTGCTGACTACGTTCAAGGCCGGGTGTGGTCGATGGCGCTCTCGATCAATCCGACCACTGGCGAAGCGACTGCCTCGACGCCGACCGATCACACGACCGAGCTTGGAGGGTCGGCGGTGCTTGGCAACATCAGCTCGTTCGGCATCGACGCAGCCGGGGAGTTGTATGTCGTCAATCACACCGGCGGCACGATCGTGAAGATAGTCTCGAACACACCGCCAAGTCCGCCGACCAATCTGCGAATTATCAAGTAACTGTCGGCGAGGAACTCGGCACAGACGACTTGTGTCGGCTCGCATACATCCGTTCGAGCCGATGTGCCGTCATTTGCATGACGTGCGACAGCGTCGGGTCGCCAAAAGTCGTGCGCACGAGTTCGAGGTATCGCCGGTTCGTGAAGTAGTGATGGAACGCATGATCGCGGAATCGGAGAACGTCGCCGGCAGACACGTGACGGGTCGGCAACGGGAGCGTATCGATCGCATGCTGCGAGTATCCGCTCCACGTCCGAGGCAATTCCCATCCGCTGCTGAGCGCCTGCTGATAGAGCGGGGAGCCTGGGTACGCCATGGCGCAATAGAAGTTTGCGAATTCGCAGTTCAGATTCAGGGCCAGGTCTAATGTCTGCTGCATCGTCTCGGCGGTGTCTTCCGGAAGACCGAAGATGTAGTTACCGATGATGTGAATGCCCGCCGACTTGACCTTCTCCACGGCCTCGTACACCTGATCGACACGATAGCGCTTATCGACGTCGTTGAGCACACCTTCGTTTGCCGCCTCGATGCCGAAGGCGAGCCAGTTGAATCCAGCGCGTTTCAGCTTGTCGAGCATTTCGTCTTTGACGGTGTCGACGCGCGCGTACGCCCAGATGTTCAGGTTGTAGTTCCGCTCGATGAGGAGGTCGCAGATCCCGAGCACGTGGCGCGGATGGAGCACGAACATTTCGTCGGCGAACTTGATGTTGCGGACGCCGTACTTCTGCACCAGGAGATCGATCTGCTCGATGACCTTCGCCGGCGGCCAGAACCGGTAACTGTTGACGCTGTCGCGAAGCCCGAGCGCCTTCTCGCCTGACTTGAACGGCGCCTGGATACAGCAGAACGAGCAGTGGTACGGACAGCCGAGTGTGGTGTAGATCGCCGCATACGGCTCGCGTTCGATGCCGCCAAAGCAGTGCCAATTGTGGGCGCGGTAGCGCGACATCGGTAGCAGATCCCAGGCAATTGCCGGCATCTCGCGCTCGACATCCTTCACGAGCGGCGCTGCGGCATTCGATGCCACCGCGCCATCGCTGCGATACACCAGGCCTCGCACATGACGCAGGTCCGGAGTGTCGGATTCGCGCAGAGCCGTTAGCAGATCACTGACCCCGTAGAGCCCTTCATCGCTGGTGACGTAATCGCACGATTCCTCTCGCAGCGTCCGCTCGGGGAGCGCTGCGACATGGCCACCGAGCATCAGCACGCGCGTCTCGGGGCTCACCGTCTTGATCGCGGTCACGATTGCGGAAGCGCCCGTCATGTTCTGCGTCGACGCCGATGGCTGATGTCCGTAGACGACAACCGTCACGAGGCGCGGACGACGATCCACGATCCGCGCCGCCGTTTCTTCAGGACTCAGATCGTCAGCTTCCGCGTCGACGATCTCGACCGAAAACCCACGTTGCCGGATGAACGTCGCGATCAGGCCGGCCCAGACCGGATTCTCGACCGCGGTCAAACGCTTGCCCAGCGCTTGGTACAGGCGCATCCGGCTGCCCGGATTCACGAGCACGAGATCGAGTGGGGCGGTCTTCACATCGTCACCCTCTCGACGGCAGCCTTTTCAGCCGGCATCGACACACCGAGTGTCGACGCGACGATGTACTGCGGACGATTGCGGATGTCTTTGTAGATCCGGATGACATAGATGCCCACTGCGGCGACGGCGACGAGGGTCGTGGTCCAGAAGAACGCACCGATGGCGGCGAGCACCAGCGCCGTCGACACGTCCCCGAACAGCAGTTGCCGCAGCAGGACGTAGAGGACGAGCAGCACGGTCACCCCGCTTGCGCCGAGCGCCAGCGCGATGACCGCAAAGATCGGCATGAAGGAAAACGAGGTCAGGCCCATCGCGAACGTTTTCCAGGGATTGCGGCTGAAGAACGGAAAGTGGGTCTTTCCCGCATGCCGCGCGTCACGTTCGTAGGGCACGAATGCCTGTTGAAAACCGATCCAGACAACGAGTCCGCGAATGTAGGGATCGGACTCGGTCAGCGCGAGAAGATGGTTCAGCGCCGGCCGGGAAAGCAGTTTGAAGTCCCCGGCGTCAACCGGCAATTCGATCGACGAACCGAGATGAATGATGCGATACGCCAGTCGCGTCATCATCATCTTGAGCGCGCTTTCACCGTGACGGCGGGTTCGCACCGTGTGGACGACGTCGGCGCCTGCGCGCCACTTTTCCAGGAGTTGTGGGATGACCTCCGGAGGATCCTGCAGGTCCGCATCCATGATGATCGTGGCATCGCCGCTCGAGGCGGACATTCCCGCACGGGCGCACTCCGACACGCCAAACCGGCGGGACATGTTGATCACCTTCACCCTCGGATTGCGGGATCTCTCGTCGACCAGCGCGTCCAGTGATCCGTCGTCGGAGGCATCGTTCACAAACAGCAATTCATAGTCGGTGGCCGTACGGGAAAACACCGTGTCCAGGCGGGCGATCAAGGTGGGGATATTCTGCCGTTCGTTCCGGAAGGAGAACACGACCGAAATGAGTGGGGGCTGGCTAGACATTCGAATACTTGCTGTTTCGGATCATCGCGAAACCCTTGATCAGCTCCCGTATGCCGTCATCGAGCGAGTACGCCGGCCGAAATCCGGTGCGTTCGATCTTTTCGTTCGAGACGATGTAGTCGCGCTTGTCGGGATCCTGGCCGATCGCCGATTCAACGAAGACAAACGACGGCAAGTGTGCCTGGATCCGCTCGCACAGTTCTCGCTTTGACAGATTGGCATCCGACAGGCCGACGTTGTAGGGACCGCCTTTCATCGTGTCGAAGTGCTCGATGCCGTGCAGAAACACGCGCGCGACATCCCGGACGTGAAGGTAGTTCCGCTTGAAGTGACTTTCGAACAGGACAATGAAGCGATCCGTGTAGGCACGATAGGTGAAGTCGTTGACCAGGAGATCAAGGCGCATGCGCGGGGAGATGCCGAACACGGTTGCCAGCCTGAAGCTGATCGCATTCGGATGGCGATCGAGAAGCGTCTGCTCCACGGCAACCTTGTCGCGCCCGTACAGCGAAATCGGCCGGATCGGCGTTTCTTCAGTACAAAACTTGCCCGGTTCACCGACGCCGTAGCCGCTGTTGGTGATTGGCAGCAGCACACGCTGATCCGTGCCGAGCCATTCGAGCATGTTGACGATCGCGTCTTTGTTTGTCGTCGTCGCCGCAATCGGATCCCGGTCGCACAGTGGCGCGCCCACCAGCGCGGCAAGCGGAATGATGATGTCAGCGTCTTTCACCAGCGGCCGCATCACGTTGGCCGAGCGGACGTCGCCGCGGATGAGAGAAAACGCCGGGTGATAACAGACTGCCGCGAGGCTGTCCTGGTCGTACATGAAGTTGTCGACAGCCGTGACCGCGTAGCCTTTGTCGAGCAGCGCAGGGATCAGCGTGGAGCCGATGTAGCCGGCGGCTCCCGTGACGAGGACCTTTGTCGGCATGAAAAGCCCTCAGTGTAGCATCACCGCCCGCGAGCGCCCGTGGATACGGCAGAGTGTGGTTTACGGTGCTGTCACGATGGTGTGGCGGCAGTATCGAGGACTTCGCGAAGACGCTGGATCTCGGCGTTGAGTTCGCGCGGATGGTTGCCGACGAAGAACCCGCGATCGTGCGCGATGTTGGCATTGACGATCGGCCCGGCGGTGTCGTGGTCGAAGTATTTGATCGCTTCATGACGGAGAAAGCACCCGCCCGTAATCATCCGGAATCCAATACCGGCCGTGCGCAGCGCAGCCATAATCCGGCCCCGGTCAAGATCGATCGCCGGGTTCAGGACCAGCGTGAAACTGAACCACGAGCTGCGCCCGTTCTCTTGCTGAATGATGAAGCGATCATCGCTGCGGAACAGATCGACGAACAGACGGGCATTGCGGCGCCGGATTTCCACCATGCCGTCGAGTTTTTTCAGTTGTTCGCAGCCGACCGCTCCGCACACCTCCAGCGGCCGAACGTTGTAGCCCGGCAGCATGAATCGATACGCTTCGAAGAACGGATCATCATGACGACCGGTATTGATGGGTGAGTCCGCGGGGAGGTCTCGAGCCCACCCGTGATTCCGAATCGCGCGCGCGAGATCCGCGATCTCGCGATCGTCGGTCAGCAGCAGGCCGCCCTCCATCGTCGAGATGTGATGAGAGTAGAACGTGCTGAACGTGTTGACGTCGCCGAACGTGCCGCACAGCTTTCCATCCAGGCTGGCGCCCATCGACTCACAGTTGTCTTCGAAGAAATACAGCCCGTGCCGATCGCAGAACGCGCGAATCGTCGTCAGAGGCGCAGGATTGCCCAGGATATTGACCGCGACGACCATTCGCGTTCGCGGCGTCAGCGCCGCCGCGAGCTGTGCCGCATCGAGGTTGAGCGTCTGCAGATCGACGTCGACGAATCGCAACCTGAGCCCGTACTGCTGGAGCGGGTGATACGTCGTCGCCCACGAAATCGCGGGAACGATGACTTCGTCACCGCGTTGAAGCGGCCGCTCTCGTTTGTAGCAGAGTGCGGCAATGCCGACCAGGTTCGCCGAGGACCCGGAATTGACCATGACGGCATGGGTCATCCCGAATTTCGCCGCAAACGCCTCTTCGAAGCGTTTGACTTCCTCGCCCATCGTGTAGCGATCGGACTGGCAGACGCGCTGAATTGCCGCGAGTTCCTCGTCGCCCCAGGTCGTGCTCGCCAGGTCGTAGAACATCAGCGAACGAGACTCCTGGCGGCGGCAGCGATTCTGGCGGCGTCCGGATAGTAGAACTGCTCGAGCGTGTAGCCGGCAGGGGTTGGAATGTCCGGGAGACCGACCCGCGCGACTGGCGCCTTGAGGAAGTGAAAGCCTTTTTCAGCCGCGAGGCATCCGATCTCGGCGCACACCCCGCCCTTCATCCACGCCGTATCGACCGCGACGATGCGTCCCGTTTTTTCGAGAGACTCGAGAATGATGTGCTCGTCCATCGGCTTGATCGTGCGCAGGTCGATCACCTCTGCGCTGATACCCTCGGCTTCGAGGTCCGCGGCGGCACGCATCCCCAGTTCGATTGCGTGCGAGGCGCCGACAATCGTCACGTCGTCGCCGCGTTTGCGATAGATGCCCTTGCCGATCGGAACGCGATAGAACCCCTCCGGTACGATCCCGTCCTTCTTCATCAGCCACCGATGCTCGAAGACGCACACCGGGTTGTTATCCAGAATCGCAGACAGCAGCAGGCCCTTTGCATCATACGGCGTGCTCGGCATGACGATCTTCAATCCCGGGACACCGAGCAACAGCCCCTGAATCGCCTGCGAGTGTTGCGCTCCTGATCCCCACCCGCGGCCGATCGCTGCCCAGACAACCATCGGCACGTTGGTCTGACCGTTATCCATGAAATGGAATTTGGCGGCATGCGTGACGAGCTGGTTGAACGCCAGCAGGACGAAGTCGGGACGGTTGTGCATGAACACCGGACGCATACCGTTCATGGCGGCACCGGTGCAGACGCCCATCATGCCTTCTTCCGACAGCGGCGTATCGAAGACACGCTCCGGGCCGAACTGTGCCTGAAGGCCGCGCGTCGAACCAAACATGGCGGAGGGATCGTCGACTCCCTGTCCCATGACGAACACAGATGGATCGCTGTCAAGGCTGATCGTCAAGGCTTCGTTGATCGCTTTGACGTAGCTGACGACGCGACCCTCGGCGGGATCCGGAGCGTCGTAAACGAGCGAATTGACTAACCCTTCATCCCACGGCATCGACGGCTCTACTCAGCATAAACATGACGGAAGAGATCTTCTTCGCTCGGATTCGGGCTGCTCAGAGCAAACTCGAACGCGTCGGCGATTTCTTGGGTAAGGCGCGTTTCCATTTCACCAATCACCTGGTCGTCGAGCAATTGCTTTCTCTTGAGAAAGTGCTCGTAGAGCGCAAGCGGATCAAAGGCCTCCCAGTGTTCGCGCTCGGCGAGGTGACGGTAACCCGTATGCGAATCGTCGCCGGCCCCGCCGTGTGCGCGGAGGCGGTAGACAGGGGCCTCGATGAACGTCGGTCCATCACCGACCCGCGCGCGCTCGATCGCCGCCACGGTCGCGTCATACACCGCCAGCACGTTGACACCGTCGACAGCGACCGAAGGCATCTGATAGGTGGCCGCCCAGCGGTGCAGATCGCGAGGAGGTTGTCGAGTCGAGAGCGGAGACTGCACTGAATAGAAGTTGTTCTCACAGAAAAACACGACAGGCGCTTTCTTGAGCGCTGCGAAATTCAAACTCTCGGACGTGACACCCTCCTCGGTCGTGGCATCTCCGAGGAACACCATCGTTACCCGATCCTCACCTTTCAATCGCGCCGCGAGCGCGGCCCCGACGGCAATCGGCACCGCACCGCCAACAATGGCGGACGTGCCGGCCATGCCGACCTTCTTGTCGATCAGATGCATCGAGCCGCCGCGCGATCCGACGCAACCGGTGATCCGGCAGTGCATTTCTGCGAGCATCGCCTTCAGGTCGCCACCCTTCGCAAGGTAGTTTCCGTGCGTGCGATGGCTCGAATAGAGCAGATCGCTCGTCCGCAACGCTGCGCAGGCACCGACTGAGGTCGCTTCCTGCCCGATAACCAGATGAATCGGTGTCTTCATCTGGTCCTGGTGATAACGCCGTTCGATCTCCTCTTCGATGCGCCGGATGCGCAGCATCGAAAAGAAAAGACTGACGAAAAAATCGGAGTCGTGTGCGGATCCGTATCGCTCGAAACCGCCGGCCCCCTCACCCTTGTATTGATAGCGAATGGTCATGTCACCACCCGTCCGGCTGATACAGCACAATTCGACTTCCGGATGTGTCGAACCGGAACGGCACATCAATGAGTGTTGGCAAGGCCGCCCGAATCTTCGCCCGATGCTCCGGCCGGACGAACAGGAGCAAAAACCCGCCGCCGCCCGCACCCAGGAGTTTGCCGCCAATGGCCCCGGCGCGAAGTGCCGTGTCGTACAACGCATCGATGTCGGGCGTCGAGACCCGATCGGAGAGTCGGCGCTTCAACGACCAGCCTTCATGCAGGAGCCGCCCGAAATCGGCCAGGTCGGACTCCGATCGCAGCGTGTCGATCGCCTGAGCAACCATGTCGTTCAGCGCGTGCAGTTCGCTCGCACGCCGCGAGAGATTCTCGATTTGCGTTTTCGCGATCTCAGCGGCTGTCCGCGACAACCCCGTGAATAACAACATCAAGTGCCCTTGCAGCGCCTCCAGTCGTTCAGAGCGCATGATCAGCGGCGCGACCTGGAACGTTCCGTCCTGCCTGAAGGTGATGTGATTGAAGCCCCCGAACGCCGCCGAGATCTGATCCTGAGCGCCGACCGGTTCGCGAAGCACGCTGTGCTCGACGTGAATGGCTTCCTGCGCGAGCTCGTCCTTCGACATGTGTCGTCCGTCGAGCGCGCGAACGGCGCTGATCAATCCAACCGTGAATGCCGAACTCGATCCGACGCCGGAGCGGGCCGGTAAATCACCGTCGTGATGGATCTCGAGCCCTTTCACGACGCGAAGGTGCTGAAGCACGCCTCGCGCAGCCGGATGGGCGAGCTCCGAGATCTCCTTCACGTTCTCGACGAACGAATACACGAGCCTGAATTTGTGCTCGAAGAAGGGCGGCAGTTCGCGGACGCTGATATAGCAGTACTTGTCGATCGTCGTCGACAGTACCGCGCCGCCATGTTCGCGATACCAATCCGGATAGTCAGTGCCACCGCCAAAGAACGACACCCGGAACGGGGTCCGGCTGATGATCATTGCGGGATCTCGTAGAGAAGATAGCGGGCGTTCTGCGCCACGATTGGCAGGTGGAGGGTCCAGTCATTGTAGGTCATGACCTGTGTGACATTGTACTTGCGTCGAATCTCCTCCCACCGATCCTGCGGATAGCCTTCCCAAACACGTCGATTAAACGAAGACGGAACCATTCCGATGCCGTGTGCCTCGGCCGGCGGATTGAAGAAGTCAATGCCGTAAATGTCTCGCAGGATTCGCGCCATCTCAGGTCCACCGGCGAGCGCGTAGGGCAGCCCGTCGAGGCCGCCACCATCGAGGACGACAGGACGACGAGTCCGCAGCTGGATCAGATGGAGATCTCCGCCGGTTGCCAACAGTCCCTTCCCTCGAGCGGCCGTCGCGAGCAGCGCGTCATTCGTGCGATCGCGAAAGGCGACCTCGATTGTTCTCAGTTGTGGGTGGAGCACGTCCGGCAGTCTGTGACTGGTCAATAGCAGGCCGCCCATCACGCCAGCCAAGAGCAACCGACCCGCAACGGTGCGGTAGGTTCCCAGGAGGCCGAGGACGAGCACGGCAAACATCATCACATCAACATTGACCACCCGAGTCGGCATCAGAACGACGACGAAACCCGGCACCCGATCGGGAGGCACCCATGACAGCGCGATGCAGGCGAAGCTCACGAGCCCACTTGCGATCACGAACCGAAGCCCGAAGGACGAGGATGGGGGAAGGCTCCTGCTGATCCATCTCAACGAGATGATGCCGACCAGAACGGCGGCAAGATTCAACGCCACGCCGACGTGAACCAATCCCATGGGCTGCCGATGTTCGTCCCACAGCGCGGTGAACGTGGCGAGAAAACGTGCGGCCGTGGACGAATCGATGGCTGGAACGCCGCGGCCCGTCCACAGATGGAGAGCCAGACTGACGGCAGTCAGCGTCGCCCCTCCAGCGAACCAGCGCCAGTTCGGCAGGACGTTCACACGGACACTTGGCAGGTCCGACGCAAACGCGAGTGCGGCGATGATCGCCAGCCAGATGCCGAGTGACGGATGAACGGCAGGCGCCAGGCCGAGGAGGAACAGGGCAACTCGATAACGTCCACATCCAATCAATGCCGCGGTGAGAACAGCCCAGGACAGTCCGACACTGCCATACGTGTGAGAAGTGCCCAGCAGAAAGATGGGATATCTCACGCCGTAGTTGGTAGCCCCGCTGACAAACACCACGATCGTTGTTGCCACCGATATCCAGCTACTGCGGCTGAACGCGAACGTCGTCATGGCGAGCGCCTGGAATGACAGCATTCCGGTTATGCCACTCAGCCACACGGACAGACGAATCTCAGATACACCGGCGGCGAGAAACGCCGCGCAGATCTGGTGAAGAACCGTCCAGAGCTTGAGGTGATAAATCAGGAAAGGGTTGTCGGGAGGGTATCGCACAATTCCGGCGAGTACCTGTGCGGTCTCGACGGGAACCTGCCACTCGGGAAATCCTCGGGACCCGACGAAATAGCCCAGCAATCCGCTGACAGCGAGCGTCGTGTACGCGCCAATCCGATCGGATCCGTTCACGCTCGTCGTCCGCGCACGCGCTGCGCGATCAGCACGCGGAGCGCCGTCCAGCCGTCGCGCCACGGAGGACCACGGATGACCACGGATGACCACGGATGAACACTGATCTATTCCGCTGTCTCAGTCGACGCTGAGTGCAGCATCGTGAGCGCTGTATACACGACGACAACGATGACCAGCCAGCGCACCGCGTAAATCGGGATCGATGTGACGATGAAGGCGGCGAGCAGAACTGCGGGAATGCCGCCGATTGCGAGGCCGAGCGCCGCGCGCAGGCTGTAGCACTGTTCGCGGATGAAGCGCAGGCTGCCGACCGGCATGAGGAACGCGCACGACCCCATCATGATCGGGAACGCCGCCGTCGGATTCATCCCGAGCAGGCTGATGAGGATCATGCACGGCGCGTAAAGGCCAATGCCGAGGGACATGAGGGCGCCCAATGCGAAGTTCACAGCGACGCCGATCAGCAATTTGATTCCGCGTACTCCAAGCGCCTCACCCCCACCCGGGAACAGATTGAGCTGCGTCATCAACATCAGCGTCGCGGCGACGAGGAGTGCGGCCCCCATGCCGATCTGCACACGGCGTTTCGACCACGACGCGACGATTCCGGCGCCGAGGTATGCACCCAGCACCGCCGCGGCGATGAGCGCCAACAGCGTCAGCACGTCGACCTTCACCATCGTCGTATAGATGAACGCCTGCACCACCGTTGGCAGCGTGTGACCTGAATTCAGTGTGCCTGGAATGATCCGATCGGGGACGAGGCGCTGAAAACGAAACAGGGCTGTGGTCGTGGCAAACGAGCCAATCCCGAGGGTGTCGAAAAAGTTCGTGATCGCGCCGATTCCGATCTCGGTCAACGTCGGAAAGCGGACGTCGGTCGCCGGAGATGGTGTTGGCGGAGGGCTGCGACGAACTGCAACCACGGCAGCGCTCCAGCCGGCGATAAACAGCGCCGTCAGCGCCCCTAGCGCTCCCTGCAGCGCCAGGATCGGATTCATACCCATATGAAGCGCTCTCCGTGTCGATGAAATGTGGCGGAATGCGGAAGATGATAAACCAGCATTCAGCAGTTCAGCATTCAGAATTCCGATTGCTTCTTCTGAAATTCGGCGTACGAGACGAGCATGTTGCGCTCGAACGCCTCGTCGAATGGAATGCCGCGGCCGATATCGGTCAGCAGGTTTGCGACGGCGAGGGGGCCGGGGTCCTCGAGCAGTTGATGAACCGCGACGGCACTCTGCGCGTAGGCGAGCGAGGCTTCCTTGGACGTAAGCCCCTCGAACGAACCTTCCAGACGCAGGAGTGGCACGCGCACCTCTGACTGCCGGATCTGGCGTTCCTTCTTTCGCACATCGCTGCCGTCGAAACAATCGGCCAATCCTTCGTGCAACCACGTCGGCACGCCGCGTGCCGCGATGCTCTGGATCAGGGCGTGCGTGAATTCGTGCGCGAGCACGCGTTCGAACTCCGCGCGATTCTGCAACGCACCCTGGACCGGAACGCGGATCCGACCGTCGAAGGACCCTCCAGCCCAGGCCGGCGATCGCGTGATGTCGTGGAATTGCTCGCGCGTGTAGAGAATCACCGTCGTGACCGCAGTGGGATAGTTCGCCAGCGCCGTCCCGATTCGCCAGTAGGCTGCTTCGAGCACTGTCACGGCACGGGTCGCCAGCTCGGCCTCCGCCGGCCCTTCGAACATGACGGTGAAGTGATCGCCGAGCGCCTGGCGGAAGCCGCTGTGCAGTTCCGCTTCCTTTCGCCACGCTTCGAGCTGCCTGGTCAGTTGTGGATGATTCGGACTGAACGCGAGCGCCCGCTGATACGTGTCGATGGCGCCGTCGAGATCGCCGCTTTGATACAGGACGCTGCCAAGCAGCAACGATGCTGGCGTCAGCGATGGCTCGATTTTCAGCGCGTCGACGAGCAATCGCCGCACATCGTCGCTGCGTCCCTGCAAGCGCGCGACGAGACCGGCACCCAGCAGGATCGAGGATGTCTGCGGCCCTGTCCGCAGCGCCTCGTCAAATGCGGCGGCCGCTTCCTGAATCCGCCCGGCGTTGAGCGCCTCCCACCCGGTCTTTGAGAGTTGCGAGGTCGATGGCTGCTGTCCGCGGACGGCTGTAAGCGCAACCTGCCCCGAAATCGTCAAAAGCAAGAGAGCGATGACCCTAAGATGCCTTCGGGCGTGCCTAGGAACAAACATCGTTTAGTGTTACCGTTATACCCTTACTTTGAGGTGTGTATGCTGAAACTGTTGTCCCTTTGCGCCGCTTGTGGCATGGCTGCCATGGCGACCGCACTGTCGGCACAGGGTCAACCCCCGGCGCCTCCCCAGTATCCTCTCGAGCTCAAGGTCGGCGATACCGCGCCGGCGTTCGCGCTGATGGGATCCGACGGGAAGGTGCACAAGCTGGCGGACTACAAGGGGAAGACCGTTGTGCTGGCATGGTTCCCGAAAGCCTTCACCGGCGGTTGAACCGCTGAATGCAACTCGCTCCGTGCGAGCGGGGAAGCCATCCGCGACTACGACGTGGCCTACTTCATGGTCAGCGTCGACAAGCCCGAAGACAACAAAGCCTTCGCTGAAAAGGAACAGGCCGATTTCCCGATCCTGTCGGATCCGGAGAAGACGGTGGCGAACGCATACGGCGTGATTCCGTCGAATCGCCCGCCGGAACGCCAGTTCGCGTCGCGCTGGACGTTCTATATCGATCCGCAGGGAAAGATTGCCGCGATCGACAAGAGCGGGCAGACGTCGACGGCGGGTGAGGCCATCGTCAAGAACCTGACCGATCTCAAGGTCCCGAAGGCGAAAAAGTCCGCGCCGAAGAAATAGCACACCTTTCCCGTTACAACACTGCGCGCAAGTGTTACATCCTTGCGCGCAGTGGCGGGGTTCGCCATCCCTCGGGACTTACCGCAACTCCAACTGCCATCAGGATCTAGCGGCGGTGGTAGGCACGGCACGATCCGTGATACGGCATTGGCCCGTGGCAGTCCGTACATTTGCGGTGTCGGCCGCGCTTATTGGCGCCGTGGTCGTTGTGCGGGCTGCGGCTCCGCCGGTCCTCAATGAGCCGTTAGTCGGCCGTCAGGTATTTCCGACGAGCAACTGGTGGAACGCGGATATCTCCGCGGTTCCCGTCGACTCGAGATCCGCAGCGTTCATCGACTTCATTAGTGGACGGACGCCGACCAATCCCACCGCGGTGCGCCGGCTGCATCCGGACTTCGGACCGCCGCCTTATGGTTTCCCTTACGTCGTCGTCGCCGGTGATCAAGCGCGCGTTCCGGTCGCGTTCGTTGCGTACGGCGATGAAAGCGATTCCGGTGCACCGGGATTGCCAGGCTATCCAATTCCCGATGAGGCGCGCACGCAGCCTCATTACATAGAAGGCGATGTGATCGGCGGCGGCACGTCCGGCGACCGCCACACGCTGATCATCGACCGCGATCGCTGGCTTCTCTACGAAACCTTCGCAACCATGTGGAACAGCGCGGCAGGACGATGGGAGGCGGGATCGGGTGCGGTGTTCGATATGAACACCAACAATCGCAGGCCGACGGGCTGGACATCGGCCGACGCGGCGGGCCTGGCGATTTTCCCCGGACTGATTCGGTACGATGAAACCTTTGGCACCGCCGAGATCACGCACGCGTTCCGGGTCACGGTACGCGCGAGCAACGGCTATGTCTGGCCGGCGTCGCACGCAGCCGGTACAAACAGCAGCGCGCTGCCCATGGGTGCGCGTCTGCGGCTGAAAGCGTCGAAGAATATTTCTGGTTTCACACCCGAGGTGCAGCGGCTCTTTCGAGCGATGAAACGCTACGGCCTCATCGTCGCCGACAACGGCTCTGACATGTATATCAGTGGGACCATGGATGCGCGGTGGAACAACTCAGTGTTGAACCCCGCCTTCAGCGCGCTGACCGCCGACGACTTCGACGTCGTACAACTCGGCTGGCGTGAAGGCGTGGCCCCAAGCGCACCCACCAATGTACGTATCCTGCGATAGTTTACGCACCAATATTGATGACCGGCGTCATCGGTCCCGGCGCGTCATCACCTTTGTAAAGCACGGCCTCGAGAAAGAGACCGGCTGCCGGCGCGGCGAGCGCGGCCGGCTTGGCGGCTTCATGTTGATCGCTGAGCAATCGACCGGCATCGGTTGGGTCGAGTTCCTGGCGGCCAACGGCGGCAAGGACTCCGACCATTCGGCGCACCATCTTCCAGAGAAAATGTGATCCCCGCACGCGGATCAGAATCAATGCACCGCTCTCGGCAATCTCGATCGACTCTACCAACACGCGAGTCGATTTTTCTTCCGGCTCATCGTCGGTAAACGCTCTGAAGTCCCTCATCCCGATGAATGCGCGTGCTGCCGCGCGCATCGCATCGATCGCGAGCGGCTCGCGAATCCACCACACCAGTGGTTTGCCAAAAGCCGTTCGTCGTCGCGAAATCTGGTAAAGGTAGCATCGCGAGATCGCATCGTGACGCGCGTGAAACCGGTGCGGCGCAGGCTCAATGGCACGAATGTGGATATCTGCCGGCAGTTCGTCGTTGAGTTTGCGTCGCAGCGACTCGGGCTGCAGGGTCGTGTACAACTCGAGATGCGCCACCTGCGCGAGCGCGTGAACACCGGCGTCGGTTCGGCCGGAACCATACAGCTCGAACTCGCGGCGCTTGGCGACCTCGCGGACCGCTCGATCGATCTCTCCTTGCACCGTCCGGGCGTTCTTCTGGATTTGCCAACCGCTGTAGCGCGTGCCCGCGTACTCGATGAGCAATTTAAATCTCGGCATGAGTCAACATCTCATACTGCTTGTGAATCGTGAATCCGGATTCACAAGCCGAAAAGACGCGGAAACGGTCAGTGAACGTACAATTGGACCGTGACCACCCCAGTCAACGGATTGCATCACATCACCGCGATTGCCGGTCCGCCGCAGGAGAATCTCGACTTCTACGCCGGTGTCCTCGGCATGCGGCTCGTGAAGAAAAGCGTCAACCAGGACGATCCCGGAACCTATCACCTGTTCTACGCGGACGCGGAAGGGAGACCCGGCTCGGATCTGACGTTCTTTCCGTGGGCACAGATGGCGCCGCCTCGCATGGGACATGGCCTCGCTGTCGAGGTCGGACTCGAGGTGCCAGCCGACAGTCTTTCGTACTGGGGTGCTCGACTCGAAAAGTACGGCGCGCGGATCGATCCCGTCGAGACCCGATTTGGTGAGCGCGTACTTCCTGTGACCGATCCGCATGGGTTGCGGCTGGCGCTGGTTGAACCCGCGAAACCCAACCGGCCGTTCACACCGTGGGAAGAGAGTTCGGTCGATGCGGGGCGCCAGATACGCGGCCTTCACCATGGCCGTCTCTGGGAACGTCACGAAGAATCGACGGCCGACTTTCTGACGACCGTGCTGGGGTTCGAGCGGCTTGGCAGTGAAGACGGTTGGACGCGTTACGGATTCAAGGACGCCTGGGGCTGCGTGGACATCCGCGAAACGCGCGATGTGTCGCGCGGCGCCTGGGGCGTCGGGGCCGTGCATCACCTTGCGTGGCGCGTCGACGACGAGACGCATCAGCTGGCGGTGAGCGCGCGGATCGAAAAGGCCGGCGCGCGTCCAACGCCCGTGATCGATCGGTTCTGGTTCAAGTCGGTGTACTTCCGCGAACCCGGTGGAGTGCTTTTCGAGCTCGCCACCGACGGCCCCGGCTTTGCTGCTGATGAGGATCCGGCGCATCTTGGCGAGAAGCTGGTGCTTCCGCCGTGGCTGGAACCGTCGCGTTCGCACATCGAGGCGATGCTGCCGCCGTTGCGGCCTGCACAATTGGGAACGGAAGTCGCGGCAAAGAACAGAGTGAAGTAAGGCGCCTTTCTTTACTCACTGCTCGCGGG
>DATJKH010000097.1:0-15142 GCA_035491715.1 Vicinamibacterales bacterium | reverse complement strand
CTGATCGCATCGCCAACGCCAGAATCACGGCGTTCATGCGCCACGTCGGTGCAAAGACAGGACGACAGCTCGACAACTACTCTGATCTGTATCGCTACTCAGTCGAACACCGCGCCGAGTTCTGGTCCGACGTCTGGACTTTCTGCGGCATACGCGGCGAGATGGGGAATCGCCCCGTCGACGACCCTGACAAGATGCCTGGCGCGAGGTTCTTTCCTGATGCGCGCCTGAATTTTGCCGAGAACCTCCTGCGCCGCCGCGACGATGCGCCGGCACTCATCTTCAACGGAGAAGGGCGCCGGCGGACCGTGACTTACGCTGAGCTCTACGCGGATGTGGGACGTTTCGCGAGCGCGCTGAGGCACGCCGGCGTTCGCTCCGGCGACCGCATCGCCGCGTACATGCCGAACCTCCCGGAAACCATCGTCGCCGCTCTGGGCACGGCGTCAATCGGCGCGGTCTGGTCGTCATGTTCACCTGATTTCGGTGTGCAGGGCGTCCTCGATCGCTTCGGCCAGATCGAACCTCGCATACTCGTCGCAGCGGATGGCTACTTTTTTGCTGGCAAGCGTTTCGACATCGTGCCGCGGCTCTTGGACATTCAGCGAGCCCTTCCGTCAATTGAGCAGACGATCGTCGTCCCCTATGCAGGCGTCGATTGCGATCGGCTTCCGCGATCGACGCAATGGGCCGAGTGGCTGCGGGCCGGCGCGAACGAACAGATCCGGTTTGAACAATTCTCATTCAACCATCCGCTTTACATCCTGTATTCGTCCGGCACGACGGGCGTTCCCAAGTGCATCGTTCATGGGGCAGGCGGAACACTGATCCAGCACCTCAAAGAGCATCAGCTGCACTGCGACATCAAAGCCGGCGACCGCGTTTTTTATTTCACAACCTGCGGCTGGATGATGTGGAACTGGCTGGTGACTGGACTGGCATCCGAAGCGACGCTGTTGCTCTACGACGGGTCACCATTCCATCCGGATGGTCGCGTCCTGTTCGATTTCGCCGACGAAACAGGCATGACACTCTTCGGCACCTCGGCGAAGTTCATCGACGCCCTGAACAAGGCCGGTCTTTCGCCTGGGCGCACGCACCGCCTTGATACGGTTCGGACAATGACGTCGACGGGGTCGCCGTTGGCGCCCGAGAGTTTCGACTTTGTCTACAACCACGTCAAACCCGACATTCATCTCGCATCGATCTCTGGCGGAACCGACATCGTGAGTTGTTTTGTCCTCGGCGTTCCGACTGCACCGGTGTGGCGCGGGGAGATTCAGGCCAGAGGACTTGGCATGCGCGTCGAAGTGTTCGACGGTCAGGGCCAACGGGCACCCGCTGGTGAAAAGGGTGAACTCGTCTGCACGGCGACCTTTCCGTCGATGCCACTCGGATTCTGGAACGATCCAGGCGGCCGGAAATACCACGCCGCGTACTTCGAAAAGTTCCCGGGCGTCTGGCGGCACGGCGACTACGCCGCGATCACCGAACACGGCGGTGTGATCATTTACGGCCGCTCCGACGCGGTACTCAACCCGGGCGGCGTTCGCATCGGCACGGCGGAGATATACCGTCAAGTCGAGCAGATCGACGACGTGGTCGAGAGCCTGGTGATCGGGCAACAGTGGGAGCGCGATGAGCGGATCGTTCTGTTCGTCCGGCTCAAGGACGGCGTCCGGCTGACGCCGGAACTCGAAGATCGCATTCGACGACGGGTGCGTGAGAACGCATCACCTCGTCATGTGCCGGCGCGAATCCTGCAGGTCACCGAGATCCCGCGGACGAAGAGCGGAAAAATCGTCGAGCTCGCGGTGAGGGAAGTCGTGCACGGGCGAGAGATCAAGAATGCCGAAGCGCTCGCGAATCCTGAGGCACTCGAGCAGTTCAGGAATCGCGCTGAACTGCAATCTTGACGGAGGAGCAATACGCATTGGACGAAGCTGTCATTCTGAGTGCGTGCCGAACACCGATTGGATCGTTTGGCGGAGTGTTCAAGGACCTGTCCGCGGCGGATCTCGGCGCCATCGTCATACGTGAAGCAATCGCCCGGGCGGGCATCCAGGCCAATGATGTCGGCGACGTCATGATGGGCTGCGTCCTGCAGGCGGGCGCCGGGATGAATGTGGCCCGGCAGGCCGCGCTCAAGGCCGGCGTACCTGTTGAAGTGCCGGCAGAAACGATCAACCGCGTATGTGGGTCCGGCATGTCGGCAGTGGTGCATGCAGTGGAAGCGGTAAAGGCTGGCTTCGTCGACGTGATCGTTGCCGGCGGCACCGAATCGATGAGCAACGCCCCGTTCCTCCTGAAAGGGGCCCGGTGGGGCTATCGCATGGGAAATGCGGAAGTGATCGACTCGATGCTGGCTGAAGGACTCACCTGTGCCATCAACGGCTGTCACATGGGAAACACTGCCGAAGAGATCGTCAGGCGCTACCACGTGAGCCGCGAGGATCAGGACGCCTTCGCCGCCGACAGCCAGCAACGCGCCGAACGAGCAGTTGCCTCTGGCGCGTTCGATCGCGAGATCGTCGCCGTCGAGGTTCCGCAGCGGAAAGGCGCATCGCTCCGCGTAACCCGAGACGAATACCCCCGCGCCGGGACGACGGCGGAGAAGCTGGCGGCTCTCAAGCCGGCGTTTGCGAAAGACGGCACTGTGACGGCGGGGAACTCGTCGGGGATCAACGACGGGGCGTCGGCGCTGGTGATTGCGACCGAGAAGAAGGCCCGCGATCTCGGCCACGCGCCGCTCGCGCGAATTCTGTCGTACTGCACGACGGGCGTCGATCCCATGATCATGGGAATGGGACCGGTCGACGCCATCCGAAAGGCGCTTGATAGAGCGAAGCTGACGATCGCCGATCTCGATCTCATCGAGCTGAACGAAGCATTCGCCGCGCAATCCCTCGCGGTCGTCCGCCAATTGAATCTCGATCCCGCCAAGGTCAACGTCCATGGCGGCGCCATCGCGCTCGGACATCCGATCGGGGCGAGCGGCGCACGCGTGCTCACCACGCTGGCCCACGCGCTCCACGCCCGAGGATCAGGCCGTGGCGTCGCATCGCTGTGCGTCGGGGGCGGCATGGGAACGGCGATGGTTATCGAGGCGTGGCGCTGAAGATCGCGGTGCGCGTGCTCGATGGATTGATTACGCACGCGCGTGATGAAGCGCCGCTCGAATGTTGTGGATTACTCGCAGGGCACGGCGATGTGATCGACGAATATGTGCGAACCACCAACACCAGAGCGAGTGAGGTCGCCTACGAAATCGACCCGCGCGAGCACATCGCGATCATGAAGGACCTTCGCATACGCGGCCGCTCGGTCCTCGGCGCCTACCATTCCCATCCAAGAACGGCAGCCTTCCCATCAGCGACCGATGTCGCTGAAGCACACTATGAGAGGGATTTCGTTTACGTGATTGTCTCGCTCGAGCGCGAACCGCCGGATGTCCGCGCGTATCGGCTCGAGCGTGACCGGCTCATCGAAGTGCCGTTCGAAGCAGAAGTGTGAGCTCTTCGTCTACCGATCAATCAAGCCGCCATCCCGGATCCCTGGGCGAATCTTGACGTCGGTGGATCCCCGTCCAACAATCTTGTCTTTCTGCTTCAGGCGGAACTCGACGCGATAATCACCCGCCGTATTGAACGTGTGATCGATCGAGAAGTGACGCTTGATTTCGCTCTTGCCCGCCTCGTAGGGTTCGCAGTCCGTTTTCGACTCCGACCGCGTATCGTCGCCCCAGTCCCACTCGATCGTCGCGCAGTAGAACTCTTCGTAGTCGTTGGCGCCGCCCTTGAGGTCGGCAGTCAGGACCATTCGCGCCGGGGAAAACCCGGTCATCGGCGAGACTTTCACGCTGATGCTTGGTTTGTCCTTCTTATCCGGACCGGCTGCCTGCGCGGACACAGCAAGAGCCAGCGCACACAAAATCGCCGGCAACAGCCGGCGCAGGGGGCTCACGTGCATGTCAACCTCCGAGAGAAAGTCGCGGAGCGCTGAAGCCTGGCGATGGAACGCGAAGCGGTCGGCGCGTGGTTGGCTTCGGTCGCCACGTACGATCCTACCATGCGCGGCTGCGGCTGCGGTCCGGCAAACCGGTAAATCACTCTATAATCAAGCATGCCCTCGACCGTCTCGTTGCCCGCGATTGCCCTGAGTGCCGCGTCGCCCGCCGACATCGACACCGAGTTGCTCGCGGTCCCAATTTTTGAAGCAGACAACGAGTCGGCGGACCTTCACTCGCTGGACGCTGCTACCGGCGGCGCGCTCCATCGAGCCCTGCGCTCACAAGAGCTCACCGGAAAACTGTACGAAGTGTTCGTGACGCCCGTCACCAACGGGTGGCGAGCCGGCCGCATCGGGTTCATCGGCGCCGGCAAACGATCGGATTTCAACCTGGAGCGGGTGAGGCGTGTGGCGGCTGCGGCATCTCTCAGTGCTCGCACCCGACGAGTTCAGCGTTTTGGCTGGCTCAACCGTGGTGATCTGCCGATCCTCAAAGCCGTCCAGGCGGCGACCGAGGGCATCGTCCTGTCGGCGTACAGTTCGGATCGGTACAAGAGCGGCGAACGCGGCGCACCTCCGATCGATCAGGCGTTGATTGCGGCATCCGGGGCGGACCGAAGCGATCTTGAAGCGGCGATCAATCGAGGACGTGTTTTCGGCGAGTCGTCGAACATCGCGCGTGAGTTGAGCAACGAGCCATCAAATGTGCTCACGCCGACGACATTTGCCGAGCGGGCCACGGAAATCTGTGAGCCGGCTGGAATCGGCGTCGATGTCCTCGAGGCTCGCGACATCGAAGCGCTCGGCATGGGATTGCTGCTCGGCGTCGCCCGCGGCAGCGCCGAACCGCCGCGCGTCATCGTCATGCGCCACCGCCCGGCCGGTGCTCCGCAGGCACCGGTTCTCGGGCTCGTCGGCAAGGGCATCACGTTCGATACCGGCGGCATCTCGATCAAGCCGGCTGACGGGATGGAACGGATGAAAGACGACATGGCTGGCGGCGCGGCAGTCGTCTGTGCCATGCGCGCGATCGGACTGCTGAAGGCGCCAATCAACGTCGTCGGCGTCGTGCCGACGACCGAAAATATGCCGGGCGGACGCGCGATGAAGCCCGGCGACGTCCTCACATCAGCGTCCGGCAAGACCGTCGAAGTCATCAACACCGACGCCGAAGGACGGCTGATACTTGGCGATGGGTTGTGGTACGCGCAAAAGCTCGGTGCGACTCACCTCGTCGACGTCGCAACTCTCACCGGCGCCGCCGTCGTCGCGCTGGGCAAGGTGACTTCCGCAATTTTCGGTCAACCGGATCCGTGGGTCGACCTCGTGCGCCGAACGGTCGAAGAGGGAGGCGATCGTTGCTGGCCGATGCCGCTGTACGACGAGTACGCGGAGCAGCTGCGCAGCGAGATCGCCGATATGCTCAATACGGGCGGACGCCCGGCGGGTGCCTGCACCGCGGCGATGTTCCTGAAAGAGTTTGCCGGCGGCTTGCCCTGGGCGCACCTCGACGTCGCTGGCACCGCATGGTTCGATGACCCCAAGCCATGGATGATCAAGGGTGCGAGCGGTGTCGCCGTCCGAGGTCTCGCTGAGCTCGCCTTCACGAGCGCCAAATGGAAATGATGATTCAGCAGCAGCCGATCATTGTCCACGTCGTTCAGCCGGCAACCGAGTCGACAACTGTCTCTGATGTGTTGATCGGCGCGTTCGGCCTGACGGGCCTTCTGGTGCTTCTGGCAGTCCTGCTCGGTCTGGTGCTGGGAGGAATCCTAATCGGGATCAAAGTCGTGCGGCGACGGATGAACATCGAGCCGCCGCCGGATGCCGGGATCATCCATATCTTCTGAATTCTCCGAGAGACGTTTTCCGGAATCCGGGATCCGACGCTATCTGGCGCCCAGACCAATGACAGCTGCCTTCGGCTTCTTCAAACCTTCCTGATACTTGATCACGGCTTCGAAGAGCGCTTCCGCAATCTGCTGCCGATAGGCGGTGCTCTTGAGCAGCGTGCCTTCCTGATGGTGCGTCACAAACGAGATCTCGGCGAGCACGCTGGGCATTGATGCGCCGATCAGCACGACGAACGGTGCCTGCTTCACACCAAGATCGCGTAACTGCTTATTTCTGGTTGCCAGTTTGCGAATCATCGAGCGCTGCACGAGTTCGGCGAAGTCTCGCGACTCGTCGAGCTTGTTGTTCAGGGCGATCGCTTTCACGATGTCGGGAAGGCTATGCATGGCGCGGCCAGAGCTCGCATTCTCGCGCGCGGCGACGGCTTCGGCCTCCGGGTTGTTCGCAAAATTGAGGAAGTAGGTTTCGACGCCGCGGGCCTTCGGGTTACGGCTGGCGTTTGCGTGGATCGAAAGGAACAGGTCGGCGCCTTCGCGATTGGCAATGGCGGTGCGTTCCTCGAGTGGCACGAACACGTCGTTGTCGCGCGTCATCACCACTTCAACGCCGGGCTGCTTCAGCAGCAGAATGCTCAGCCTGGTCGCGACGTCAAGGGTCAACTCCGCTTCGTTGACGCCGTTGGCCTGCGCTCCCGGATCATGCCCGCCGTGGCCTGCATCGATGACCACGCGCGCCACTCCAAGTCCCAGCTGGCGAGCCAACGAGAACTTTCCATCGAGATTTGCAACAGGGGAGCCCGCAGTCGACGTTGCTGCCGCAGGTGTCGGCGTCGATGCCGGAGGCGGCGGGATGCGGGCGCCAGTGGGCCTCACCGGGGGTTTCGGCATCGCTTCCCATCGAAATTTCGCCAGAGCGGACGCCGACAGCGGGACGGTTGGCAGAGACGGCAGGGGCGGCAGTGGCGTCTGCAGCGGCACGATCACCGGGTTCACGGTGAGCTCTTTCAAGGCTTCCTTTTCGAGGCTCGTTGGTCGCTTCAGCGGTGGGGAAGGCTCCCTTCGCGCCGGGCGTGTGCCGGACGTCCCCTGCCCGACGACGGGGAGTGCCGGCTTCTGAGCGGTCGCTGCGACGCCGGTCGCCTGGGGCTTGAAGTCGATGACCAGGCGATACGGACTGTACAACGTGAACACGCTGTAGCTGTCGACCCCTGCCATGTCGAACACAATCCGCGTCGTCGAATTCGGATGCCTCCCGAGGCGGATTTCGCGGACGATTTCGTCGCTGTATCGAATGGTGGCATCGAGAAGAGCCGGCACAGGCCGGGTGCCCTTCAGGTCGAAGAACACGCGCGGCGGACCATCCAGGCGTTCGGCTCGATAGCTGGTCTCGGCATCCATCTCGACCGTGACGCGCATGCCTTCGGGGATGATGCTGCGCTTGATATCACGGATCAGGATTGTGGTCGGCGCTTGAGCGTCGCCCTGAACATCGGCCCCACTCGCGGTCGTTCCGACGGCTTTGTCGTCAGGCGTTTCACGTGAGGTCAACGCGACGGGCGCGACTTTCTCGACGCTTGATGGCGCTGTTGGTGCGCTTGCAGCGCGCAGAACATCATCGGCACCCGAACGAAGCGAGCTGCTTGGGTACTCGCGTTTCAACCGGGTGAGATACCGGATCGCCATGTCTCGATCCTGCGACTCGCCGAACCGCTGAAAAGCGAGCCAGGCCAGGTTTCCCGCCTGCCACATGGCGTTATCGGCGTAGCCGCTCGCGGGAAAACGCTGGACGACGAGATCGTACGCGCTGATGACGCGGCGAAACTCGGCGCGGGTTGTCGCCGCTTCATCGGCGCTTCGCACGGCTCGTTCCCGACTCATGGCGCGCTCGTAGAGCGTGCGCGCCGAACTGTCGCCGCTGGCCGCCGCCGGCGCCGTCAGCGTGCACGCAAGCATGAGAATTGTCGCGGGATATCTGAGCGTCATGGCTACCTCAGTTGCGCGTCCACTTCATCGAAGTAATCGGGCTTGACCAGAACCTCGCGCGACTTTCCGCCGGCGGCGCCGGAAATCGGCGAGACCAGTCCTTCCGCTTCCATCATGTCGACCAGCCGCGCCGCGCGACTGAATCCAATTCGCAGCCGGCGCTGCAGGTACGACACCGAGGCCTGGCCGCTCGACACGACGATTCGCGCCGCCTCGTCGTAGAGGTCGTCTTTCTCGAAGTCGAGATCGGCCGACGTCTTCTTGTCGTCGTCGGTGATCGTGGTGTCGTAGGTTGGTTTCCCCTGCTTGCGCAGGAAGCTCGCCAACCGGGCGCTTTCCTGCTCGGAGATGTAAGGTCCGTGCAACCGCACATACCGCGAAGAGGCCGGAGGCAGGTACAGCATGTCCCCTCTGCCGAGCAACTGCTCGGCACCATTGCCGTCGAGGATCGTCCGTGAGTCGATCTTCGACGACACACGGAACGAGATGCGGGCGGGGAGATTCGCCTTGATCAGCCCGGTAATGACGTCTACCGACGGCCTCTGCGTCGCTAGAATGAGGTGAATGCCGACCGCGCGAGCCATCTGCGCGAGACGGCAGATGGATTCTTCGACCTCGTTGCTCGCCACCATCATCAGATCTGCGAGCTCGTCGATCAGCACGACGATGAATGGCAGCGCGCGAATTTCATTGCCCTTCGGATCGAGGACCGGCCCGCCCTTCGTTTCCGCCTGGGCGAGCTTGAAATTCCGGTTGTACTGCTCGATGTTGCGCACGCCAACGGCGGCCAGTGTCTTGTAGCGTTCCTCCATCTCGCGCACCGCCCAGCGCAGCGCGTTGGCCGCCAGTTTGGGATCGACGACCACCGGTGTGAGCAGGTGAGGGATTTCCTCGTACATACCCAGCTCGAGACGTTTCGGATCGATCATGATCAATCGCACGTCGTCGGGCGTGGCACGAAAGAGAATGCTCGACAGCATCGCATTCACGCTGACGGACTTGCCGGTTCCCGTCGATCCGGCGATGAGCAGATGCGGCATCGTCGCGAGATCGCTGACGAACGGCTCGCCGTGGATCGTCTTGCCTAACGCCAGCGTCAGTTTCGACGCGGAGCGCTTGTAGGCATCGGCCTCGAGCAGCTCGCGCATGGAGATCAGCTCGCGGTTTGGATTCGGAATCTGGATACCAACTGTCGACTTGCCCGGAATACGGTCGATCAAAACGGATTCAGCCTGCATCGCGAGGCACAGGTCGTCGGCAAGGCCGGTGATCTTGCTGTACTTGACGCCGGCGTCGGGCTTGAACTCGTAGGTGGTCACCACCGGACCGGGGTGAATCTGGACGACAGAGCCTTCGACCGAGAACTCGCGGCACTTCTCTTCAAGCAAGCGCGCGCCGTCCATCAGTTCACGCTCGTCGATCTTTCGTTCGCTCCGGGGCGCATCGAGCAGGGCAAGCGGAGGCAGCGTGTAGGCACCTTTCTTCCGTTCCGCCGGTAACTTCTCCGGTTCCGGCAGCGGCAGTGGCGGGGCAACCGAGGGTGGTGGACGCTTGATCGCGGCCGGCGGAGTTGGGCGTGACGACGCGGCTTTCAGCGCGGCCGCCGCCGCTTCCATCATCGCGGCGGTGCGTGATGGCTTTCTCGGCACGTCCTCCGGCGCTTTGGGTTTCATTGCCGCGGATGCGGCGTCGGGCGAGAGGCGCGGTGGCGGCGGAAGTTCGGCGGTGTTTCGTCCCGCGATCTTCGGCCTGGCTGCCTCGGTGTCCTTTGTCTTCTCGAGGTGCTTCCGCAGTACCTCCTGTCGCTGCTTGCTGCGCCTCTGGTCCTCGCGCCAGGAGCGGTAGGCCGCAAATAGCGCCGCCACGCGATCGCGGAGGATCTGACCGATGACCCCAAACAGCCGCCCCAACGAGAACTGTGTCGAAAGGATGATGCCGAGAAAGAGGAGCGTGAGGATCAGAATGATCGACCCGGTTCGATTCAGGTAGGTCGCCAGAAGCGCCGCCAAACGATCGCCGATGAATCCACCAGCGCGAAAGGTCTTGCCTGAAATCTCGGTCGTGCCAAAGGCGAGCGACATGAACGACGACACGCAGCCGAACAGCAAGCCGGCACCAACCAGCTTCGTGTATGCCGCGTCGAGCGTCCGGCACCAGAAGTAATGCCAGCCGAGCACGACCAGGACGATTGGCACCAGGTACGACGAATAGCCGAGCACCTGATACGACAGCTCGGCAAGGAACGCCCCAACCTGTCCGGCGAAGTTCGACGGCAGCGTCGTCGATCCAGTATTGAAAAACCACACCGGATCGGACGCGTTATAGCTGGCAAGCGCGACCAACCAGATCAGCGCGAGAGCGAAGAACGCCACGCCGACGAATTCACTCACACGCCGCGAGATGAACGACTTAGGCACTCAGATCTCCATCACGACCGGCAGCACCAGCGGCCGCAGGCCGGAACGCTTTCTGAAGAACCGCTGCAGATCCACGCGAATCTTCTCTTTAATCAACCCGGGATCGGTCCGCTCTTCGACACTGGCCGAGTCCAGTGTCGTCGCCAGCAGCGACGGAATCTCCTTCAGCAACGCTTCTGTCCGCGCGTCGATGACGAACCCACGCGTGATCACGTCGGGCGTTTCCTCGAGGACGCCGGATTGCTTCCCGATCGTCACCACCGGAACCACCAGCCCGTCTCCCGCAAGATGACGGCGATCGCGCAGCACCTCATCACCAACCTCTCCGCTTCGCGTCCCATCGATCAAGATGCGACCGGCCGGAACCTTGCCGGCGATCCGCGCCCCCTCGTCGTCGAACCGAATCACATCGCCGTTCTCAGCCAATAAAACCCTGGTCGACCGCGACACCCGGGTAGCCACGCGGGCGTGGCGGGCGAGATGCCGGTATTCCCCATGTATCGGCACGAAATGGCGAGGTCTGACCAGTGAAAGCATGAGCTTCAGCTCTTCCTCGCTTCCATGCCCGGATACGTGAATGTGCTTGTTTCCCTCGCTGATGACCTCGGCGTCTCGTCGCGCGATGTGATTCATCACCCGGCCGATGGCCTTCTCGTTCCCCGGAATTTCGCGCGCGGAGAACACGACCACGTCCCCGGCCGCCAGCTTCACGTGGCGGTGATCGTCGATGGCGATGCGCGGCAGTGCCGCCTGTGGTTCCCCCTGCGATCCGGTGCAAATGCACACCACGTCCTGTGACGGAAAGTTGCGTACGTCGCTGTCCCGCGCGAGCACTCCCGCCGGCACCCGCAGATAGCCGAGGCGCTGTGCAATCTCCGAATTCTCAATCGCCCCCCGACCGACGAACGCGACCCGCCGGTCGAACTGCGCCGCGAGATCCACGACGATCTGCATGCGGTAGATGCTGGAGGCAAACATCGCCACCACAATCTTTCCCTCGGCGCTCGTGAAGATCTCTTCGAAGCCATCGGTGACATCCACTTCAGAGCCGGTGAACCCGCGGCGATCGATGTTCGTGCTGTCCGCGAGGAGGGCCAGCACGCCGGCCGCTCCCAGCTCCGCGAAGCGGTGAACATCCAGATGCTCGCCATCGATCGGCGTCTGATCGATCTTGAAGTCGCCGGTATGAACGATGACCCCACGCGGCGTTTCAATCGCGACCGCGACGCAGTCGGGCATGCTGTGCGTCACTCGAATGAACTCGACCGTGAACGATCCGACCTGGACACGTTCACGCGGGCGCACCCGCCGCAGGCGCGTCCGGCTCGCCTGATCGTCCTCCGCGAACTTCGTTTCCACGAGCGCCAGCGTCAGCGCCGTTCCATAGACCGGACCGTCGACATACGGCAGCACGTGCGGAACGGCCCCGATGTGATCCTCGTGCCCATGCGTGAGCACGAGCGCCGACAGCTTGTAGTGCTGCAGCTGCCGGAGATCGGGAATGATCAAATCCACCCCGAGCAGCTCCGGTTCGGGGAACATGACGCCGGCATCGATCAGGATGGCCGTGTCGCCACAGGCGACAACCATCATGTTCATGCCGAATTCGCCGAGCCCGCCGAGCGGGATCAGTTCGAGGGGTGGCGCATCACTGGAAATGGACCATGCTCCTGACCCGTGATCGAATCTGTTTAGAACCTGGAAGAACCCAGTCGAACCTAGAAGAACCCGATCCGCGATCGGTCATTGGACAGACCACGCTGCGAGAGCCGTCCGGGCGGACGGAACACAACGCGGGAGCGGCGGGGGTGCCGCGACCATTGCCCACCGGTCTGACGCTGGGACATCAGACAGGGACCGCTTGAAAATGCGTCCAAACTATAGCACAGCCACTGGCTCAGTTCGAAGCGAAATAGTCCGCAAGCCGCGTCAACTCTGTGAGTTGCAGCGTCTCTGGTCGGCGGCGCTGGTCGATACCCGCTGAGGCGAGGGCCGCACCGGCGCTGGCGCCTCGAGACGTCGCGTAGGGACGGAGCGCGTTCAGGAGCGTCTTGCGTCGCTGCGTAAACATCGAACGCACCATCGCCTCGAAAACACGCTCGTCGGCGACCGCAGCGGCCGGTGGACGAAACCGGCAGTGAACGACTGCCGAATGCACCGTCGGCGCAGGCCGGAATGCGCCTGGAGGCAGCGCGAGCACCCGGCGAACGTCGCACTGCATTTGAACAAAGATCGAGAGCACGCCGTATTCGCCGGTTCCCGGCGCCGCGGTGAGCCGCTCAGCCACTTCCCGTTGCAGCATCAGCGTCGCATCGACCAGTAGACCGGCGCGTCGATGAGTCTCGAGCAGTCTGAACAGAATCGGCGACGACACATTGTAGGGAAGGTTACCTGCCACTCGGACGCGGTGCCCCTCGGCGATTGCCCCCAGATCGACTTCAAGGAAGTCTCCATGAATCAGGGTGACGTTGGCAGGAAGGTCCGGCGCGAGCGACGCCACCATGTCGCGATCGACTTCAATGGCGGTGAGATGCGACACGCGCGGTGCCAATCGTCGCGTGAGCACGCCGGGTCCCGAACCGATCTCGATGAATTGATCGTCTGGTTGCGGATCGATGACGGTGACGAGCTTGTCGGCCCACGCATCTTGCAGGAAGTGCTGGCCGAAACGTTTCTTGGCGCGCGGAGACCTAGACGTCGTCGAGCGATTCCCCACGCCAATACTTTTCTTCAATCTCTTCGATCTGGTCTTCATCCATGCCGAAGTAGTGACCGAATTCGTGAATGACGGTCTCGGCCACGCAGTCGCGAATCTCGTCGTCGTCGTCGCACGCGTCCTCGATGGGCCCCTGATAGATCGAGATGCGATCCGGCAGCGTATTCCCGTAACTCCAACTGCGTTCCGGCAGGGGAGTGCCCTGATACAGACCGAACAGCGAGTCAGGCGGCTCGATTTCCATCTCCTGAAGGATGTGCGGAGGTGGCTCGTCCTCGACGATGACCGCCACGTTTTTCATCGCGGCGCGGAAGCGTCGCGGGATTCCGTCGAGCGCTTCAGACACGAGCTGCTGAAACCGTTCCCGAGTCACGATTTCCGTGGCCTGGAGGCCGGCCGCGCGCCGCTGCGGCGCTTGACGTCTGCTCGCGGGGCGCTCTTTCGTGCCGCGCGCTTAGCGACAGCGAGAATCACGTTCCGATAGTAGTCACAAACATCGCGCACGGCGCACTCGTCGCAGAGCGGACGCGGCCGGCAGATGCGGCGGCCATGAAGAATCAGCGTATCGGACGTTCGGGTCCACTCAGGCGGCGGCATTGCGCCGCACAGTTGCTGCTCGACGACCTCTGGATCTTCCGAGTTGGCGATGCCAATCCGGTTCGACACGCGCAGAACATGTCGATCGACCGGGAGTCCGGGGACGCCGAGCGCGTGACCGAGAACCACGTTGGCCGTCTTGCGGCCGACGCCGGGAAGCTGCACGAGATCGTCCATCGTCTTGGGCACATCGCCGCCATAGCGTCCGACGACTTCCGTGGCCATGCCGAGAAGCGAACGCGACTTGCTGCGGAAGAACCCGGTTGATTGAATCTGCGGCTCGAGCTCGTCGGTTGTCGCCTTCGCCAGCGCGCGTGGGTCCGGATACCGTTTGAAGAGAGCGGGCGTAACCTGATTGACGCGTTCGTCAGTGCACTGGGCCGACAGAATCGTCGCGACCAGCAGTTCGTATGGATTGGAGTAGTTCAGCTCGGTATCAGCATTCGGATGTTGCGCGCCGAGTTTGGCCATGATGCGGCGCGTCTCGGCGGACGATTTGGACAGGCGAGGGGAACGGGCCGCAGCCTTCGGCATGCACCCGATTGTAGCCACGGATGAACACGGATTCTAGCCACGGAACCACACGGATGAATACGGGGTTTTGGCCACGGATGAACACGGATGAACACGGGTTTAGCCACGGAAGAACACGGATGAACACGGGTTTAGCCACGGATGAACACGGATGAACACGGGTTTAGCCACGGATGAACACGGAAGAACACGGATTCTAGCCACGGAACAACACGGATGAACACGGATGAACGGGGTTTAGCCACGGAAGAACACGGAAGAACACGGATCTAGTCACGGAACAACACGGATGAACACGGAAGCCGCGTCAATGAGATGAAACACCCGGGAGTCACCGGGTGGCGGTGGCCGGCTTGATCGATGCGACGGCGGTCAGCAATGCGATTAGGGCCTTGTCACCCTGCAGCCTGGAGGTGCCGACGACGACCGTCTCGCCGATGTCCATGGTGAAGTTCGTTTCGATCAGCGCGCGGTGCCGGCCGGCCATGGTGGTCATGCGGTAGCGCTTCAGGTTGTCTTCAGCCCGAACCATTGATGCTTGCCGCGCGAGCGTGTCGATCTGCTGCTTGACTTGCTGAACCTCCGGGTGGTTGTCGTTGTAGCGCTCCTTGAGCGACTTCAGTTTCGTTTCCAGTTCGGCCCGCTGTGCAGCCAAATGCGCCGCCCTGTCGACGGTCGCTGCGTTGGTGCTGGGCACGCCGCCACGACCAACCGCAAGCACAGCTTCGCGCAGACTAAACCTGACGTTCCATTTCCCGCTGATTTCTGATCCCCTCGGATCGAGCTCGAGCTCGTAGTCCTGGTCGTCGACCCCGCGCAAGCGTGTCGCGATGGTCGATTGTCCACAGCAGAGCGTCCACTGCGAATCGAGCAGCCGGTACGACTTGTAGGGAAGAAAATCCTTCATGTCGACGAGTGCTTTGCGAGCCGCGGGAGGCACGTTTTCCGCCGCGCCCGTTCCCTGCATCTCGCCAAGCACCAGGACGACGCTGAATCCCTGCGGTCGCGGCAGGTTCGCTCGTTCCCCCGGCGTC
>DATJKH010000096.1:0-7822 GCA_035491715.1 Vicinamibacterales bacterium | reverse complement strand
TAGGGCTGCGGTGTCGCCGGCGGCTGCACATCCTGCAACGCCGCCGTCTTCATGTCCTGGGTCTTCGCCGTTTCGAAGGCAGCCGGCGGGTCACCCTTGTAGTGGCGGAGCTCGGGCGTCCGGGCGGCCGTCCAGCCTGTGGTCAGCAGACACCCGACTCCTCCACTGACGACGGAGACGACCGGGCCGAGCCAGTTGGCGACGAGCCCGGCTTCCAGCTCACCGAGCTGAGGGCCGCCCATGAAGAAGACCATGTTCACGCCGATCATGCGGCCACGCATGTAATCGGGCGTCTCGAGCTGACGAATAAGATTGCGGAAGATCATGCTGACGGTGTCGGCGGCTCCCGTGACCGCGAGGCACCCGAACGTCAACCAGAAACTCTTCGACAATCCAAACACCACCGTGGCGACACCGTAAGCGAACACCGACCAGATGAGAACGCGGCCGCGATGCGTGATCGCATCCACGGCACGAACCATCACGGCGCTGGTGAGGACGGCGCCGATCGCGGGCGCCGCGAATAACCAGCCATAGCCGCGCGCCCCGACGCCGAGCACATCCTGGGCAAATATCGGCAAGAGTGCGGTTGCCGACGAGAAAAACGTCGCGAAGAAGTCCAACAGCATCGTTGAGCGAATCAACGGCTGCCGAAACACGAACCGGAGGCCGTCGAGCGCTGCCGCAACAGTAAAATTGCCGCGATTTGATTCCGCCGTGCCATTGATATGCGACGTCCCCTGCCCCTTCCGCATGAGCAGCAGCGCGCCGATCACGAACAGGAACGAAACTGAATTGACCGCATACACCCAGCCGACATCGACATGCGCGATCATGAGGCCGCCGAACGCTGGACCGACAACCGACGCGGTCTGCGTGGCGATGGTGTTCAAGCTGATGGCGTTCGGCAAATGCTCGCGCGGCACCAGCGTCGGCACGAGCGCCTGGCGCGCGGGCAGATCGAATGAACCGGCGGCCGAGGCGATGCCGGCCAACAGATAGATTGGCCAGACGCTGTTGAGCCCATGGAGCGTGGTGATCGCAAGCAGCCCCGCGAGGATCGCCATCAGCGATTGCGTGACCAGCATCAGGCGGCGCCGATTCAGTGCATCGGCGGCGACGCCGCTGATCATCGAGAATGTCAGCACCGGACCGAGGCGCACCAGTCCAACGAGTCCGAGCGCCAGCGCGCGCTGGTCTTCGGGCACGAGCAGCGACACGTGCCATAGAATGGCCGCCGCCTGCATGAAGGTGCCGATGAAGGAGAGGAAAAGACCGGCCCAGAGAAGCCGGAAGTCACGATGGCCGAGCGCAACAAACACCGGCTCTCACGATACCCTGAAACTGTTGATTGTTGATTGGTGAATGCTGATGTAAGAACGCGTGCCAGACATCCTTCTGCCGTTCAATCAGCAATCAGCAATTACAATGTGTTCTGTGAACCACGGCGAAAAGATCGCGCCCGTCGCGGCCGCCGCCACAGCGCTTGCGACGCTTGCGTGCTGTCTGCCGGTCGGCATCGCGGCTGCGGCGGCAACCGCCAGCCTCGCCGCCGTAGTTGCGGAGCACCGCGTGTGGTTCCTGTTCGCGTCGGGCGTCTTGCTGGCGGTTGGCCTGTTCCAACTGAACCGCGCGCAGCGTCAGTGCTCGACACGTAAACGCGGATCGGTGGCCATCCTGACGATCTCGGCGACCATCGTCGTGCTCGTCGCGCTGTTTCCGCAGGTTATCGCGGCCATGATCGCCGCGTGGTTGCCGTGAAGATGCTCACGCGATGGTGGATCGCCCTTCTCGTCGTCGTCGTCGCGGTGGCGCTGTTCGGCCAGCGGCAATTCGGCACACACGTCGCCCCGAAGGGGCAGCCTGCCCTTGTTCACCTCGATGCCGGGTCACTCGAAACGCTGCGCGCCGACTTCAACACGGCGCAAGACTCCGTTCGACTGGTCCTCCTCTTGGCGCCGACGTGAACCACCTGTCTGCGGGGGTCTTCCGCAGTTGCCTCGATTCTCAAGAAGTATCCCGACGTCCCCGCGCGCGTCTTCGTGGTGTGGGAGCCGATCCTGTCGACCGACTGGTCTCCGCCGTCGACGTTCGCGATGAACCTCATTGCCGACGGTCGAGCGCGGCAGTATTGGGATCCCGATCACGTTGTGGCGAAGAAACTCGCGGCCGATCGACGCGCGCCGCAGCCGCAAGAAGAGTGCTGCGAGCGCTCGGGAATCCTGTGGGACCTCATCGCCGTGTATCCGCGCGGCGTCACCTGGAACGAGCGCGTGCCGATTGCGGTGCTGTTCAACGGACCCGTGGTTGATTTGAAGGCAGAGATCGAGTCCTCATTGACCGCGCCAACAAAGACCGCCGCGTTTCGGCCGTATACTGATCTTTTCCCTCCTGTACGGAGTCTTCCTAGTCTTTCTGGCCCGTCGACATGCCTGCTATACCGTTGAACGAGTTCGGGAAACTTGCCGACGTGTCGCAGCCGAGCGGTAATCGGGTGGCGAACACCTGACGATAGAATGGTTCGGCGCGCGGTTCCTGGGGAATGAAAAAGACGAGCGTCACCTCCGACGAGGGGAACGAACAACTGAGCCCGACCACGGAAGTTCCGTCCTCACGCTCTGCAATCATCACCTTCGTCGTCCTCGCCATCTGGCTGGCTCTGGTCGTATTTACCACGACCAGGCACGAGTACTGGCGTGACGAGGTGCGCGCGTTCACTCTCGCTCGAGCCGCGACATCGCCGCTGGATCTACACGAGCGCATTAGGGACGACGGACATCCGGTCCTCTGGTACGTGCTCCTCTATCTCGGTACGTCCATCGTAGATACGCCGCTGGTGCTGCCGATCACGAGCGTCTTGATCGGCTTCGCTGCGGTGGCGGTGTTCATGTGGTTCGCACCGTTCCCCTTATGGCTGCGGTGCGTCTTTATCTTCAGCGCGCTCCCCCTGTTCGAGTATTCCGTGATGGCGCGGAACTACGGGATCAGCATGTTGCTGTTTTTTCTCGCCGCCATCCTGTACCGAACGCGGACGACGCATCCGCTTCGCCTGGGGTTCGTCCTCGCCTCGCTGGCTAATACCAACGTGCACTCCGCGATGCTCACGTGCCTCGTTGCCGCCGCGTGGGCCTGGGACATCGTGGCCGATCAGCGCAAGGGCGCTGTCCCGGTTGGATTCGCGCGCTACCTGCCACTGGGGGTCGTGGGTGCCGGCGTTCTGCTCTGCCTCGTTTTTGCCATGCCGAGCGGGAACACGATCCTGACGCCGGCACGCGGATCGGAAACCATCGGCGAACTCGTGCCTGCGCTTCGAGGGGCCGTGCTCAGACCGGATCTGACGTTCTCCGAGCTCGTCCCCTCGTGGCTGCGTCCGAAGCTTGCCGTGCTGCTGTTGTACGGCGCAATTCTCGGCCTGGTCAGACGTCCAAATCTGCTGCTGACGGCGTTGACGGCGCAGCTGATTTTTGGCGTGTTCTTCGCAGTCGTGTATCCAGGCTGGTACCGGCATCAGGGGCTCCATCTCGTATTGCTTGTATTTCTTTACTGGGTTTACGTCGATTCAATGCCGACCCGAACGTGGTCCGGCAGCAGGGGTTGGGTGTTCCGAGGCGGTCTTTACGGCGCCGTGCTGGTCCTCGTACTGACTCAACTGGGTCGAACACCCCGTTTGGTGTGGGCCGACATCACCGGCACGAGGAGCGCCAGCAAGGCGTTTGGCGAATTCTTGCGCCAGTCGCCGGAATTCCAGAGCGCGGTGATCGTACCGGAGCCCGACTTTACGGCCGAGTCGCTGCCGTACTACGCGGGCAACCAGATTTATTTTCCGCGAGAGGGGCGGTTCGGGACAACAGTGTCCTGGACGAGCGCGTCAAAATCGCACCTCACGCTCGGCGAATTGTTGCAGGCCGCGCGCGACCTCAGAGCCAGGTCAACTAACCCCGTGCTCATCGTGCTTGCGCCCATTAATCTCGATGGCGGCGACGGCGAGCAGAAATACATGTACGGGAAAGTGTTCTCGTGGACCGCCGCCGAGGCAGAGCAGTTCCGGAACGCGACGACGCCTTTGCGTGAGTTCAATGCATCTGAAAGCGACGAAGACTACAGGGTCTTCGTCCTCACCGGACGTTAATCGTGCACCCGACAGGCGCTCGCCGCAAGATTGCCGCAACGTGCCACACCCGAGCGAAGCAAAAGAGATCGCCGGGGTCGTGTCGGCCTGATTCCACGGCGACGGTTCAGGCGGAAACGAGCAAAACGTGTTGATATACTGATCGTTACCATCCTGTGCCGGAGTGGTGAAACTGGCAGACGCGCGGGACTCAAAATCCCGTTCCCTTCGGGGAGTGTGGGTTCGATTCCCACCTCCGGCACCAAGAATTCTTAGGAGATTTAGGCGGACTGCGTTTCGTTGGCGGGAGTGTTTGCCTGAGGTGTGCCCGTTTTTCTGCCCTGTCCGTTGGTGAGTGCCACGTTCAACTTCTGTAGGGCCTCCTCAAGCTCGCGCAAGCCTTGCGCGATCAGATCGACGCAGTGAGCAATTTTCGCGACACGTTGGTGCGCCGGTGCGCGAGGTTGTGCGGTAGGACACGAACTGCGACGTAAGCAACATCGGCCTTGCGCAAAGCACCGCTGCTGCCAACGAACGCCATGCTACGGCCGTCATCACCGGACGGGTTGCGCTACCCAACCGTAGGGGGTTACACCCACTTTCTTGAGCTTCGTGATCGCGCGGCCGCTGGCAAGGTCGATCAGCACGATGTCAAGCCGTGTTTCGTGGCGGAAGACGGTCACCACTAGCTGTTTGCTGTCGGGAGACCAGACTGGAGCCCCCGCGAAGCTGCCATACGAGAAGAAGTCTTGCCTCAACCGGCTTACGGGCTTCAGGCCGGAGCCATTCGCGTGCATCATCAGGAGCGTGGACCCATCAGGCGAGTAGTAGGCGATCCATTCTCCATTCGGCGACCAAGAGGGTTGGAACCCTTCGCCAAAGATTTGCAGTTCTCCGGTTGTGAGCGTGAGCACGCCGATGACCGGATTTCGGTTCGCGTCAGCGTCCGACATCTGAGGACTGTAGATAAGTCCTCCCCGTAGAATCTCCACCGCCAAACGCGTTTCATCCGGTGACCACGCCATGCTCGCTTTGGTCCCGATGCCCGCTCTCGGGTAGGGCGCATCGGCCCACGTTCTCGTCGTTACGTCAAAGATAAAGAGCCTTGCCTTGTGGTCGTGATAGGCCAGGAAGGCGATCTTGGAGCCGGTAGGAGAAAACGTGGCGGTTTCGATGCGATCGAAATCTCCGTAGATCTGCCACGTCTCGTTTGCGACTGAATAGAGGCCCAAAGCGAACCTCGCCCGATTTTGACGCCGTGTCTGATCCCAGCGCGTGCAGAATCCCCACGCGATGATATCGCCGCTGGGCGAAATGGTTGGGGGCGCAAAAATAACCGCCGTTGTATTTGCCGCAGGCATCCGCAGGCGCTTTCAGCCGGATTTCGCGGTCGGGTTCAACAACGCGCAGATCGTCATAACTGCCGAAAAGGAGAACCGAACCGGGCATCGAGAATGTGTTCGGTCGCTCTCTTTCTGCGGAGACCGAAGCCGACGCCGCTGCGAGGACCATCAATAAAACGATTCGGCGCGTGATAGCCGCCATCTTTGAACGGTAGCAGGCGGGCGGACGGGCAGTCGTGAAGGAAGGATGAAAAAGTCTGACCCCGCCGACTCGAACGCGAGGCTGGACGTCCCAAACTCAAGGCCGCTGAAATACGGCTCTTCGGGATCGACTTCGGCGTGCACACGACGACCGCGCTGTTGGCACCGTCGAGGAACAGATCAAACGGATCCAGAACGGCCGCACCACGCAGATCGATCGTCCGCCCGAGCGTTGAGACTGACCGGAGCTAAAGTCGGCCTTTGCGACGTTCAAAGTCGGCCTCCGTGCGGAACAACGATCAGTCGATCGTACTGGCATTCCTTCTCCCCGGCGTGCTTACGAGGAGCATGTCCTTTCATTAACAGTCGTTATGAATCCTCACATTGTCGAAGTATCAAGCGCAGCTTTGGCCGCCGAGTTGCAAGTTGCGCGCAATTCGACAATCCAATCTCAAGGAGGAGCGGAGATGAGTACGCCAACGAGAGTCGGGACCGCCCATCGACTGGTGGTCGCCGGGACCCTGAGTATTGCCGCCTGTATCCTCATGGTGGCATGCAGTGGCGAACCTGCCAGCCCGACGTCCCCAAGTGGCGCGTCTGCCGGCAGCACCGCCGCAAATGACGACGGCACGAAGGGAGTCATCTGCCACGCCACCGGGTCAGCCAGCAATCCGTACACGGGCGTCGATGTTGGGGTCGACACGAGCAACCCACCGATACTTATCTTCTCGAACAACGGGCACCTGGACGCAAACGGGTCTCCCACGTCTGGACACGAAGAAGACCGATTCATCGGCCCCGATCCGCCAAACAAGAAGAAAGATTGCAACTGCAAAGACCACCCAGAACTGCCAGCCTGCGGCAAGGGCTAACAATCATCTTTGCGGCCGGCCACGGGAATCGGGCCCGTGGCGGCCCTTTTTTCGTCGTCGTGACAATCTGCGATGCTCCAGCGTCGTGGACGCAGGCGCAGTCTCAAAGAGTGGCCACCGAGATCTGACAGCTCCCGGAGCGATTCACCATGAACGGTACAAGCGTGCGCACCCGCATAACGGTCGTCGGCGGTATGGTTCTTTATCTGACCATCGCCAGCTACGCTGCAGGTCAGGACAGGCTACCTAATTTGAGGGCACTGCCGGCCTCTGAGTTGAGCGTCGTCGTCAGCTCCAGCGGAAATCCGGAACTGCGCTTCAGCGCCACAAGCTGGAACAGCGGCACCGGACCCTTCGAGTTGATCGCCCGCGACCCAAGGTTGAATCCAACTACCGACGAATGGGAGTACGACGCGTGGCAGCGTATTTACAACACGTCCGGCGGTTACCGGGAAGCGAATATCGGGACCTTTGTCTATCATCCTGCTCATAACCACATTCATCTGGAGGGATATGCCGTTTATGCCTTGAGGCCCGCGGGATCCAACGGCGCAACGCCCCGCGAGAGCTTCAAGACGAGCTTCTGCATCGAGGATACGACCAAAGTGGATTCGCGCCTGCCCGGCGCACCGAAGAAGCCGGTCTACACAACTTGCAATCCGGACGTGCAGGGCATGTCTGTCGGTTACGGCGACCGATATGGTTACCAACTCGCCGGCCAGTCGATCGACCTCTCACTGCTTCAGGATGGGCTGTACGAGTTGTCCATCGCGTTCGATCCTAAGAACAAGATCGTTGAAACCAGCGACGCGGATAACACCGCTTGTGTCCTGTTGCAGATCGGTATCGTGAGCCGAACGGTTCAGACGCTCGGCGCGTGCGGGTCGACTAATGGGCCGGTGACGATTAGTTCGATCACGCCCAACACCGCATGGGCCGGCACGATTACTAACGACGTGACGATCTCAGGATCAAACTTTACTCAGGGAATCGCGGTCGGCTTTGAGAACGGCTCCGGCCCGGTACCGGTCGTCAGCAACGTAAACGTCCTGAATAGCACCACCATTGTTATGACCGTCACCCTCAAGAACGGCGGTGGCGGAAGCAATGCCGGCGACAGCACATGGGACCTCCGCGTGGGGCCTGCCGTCCTGCCACGCGGCTTTACCGTGCTGCGTTGATCCTGTCACAGCGGACCATCCGCGGAGCGCAGTTCGGGGAGGCCGAGCGAGTGGAATCCGAAGATCGCAGAGACGTTGGCTTGTCACCGTCTCAGGTGATTGGTCTGTATCTGAAAA
>DATJKH010000095.1:0-12265 GCA_035491715.1 Vicinamibacterales bacterium | reverse complement strand
CGTCCCGGTCGAGATCTTTCGCGACGCTCAGCTCCGCCGCAATCCACACATCAACGTCGTCGTCACCAGGCACGGCGGACATTGTGGCTTCGTGTCGAACGCCAACGGTAGCGATGATGGGTATTGGGCCGAGCGCCGGCTTGTCGAGTTCGCAGAGACACTGACGGCGGAATCACTAATCACTGACGATCAGTGATTAGCGATTGGAGTCGTCGCGCGAAGTCGGGTCCTAGTCCGTGCTCTTCGTGCTTGAAATACACGAAGACATCCGGCAGCCCCAGGCCACGAATCGTGCCCGCCCATCGCTCGATGTCGGCCTGTTGATAGCCTTCATCGCGCAGGCGGAAGTAGCCATAGTCGGCGGTCACTTCCACCGGCGTGTGCAGTTTCTCGCTGTCGGCAACACAGAGCGCGATGTTGCGGCGTCGCAACGTGTCAAAGATCTCAGTATCGAACCACGAGGCGTGACGGAACTCCACGGCCGCGCGCGTGCCTTCGGGCAGCAACTCGACAAACTCACCGAGCACGCGTGCATCCTTCTTGAACGTCGGCGGCAGTTGAAACAGGAGCGTGGCGAGTTTTGATCCAAGCGTGCGTGACGTGCGACAAAACGTCAGGAGGAGATCCTCGCACCGTTGGAGTTTTGAATCGTGTGTAATCCGCCGCGGCGCCTTCAACGTAAATGTAAAGTTCTCCGGCGTTCCCGCCGCCCATCCAGCCAGCAGCTTTTCGGTCGGAATGCGGTAGAAGGTGTAGTTGATTTCAACCGTGGGAAACCGCTCGGCATAGTACGCGAGCATCTTGGCGGCACTGAGCTTTTCTGGATAAAAACTCCCGCGCCACTCTGGATAGTTGTACCCGGAGGTGCCAATGAGGATGTTCATCGTGTCAATGTTCAATGCTCAATGCTCAATGTTCAATGTTTATTGGCAGATCCTGCGTACAACGTTGGCGTTCGATCGAGCAGGTCTGTCAACGTCGATACAGGAACTCAAGACGCCTAACATTGAGCATTGCACATTGCACATTGAACATTTCTGGGACGCATTCGCCCATTTGCGAACAGTGTGACGGGAAGCCATTGGGACCATCGAATGCGTGTAAGTGCCAACACTGTCAACTAATTGCAGGTCAATCGCAGCGCTGGCAGCCGCTTCGCTAGCAGTGCCGGGAGATGCTCCACGACTTTCGCCATGCCCTCCGTGGACTTTTGAAGGCGCCCGGGTTCGCGGCGGTGTCGATTCTCACGCTGGCACTGGGGATCGGGGCAAATACCGCTGTCCTCAGCCTGGCGCGCGCGGTCTTCCTCAATCCTCTTCCGTTCAAAGATCCTGACCGGCTGGTAGCAGTCTTCGAACGCCGGGACGGCAGTAGAAACACAAACATCCCGATTTCCGGCCACGAGTTCGCCGCGTGGCGAGACCAAAACCGGGTGTTTGAGGCAATGGCGCTCTATCGTCCGGACGGGCTCAACCTTACAGGAGTCGGAGAGCCAGAAAAGGTTGACGTGATCGAAGTCTCGTCAAGCTATCTGCCGCTCGTCGGCCTCTCACCCGCGCTCGGCCGATGGTTTGCTGCGGAGGAGAGCAGTGTTGCCATCCTCAGCGATCGGCTCTGGCGCCGGCGGTTCGCCGCTGACCCAGGGGTGATTGGGCGGACGCTCACCTTGAACGATCAGTCGTACACCGTTGTCGGGGTGCTACGCCCGCTGCCACAGTCGTTGATGCCTGATTTGATCCTGCCACTCGACGTCGCCGGCCAGATCCGCGCGGTCGGACGCCACAACCTCGCCGCGGTGGCGCGGCTGCGTGACGATGCAACACTCGAGGGCGCGCAGTCGGATCTCAGCGTGATTGCCGACCGGCTTGCGAGGCAGATGCCGCGCGATAACACGGGACACGGCGTCGTCGTCACTCCACTGAGAGACGAAATGGTTGGCGAGTTTCGGGGTGCGTCGTGGCTGATGGTTGCGGCGGCTGGTTTCGTCCTGTTGATTGGCTGCGCCAATGTCGCGAATCTGCTGCTGGCGCGCGGCGCCAACCGTCAGCGTGAAATCGCGATCCGCACCGCTCTCGGGGCAGGGCGTGCCCGGATGGTGCAGCAACTGATCGTCGAGAGTCTCGTGCTGTCGATGTTGAGCGGCGCTGCAGGATTACTGATGTCGGCGTGGATCATCGATCTGATGCCAAAGCTGTCGGCGCTGCACATTCCACTTTTGGAAACAGCCAGGATCGGCTGGTCCGGTCTCTTGCTTGCCGCGGCCATCTCGCTGATCACAGGTCTCGCGGCGGGAATCGTGCCGGCACTGCGGTCGTCGTACGTGCGCCCCGGCTGGCTGCGCGAGAGCCATCAAGTGGCAACCGATCGAAGTGGACGAGCGCTGCGCGACGCGTTCGTGGCTGCAGAAGTGGGACTGACGCTGGTGCTTCTGGTCGGCGCTGGCCTGATGATCACGAGCTTCGCCCGGCTCGTCGCTGTCGATCCTGGATTTCGAACCAGCGACGTGCTCGTCGTCCCAGTCGATCTGCCCGCCTCTCGGTATGCCGAGCCGTATCAGCGTCGTGCGTTCCTCGACCGACTGATCACCAGCGTTGAAGGCGTCCCTGGAGTGCAATCCGCGGGTGCCGTGTCGCACCTGCCACTTGGCGGGGCGGAGAACTGGATGCCATTTCGAATTCTCGGTCGGGCGGAACCAGGACCCGGTCAGGAACCGTACGCCCCCTTTCGCGTTGCAACGCCTCATTACTTTACGGCGCTCGGGATCCCGCTTCGGCGCGGACGGCTGTTCAATGATGGTGACGCGCGGCAGTCGGTACCGCTCATTCGATGGTTCCCGCAGCAACCCTATCCTCCGGGGTACGACAAACCTCAGGCCGCGCCGGTGGCGCTCGTCAGTGAATCCGCGGCGACACAGTTCTGGCCAGGCAGCGAGCCGATCGGTCAGCGCCTCCGGGTCATGTTCAGCCCGGACGTCACGATTGTCGGCGTCGTCGGCAACGTTCATCACAATGGCCTGGATCTTCCCAGCTACCCCCACATCTATCTGGCACACAACCAGGAACCGTGGGATTCAGTCTCGCTGGTCGTACATGCGGCCATCCCTCCGGCGCAGCTTGCACCCGTCGTGCGTGAGCGCATTCGCGCCGCCGATCGTGAATTACCGATCACGGTGAAAACGATGGCCGATGTGATGTCTACCTCCGTCGGCCGGCCACGCCTGTATGCCGCGATGACCGCTGTTTTTGGATCCGTCGCGCTGCTGCTCGCCGTCGTCGGGATTTTCGGTGTCGTGAGCTATGTCGCGGCACAGCGCACGCGAGAGATCGGCGTACGCATGGCGCTCGGCGCTCAGCGACGCGAGATTCTCACCCTGGTCATCCGGCAGGGAATGCGGCCAATCGCCGTCGGCATCGGCCTCGGCGTCCTGACCGCAATCGGCGTCACGCGTTTCATGGCAAAGCTGCTCTTTCACGTGACGCCGCTGGATCCAATGACCTTTGCTGCTGTCACTACGTTGCTAGTCGTTGTCGCGATTCTCGCCTGCTGGATCCCTGCACACCGCGCGACGCAGGTCGATCCCCTAACTTCACTTCGCGCTGAATGAGCCACTGTGTCGATCACACAGGATTTCAAGTACGCCGTCCGGTCGCTGTCGCGTAGCCCGATATTCGCCGTCGGCGCGATCGCGACACTCGCGCTGGGCATTGGCGTCAACAGCACAATTTTTACTCTCGCCAACAACGCGCTCTTCCGACCGATGACCGGAATCGCCCGGCCGTCCGAACTGGTCTGGGTCTCGGGGCTTTCCCGGACAACGGCGCGCACTGGCGGTATGTCATATCTGGAGTATCAGGACTACGCCGCTCGCACGGCTGATGTGTTCTCCGGCGTGATGGCGTTCGCGCCGGCCTCGTTCAGTCTGGGCAGCGGCGGAGAACCGCAGCGGATTCGAGGTCACCTGGTCAGTGCTTCTTACTTTGCTACGCTGGGGGTCGCGGTCAGCGAGGGACGACCACTCCAGTCGAGTGACGATGAGGCCGGCACGGTGGCGGTCGCGCTGATTAGCCACCGGCTGGCGCAGCAGCGATTCGGCGGACATATTCCGGATCGTCCGATTCTGATCAACGGCCGCCAGATCACCATCGTCGGCATCGGACCCCCTGGCTTCGTCGGTCCAGAGCTCGGACAGTCCGCAGACATCTGGGTTCCGATTTCCGCGCTTCCGATTATCAACACGACACAGGCGGCGTGGCTCAGCGAGCGTGCCACGTTGTGGCTCCGCGTGATCGGACGACTCGATTCTGCCGTTTCGATTCAACGGGCTCAGGGGGCGGTCAGCGGAATCGCCGCCACCCTCGAGTCTCAATACCCGGCGACCAACAAGGACCGCGCCGCCCTTCTGTCGAGCGCCTCCTCCGGCGTCCGGCCGTCCGAACGCGGAGAACTGCTGCCGATCGCCGCGCTGCTGCTGGTTGTCACCGGACTCGTGCTCCTCATCGCGTGTGCCAACGTCTCCAATCTCCTGCTGGCGCGTGGGGCGGCCCGCTCGACTGAGATCAGCATACGAGCCGCCGTCGGCGCATCGCGCTGGCGAATCGTTCAGCAACTGCTGGCCGAAAGTCTGGTGCTGGCCTCGGCCGGCGCGTCGGGCGGTCTGCTGCTCTCGTTCTGGGCCGCCGATCTGCTGGCCGCGAAGCTGCCAGAACTGGATTTCGGCGGACTCGGGACGAACGTCGATGTGCGCGTTCTCTTGTTCACGTCGGGACTTGCTGTAACGAGTGCGTGCATCTTCGGATTGGCCCCGGCTCTCACGTCCACTCGCGGCGCGTTGCTGCCGCGGCTCCGTCACACTGCAGGAACCGCTGGCCGGTCGCGCACGCAGGGATTCTTCGTGGTCGCGCAGCTGTCGCTGTCGCTGGTACTGCTCCTAGGCGCGGGACTGAGTCTCCGCGCACTTCAAAAAGCTTCCGGCCTCGATCTAGGCTTCAACGCGGAACGATTGTTGACGGCGTCGTACGATCTGACGCTCCAGAATTATTCCAACGAACGTCGTGACGCATTCCGTCGCGACCTGATCGGTCGCCTCCACTCGGTACCGGGCATTGAATCGGTCACGACGGCCGATCTGCCGCCGCTCAGCGGAACGATGGTGAGCACAATCGTGACCGCTCCCTTGGGAAATGGCCGCACGACCGAGTCGCGTGCGTTCATGAGCAGCGTCGGTCCGGACTACTTCAAGACCTTGCAGATTCCCGTACTCCGCGGTCGCGGCATCGTCGAAACCGATCGACGGGGATCTCCTGACGTTGCCCTCGTCAATGAAACGCTTGCGCGCGCGCTTTGGCCGGATTCGGATCCTCTCGGCCGGACGCTCCACGTCGATGACCTGCGGATAGAAATTGTCGGCGTCGCGCGGAATGCGAAGTATGACGAAGCGACCGAAGATCCGAGACCATTCCTGTACCTCGCCCTGGCACAGCATTCCATGATCGACCGAGAAACCGTGATCGTGCGGTCTGCCACGAGTAGCGTCATCACCGGTTCTGCGCTGCGCAGCGAGATGCGCACGCTTGACGCGGCGTTACCTGTGTTCGAGGTGAAATCGTTCGACGATGTGCTGCGAGATCGCGCAGACAAACAGCGTGGCATCAGCGCGTTATTTGCCGTCTTCGGTGCACTCGCGCTGGCACTTGCGGCGCTCGGACTCTACGGCGTGATGTCCTATGCCGTGACTCGCCGGACGCAAGAGATTGGCATACGGCTGGCGCTGGGCGCGACCCCGCGACAACTCATCGGACTCTTTGCCGAAGACGGTTTGCAGCTGACCGTCATAGGAATCGGCGTCGGAAGTGTTCTGTCGTATCCGCTCGCCCGCGCGCTCGGCGCGTTGATATTCGGGGTGCAGATGGCGGATCTCATGACCTTTGCGGCAACGTGCGGCGTCCTCGTCGCCGTGGCGATGGCCGCGGCGCTGGTCCCGGCAGCACGCGCCGCGAGTCTGGATCCGGTCGCCGCGTTGAGGGCGGAGTGAGCCGCAGATGCGCCTGCCCTGCCGTCAGCAGTTATCACCATGGTTAACGATCTCCGTTACGCAATTCGCAACCTTTTAGGCAACCCGAGCTTCACCATCGTCGCGGTTGTGACGCTCGCCATCGGGATCGGCGCAAACACCGCCATTTTCAGCGTCGTGAACGGTGTTCTCTTGCGGCCGCTTCCCTACCCGGACGCGACGCGCCTGGTTCGCATCTGGTCGTCGACCGCCTCAGAACCAAAGAGCGCGTTCGCCCCCGGCGACTTTCTCGACTTCGAGCGAGACAACCATACCCTTACCGCTCTCGCCGCGTATCGAGATGACGCCCTGACGATTACCGCACCCGGCGGGGAACCGGCGCGAGTGCAGGGGGCGCGGGTCAGCGTCGGGTACTTCGATGTATTCGCAATGCCGGCAGCGATCGGCCGGACGTTCAACCGCAGCAGCGACACGAAGCACAATGAACCGCTCGCGGTTATCAGTCATGAAACCTGGCTGCAGCAGTTCGCGTCCGACCTGCAAATCGCCGGACGTCGCGTCCGGATCGATGGCGCACCGCACACCATCGTCGGCGTGATGCCGCAGGCGTTCAACTTTCCCGAAGGGGCCAAGATCTGGATCTTGTCGGAGAAGCCGGTTCCGCTTCCGCCGATTGATGTGGCGGGCGATCTGCTGAGCAATCGCGACGTGCACTACTTCCAGGTGATCGCACGAATGAGATCAGACGCCAGCCGGGAGGTCGTGCGCTCGGACCTGCAGCAACTCGCCGACGACCTCGGGCGGCGTTTTCCAGAAAGCAATGGCGGACGTGGAATCTCGATTCAACCTCTCGGCGATACGATCGTGGAAGACGTCCGATTTGCGTTGCTCCTGTTACTCGGCGCAGTCGGAGTCGTCCTTCTGATCGCCTGCGCCAACATTGCCAGTCTTCTTCTGGCGCGCGCCTCTGGCCGGCAGCGGGAACTGGCGATTCGGGCGGCGCTCGGGGCGGCTCGCGGCCGGTTGGTCCGGCAACTCATCACCGAGAGCCTGATGCTGGGCTGCGTCGGAGGTATCGGCGGCCTGCTTCTCGGCTACTGGGCAATCGCGCTGCTCCTTGCGATTATTCCGGACGGAATTCCGCGCGTCGAACAGATCGAGCTCGATTCGCGTGTTGCAGCCGTCACGATCGCAGCTGCATTCGTCAGTGCCTTGCTGTTTGGCGCGATTCCCGCGTTACAGGCGTCGCGGGCAGACGCGTCGCTGGTGTTGCGTGAGGCGGACCGCACCACGGCTGGCGGTCGACGCCGAGCCAAAACGCGCGCCATCCTGGTGCTCTGCGAGATCGCCCTGACATCGATCCTCCTCGTCTCGTCAGGCCTCCTGCTCAACAGCCTGATACGCCTCCAGCACGTGGACCCAGGGTTCAGAAGCGATCAGGTGACGTTGATTTCGTTGCCGCTGCCGTTAGCGCGTTATCCGGATGGAAAACGCCAGGCGGCGTTTTACCGACGGATGCTCGAGGCGCTGGAAAGTCGATCGGAAACCCAGTCGGCCGCGATCCTGTTTCCGAACCCGCTTCAAGGACGCAACGCGCAGGGAACCTTCACGATAGAAGGGCAGCCGCCGAGGCCACGGGCCGATCGTCCCTTCAGCGCGCTCGCCTCCGTTTCGAAAGAGTACTTCCGCACGCTCGGGATTCCACTGATCACCGGGCGCCCGTTCACCGATCAGGATCGTGACCCAGCGCCGGCGGTTGCGATCGTCAACACGACCTTCGCCCGCAAGTACTTCGCGGGTCAAGATCCGCTCGGTCATCGCGTGCGTTTCGGAGACAGCGCAGACGACTGGATCACCATCGTCGGCGTCGCCGGTGATTCGCGGAACATCGGACTCAAAGATCCACCGACTCCCGTGCTCTATCTTCCGTATGACACGTTTCCGCTTGCGTTCATGTCGATAGCGGTTCGCAGCACCGCCGGACCAGGGGTCGTCGCCTCTACGGCACGACGCGAGGCCAAGAACATCGATCCCGACATCGGCATCGATCGAATCATGCCGTTGAGCGACGTCGTTCATGAGTCGGTCGCCGAGCCGCGATTTCGGACGCTTCTTCTGTCGGCATTCGCGGTGATCGCCCTGGTGCTTGCTGCCGTGGGGATCTTCGGGTTGATCAGTTTCACGGTCGCCCAGCGCACGCGCGAGATCGGTATCCGCATCGCACTCGGCGCTCGCCCCGACCAGGTGGTGGGCTCGGTTGTCCGTGAAGGGCTCGCCCTCGCCGGCGCCGGCCTCGCGCTCGGCATCGCCGGATCCCTGGCGGCGACACGAGTGCTCGAGACGTTTCTCTACGACGTGCACGGCACCGATCCGCTGACCTATGCCGCCGTGGCGGTGGTTCTGATTGGCGTCGCGTTGACGGCCACCTACATTCCGTCGCGACGCGCGGCTCGCGTCGATCCTGTCCATGCGTTGAGGGCCGAATGAACGACATCCGTTACGCGCTGCGAACACTGCTACGCACGCCCGGGTTCACCATCGTCGCCGTCCTGACCTTGGCACTCGGAATCGGCGCGACCACGGCGATCTTCAGCGTCGTCAATGCCGTGCTGCTGCGGCGACTGCCGTTCGCGGATCCCGATCGGCTGGTCCTGACGCGCGGCTCGCTCCAGGACCTCCGCGATCTCGAAGCATCGAACCAGTCATTCGAGGAGATCGCCTTCTGGGCTTCGAACATGTACAACCTGCGGATCGGTGGCGATTCGGAACAGGTCGTCGCCGGGCAGGTCACCCGTAATCTTCTTCCGCTCCTCGGCGTTCAGCCACTCATCGGTCGTAATTTCACCGCCGAGGATGATCTCCAGGCCACCGTGATCCTCGGTTATGGCCTCTGGCAACGTCGGTTCGCGAGCAATCCGCAAATCATCGGCACGACAATCAATTTGAGCGGCACGACCTTCACCGTCATCGGGGTTACGCCGTCGTGGTTCCGCTTCCCCGATGCGACGTTTCAGCTGTGGGCGCCGCTGAGCATGATTGACCGGCAGTCGCCTGCCCAGGCGAAGAATCGCGCGTTTCGGATTTTCCGGGCGGTCGCGAGATTGAAACCGGCCGTGACGTTCACCCAGGCACAATCGGAAGTCCGTTCGTTCAGCGAACGACTGGCGCGCGAATTCCCGGCCACCAATGAGGGCGTCACCTACCAGGTCGATCCGCTGTACGAACAGCTCGTCCGAAATGCGCGGCCCGTTCTTCGCGTTCTCCTCGGAACAGTGCTGCTACTCCTCTTGATCGCGTGCGCCAACGTGGCCAACCTGATGCTGGCGCGAGCGACGGTCCGCGAACGGGAGATGGCGATACGCGCAGCACTCGGAGCTGGCCGCGCGCGACTCGTTCGTCTTCTGGTGATCGAGAGCCTCGCGCTCGCCGCCTGTGGCGGACTGCTCGGATTGCTCGTGGCGATGTGGGGAGTCGACCTGTTGCCATCGGTGCTCGACGTGCGAGTACCTCGCGCGGATGGAATTCGGATCGACGCGACCGTCCTCCTCTTTTCCGCTTGCGCGACGTTGATCACCGGCCTGATCTTCGGATTGACGCCGGCGTTACAAACCGCACATGGGCATGCCGAGTCTCTCAAGGACAGCGGCCGGAGCATCACGGGAACCATCCGCGGCCGGCGCTTGCGTCAATCGATTGCGATGGTAGAGGTCGCGCTCGCAGTCGTGGTCTTGCTCGGCGCAGGATTGCTCGTGCGCAGTTTTCTGAAGCTGAGTGGAACCGATGCCGGTTTCGCTCCCGAACACCTGCTCTCTTTCAACGTTCAATTCATTGCGTTACCTGACGTAGCGGCTCGCGACCAGGTCGCCGCGAGGTTGATCGACCGGCTGACACAGGTGCCCGGCGTCGAAGCCGCCGGTGCGGCGACCGGCTTTCCAACAGTGACACCACAGCGTGGAACGCGTTTCGCGATCGATGGCCGAACGCTGACGGCGGGCGAAGACTCCGCATACTTCATTGCCGCCACACCCGGATATTTCAAGACGCTCCACACGCCCATCCTTCAGGGCCGGGCGATTGATGCGAGCGACCGCAAGGGAAGCGAACCGGTGGTGGTCATCAATCGCGAGCTCGCGTCGCTCCTGTTTCCGTCAGGCGACGCTGTCGGTCATCGCCTGCGCATCATCAATCCCGAACAGTCACCCGAGTGGCGAACCATCGTCGGTGTTGTCGGTGACGTGAAATACCGCGGGCTCGACGAAGATACGCCGGCCACTCTGTATACGCCCTTCGCTCAAACACCCTTCATGTGGCTCTACGTCATGGTGAGAACGCCCGGCAGGCTCGACACACTGTCCACGTCATTGCGGTCACTCGTTCCGGGCGTCGAACCGTCGCTGACCGCCAGCAACATCCGTCCGATGGTCGACGTCATCGCCCAGGGCATTTCGGGGCCGCGCTTCAACATGCTTCTCGTCTCGGCGTTTGCCGGCCTCGCGTTGCTTCTTTCGTCCATTGGTATCTACGGCGTGATCGCGTATTCGGTCGCGCAACGCCATCAGGAGATCGGCGTTCGCATGGCCCTCGGCGCAGGACGACGGGAGATCCTGCGCCTCGTGCTGCGTGACGGCTTCATGATTGCGCTCGGCGGCATCGCGCTCGGCCTCGCCGGATCGTTCGCGCTGGCGCGTGTGATGGCTGGGTTAGTCGTCGGCATCTCGACGCGCGATCCGCTCACATTTAGTCTCGGCTCGCTCGCCCTGTTCCTGATCGCGCTGCTGGCCAGCTATGCGCCTGCCCTGCGCGCATCGCGGGTCGCGCCGTCTGACGCGCTTCGGTCGTAGAAAGGGAAAAGGGAAAAGGGAAAAGGGAAAAGGGAAAAGGGAAAAGGAAAGGCAAAAGGATTAAAGGCAGAAAGTGCGACGGCATGCCATCGTGAACGTCGCAAGTGATGCCACGCGGGCTGACGGATCGTTCGGATTACTCAGAATTATCGTACGGAATGCCACGTGCACAATCGTTCGCCATGGCTCATAAACCTTACGACTTTCGGAAACGCTCCTTCCTGTTCGCCTGCGATATCGTTGCGTTCGCCCGCATTGTTGCCGATCGGGGATACATCCTCGGTCGACTCGCCACACAGTTAGTCAAGTCTGGCGCATCCGTTGGCGCGAATCTCGAAGAGAGCGCCGACGGACAGTCGAAACCCGACTTCATATCGAAGCAGTGCATCGCATTGAAGGAAGCGCGCGAAGCTCGATTCTGGCTTCGCCTGATCGCCGCAAGCGAAGCCTCACTCGCTCCCCGCGCTGACCCGCTCATCACGGAAGCATCGGAGTTCGTCGCGATGTTGACGGCCTCTGTGAAGACCGCCAAGTCCAACCCGTACCGAGGCGCAAGTCAAGGTGCAGCCTTTTGTCTTGTCCTCGTTGTCATCCTTGTCATCCTCTGGCGATGAGCTGATTCCTGCCCTTGTCCCTTTTCCCTTGTCCCTTGTCCCTTGTCCCTTGTCCCTTTCAAAAGCGCACGCCAGCCGCGACGAGCAGCGTGCGTCCACCGTCAAGGCCAGGCCGTGGACGCGGGTAGCTTCCAGGTCCGGTGGCTGTTCCGAATGCGGCTGACTTCACATAGTTCACGGGCAGACCATTCTCGTCCTTCGGACCCGACGCATCTGCGGTGATCGACGTGTTCCAGCTCACCAGCTTCTGATTGTTGAAGGCATTGAGGACCTCGAGCTTCACCCACGGCCGCAGTGATTGCCACACCGGTACCGAGTAAGTAGCCGCGAGGTCGACGAGGTGAAAGCCCTCAAAGCTTTGCGAGCCACGGTCGCCAAAGAAGATTGACTGACTGGTTGGAAGCCGCGCGTAGCCAGGGTTTCTGGCGATCTGCTGCGCCGACAACGCCACGCCTGCCGCGACGAGGCTATAGGTACGGCCGGAGTTGTAGCGATAGAGCGGCGCGACATCGACGGCGCCGAAATGTCCAAGTGTGAACTGATAGGTCGCCCAGACGCGTACCTTATTGCGCTGAAAATCATCGAGCCTGCCGGTCGGGAAATTACGTGCTGGAACGTAGATCTCCGGGTAGTCGGCAATCAGCGACGGCAAGGCCGGTCCGCTGGAGCTCTCGCCTTCGAACGTACCGTCGTTTTGCAGTTGAACAGTCCAGTGACCATTCACCGACAGGCTGGCGGTTGGGCGGTACGCGCTTTCGAACTGCAGCGCCTCATAGTCGCGCGTCGGCAGGTCCGTATTT
>DATJKH010000094.1:0-48917 GCA_035491715.1 Vicinamibacterales bacterium | reverse complement strand
TCGGGACGCCGTCAGCGAGCGCACAGGTGCCACGGTTGTCCTCAAGTTGGTGCACGACCTCCAAGTACAGTCGCAGCGGGAGGTTTGCGCACGCCTTGGTCCGGATCGGTGGGCCGCTGCCTACGCCGCAGGACGTCGGACCTCTTTCGATGCGCTGCTGAAGGACATCGACCACGTCTTGCGCGAAGGATAACGGGTCTCGACCCGCGCAATGTCGTGAGTCGAATCTGAAGAACGGTGAAGAACTCGGATCAAAAGGGGATTCGGGGATCGGGGATTCGACGATCAGCGATTCAGGATTAGCGATGAGTGATGAGGGATTGAAAGTACCGGTACGGGGATTCGAACCCCGGTCCCGTGGCTGGGAAAGACGCGGGTAATTAAGAGCCTAACAGCGCGCGATAGCTTTTCGCCCGATCTTGCTTGCCCCAGGCGACGTAGAGTTGCACCAGGCGGGTGAGCGTCGTCCTCAATTCGGCGCCCTGCGGGCTGCCGTTCGACGCCAGATCGGTGCGAGCGTCCAGTAGCACGGTCTCTGCTTCGTGATAACGTTCCAGCGATACGAGCGTGGCGCCAAGCAAGCTCTTGGTCGCCCCGAGACTCCAATCGTCGTCGAGCAGCGTGCGGCGACGGCCCGGAACGATCTCAGGCGCCTGCGCGCGGATTCGCAGCCCCTCGCGCAATAGCGGCTCGGCCTCTGCGGCCTTGTGCCGCGCAAACTGTACCGACCCGAGATTGAGCGAATAGATCGCGACCAGCTGATGCTCGGTTCCGAGAGCCGCGCGCGCGATATCCAGCGCTTCCTCCAGCGACGACGCGGCCTCGTCTAAACGCTGCTGTGCAATGAGGACGTGCGACAGAGCGTTCAATGTCGTTGCGACGACGGGGTGTCGATCGCCGAGGGTGGCGCGTTCGGTTGCGAGCACCCGGCGAAAGGATGTTTCGGCGGCGCGATTCTCACCGCGCGTTGCCGTGATCAGCGTCAGGTCGTGGAGGGTGGTTGACGTGTTCGGATGATCTTCACCTCGCGTTCTTCGATTCAGTTCCAGGCACTGTTTGAGCAGTGTTTCGGCATCATCGAGGTTCCCGTTCAATCTCAGGACTGACGCAAGATCGCTCAAACTGACCGCAGTCTCTCGGTGTTCATTACCGAGTACTTTGCGTCGTATCGCCAGCGCTTCTCGATGAAGCGGCTCGGCGCGCTGGTTGAGCCCTTCATCCTGATAGACGCGCCCAAGTTCCGCGAGGGTGACGGCAACCTCTTCGTGGTCCGATCCGAGCTGCTTGCGGCGGATGGCCAGCGCACGTTCGAGCTGACGGGCCGCTCGGGTGTAATCACCGCGATCCGCCAGCACCACGCCAAGGTAATCGAGCGTCAAGGCAACGCGGACGTCTTCAGGACCAAATACGCGTTCTCCGATCGCAAGTGCTTGTTCGAGGAGACGCTCGGCAGTTCCGTATTCGGCGAGCCTGCGATACGTACGCCCCATGCTCGTGAGCAGCTGGACCTGCAGCTCCGGTTGGCCGGTGAGTTCATTCTCCACCTGGGCGGCGCCCGCATCGAGGAGCGCACGAACCGTTGGTTCTCCAGATTGCGTTCGGATGGCATATGGATCCGCGCTGGTCAGTACCCCCATCAGCATCTCGCTGACCTTGACCGCCTTCGCTGTTTCCTTCTGTGCCCGGTCGCGCTCGGCGGCAAGTCGTCTCGTGTTGACGGCGGTGAGGCCGGCAATTACGAGCACCACCACGACCGACGTTGCGACGCCGAGGGCATGGCGGCGGACGAACGTGACGGCTTGATACCCGAGCGACGCAGGTCGCGCACTAATCGGTTCGTGTCGCAGAAATCGACGAAGATCGTCGGCAAGCGCCGTCACCGACGAGTAGCGCTCCGACGCGTTCTTCTTCATCGCCTTCGCAACGATCGTGTCGAGATCGCCGCGCAGAAGCCGCCGCAGTTTCACTGGCGTGGTGCCACGCGCGGTTGCATGCCGTATTGAGACGTGTTGGCCGTCGGTCTCGGACAGAACCGCATCCGACACGCGCGCCGGCTCTCGATCGACGATGGCGCGAATGAGCGTTGCCGGCGACTCCAGCGCCTCGCCCGCCGGGTGACGCCCGGTCAGCAGCACATACAGCAACACGCCGAGCGCGTAGACGTCGGTTGCGGTCGTGACGGCACCGCCGGACAGCTGTTCTGGCGCCGCGTACTGAGGCGTCAGTACGGCGCCGCCTTCGCGCGTCAGGGCGCTGGTTTCGGCGGTTGGACTATTCCACGCCGTGTCCCGCTCGATCAGTTTGGCGATGCCGAAATCAAGCAGCTTGACCTCGCCTGCGGTGCTGACCAGGACATTGGCCGGTTTGATGTCGCGATGCACGATCAGGTTGGCATGCGCGTGCGCAACGGCATCGACGACGTTGAGAAACAGGCGAATGCGCTGCTCGACCGGGAGGCCGCGATCGTCGCAGTACTGATCGATCGTCTGCCCGTCGACATGTTCGATGACCAGATACGGCTGACCGGCCGGCGCCACGCCGGCGTCGACGAGATGAGCGATTCGCGGATGGCGCAACCGCGCGAGAATGTTGCCTTCGCGTCGAAAGCGTTCCTCGCCCGCGCGTCCGACGAGGGAAATGTTCAGCAGCTTGACCGCGGCCCGTCCCTCGAACCGGCCGTCACACCGTTCCGCCAGCCAGACGCTTCCCGTCCCACCCTGTCCGATCGGAGCGATCAAACGGTAGGCGCCAACGATCTGTCCGGCCAGTGTGGTGACCGGCGCGTACCCGGGATCGAGCACCACACCTTCGAGGAACCTGGATTCGTGAACAGTCCGATGCTGGGCGAGCATCGAACGCAGATCGTTGGCGAGTGCTGCATCCCGCGCGGCGATGGACGCGAGCCAGTCGGCGCGTTCGTCAGGAGCAATCTCGAGGGCTTCGTCCAGGTAGGGGCTAAGGACGCGCCATCGATCAGCGTTGAAGGGCGGCATTGGCGTTCAAGGCTGCCGGTCCTGCGCTGGCGAGAACATGATGCAGATACAGGCGGCCCTTTTCCCAATTGCGCTGAATGGTCCGTTCCGACACGCCGCGCATCGCGGCGATTTCGGCGAAGGAGAAACCGCAGAAGAATTTCAGATCGATGATCTCCGCGAGACCCGGCTCGACGTCGGCGAGCTCGTCGAGCGCATCGCTGATCAGGATGAGGGCCTGAGGATTCATCACGCTGTCGGCGTGATTGTCGCCAAGCGAGGTAATGCTGAACAACCCTCCTCGCTTGTGCGATCGGCGGCGCCTCACGTCATCGATGATCAACCCGCGCATCACTCGAGCCGCATAGGCCATGAACCGCGCGCGATCGACGAAGGCCGCACCCTCTCTGCCGGCCATCGAAAGATATGCCTCGTGCAGCAGCGTGGTCGCGCTCAGACCTCCCACGGGCCCGTGACGATGGACTTCGCGCCGGGCGAGTCGATGGAGTTCCGCGTACAACGTGCCAAAGAGCGCGTCGGCGACAACGCGGTCGTCAGTGGGCCCATTGGGCAGCTCGGACATCAGATCCATTGGTTTTCTTGCTCGATCCGGCCCCTCAATTGACCGGACACGCTCCTCTATACAGAAGGTCGCAAACGAGGGTCAAAAGACGACAGCGTGCCTAAGGACGACATCGCAAAGAGGTCCACGGGCGAAGCAATGGCGAAACAGACAACGGCCAACGGGTGAAGACAGTATATCCATCCCCGCAGCGAACGTTACCGGTTTTGCAGTTCCATCGCCACCTGTTCCAGGTGGTCGTAGCTGATGGCGGCCCCCTTCTCCATTCCCGTGTTGATGACGAAGTCGCGGATCTCGAGCGACGGGTATTTGGCGGTTACGGTCAGCCGAGTCTTGCCATGTTCTTCGGTGAGGAGGGAAGTGACGACCGATCCTTCACCGGGGACCGGATCGTAGATTTCGGTGAAGACCACACGTTCGGGTGCGTCTATTTCGAGATAGACGCCGTGAAATCCGTACTCTCCCTTCGGGCCGCGGCCGACGAAGTGCCATTTCCCGCCGACTCGGAAATCGATTTCACAAACCGACATCGAGTGTTTATCGTCGAGCGCACCCCACCAGCGCCTGACGTGCTCCGGTTTCGACATCGCCTCGAAGACGAGGTCGCGGGGTGCGTCAAAGAGACGCGTCAACGTAATCTCCTGATCGGACGGGGTGGTGACCTTGAACGTGTCGCTATTTGCGGCGCGGCTGACGGGCATGTCGTTTCTCCTTTGCCTTGAGTTCCTTGAGGTAGTCATCCAGTCGGTCGAGGCGCGCCTCCCAGATATGGCGGTAACGCTCGGTCCAATCGGCTACGTGTTTCAGGGGGGAGGCGTTGAGCCGGCACGGACGCCACTGAGCGTCGCGGCCGCGAACAATCAACCCGGCGCGCTCGAGCACGCGCAGGTGCTTTGAAACCGCCGGCATACTCATTTCGAACGGCGCCGCCAGTTCCGTGACCGATCGCTCGCCGGAGGCAAGACGGGCGAGAATGGCGCGTCGCGTGGGATCGGCCAACGCGGCGAACGTCGTACTGAGTTGATCGACAGCCATGGAATACTTATTAAACTAAGTAGTTAATTAACCTATAGGTTTAATATAACGAGTGAAGCTATTTGTCAAGCCGGCTGTGCGAGCCGTTTGGGAGTTCAGATGAATCACGCTGTCCGGTTACGGCCTGTCGGCACCATCAGGTCGACGCTCAAAAAACGAAGCGAGGCACCGAAGCAAGGATCCGAGGGCGCCCCTGACGCGTGGCTCGAGATCGTCCCCTCCCTGGCCGATGCAATTGACGGTCTCGAAGTCGGCGACGAGATTCTCGTCATCACCTGGTTTCACCAGGCTCAGCGGGACGTACTGAGAGTCCATCCGCGCTCCGATCCGCGCAACCGGTTGACTGGTGTGTTTGCAACCCGTTCGCCGGATCGACCGAATCCTCTAGGGCTTCATCCGGTTGAGGTACGCGCTATCGACGGGAATCGCCTGCGGATTGGACCGATTGAAGCCATTGATGGGACACCGGTGGTCGACATTAAGCCTGTGCTGAAATGCTCGTCCCCCTCGTAAGGAACCGTTAACATTGGCGCGGCGCGCCCGTCCTTTTCGACATGAGCGACTTGCGTTACAGCATCCGGGGGCTGCGAGGCATGCGGTCTGTGGCCGTCGTCGTGATCGCGTCCCTGGCGCTCGGGATCGCGGCGACGACGACAATGTTCAGTGCCGCGTATGCGGCGCTGCTGCGCCCGCTCCCGTTTGCCGCCCCGGATCGGCTGGTTCTTCTCTTCACGACACACACCACCCCGCGCGAGGGGTTGGTGCTGACGCGCTGGTCCCGACCACTGATCGATGTGCTCACTGCTTCGGTGACGTCGTACGAGACCCTGGCGTCATACAGCCCCAGCCTTCTCAGCCTGAGCGGAGGAGCGGGCGAGCCCGAGCAGATCGATGCCGAGATCGTGTCACCGGAATACTTTCCGGTTCTTCGTATTCGTGCTGCGTTGGGAAGAACCTTCACGGCTGACGAGGACCGGGCGCCGGGTGCGGCCACGGTCGCGGTGCTCAGCGATCGACTCTGGCGGCAACGGTACGGCGGCGATCCCGCAATGATCGGAAAGGTGGTCCGGATCAACGACGTCCCTCTCACCGTCGTCGGGATCATGCCGCCAGGGTTTTCCGGCTTGAGCGACAAGTCGCTGCTCTGGATTCCGCGGACCATGGCGCCACGTTTGACCTATGCGGAGTACTTGACGACGCCGCAACTGTTTATCGCGGTCATTGCGAGACTGAAGGACGGCGTGTCGCTCGAGCAAGCGAACGCGGAGTTGGCGGCGGCAAGCGCCGGATTTCCAATTCAACAGGACGCCGAGGGCGGAAAGTGGTCCGCCGTGGCACAAACGATCGGACAGGCGCGCATCGAGCCAACGTTGAGGCGTTCGGTGCTGCTGTTGTTTGCCGCTGCGTTGTGCGTCTTGTTGATTACCTGTGCGAATGTCGCGGGGCTGCTGCTCGCCCGCGGCAGGGTTCGCCGGCGGGAGCTCGCGATTCGGATGGCGATTGGTTCCAGTCGCGCGCGAATCGTTCGCCAGCTGCTCACAGAAACTTTGGTGCTTGCCGTGCCGGCCGGTTTGATTGGCGTGCTGCTGGCGTTATGGGGTGTCGATCTCTTCTCGACCTATGCGCCAGCGGTACTGTGGAGCGGACGGATCACCATATCGCAGTTCTCGATGCCGGCCCTGGACGTGCGGGCCTTGGCGTTCACGCTCGCCGTGACGGTCCTCACCAGCGTGTTCTGCGGGTTGGCACCAGCGCTCGACACCTCACGCACGCGAGTGACCGACGCGCTGAAAGAAGACGAGCGAGGGGGCGGTGTTCCGCGGCGTTTGTTCAAAGCACTTGTCGTCGTTGAAATCGCTCTGGCGGTGCTGTTGCTTGCCGCAGCCGGTCTTCTGCTGGACAACATCGCGAGAATGCAGCGACTTCGTCAGGGCTTCGACACTGAGGGGGTGGTGACGTTCTGGGTCCGTCCGCCAACCTCGCGATACGCGGTCATCGAAGGCCCGGCGATTGTCGAGCGTCTTCTCACGAGTGTTGAGCGCGTGCCCGGCGTCGAGTCCGCCGCCGTGAATCGATGCACGCCTTTCAGTGGTTGTTCGCGCACTGTTCTGTCGTTTGCCGACCGGCCCAACGATCCCGCCAATCTCATCGTGGTCGGGCGCCACTACATCTCCGCCGACTATTTCAAAACGCTCGGTATCCCGCTTCTCGCCGGTCGTGCACTGACACCGAGCGATCGCGCTGACCGGCCGCCGGTCACCGTCATCAATGAGAGTGCCGCCCGCCGGTTCTGGCCGGGTGAAGATCCGCTGGGGAAGCGCGTGTGGTTTGGCGGTACGACCGGCCCGTTCTCTGACCCGGCGCATGCGGTCGAAATCGTGGGAATCGTGGGCGACGTGAAATACGAGGCAGTGGATTGGCCGAACAGCGCCGGCCGACCCGAGTTCTACACGTCGTACCTGCAGTTTTCGTATCCCGACACGATGATGATGGTCAAAACCCGCGGCTCGACGTCGGCGCTCGTTCCCGCGCTCCGCCGCGCCGTCGCATCCGTCGATCCCGCGCTGCCGATCTACGACGTCCTCACGCTCGACGAGCGAATTGCCAGCGCAATGTCGCGGCCGCGGTTCAACGCGACCATCGTCTCTGGTTTTGCCGGGGTTGCACTCCTGATCGCGGCGCTCGGCGTCTATGGAATGCTCTCGTACTCTGTCTCGTGCCGCCGCCGGGAAATCGGCGTCCGGCTCGCGATCGGCGCGGCACCTCCACGGATCGTGCGCGTGATCCTTTCCGAAGGTCTACGCCTTGCGGCCGTTGGCATCGTGCTCGGGCTGGTCGGCGCCGTCCTTGCCGGACGTCTCACCCGCAGTCTTGTTGTAGACGTGAACCCTTCGGATCCGCGAATGCTTGCGGTGGTCGCCTTGGCGATGCTGATAGTAGCTGCTCTGGCGGCGTTTCTTCCTGCCCGACGCGCAAGCGCCGTCGATCCGGTCATCGTCCTCCGCCAGGAGTGACCCGGGCTCGGGCACGTCGCGTTAACCGCGGCGACTTCGTTTTCGCGACACCGCCTTCCGCGAACGAGTCTTTCGACTCGTCGCGGTCTGGCGTTTCGCGGCGGTTCGTTTCGGCGCGGATCGACGAAGCGAGGGCTTCCGAGTCGCCACTACATCTGAGAATTCGTATGCTTCGCGCAACCAATCGGTGATCGGAGCTTCCACCTCGTCGCGATGGGTGAGGCGGAGAATGTGGACCATCTTGGTTTTCGATGCTTGATCGACGCGTCGAATCTGCGGTGCCTTCACACTTCGACCGAGGAAGACGCAGACCTCGAGAAAACTTCGCTTGGGCCGCACGAAGAAGTAACACGATTTGCGCGAGAACATGATCGAACTGTGGGACGCGTAGATGCGTTGATCGCCGAACTCGACCGCCGTTTCACGGAGACGTTCCCAGGCGTCACGAAGATCGTCTGAGAGGTCTTGGGTCAGCGCTGCTTCGGTTGTCGTCCAGCAGTCGTGCGCCGCTCCCTCCTCGACCCATTGTTTACAGTGATAACACTCGCGCCCAGCCATGATTCAATTTTATGCGACGGCCGTTTTTATCGAATATCAGTAAAAAATAGTTGACCATCGACTCATGTTTATCGTAAAACGATAATAGGAGTTGAAACAATGAAGGTCTCCCGTCTCCGGTCTCCGGCGTCGTTTCTCATCATCCTTTTGAATGTTGTCCGCGTGGCGGTCGGGATCGTTGTGGTCGTCACGGTAGCCGTCCTCACTCTCGCGCTTTTCGCCGATATTCGCGGTCTGGAGCTCACCGTGGTTCCTCCTTCGTTCGGCGTGAGCCCGGAATCACACAACAATTGGACACTGACGATCCCGGTGTCGGTGACGATCGACGGAGGGCGGATCGCTGCGCCGTCGATCGGAATAGAGCGCGCCGAGCTCCGGGACGTTCGTGGTTCGCTGCGCTTCCCCCTTCAACGCGGCCGCCTCTTCGTCGTCAATGGCCTTCTCCTGATTCTTTTCTTGGTTGTTTTCCTGTGGCTGACCACCGAGCTGCAGAGGGTGTTACGGACGGTGCGTGACGGGAAGCCGTTTGCGCCATCAAACGCGTCGAGAATTCGAAGGATCGCCTGGTTTTTTATCGTCGGTGAATTCATACGCGCCACGATCGTGTATTTAGAGAATTCCTACGCCGCTGCGCACTTCACAGCGGAAGGACTGAGATTCACCGCCCGTCCGGATTTCAGCATCGTCGCGATCATCGAAGGATTGATCATTCTCGTGATCGCCGAGGTGTTCCGAGCGGGAACACGGCTCGATGAAGATCAATCGCTGACGGTGTGAGTCGATCGATGGCCATTCGCGTCAAACTCGACCACGTGCTTCTCGATCGCCGTCTCACGCTCACTGATCTGGCGGAGCGAATCGGCATCACCATCGCGAATCTGTCGGTCCTGAAAACAAACAAGGCCCGTGCGATTCGCTTTTCGACGCTTGATGCGCTGTGCCGGGAGCTCAAATGCCAACCGAGCGATCTGCTCGAGTGGAGTCCTGAAGAAACAGACACGGGCAAGGAGGAGGAATGACGTACCGGATCCGGTTCGTGCTGTCCCTCGTTTTGGTCCTGCTTGGTCCGGCGGTGTCTGCGCAGTCGTCCCGGATGAAGGTCCTGCTCGATACCGACATCGGAACGGATATCGATGACGCGTGGGCCCTGGGCTATGCGCTCAAGAGTCCGTCGTTCCAACTGCTCGGGGTGACGGTGACCGACGCCGACACTGCGCAGCGGGCGAGGCTCGCGTGCAAACTGTTGTATCGCCTCGGACGAACAGACGTGCCCGTCGCGGTAGGACGTCCGACCGCTGCGGTACCTGCCAATCGAATTGATTATCAGTTCACCTGGGCAGAAGACTTTCAGGCCTACAAGCCCCTGTCGACTCCCGCTGTCGATTTTCTTGCCGAGACGATTCGAAAGAACCCCGGCGAGGTCACGCTGATAGCCGTGGGACCGTTGCAGAACATTGGAGATTTGGTCCGGCGGTACCCGGACGTGATTCCGCTCGTCAAGCGTGTCGTGCTGATGAGCGGATCAATTGGACCGAACGCGTGGAGTTCGACGGCTGTTGCGGAGTGGAACGTCAAGCTCGCGATTCCCGAGGCACAGGCCGTCTACGCGGCATCGTGGCCACTCACGATCGTGCCGCTCGATTCGACAACATACATGCGGCTCGAGGACCAGGAGCGCGAGAAGCTCCGCACCGCGAGGACGCCGCTCGTCGTCGCGCTCGAGGCTTTGCTCAGGCTCTGGAGCGAGGATCCGACCAGCCGCATGACCCTCCACGACCAGATGGCGTTGGCCGAGGCACAGCATCCCGGGCAGTTCTTCGGCCGTTGCGAAAGGATGCCAATCCGCGTCGATGCAGGAGGCTTTACACGCGTCGATCGAACGGGCGGACGGTCGATCGCCGTCTGTCTCGAGCCGAAACGGAACGAGTTCATGACACACTATCTCGCCCAACTTGCCTTGAAATGATGTCGACGTACCGACTGATAGTTGCGGCGGTCTTCGCCTGGCTCGCTGCGTTGCCGGCGTCATTCGATACGCCAATCCGTCAGGCCGGCGGGACGACGCCGATCTCGATCCATCCAGCCAATCCGCACTATTTCCTCTGGCGCGATAAGCCAACCGTGCTGATTGGCTCAGGCGAGCACTACGGCGCCCTGTTGAATCTCGATTTCGACTACCGAACGTACTTCGACACCCTTGCCGCAGAGGGAATGATGCTGACCAGACTCTTCAGCGGCTCGTACGTCGAACCGCAAGGAGCCTTCAACATTGCCCGGAACACCCTGGCGCCAGCACCCGAGCGGTTCATTTCACCCTGGGCGCGAAGCACTCAGGCGGGATACAGGAACGGCGGCAATCGATTTGACCTCGACCGATGGGATTCCTCGTACTTCGAGCGCTTGAAGGCGCTCGTGGCCTATGCGCAAGCCAAAGACGTCGTGGTCGAGTTCACGCTTTTTTGTCCGATGTACGAAGACAAGCAGTGGGACCTGAGCCCCATGAACGCGGTCAACAACGTGAACGGCGTGGGGAACGTCGGCCGTCTGGAGGTGTTTACGCTCGATCGCAGCGGCGGGCTCCTGGCGATTCAGGAGGTCCTTACGAGAAAGCTGGTGACCGAACTCAATCCGATGGACAACGTGATCTTCGAGATCATGAACGAACCGTACACACGGGCGGTGTCACTGGACTGGCAGCGCCGTATGGCGGAGGTCATTGTCGACACGGAACGCGGGCTGCCGAAAAAACACCTGATCTCACAAAACATCGCGAACAAATCTGGCGCCGTTCAACCGGCCCACCCGAGCGTTTCCGTCTTCAACTTTCACTACGCCGCCGCCGAAGCGGTCAGCGCGAATTACGGGCTCAATAAAGTCATTGGCGACAATGAAACCGGATTCAAAGGCACCGCCGACACTCCATATCGCCTCGAGGCATGGGAGGTTGTCATGTCTGGCGGCGGTCTGTTCAATCATCTCGACTATTCGTTTGCCGCCGGATACGAGAACGGTACCTTTGCGTATCCGTCCACACAACCAGGCGGCGGTAACACTGGCTTCCGGCGTCAGATGCGTGTCCTGCGAGAATTTATCCATGGACTGGATTTCGTCGGCATGCATCCAGACAACGGCATCATCACAGAGACGAGCGCGGGCGTGACGGCACGCGCGCTGGTTCTGCCGTCGCAAGCAATCGCCATCTTCATGAAGGGTGGTGGCGCGGCCGCCAGGCTCAACCTTCAGATGCCGCCCGGCGCCTGGACCGCCGAATGGCTGGACACCAGGAACGGCAACATCGTTCTCAAGACGAAAGTAGCGGGTGGGCGGATGCAGGCTCTCGATGCCCCTCCCTACGAGAGCGATATCGCTCTGCGGCTTCTCAAGCCGTAGCCATTAAAAAGGGCCGGCCGGGCCGCATTCGATGCTTGAACTCGGTCGCGCATGTTGTTACTCTCGTTTGCCGGCTTTATTTGCCCCTCGTCGTGCGGGGCCGCCTCGCCCGAGGCTGCACGATGACTGCTCCATCAGGGCGGTAAACCGCGCGAAAACTTCCTCAAATGCCTGCGTATCGAAGGTGGCCGGACCCCGAAGATCCGAGCCTCGCCCGTTCATGGCTGCGTGTGTCGTAGCCCGAGGTGTACCGCATGCCTGAAACTTTCGGCGCTCGAATGCGCGAACAGCGCGAGCGGCAGCAAGTCGCGCTCAGTACGATCGCCGAGCAGACCAAGATCAAGGTCTCGCTCCTCGAAGCGCTGGAGCACGACGATGTGTCGCATTGGCCGTCGGGTATTTTCCGCCGGGCGTTCGTTCGCGCCTACGCTCATGCGATCGGACTGGAGCCAGACGCGGTCCTTCGAGAGTTTCTCGAACTGTATCCGGATCCTCCCGAAGTGTGCGCTGATGCGCTGGCGACGCTTGCCGATGATGGCCGCAACGGCGACGCGGCGCCCACCCGCTTCAAGTATCTTGTCGCCTCGGCGATCGGATCGGTATCGCGCCTCCGCGCCCGTTCCGTCCAGAAGCCGGAGCCGGTTCTCCAGGCCGTGGCCACTATGGCTCATGCCGCGGATCGCTCCGAACCAGTGTCGGTCGAATCTCATGTGATCGTGGAGGAAGACCCCGATACGGAAGCGGTGTCGGCTATCGGCGACGACGAACCGACGGTAAAGATGATGCTGCCGGTGCCCAAGCCGGAAGCGCGCGCGGAGTCTGCTGGTGCAGCGCGGAGCGATTCAGCTCCGGCTGTTCAGTCGGAGTATCCTGCGATCGTTCAATCGGAACCTCCGGCGATCGTTCACCCGGAACCAGTCATCCAGTCGCAAGTGCCAACTCGTTCAGTCGAGTCCTTTGATCCCGATCTCTTGGAGGTTGCCCATCTCTGTACTGACTTCAGCCGTGTGCAAACGACCGCAGATGTGCCTCCGCTGCTGCAGGGGATGACAAAAGTTCTGGGCGCCGTCGGCGTCATCATCTGGATGTGGGATCCGATGGCCAACGAGTTGAGACCGGCGCTCACGCATGGCTATTCCGATCGGGTGGTGGCCCAGTTGCCGCGAGTCGAACGTGACACGAATAACGCCACGGCCGCCGCGTTCCGGGCGGAGCGCACGTGCGTGGTGAAAGGGGACGAGATCGACAACGGCGCGCTGGCAGTACCGCTCATCGGTCCTGGTGACTGTTTTGGCGTCCTGACGATCGAACTGCCGGATCGACGGGAGGAGAAGGAAGTCGTGCGTGCGCACGCGATGATTTTCGCCGCGCAGTTGGCCACCTTGATCGGTACTGCTCAGCCACTGGAGGCATCCGATAGGCACTTCGCGAATGCGTGACCTCTGTCCTGCCACGACATCTCGCGGGAACGGGTAGACGCTTCACGAGCGATCTCGGTTACAAATTCGCAACCGTTTTTTTCCCGCAAGATGTCTTGACGTCATCCGCGATCGCGTGCACGATCACCGACACCGAACTCAGCGCTGCGAAGATTGGATTGGCAGTATGGGCGCGATCCGGGTCGCGATCGTTGCCGAAAGTCGACTCTTCTCCGAAGGTCTGTGTCAGATCCTCCGCGGTGATTCATCGCTCCTGATTACGACGGACGATTGCAGCGTGAACGACGCGGACGTTCGCCTCGTCGATGCGCGCGTCCCTTCGGCGGAGCCACTGGAGGACGTGCGCTCGAGAGGGGATACGCCTCCTTACACGATCGTGGTGAATGCGCCAGACACCGACGCGTGGGCGGCTGATGCGCTCAGCGCCGGCATTCGCGGCCTGCTTTCGGGCGATGCGAGCGCGAGTGAGTTAGTGAGAGCCATCCATGTCGTGCACGACGGCGGCATCTGGGCCAGGAGACGATGGCTGGTTGCCTACGTTCAGCGAGCGACCGACCGCCGACGCGAGCCTCTCTCGATCAAGGCGGCGACCTCCCTCGACGCGCGGCTGAGCAAACGCGAGCGCGAAGTATTCCGTCACGCGGCGACGGGTGCCGGTAACAAAGAACTCGCGACGCGACTCGCCATCAGTGAAGCAACCGTCAAGGTTCACATGACGCGCATCTTTCAGAAGCTCGGATTGCACGGACGCGCGGAACTCGCGGCCGCCTACCATGGCCTCCGGGCTGGCGGCGGTGACGAGGTCGTACGACGTTTGGCGTAGTCTGTGGTACTCCCGGGTTCCCACCAAAATCAGCCTTCTCGCTAATTGATCGCGCAGCCGCCGAGACGGATCATCTCCGCCGCTCAGCGATCTCTACTCGTTGAGCCAAGCCCAACATCGAATCGTGTTGCCGGTGACTGGAGGATGGCCATGTCCGCGTGCACTTCTTATTCAGCTCGAACAGCGAGCGCCTGGATCAATCGCGCGAGATGGCGCATTGGGCTTGCGATGGGATTGGCTGGCATCGTCACCGCCATCTCCATTGCGCTCGCCGATCCGGGAAGCCCGTTGGCAGTGACGAAGGTTGATACTCCAGATCCCGTCGCCTCGGGCCAGGAGCTCACTTACACGATCACCGTCGTGAATACCGGCGGCGCGAAGGTGACCAATGTCGTGCTGTCCGATCAGCTGAATGGAGTGGGAGGAATTGGCACGCCGCCGCAGCTGGTTCTCACCAGCACGCGCGGATCGTGCCAGCAGACCGTGAACCTTGTCACTTGCAATGGTGGCGCGATCGAAGGTCTCGGCACGTGGGTCGTGACAATTCGCGGCATCGTCACCGCGGCGAACGGCACGACGATCAACAACACCGTGTCGGTGTCGGGAACGAAGTCGGCGCAGAACTTCACGACGACCGCGACGGCGACGACGCTCGTCAGCGGCGGCGGTGGATCGCCGCTTCCGGATCTCACGATCGCGAAGACTGGACCGACATCGGTGGTCAAATCGGCGCCGATGATCTACACGCTCACCGTGAACAATCTGGGCGCCGCGAACGCGACCGACATCAAGGTAGCGGACACGCTGCCGCCAGGCGTTGCCGTGGTCAGTCCGATCACGGCCACGAGCCTGTTTGTCTGTAGCGACGACGGCCCGAAAGTTCCTCCAGCTCAAGTCACGGTGACCTGTATTGGCGGCGCCGTCAATCAGGGTTCGAACGCGACGATCACGATCGATGCAACCGCGCCTTCGACAACCGGAACGATTACCAACACGGCAGCGGTCGATCCCGACAACACCATCGTTGAAGCCAACGAACTCAACAACTCCTCGGCACTCGTCAACACGCAGGTGCTCGATAGCGCGGCTGGTGGCCTTCTGATCATCGACAAAACCGATAAGAACACAACGGCTGCGACGTGGGACGACGATGCCGGTCCCGATCCGGTCAACCCGGGCCAGGTGGTCACCTACAAGATCCTGGTGACGAATCCGACGGTAAATCGCGCCGACGATGTCGTGATCGTCGACGGCACGCAGGGATTGGAAGCGGCCAGCATCCAGGTCTCTCAAATCGTCACGAACGGAAGCATCGGCACGTTCGGCGGGTGCACTGTTGCGGCTCCGCAAGCAAGATGTTCGATCAAGAGCCTGAATGCGGGTGGAACTGTACTCATGATGGTCAAGGGGCAAGTCGTGGCGTCGGCGGGATCGAACATCATCAACACCGCCACTGTCACCGCCAACATCAAGAATGCGGGAACCACGAGCACCGACACTGAGTTGACCACGGTGAAGCCCGCGATTGATCTGACAGTCACAAAGGCTGACTCGCCGGATCCGGTCTGCGCCCACTCGTGGCCGACGTCTGGAGCGAAACCGGCTCCCGGTCCACCAGACGAACTGGCCCCGGCAGTGTGCCTTGGCGGCCTGACCTACACCTTCGTGATCGGCAACAGCGGCAATACGACGGCCAATAACATCGTGCTCCGCGACCCGCTGCCGGCAGGGCTCAAGTTCGATCACGCTGTCGGTACGGTTGGAGTGTTTTCCGGCGGGTGTTCCTGGGATATGCCCAGCAACGTCGTCACGTGCACCGGCGGTACGCTCGGTCCGGACACCACGAAGACGATCATGTTCGTGATGGTTGCGCCGCCCGGCGTCGGGACGATCTCGAACACCGTCACCATCGATCCGGCGAACGCGATCTTCGAAGCCGACGAAACCAACAACACAGCCACACAGACAACGCAGGTTGCGACCGGCATCGACCTCACGATCCTCAAGCAGGACAACGGCAATAACTTCATCACTGGAACCGCGCTTCCGGGGTTCGATCCGATTGCCAGAAGCGGCGCTCAGACCTACACGATCCTGGTGGACAACATCGGGCCACAGGATGCGGCGAACATCATGGTTCGCGACACGTTGCCGGCTAATACGATTCTGCGATCGGCAGAGGGCGATCATGGCTTCACCTGCTCGCAGACGGGACTGTTCGTGGACTGCGTAGGCGGACATGTTTTAGGAACCGAGAGCGAGGTCTACGCTGGTAGCGGAAAGGACCACGCGACGATCGTCATCAAGCTGTTCGCGCAGTCGGCAGTGGGCACGATGCACAACGAGGTGGTCGTCGATCCACTCAACCAGATTGCCGAGATCAACGAAAACAACAACTTCGACATCGAGAACACGAAGGTCGAGAACGGAGCCCCCGGGGCGTTCAACGATCTGACGATCGACAAGACTGATACGGATGCAGCCGGTCCAACGTGGGATGACGGCGCCGGTCCCGATCCGGTGGTGCCTGGTGGAACCGTCACCTACAAGATCCTGGTCACGAACCTGGGATCCGACCCAGCCGTTGATGTGGCAGTCCGTGACGTACTACCTGCGAGCGTGACCTTCATCTCGGCGAAAGACGTGAGCGGAGGCCCGGCGACGGCGAAGTTCACCTGCTCTGCTGGCGCCGGGATCGTGGACTGCACTGGCGCCACCATCGCCGGCACTGACGCGTCCCTGCTTCCAGGAGTTCCCGCGGAGCGCGCGATCGAGATCAAGGTCCAGGCGCCGAACAAGCAGGGTGCGTTGTTGAACCAGGCGTTCGTCGATCCGGACAACACCATTCCGGAAGGGAACGAACTGAACAACACCGACAGCGAGACTACGACCGTGTCCTCTCTGATCAACCTGGCGATTACAAAGACCGGTCCAAACACCTCGAGCCAGAGCCAGGTCACAGACTACGTGATCACGCTCGAAAACCAGCCAGCGTCTGGGAGCACTGGCCAGGTCGCCGAGAATGTCGATATGCACGATCCGCTGCCCGTTGGCCTGATTCCGCTTGCCGTGGATACCGGTACGGGTAACAACTGGCAATGCCAGGTCGCCGAGAACGCGATCAATGTGCTCGATTGCGTCGGCGATCTGGAGCCGAACGTCGCCAACGGTCCGGACAAGAAGGTGACGATCAAAGTCACCGTCTTCATGACCGCCGAGGGCGGACGCTCGCTCGACAACGAGGCCTGTATCGACACGCTGCTGAAGATTGAGGAGTTCGATCCACCTGGAGAGGGGGACAACTGCTCCACGCACTCGTCGTTGATCACCGGCAAGCCGAAGCTGTCGCCCGACATCCTGATTTCGAAAAATGTCGACAAGACGCTGGCCTCCGCTGGTGAAAACCTGAAGTACACCATCGTTGTGGCGAATGCCGGAACTGCTAAAGCGAAGACTGCGGTCAAGGTGACCGACACACTGCCAAACACGGTCACGCTTGTTGGCACGCCGGTCACGACAAATAACTGGACGTGCGACACGACGGCTCTGCCGACCATCACGTGTCAGGATGACGGCTCGGGGCTCGACGTTGGAGCGTCGATCACGATCACGTTGAACGTGACGATCAACGACAACGTGACTACCCCGATCGCCAATACCGCGGAGGAGGTCGGCACGGCCACCGTAGATCCAGGCAGCGACACAAATGTCGAGTACGTCGACGAAGTGAACAACGCCAACAACGCGTCGACCGTAACCACGTCGATCAGTGGAGCGCCATTCGACCTGTTGATCGCTGAGATCACGGATTCACCCGATCCAGTGACTGTTGGTCAGCCGCTGCGGTACACCGTCACTGCAGCCAACGGTGGCACTCAGGACGCGCTCAACGTCGTCATCAGAGTGTTCATGCCTCCCGTGACCGATGCGACGTTCGTCAGCGGCGATGGCAGTAACGGATTCAACTGCTCCGCGCTCGGAGCGGTGTTCCCGAACGCCATCGACTGCACGGCCGCCAACATGCCGGCCGGTGGGACCACCACGATCACGGTAAACCTGACACCGACGGCGCCGCCGCCGGCCGATCTCACGCTCACGGCGAAGATCGACGTGGACGATGTCTTCAAGAACGAGACCGATGAAGGCAACAACACTCAGTCGGAAACCACGACGGTCTCCGGAACAGTGTGTGTGAACTGCGTCGATCTGGTGGCCTCGCAACTGTTCGCCACGCCAGATCCGGCGAACCTCGGAGGCGACGTAGTGTTCAAGTTCGTCGTCGTCAATGTCGGGGACACGCCAACGACGCTGGATCCGAATAACGTGGCCCAGCCGCTGGCGTCGCTGGACCTGGCTGCTGCGGGAACGTTCAGGTACACGTCGTTCTCGTCGTCGGATCCGACGATTACGTGCACGCCTGCTCCTCCCAATCCGTCGCTGCCGATCCAGCTCCTGAAGCTGAATTGCTACGGCAACCTCGGGCCCGCTAAGGGCGTCATCCTGTCGGTCAGGGCGAGCACATTGGCCGGCAGCAGCATCACCGCAGTTGGAACGGCGGATCCGGCTCTCCTGATCCCCGAACCGTCCCCGAACGGCGAGAACAACAACCAGCTCTCGCAGTCCGTGGTGATCAAGTAGATCGCATGATGTCAGGGGGTGGCCGTCGGGCTGCCCCCTGGCGGCGTGAAACCATTAACGCTTCAGAGGCTTCACAATGAAAATCGCAGTCGTCCGGGTTTCCACCGGCGTGCTCGTTGCCGTTGCACTTGTGATCGCCGGCGCGGCCGTCCGCCACGCGCCAGCAATCGGTAACGCCGTAGTCGAAGCGCAGGACTGTGCCCGGCACTACGTTGCCGGCGGCGATCACTATCCGGCAGGCCATGAAATAGAGGAAGCGGAACGGTATCCGAACCACCTTCGCGAGGATCACCTCAAGACCTGGGGACCCTGGTGTCTCTACAACGTCGCCAAGAACGAGACGACGTCAGCGAGCTACATCTCCGGCGGGCAGCTGGCGCAGACATGGAATCTTCGGCCCGATCTGATCACGCTGACGATTGGGGAGGAAAACACGACCGTCATCAATCTCGTCACCGAATGTTTCGACGATGTCAAAGACCACAAGTTTGCCGAGGCCAGCGGCTGCGCGGCTGCGATCCTGGGTAATTCGTCGCTGTGGACAAGCCTGAATCTCAATCTGACGACGACCTTTCAGCAGTACCGCGTGATCATGGCCGGGCGTCCCAAGCTGGTTGTTGCGGTGACCGGATATCCGAACATGTATCCGAAATCACTCGACGTCGCGCCGAAAATCGTCGAGCTCTGCGTCCCCTTAATCGATACGATTCCGACGTGCACGGCGCGATGGGTGCAGTTACCACCTGCCCTCGAGCTCATCGATCAGGTTTTCAAAAAGCTGAATACAACGATCGAGAACGCGGTGAAGCCGTTTGCGATTGGATCGAACGGCCGATTTGTGTTCGTCGATACCTACACGAAAATGCGCGACCACTGCATGAAAATGGAAGTCGAGATCAAGACGAAGGTCGAGCACCCGGAAGAGGAAGGCGCGGTCCACGATCACAATTCACCGAAGGTGAACTTCGGTTGTTCGGAGCCGTGGTTCAAGGCTGGTGATGACGGGACCGCGATTCCGTTTTATCTCGACCCTGCCGCCATCGGCATTCTCATCGATCGCAGCCAGACGACGTCGGGGATGGGTGTACATCCAAACGACGACGGCAACAAGTGCATCAGCGATCTCATCTGGGAAGCCGATACCTTGGAACCTGGTGTCACGCCGTTGAAGTGGAAGCTTTCGGTGCCGGAAGCGCCGAAAAGCGATATTTGTCAGTAATTAGTTAGGGAAAAAGGAAAGGGAAAAGAGTTGCTACAATCGGAACCGTGGCACTCGACGAACGCGCATTTTTCTCAGAAAAGCCGGAAACCCGCCCGGGACGCTATCAATGCCCGAGGTGCCGGCGCACCAACGACTACAGCATCCGTTGGGTTCGGCGTGTAAAGAAGGATCGCCTGCCTCCCGGAGCCGACGACCAGGACCGCGCGAAATTCGCCAAGCTGCGGGATTACCTGCTGCGGCTCGACGATGAAGTGACCTGCCGGACGTGCAGCAAGAAGTTCGAGATTCCCTCGCAGCATTCGCTGATGTTCGTCGACCAGCTCGAAGGACTTCCAAAAGACGACGATCTCGACGCCGAAATCGCCGCAGCATCGGGAGAACCCGAGCCGGCCCCCTCCAAACCTGCTCTTCCGGCACGATTCACCCGGCCATCGCGAGGCTGGAAGGGGTAAGCTGTGATAGGCTCGCCGGGTTCTTCCAACTAAATCGGCACCCGCAACCATTTCGGGAATAGCACTGGAGGTCGTAATGCGTGTGTCTCTGAGGGGATGGGTTCCTGGGGTCCTGGCAGGCGTGTTGGTACTGGCGATCTCGAGCCTGGCGCTGGGGCAGGATAAAGATCCGGCGAACGGCACGTGGAAACTGAATGTCGCGAAATCGAAATTCAGTCCCGGTCCTGCACCGAAGGAAATGACGGCGACGATCGAGTCAGCGGGCGCCGGACGTCACGTCGAGGTGACTGGCGTCACCGGCGACGGGGCGCAGTTGAAGTGGGGCTACAGCGGCAACTACGACGGGAAGGATATTCGCGTCACGGGGTCGAACCCCGATGCCGATGTGGTGATGTTGCGCCGCTTGACGCCGACGACTGTTCGCAGCACCTACAAGAAAGACGGGAAGCGAACGCTGGTCAATGGCGTCAGTGTCTCAGACGATGGGAAAACGCTGACGGTTGCGCAGAGCGGCGTCAACGGCAAAGGGGAAACGGTCAAGAATTCGCTGGTCTTCGACAGGCAGTAACCGTCGAACTGCTGCGCAGGCGGACGGCAGGCATCGCCTGCCGCTCGCCTGACGACCTTTACGGCGTCAGTTCGCGCACGGGTCGCACCTCCACGCTGCCCTCGCGAGCGGGAGGGATCTTCGCCGCCATGTGAATGGCCTCATTCAGATCTCGCGCGTCCAGCAAGTAGAAACCGGCGAGCTGTTCCTTGGTTTCCGCAAACGGCCCATCCGTGATCGAAACCTTGCCGTTCCGCACGCGCACCGTTGCCGCAGTTGCAACCGGCTGAAGCGCTTCGGCCGCGACAAGCATTCCACTCTTTCTGAACCCATCGCCGCACGCCATGCACTCCTTGTCGGGGACGGCGCGAAGTTTTGCTTCTTCAAGGTACACAAGACACAAGTACTTCATAGCTTCCCCAACTGACGCTCCAGGAATCGACGCTCCGGATCCTGTTTCGTCAGCGCAATGGCGCGCTCGTACGCAGCGCGAGCATCGTTTACGCGGCCGAGCCGACGGCACAAATCGGCACGCGCGGCATGTGCCAGTCGATAGTCGACAAGATCACCGCGCGCCAGGATATCGTCGATCAGTTTTACGCCGGCGTCCGCGCCGTCGCGCATCGCCACGGCGACCGCACGGTTCAACTCGACGATCGGTGACGGGTCGGTACGCAAGAGCGCGTCATACAACCCGACGATCTCATTCCAATCCGTTGCCGCAGCATCTGCCGCTTCGGAGTGGACCGCAGAAATCGCCGCTTGAATGGTGTAGGCCCCAAAGCGCCGCGACAGCAACGCCTGCTCAACGAGCCCTGTGCCTTCCGCGATCATCGTTCGATCCCACCGCGATCGATCCTGATCGTCGAGCCGAACCAACTCTCCAGCAGGCGACGTGCGCGCCTCTCGCCGCGACTCGTGGAGCAGCATCAACGCCAGCAAGCCAAGCACTTCGGGCTCGGGCAGGAGTTCCGCCAACAGGCGGCCAAGCCGGATCGCCTCTGCTGACAGATCGGCTCGCGTCAGGAGTTCACCCGACGAGGCTTCGTACCCTTCATTGAACACGAGATAAATGACACGAAGCACTGCGTCCAGCCGTCCCGGCAGCTCGGCTGGAGTTGGCACCTGATAAGGAATGCGAGCCTCGCGAATCTTCGACTTCGCGCGCACGATCCGCTGTGCAAGCGTCGGTGCCGGAGTGAGGAATGCCTGGGCAATCTGCTCGGTCGTGAGTCCGCACACCTCACGGAGTGTCAGTGCGACTTGCGCATCCGGTGCGAGCGCGGGATGACAGCACGTAAAGATCAGCCGGAGCCGGTCGTCGTCGACGCTTTCTTCGTCCGCCCACGCGGCCGTATCGATGACGGCCACGTCGCCCCGCTCACCGACATCATCGAGCGCGTCGAAACGTGAGCGGCGGCGAAGTCCATCGATGGCTTTGAATCGTCCGGCTGAGACGAGCCAGGCCCGCGGGTTTGCCGGGACTCCATCTCGCGGCCATTGCTCGAGCGCGGCTTTGAACGCGTCATGGAGAGCCTCTTCGGCAACGTCGAAGTCACCGAGTAAACGGATGAGCGTCGCGAGAACCCGACGGGAGTGCTCAACATAGACCGCGTTCACCGCCTCACGCACTGGATCGGTCGTGGACACAACCACCAATCACACCATCTTCGGTGATTGAGCGCAACCCGGTGTTCTGAGGGAGTGAAGAACAGAGCGGGAGGGACCAAGCGGTCCCTCCCTGATGAGTGGGCGAATTTTAGTTGCTGCAGGACGACGAGATCTTACGGATCGATCGAGCCTGGAGGTGCTTCTCGCTCAACGTACCGGTGACGCCGACCCGATGCCCGACGTGGCTCGACAGCTGTACCCGGTGACCCGGGTCGACAACTTCTACCGTGGCCGTTCCCTTCTTGAGGAACGCGGTCTTCCAGCTCCGCGACTTCGGTGCATCGACACCGTCGGTGTCCGTCAGACGATACGTATCGTTCGACTGTTCGAGGCAACCGAAGATCGTTACCGGAGCGGTGTTTGCCGCGCTGGTTTTTGACGCATCCATTTCGCTGTTGGTCGACACTGGCGACACGTCCACGATCGCTGTCGACACCATCGGCTTTGGCTTGGGCGCCGGAACTCCAGCGTCCGGATGGACTTCGGTCGACACCTCGGCGCGCGGACTCGGTGACATTTCACGCGCTGCAATCACGATGACCGCGCCGGTCACGCACATGGCCGTCACGAGCATCGCGCCCGCACCGAACTGACGCTTTGACGGTGCACTGGTCTTCGAGCTCGCGGTTGCTGCCGCCGTTGATTTCTTCGAGGCTGCAGAAGCCTTCGAACGCGTGGCTTTCTTCACGGGCATCGATGGTTCCTCCTTCGCAAAAGCTGCGACACGGGGTCTTCAGCAAAGGAGGTGCCCGGTGCGAGCCCAGAGGAGAGTGGTGTAAGCGATTGGCGGAATGCGGTTTAGTCGGGCGAACCGGCTCACCGCTGGTCGTGTGTCAGAAGCGACACACCGAAATTGTCAGCGGCCAACGAATGCTGCCGTTGGATCGGGCTCGAGCTTTCCTCCGGTCTGTAGATGGAACAACGGCTGTAATTGCGGAACCACCTTGCCCAGTGCTTCCGCCACCATTCGCCCCACGACATCGCTGCCCTTGGCGTTCAGGTGCGTGCGATCGATTTGTCCCTTGTCATCGCGCGGGCTGAGATCCGCCCACACATCATCACCGGCGTGTTCAGCGTCGGCACGGCTGATCGCGTGGAGATCGACGAGCGGCACATGTTTCTCGGCAGCAAGGTTGCGCACGACTTCCACGTACGGAGTCTGTGTCGTCTTGATCGTTCCATCGGGGTTGAAGATTCGCCGCACCAGCGAGGTCACAAGAACCGGCGTCGCCCCAATGGCTCGTGATTCGTCAACGTAGCGCGCCATGAATGCTCGATACGTCGTTTGCGGATCAGTCTCCCGCTCGGGACCCTTGCCCGGTTCGTCATTGTGGCCGAATTGAATGAGATAGTACTGGCCGCGTGCGGCGAGCGCCTTGGACCAGAGTCCCTCGTCGATGAAGCTCTTCGAGCTGCGACCGTTTGCCGCCACGTTCACCACTTCAACATCGTCGTTGGCGAGCCGTCGAAAACCGGGGCCCCACCCCGAATCCTCAGCGACGGTCGAGTCCCCCACGAGGACAATACGCATGCGCGCTGGTTGCGTATGAACGACCGCGGAGCCGTTCGCGATCATCGCAGCCGCAAGGACCGCTGAGACGACAATTGAATCCCTCATCACTGATCACTAATCCTAGATCCCTGAATCACCAATCGCCGAATCACCAATCGCCGAATCACCAATCGCGGATGGTGGATTAGTGACTAGTGATCAGTGATTCAGTCAGTCCGCGCGAAGCGCGGCAGCAGGATCGATGCGAGTCGCGCGTCGGGCGGGATGATAGGCGGCGAGGGCGGCGGCGGCCATAACCGCGACCGCGCCGCCGGCGAAGGCGGCTGCATCGACGAGCGAAATGGTGTTCAGACGAATGACTGCGCTCAAACTCTTCAACGAAGCAAATGCGATAACGAGGCCGATAACGCCGCCTGCTGCAGCAAGGCGTGCGGACTGACGCACCATCAATTGAACGACACCCGCGGCCGTCGCCCCGAGGGCGATCCGGATACCGATCTCGCGCGTGCGCTGGCTCAGCATGTAAGTCAACACGCCATAGAGGCCAGACACGCTGAGAATCAGCGCAAGGGCGCCGAGCAGGAAGCCGACGGTGGAGGCCGCCTTCAGTGGATAGATCTGCAGCGCGTGTAATTCCTCGAGCGGCAGCATTTCAAACACTTGTGGGTCACCGGCAACCCGTCGAAATACATCGTCCAAAGCGTTGGCCGCGAGACGGCTCCCCATTCGACCGCGAATGAGCGCAGCGATGGCATGCGTGCTGTCTGCGGTCGTTGGGAAATAGATGTGCCCGGTATCGCGCCCGTCGACGAGAAAACCACTTACAAGGTCGGGCGTCACTCCGATGACAGTGACTTCTTCGTAACCCGGCAATTCATCGACCGGTCGTCCTTCCGGACGTTCGATCTTGATGACTTTTCCAATCGGGTCGGCGCCGGGCCAGAACTGACGCACCGTGGCTTCGCTGACGATGGCAACGCGTGCCTCGGAGCGCGCCTCGTTGGCGAAGAAGCCGCGGCCGCGAACGATCGGAACACGCAACAAGGAAAAGTACTCGGGCGAAACGAACGTGTACCGGGTCGCGGCAGCGGAACCGGCCGCGATCGGAGCGGCGGCAATTGTTCTCGAGCGGATAAACAGCGGGTTCCCGCCTGTGACGGCGATCTCCTCAACCCTCGCATCGGTGGCAAGAAGAGGCGCCACCCGTCGTAAGAGATCTCCTTCCGATCCGCGCACGTTGATTGAGAAGACACCGTCTGTCTGGTACCCGAGGTCGAGTGATCCCACGGCCAGACCGTTGCGAGCGAGAGTGACCGCGACAACAACGAGCACAAGCGAGACGGCAACCTGTGCGATGACCAGTGCCTGGCGCAATCGTGAAACCTGACGTCCGCTTCCGCCTTCACCGCGGACCGAATCGATCAATGAAAGCCGGGATGCCCGCAGGGCAGGGACGAGCGCGAACAGGCCGGTCGCCACAACGGCCGTACCCAATGCGAACAGGAATACTCGATGATCGAGCGTCAGCGGGACGAGGCGCAGCATTCCGGCAACTGAAGCCGGCAGCGTTCTGAAGAACATGGCAACGCCGGCACGAAGAGCGAAAGCCGACATCGCGAGCGCTGTGAACCCCGACACGATTGAAATCACCAACCCCTCGGTCACGAGCTGACGTACGACACGATTGCGGCTCGCACCCAGGGACAGTCGAACAGCGATTTCACGATGGCGCGCTATGGCCCGCGCCAGCATGACGTTCGAGACGTTTGCACAGGCGGTCACCAGAACCAACGCGAACGCCGCGAAGATCGGCGAGAGCAGCGCAAGCATGTCGAGCGAAAGCGCATTCCGGGTGGCTGGTTCGACATCTGCACGAACACCCTCGCCGGCGTTGGCGACGACGGCTGCCATGAAAGGCGTCAACGCCGTCTCGGCATGTTCTGCGGAAACGTCCTGGCGAAGCCGGACGGTTATTTCGATCGTTCTTTCGTTCACCCCGATCAGCTTCGGGTCCGCGAGTGCGGCGTACGTGGTGAGCGGCACCCAGATGTCCCTGGGCGAGTCGTCTAGACCGACGAATTCCGGTCGAAGGACAGCCGCGACCCTGAATGGATGGCCGTTCAGATCGACGTAGGTGCCGACAACCCCCGGATCGCGCGCGAAGAGACGTGTCCAGGCCTGATGGCTAAGCACGAGCGCGTGTCCTTCGGCGCGCTCGAGCGACGTCCGTCCGAGCAAAACGCCCGGCCCGAGCGTTTCGAAATAGTCATCCGAGATGAGCGCGGCTGCCAGCGGACGGCCCTCGGATGTCACGAAGCGCGTGCTCTCGGCGACAACGCCATCGAACAGGTCGGTTCGATCGCGCAGCTCCTGATAGTCGCTCCAGCGGAAGGCCTTGCCACCCGATTTCTCCGATCGCCAGCCTATCTGGTAGAGCGTTGATGGGTGATGCACCGCGTATGGACGCAACACGTAGGCGTTGAACACCGTGAACGCCACGGTGGCGAGCCCAATGCCGACCGCCAGCGTCAACACAGTCGTGGCGAAGAATGCCGGACTGTGCCGCAGTGTTCTCGACGCGTAGCGCAAATCCTGCACGAACTGTTCGAGCCACACCCATCGGCTCGTTTCATAGAAGCGCTCCTTCACGAGCGCCACGTTGCCGAAGGCTCTTCGAGCCTCTGCATTTGCGCGATCGCGGCTCCATCCATCGGCGACGAGTCGATCGGCTTCCAGATCGAGGTGAGCCTGAATTTCTGTTGAGAAGTCGTCGGAGGAGCGACGTCGGCGAAAGAAGGACATCACCCTTTCTCCGGTTCAGGGCCGAGCACTCGTGACATCGCCGCGGCGAGACGCCTCCACTTCGTGGATTCATGGGCGAGCTGATTGCGTCCGCTCTTGGTCAGCGTGTAGAACCGCGCCTTGCGGTTGTTCGAAGACGTTCCCCACGTGGCGGTGATCCAGCCTCTTTCTTCCAATCGTTGCAGGGCGGGATACAGGGCGCCGTGCTCGACGAGCAGTTCGTTGTCCGATGACTGCTGGATCGCGCGGGCGATGCCCTGACCATGCTGCGGGCCGAAGATGAGCGTACGGAGAATGAGCACATCGAGGGTGCCCTGCATGAGCTGAAGACGACCTGCGCGTCGGGTAGACATCCAACCTGAGGATCGGTGATCTTGGGTCAGATGTCAACCCGAAGAACGTGTCGCGAGATGGGGTTTTTGCCTGCCCTAATTACTGTCGTTGTTATAGGCTGTGCCCAGCCATGGTGTCGAAATCTCTCTGCCTGTGGGTCGCCGTTGTCGCGTTGATCGCTCTTCAGGGCGACCAGAGATCCGTGGTCGCAGAACGGGCGATGAAGTTGACTCGCGATGCGGTGTGGAAACCGGTGACGTCAATTGCCGTCGGGTTCCCGACGTATCACCCGCAGGGCATGGTCAAGATCGGCGACACGTTCTACGTGACGTCGGTCGAGATCAAGGTGCCGACCACGCGCTTTCCGAAACCGGTGGATGGATACGATCGCGACCCGGGTCAGGGCATCGGGCATCTGTTCAAGATCGACAGAACCGGAAAGCTGCTCGCCGACCTGCCCCTCGGTGAAGGAACCATGTATCACCCCGGCGGCATCGACTACGACGGCACGAATATCTGGATACCCGTGGCGGAATACCGTCCCGACAGCCGTTCCATCATCTATCGTGTCGATCCCGCGCGCATGCAGGCGGCCGAGGCCTTGCGCTTCGCCGATCACATCGGCGCCATCGTTCACAATACCGACGACAACACGCTGCACGGCGTCAGCTGGGGCTCGCGGCGGTTTTATCGCTGGACGCTCGACACGCAAGGGAAGGTCACCAATGCCGATGTGCCTCCCGACAAGCTGCGGGTAATGAACCTCTCGCACTACGTCGATTACCAGGACTGCAAGTACGCAGGTGGGCGGCGGATGCTGTGCTCCGGCGTGACCGAGCTGCGTCAGCGTCCTGATGCGCCCCCCTTCCGACTCGGCGGACTGGAGTTGATCGACCTCTCCGGCGGGCGCCCGCTCCATCAGGTGCCAGTGCTGCTGTGGACTGCCGACGGCGTTGACATGATGCACAACCCTGTATGGATCGAGCCGTCCGCCACCGGCCTGCGCGGCTATTTCATGCCCGAAGACAACACTTCCACCATCTATATCTACGACGTCGACGTGAAGTAGCCCGCCGTGGCTTTCATGTTCCGTAAAAGGTGGCTGGCACCTTTCCGGGAAAGGTGCCAGCCACCTTTTACGGTTTTTGAACGCGCCGCGCTGTGTCGTCTCCACTTGACATCCCAGTGAAGTCATGGCATCGTTCCACTGGTATGGCCAGTGAAGGCAGTAACCGCGTCGAACTCCTGCAGGGCACCCTCGATTTGATCGTCCTGCGCGCGCTGACGACCATGGGACCGCAGCATGCGTATGGACTCGCCGCCAGGCTCGAACAGATTGCCGATCATCCGTTCTCAGTGAATCAGGGGACCCTGTACGCTGCCCTCGTGCGTCTGGAGCAGAGCGGCTGGATCAAGAGCACCTGGCAGAAAACGGAAAACAATCGCGAGGCGAAGTACTACGCGGTCACCAGGACCGGGACCCGCGCGCTGGAGAAGCAGACCGAGCGCTGGCAACGGCTCGCCGGGCTGGTGAACAAGCTCTTGCTCGGGGAGTCGTCGTGATCGGACACCTGCGTCGATTCGTGCGGCGGCTGCAGAGTCTATTTCGCCCGTCCCGTGCCGATCGCGAATTGACGCGGGAGATTAACTCGCATCTCCTTCTTCTCGAGGACGAGTTTCGCCGTCGCGGCCTGTCCGACGACGACGCGCGATATGCCGCGCGGCGTGCGTTTGGCGGTGTCGAACAGGCGAAGGAATCGCAGCGCGATGCACGCTCCTTCCGGTGGCTCGACGACGCCCGCCGCGATGTTCAATACGCGGCTCGCATGCTGCGCCGTTCGCCGGGATTCGCGATCGCGGCGGTCTTGACTCTCGCGCTTGGTATCGGTGCCAACTCCGCGATCTTCACCGTCGTGCATGGAGTGATCCTGCGCCCGCTGCCATATCCTGACCCTGACCGGCTGATTGGTGTTGTGCAGCAGCACAAGTCGTTTGGCGTCGACGTCGTGACCCTGCCGGACTACCTGCAATGGCGCGATGAGGCGAAATCGCTGAGCGCTCTCGCCGGGGCGTGGAGAATTACCGTCAACCTCACCGGTGTCGACGAACCGGAGCGCCTCGGCGGCGCCGCGGTCACGTCGAACCTCTTTCGTACGCTCGGCGTGGGTCCACAACTCGGGACAACGTTTCCTGACAGCGCGAGCGACTCGCAATCGGTTGTTTTGTCGGACCGGCTCTGGCGCCGGCACTTCGGCGCCACGTCGAACGCGTTGGGGCGGACGGTCTCGCTCAACGGCGTGCGACGAACAGTGATCGGGGTGATGCCGCCTGGATTCGCGTGGCCGGAAGGCGTCGAGCTCTGGATCCCGCTGGTGCCAGAAGGCGGGATGAACCGCGGGTATCACCAGCTGCAGGTTGCGGGCAGGCTGGCCACGGGGGCAACGCTGGCGGATGCGCGCGCCGAACTCGCAGCGCTCGCCGCGCGATCGGCCAACACGTTCCCGGCGACCAACAAAGACTGGGGCGTCCAGGTGTCGTCGCTGCTCGATTACACGGTCGGAGCGGCGTCCCGCTCGCTGTTGATCCTGGCCGGCGCGGCCGGATGCGTGCTGCTGATTGCGTGCGCGAACGTGGGCGGCTTACTCACGGCGCGCGCGCTCGCCCGGCGCAAGGAAGTCTCGCTGCGCACAGCCCTCGGAGCGAGCCGCTCGCGAATCCTGCGGCAGCTCCTGACCGAGAGTGTCTTGCTTTCGCTCCTCGGCGGAATCGCCGGCGTCATCGTCGCCGAGTTCACAATCCCCGCGCTGCTGTCGCTGACGACACTGCCGCGTGCGGCGGACATCGCTCTTGACATGCGAATGTTGTTGGCCACGCTGATCGCGTCGGTCTGCGCCGGTCTGGCGTTCGGGCTCGCGCCCGCCGCGGCGACCTCTCGCGTCGCGGTGACCACAGCGACGCGGGTCCGTGGCGACGTGGCGTCAGGTTGGCTGCGGTCGTCGTTGCTCGTTTTCCAGCTGGCCGCCGCCGTCGTCTTGCTCACTGGTGCCGGACTGCTGCTGCGAAGCTTCTACAAACTGCAAACGGTGGACACTGGCCTGAACCTGGATCGCATCCTCACGGCGCGGTTCTTTCTGCCGCGCGCCAGCTATCCCGTGGAGCGAAACATATCCTTGTATCAAGAGATGATCGCAAGGACGAAAGCATTACCGGACGTCGCCGACGCGGCAGCCGTGAGCGTGTTTCCGTTCTCGGGGGTCAGCGCCAACGTCGCCTTCACAATTCCGAGCCGACCTCCGTCCGAGACATTGTTGACGGCGAACTTCGCCGCGGCTACGCCCGGTTATTACGGTGCCATGGGCATTCCACTCCTGGCCGGCCGAAGCTTCGACACGTCGGATAGTGCCAATGCGCCGTTTGTTGCCGTCATCAACCAGTCGATGGCGGAGCGATACTTCCCGGGTGAGAATCCAATCGGCCAGTCCATCCAGATTCTTGGTCCAAAACCCAGGCAGATTGTCGGCATCGTTCCCAACCTGCGCCAGCGTGCGCTGCATCTTCCCGCCGAGCCGGAAATCTACGTTCCACATGCGCAATTCCCCTCAGGCGGGATGTTCCTCGTCGTCCGCACGAAAGACGACCGGCCGCAGCGAGTTGCGACAGCCGTTGGTGCGACGGTGCGTTCGGTAGATCGCGACGTGCCAATTGCCAGCCTTCTTACCGCCAATCAGCTACTGAACGAGACCATGTCGTCTCGGACGCTCAACCTGGTGCTGCTGTCTGTCTTTGCGGCGCTGGCGCTGATGCTATCGGTGGTTGGCGTTTACGGCGTGCTCGCCTTCACCGTGTCGCGCCAGACAGTCGAGATCGGCATCCGTATGGCGCTCGGGGCGGCGCGACGAGACGTCTTGCTGCTGATGGTTCGAAAAGGACTGGCGCCCGTCGTCATCGGTGTTGCGTGTGGCCTTGCGGTCGCCTTTGCGTCGACACGGGTTCTGCGGACGTTGCTGTTCGATGTCGGACCGTCGGATCCCGCAACCCTCGTCGGTGCGGTTGTCATTCTTCTTGCCGCCAGTGTCGTCGCCGTTCTCGGTCCGGCACGGCGAGCTGCGAACGTCGATCCGCTGGCCGCATTGAAAACCGATTAAGGATCGTGCGACGTCTCGGTACATGAAAACGGCCGGCGGAAAACCGCCGGCCGTTTCCATTCGGTAGGGACGTCTCAGCGACTTCCCCCGGTAGTGTTTGCCATGCATGCACCTCCCGGCCGCGACCGATTCATGTTCGCCCGGTGAGGGCCGTGGTCGCTCGAGCCTTTTTTGCGCCATCGCAGAGCGAGGCGGACTGACATCTCAGAATAGCATGGATGACGCGGTCTGAAGGCCGCGCCCTGCACGGCGATGCAGGGCGGGGTCTTTAGACCCCGCCGGCGAAGTGCTATCGTTCTGCCGAACTCAGCGATGGCCACGCTCCTCCAAACACGCGACCTCAAGAAGCACTACCAGATGGGCGCGTCAGTTGTCCGCGCGCTTGACGGCGTATCGCTGTCGGTCGAGGAGGGAGAATTCGTCGCGCTGCTTGGGACATCCGGTTCCGGCAAGTCAACGCTCCTCAATCTGATTGCCGGACTCGACCGGCCGACGGACGGATCGCTGCAAATCTTCGATCGCGACCTTGCGCAGATGTCGAGCGAAGAACTCAGCCTTCATCGACGGCACAACGTCGGCATCATTTTTCAATCCTTCAATCTCGTGACGACGATGACGGCGCGCGAGAACATCACGCTGGCGATGATGTTTGCTGGTGTGCCGCGTGCCGCACGCGATACCGCTGCCCATACCCTGCTCGAAGCGGTGGGCCTCGGCGGCCGGCAAGGCCATCGTCCTCGCGAACTGTCGGGCGGGGAACAGCAACGTGTTGCGATCGCTCGCGCGCTGTCGAACAAGCCGCACTTGCTGCTGGCCGACGAGCCAACCGGAAATCTCGACAGCCACACGTCGCGCGACATCCTCGGGATTCTCAAGAACCTCAATGAACGTGAGGGGAAGACCATCATCATGGTCACCCATGACGCGTCGCTCGCCGATGCGTACGCCAACCGTACGGTCACGTTGCTCGACGGCGTGATCATCGATCAACGAACACCATCACGCGTATGACGTTTCGCGACACGCTCGGCCTGGCGCTCCGGAATCTCGGCGAGGCGAAGCTGCGCACCTCGTTGACCACGCTCGGCGTATCGATCGGTATTGCGTCGCTCGCGGGCATGGTGTCGCTTGGCGTCGGACTTCAGGATCAGTTCGTGGCTCGATTCACCAAGTCCGGACTGTTCGACAGCATTACCGTTACACCGGGGCAGGACGTTCCAGGCGGCCTCGCGACGATGGCGCGGGCAGGCCGTCGCGGCTTCGGCGCGAACCGACGCGCGCAACCTAGCGCCCCTTCGGCGGGCGCGACACCACTCCGATCGGACTTGAACGAGGAGACCATCAAAGAGCTCGCGGCACTTGATGGGGTGAGAGAGGTCTATCCGAACGTGCGCGCGCCAGTCGAAGCGAAATACGGAAGTGACTCTGAGGGGCTGCTGGCGGCGGGCGTGCCGATGACTGCAAAAGACGAAGGCGCGTTTCAGGCGATCACTTTCGGACGCTTCTTCAGTGATGATGCCGCAAAGGAGTGTTTGCTGAGCCTCGAGATGGCGAAGCGGATCGAGGCCGCCAATCCGCAGGGGCTCATTGGTCACGATCTGATTCTCATCCACGCCGCACCCGGTGCCCGAGTCTCCGTCCCTGCGCCCGGCGAAGGAGGATTGTCCGCAAACGCCTCACGCGTTGAAGAACCGTATCGAATCGTCGGCATCATCGAACGGGAGACCGGTCCCTTCGGTGGTTCGGTTGCCGTATCAGGTTTGATGATCCCGCTCGGCCGCGCGAAGGCGATTGCCGCCGCCACGCGAGCGCTGCAGCAGTCGCTCGTGCCGGAGCGTGTCAGCGAGCGAACCTACAACGCGCTCATCGTCAAGGCGAAGCACGCGCAAGCCGTGCAGGACATCGAAGATCAGATCAAGAAGAAAGGGTTTTCGGCCTTCTCGTTGAACGATGCCTTGCAGGGGGCAAAGCGTGGCTTCATCATCCTCGATATTGTGCTCAGTCTCATTGGCTCGATCGCTCTGGCTGTCTCGTCACTTGGCATCATGAACACGATGGTGATGTCGATCCTGGAACGCACGCGCGAGATTGGGATCATGAAAGCAATTGGCGGCAGCGATGGCGACATTCGCCGTATCTTTCTCATCGAAGCGTCGGCCATCGGTTTCTTTGGCGGCGTAACCGGCGTCGTGCTCGGCTGGATTGTCGGCAGAATCATCAACTTTGGCGCGAATATTTACATCCAGAATCAGGGGGGAACACCGGGCAATCTTTTTTCACTGCCGTTCTGGCTGATTGGTGGAGCGATAGGATTCTCCGTCACGATCAGCCTGCTCGCCGGCAGCTATCCAGCGGCGCGAGCCGCCCGGCTCGATCCAATCCGCGCGCTTCGACACGATTGACCAGGAGTTGCCGTGAAAGCGATCTTTCTTCTCGCTGCCATCCTTGCCGCGCCGCCAGCCTTCGGTCAGACCAAGGCAAAGGCGCAGAACGTTCCGGAGATTTCCTACGAGTCGGTGCCCGGCTTCTTAAAGCTGCCCGCCAACCTGTACCTCGGCGAAGGCATCGGCGTCGCGACCAACTCCAAGGGACATGTCTTCGTGTATACGCGCAGCGGCGACACGCGCCTGTTCGAATTCGATCAGAACGGCACTTTTGTCCGCGAGCTCGGGCAGGGGCTTTACGGATTCGAGTTTGCGCATGCCGTGCGAGTGGATCGCGACGACAACATCTGGGCCGTAGATGAAGGCTCCAACATGGTGATCAAGTTCACGCCGGACGGCCGCGTCGCGATGGTAATAGGACGCCGGCCGGAGGCGGTCGAGGGGCTCGTCGCCGCAACACCAGGCGCGCCGGACCCGCAGCCCGAGCCCTACGTGTTCAGCCGTCCCACCGACGTCGGCTTCGACGCCGCTGGAAACATATTCGTCACAGACGGCTACGGTAACTCGCGGGTCGTGAAGTTCGACAAGAACGGCCGCTTCATGAAGCAGGTCGGCACAAAGGGAAACCAGCCCGGTCAGCTGAATCTTCCGCACACCATGGCGATGGATGCAAACGGCAATGTCTATGTCGGCGACCGCAGTAACGCCCGCGTTCAGGTGTTCGACAACGATCTCAACTTCAAAACGATGTACGACAACGTCGGCAATCCATGGGCCGTCTGCATTTCACCCGGGCCGCACCAATACCTGTTTGTGTCGAACTCGATACCGGATAACGGTCTGGCGCAGTACCGTGACATCACCGGCGAGATCTACAAGATGGAACTCGACGGCACCATTATCGGCAGGTTCGGTAAGCCCGGGAAGCAGCTCGGCGAGTTCAGCACGGTGCACGAAATCGATTGTCGCAATCCCAATGAGCTGTTCGTCGCGGAAATCACGGCATGGCGAGTCCAGAAGATCCTTCTTCGGCCCACTTCATCGGCACGATAGGAGAGATGAATGGTACGGTGGTTTTGTTTCGCTGCGATTCTCGCGACTCTCCTGGCCCCCGGCACATTCCAGGCGCCGGCACCTGCCGAGATTGCCTTTGACGGGTCGGCAGACTTTCTGAAGCTGCCAACGGATACCTATCTCGGGGAAGTCGCAGGCGTTGCGACAAATTCTCGCGGCCAGTTGTTCGTATACACGCGGTCCGGCAACCCGACCGTCGGGCTCGGGAACTCACGTTTGTTCGCGCATGGTGGCTCGCGGCTGTTCGAGTTCGACCGAAATGGAACGTTCGTTCGCGAGATCGGGCAGGGAATCTATGCGTTCCTTGTCGCGCATGCCGTCCGAGTCGATCCGCAGGACAACGTCTGGATTGTCGACGAAGGATCGAACCAGGTCGTCAAATTCAATGCCGACGGGCGTGTGCTGATGATCCTCGGCCGTAAGCCGGAAGCTGTTTCGATCCGGGTCCCGTCGCCGAATCCGTCGGCTGCGCCACCGTCCCGCGGATCGTCTGGCGCACCTGGCGCCGGTGGGGCGGGAGACCAGTTTGTCCGCCCGAGCGACGTCGCGTTCGACAGCGAAGGCAACATCTTCGTGGCCGATGGTCACGGTGCGAACGCGCGGATCGCGAAGTTCGATCGAAACGGTCGGTTCCTTTTGTCATGGGGTTCTCGAGGCAGTGATACCGGCCAGTTCAACGTGCCGCATTCGATTGCCACTGATACTCAGGGGAACGTCTACGTCGCCGATCAGGGCAACAAACGAATTCAAGTCTTCGACGGCAAAGGCGGGTTCAAATCGCAAATGACGAACGTGGGAGTGCCGCATGCGGTCTGCGTCAGCGGCGGAGCTCATCAATATCTATATAGCTCCCACGCTGGAGACCAATACGGCATGGACGACGCCGCGATCTATAAGCTGGAATTGGATGGACGTATCGTCGCGAAGTTTGGAACCGCTGGGAAGCAGCTCAAGCAATTCGGATTAGTAAACGCAATCGACTGTCGAACCGAGAATAGTTTGTACGTAGGCGAGCTGACGAACTGGCGTGTCCAGAAATTGACGCTCCATCCTGGTCGGTGAGGCACGATCGGCCGATTCTGGCCAATTCTGACGTAGAATAACGGCACAGCCCGATGTTGTCGTCTGCTGCATTTGTTCTCTTTTCGCTTCTTGCGGTTGCCCCGCCCGAAGGGCAGATCCTCCAGGTGGCCCCTCTCGCGCGCGGCGACCAGGTGCTTGTTTCCTTCAAGCTGACACAGGAGCCCACCGAAGAGATCCGCAATGCGATTCACAGCGGCCTGACGGTCAGTCTCGTTTACAAAGTCGATCTGCGACGTGGCTCGAGCGTCTGGTTCGACCGCACGATTGAGTCGGCAGTCGTCACCGCAACGGTGCGCTTCGACAATCTCACGAAAAAATACGCCGTGACGCGCGCCATCGACGGCCGGATCGATCGGGCCGATTCGATGGAGCGTGAAGATGCCGCGTGGACGTGGCTGACCAATCAATTCGAGCGGTTGCCGCTGTTTCGCAGCGAGTCGCTCGAGGTGAACGCCGAATACTATGTGCGCGTCCGCGCGCACACGACTCCGCGCATCATGTCGTTCGTATGGCCGTGGCAGGCCGACGACGTTGTCGGTCTGGCCAAATTCACGTTCATGCGGTGATGCGGCAACGTTCTGCGGCCTTCATCGCCTTGTTCGTGCTGGCGGCAACTGCGGTGTTCGGCCAGCAGCCACCGGTCTTCACGCCATTCGGTGCGCTCCCGGTTCTCGACAACTATCTCGAAGCGCTCCGCAGGCAAGCCGGTATCCCGGGAATGTCCGCCGCCGTCGTGCGCGACGGCATCGTCATTTGGGAAAAAGGCTACGGGTACCAAAATACTGCCTCCAAAATACCCGCAACGCCCGACACGCCCTACCTCGTTGGCGATCTGAGTGGCACGCTCGCGGCAGTCATGCTGCTCGAGTGCGAGGAACGGCGGCAGTTGTATCTCAACGATCCGATTCGGAAGTACGGCGCGCAGCTACCCGAGGCGAATGTCACGATTGCACAGCTTCTCAGTCATACGACCCCGGGTCTCGAGGAGCCCTTTACCTACAGTTTGGAGCGATACGGGCAACTGACGACCGTGATGGAGCACTGCGGCGAGGCACGGTCATACCGCAAGAGTGTCGCCCTGTTGCTCGACCGCGTCGCCATGCGGGATTCGGTGCCAGGAACCGATCTTTGGCAGTCCGACAGCGTTCTTCGCGAAGGAGAATTCGACGGCGAGGACGTCGATCGTTATCGGCGCGTGCTCGATCGGATGGCACTCCCCTACAAGGTAGATAACCGCCTGCGCGCGGAGCGCAGCGAACTTCCATCGATGGGGATGAGCGCAGCCGGCGGCCTCGTGACCACGGTACGGGATCTTGCCAAGCTCGATGCGGCGCTCGATTCGAACGTGATCCTCGCGCAGGAAACCATCGACAGGGCGTGGAGCCCGGTGAAGCTGGGGGAGTTCGTCGCGCCGATGGGGCTTGGCTGGTTCGTCCAGAACCATCGCGGCGAACGAGTCGTGTGGCACTTCGGCAACGTCGGAAACGCCTATTCGTCGCTCTTGCTGAAACTGCCGGATCAAAAAATTACGTTCATTCTCCTGGCAAACAGCGATGGCCTGAGTGCGTCGTTCCAGCTGCCCGCTGGCAACGTCACCAAATCACTCTTTGCCGCGCTCTTTCTCAGGCTCGTGACGTAGTGCTTGCGCGTTTTCTGACCAATCTTGCAGCCGGAGTCCTTCTCGCGCTCACCTTTCCGTCGGTCGCCGCTGCCGAATGGCACTTCGTACCGACCATAGGCTGGACGTTTCAGGCTGATACGAGTTTTCTCGATCTCGAACAGGCCACGTCGAAGGTTCATTGGACGTTTGGCGGCACCGTCACGCTTGTCGGTTCCGGAATTCTTGGTGTCGAAGGCATGTTTGTCTGGACGCCGGGGTTCTTCACGAACGACGAGATCGCGCTGCCGGATCGAATCGTCACGAAAAGTCATGCCCTCGCCATGATGGGAAACGCGGTGCTGACGACGCCGCGGAACTGGACCGAATACGGGCTCCGTCCGTTTTTGTCTGGTGGGTTTGGAGTGCTCGGTTTCTCCCGCACTGAAGTGAACAACGTCTTCCCGGACAAGCGGAATATGCCCGCCTTCAACATTGGAGGGGGCGCAATCGGATTTCTGTCAAAACGCACGGGTGTTCGCTTCGATCTGCGCTACTACAACAATTTAGGCGAGCCCACCGCGCCCGAAGACAGCTGTCTCGGTCCCTGCCACCTCCGGTACATGACCTTCACGGCTGGGGTCGTCATTCGGCGGTAGCGTCGTCAGCCGCCAGCCGCCCAGAGCCACCGCATTTCGAATCCCGGATCAACGGATCCCGTGCAGGCCGACTGTTCACCGATCACGACACGAATACGACCGAGCCAGTGATCCTGATCAATCGAACGCTTGCGACTCGCATGTTCGGTGGAGTCGATCCAGTGGGACACCGAATCGTCTCAACGGCGATCAACATCGGTCCGCTGGGACGCAACCTCGCCGGACGTGTGCCGTTCAGGATTATTGGAGTTGTCGGCGACGTTCAGCACACACCCCTCGGCCGCGCTCCTGAGCCGGTCATCTATCACACCCATCGTCAGTTCCCATTCCGGCCGATGAATCTCGTCGCCCGTGGCCGCGATCCGCGCACGATCGCAATCGCGCTGAAAAGCGCGCTTCATCGTATCGACCCATCGCTGCCGTTGAGCAGCATTCGAACGATGGACGATCGGGTCCTCGACGCCGCCGCGGCGCCGCGCATGCTGATGTTGGTGCTGATCGCTTTCGCGGCGATCACGGCGATTCTCGCCTCGATTGGTGTTTAGGCCTCGCCTGCGTTCTCTGGCCACGTCCGTCACACTCCACGGCCTCGCCTTGACCGCGACCGGGGTCGTGGTGGGCCTCGTCACCGCGCAACTTGCCGGGACGCTGCTACGGGGCGTGCTCTTTCAGACAAGGACCAGCGATCCTGCAGCGCTGATCGCAGCGGCAGGAATCCTGGTGGTGGCTGCGGTCATTGCATGCGCGGTGCCCGGCTGGCGGGCGGCGCGTGTCGAACCGCTGGAAGGACTTCGCGCTGACTAATCGCCGCCCGGTCCTTTCTTTTCAACGGGCGTATTGAACGATCGTTCGACCGTGTCATTGACGTCGGTCGACACCGGCTGGTCGCGCCAGAGCCATCTCATCATGTCGGGGAAGATTGCGCCGCCCTGCTTCTGTCCGTGACGGCCGATGCCCCAGGTATAGTTCACGTCGTAGCCCTTCTCACTCAACGCTCGCATCAGGCGGACGTTCTGAAGAAACCAGTCGCGCGTTTCGTCGTACTGGCCGTTGCGACCGACGCCACGATTGTCGTTACGGCCGTCCTGGAGAAAGATACGGATCGGCTTCTTGTCGGTCTTTCGAACGAGATCGGCGTAAGCATGACCGCCGCGAAGGTTGGTGAAGCTGCCGACGATGCTGAGGACTTTGCGGAACTCGTTGGGACGCTCCCACGCAACCGTGAAGGCGGCGATGGCACCGGAACTGGCACCGCCGATGCCACGACGTTCCGGATCCTTCGAGATGTTGTACTCCTTGCTGAGCGCCGGGAGCAGTTCGTCGACGATCACACGCGCGTATTTGTCGTCGAGCGTGTTGTACTCAGTCGGACGGTTGGTCGTGCGGTCGCCCCACTCCTGCGGCGTCGGTTCCGGCTGCTCCGGCGTTCGTCCAGGATTGATGAAGACGCCGAGCATGACCGGAATCTCGCGGCGATAGATCAGATTGTCGAACACGTTCGGTGCTCGAACATCACCCTCCATGTTCTTGAACGCCTGGCCATCGTTCAAGATCATCAGGCTCGCCGCTACCGACGGATCGTATTGCACCGGCACGTACACCCAGTAGGTATGCTGCGTTCCCGGATACGCCTGACTCGGCAGCGTATACGGTCCACGCACTTCTCCCTTCGGCACGCCGTCCCGCGGAAACGAGTCAGGGCCGAGTTGATAATGCGCGTCGGTGTTCGGCGGCGGTGGTGTCGTGGGCGTGGTTGGTGGTTGCGCCGGCTGCTGCGCGAACGTGGTCGCGACGGTACCAAAAATGACAGTGGGAAGAATCGTTTTGGTGTTCATCTCGATCCTCACAAAAACTTCTTCAGAAACGCGATGATCTCCTGGCGGCCTTCCGGCGTTTCCTGATGCTCAACGTCGTAGCGCAGGAGCTTCCATCGTTCCGGATGACCGAGCTTTGCGTATACCTGCTGCAGCTCGCGATCGATCACGTCCAGTCCCTCGACCGGCGTCAGCTTATCGCGGAGTCCGGCAAGACCGAGGTGGGCGCGTGGCGCAATGAGCGCGTTGATTTGCGCGGTAGTGAAGTGTTTCAGCAAGCTGGGTACATAGTAGTAGAACCCGTGATACGAGAGCCCCTTTCGCTCCAGCAGCGCCTGGAAATCAGTGAGGCAGTTGATATCGACGGTCACCTTGATCCGTTCGTCCAGCGCACCGAGCCACCAAGCCATCGTGCTGCCCATCGACATCCCAAGCGTTGCGATTCGTTGCGGATCGACTTCCGGCCGCGTCAGAAGATAGTCGAGGGCCCGCAAGTGGTCGTACACCATCATTCCCCACAGCACCTGGCCACGCCACAACATCGCTTTGAACATGTCGGCTTCGCTCGTGTGGCTCCGCTCGCCGAAAATCCACGAGTCGATGCATAAGGCCACATAGCCGAGATTTGTCAGCTCCTTCGCATATGGCGTCGGCTGGAGGTAACTCCGGCCTTCGATGAACTCCTGCTTGCCGATCTTGTAGCCGCCGCCATGAGAGTGGTCGAACAGCACCCCGGGAACTCGTCCAGTGATCGTCTTTGGGCGGGCGAGGTACGCGGGCACCGTCTCGATTCCGTTGAGATCCAGATCCCACGTTTCCAGAATGTATCCATCCCGCTCTTCCTCATTCCGTTTCTTTCCGCTGATCGGCCGCTTGCGGTCCGGAAGATCACCAAGGAGTCCGTACAATTCGCGACGGCGCGCATCAGGGCTCGTATTGGCCGTTGCGGAAGTCTTTTGTTGGGGTGTCATTGGCGAAATCGAAGCAAGGGAAGCGAGACCGGTCAGAGTGAGAACGTCGCGGCGGCGGAGTTGTGTCGGCAGCATACGCGAAATCATATCTGCGTCGGACGTATGATGCTTGCCGGAGGCGAACATGGCTGCGATTGTCGTCATTCTCGTAATCCTCTGGTTTCTGGGCTTCCTCACCAAGCACACGCTCGGCGGGCTGTTGCACATTCTCCTCGTGATTGCCGTGATCTTCCTCCTAATCAATGTGATCCGCGGTCGCGGACTCTAACCGCACACATTCATGCATCTGCAGGAACTGAAGCACTCAATCGTTCAGCTTTCTCTCGATCTGACGAATATCGACGAGGCGATCGACACGGCCGCGATCGGTGTCGACGCGGGCGTCGATTGGCTTGAAGCAGGTACGCCACTCCTGCTGGGCGAAGGTCTGCACGCGGTGGAAACGCTCCACGCGCGATTCCCAAATCATCCAATCGTTGCCGATCTCAAGACGATGGATGGCGGCTACCTGGAGGCCGAGATGATGGCCAAAGCCGGGGCGTCATTCGTGGTCGTGATGGGCCGCGCGCACGAAGCGACTATCCGTCGCGTCGTCGAGGCCGGACGCGACTTTAACATCCGGGTGATGGGCGACAATCTGGGTGCTGAAAACCGCATCGAATCCGCGCGATGGATGGCCAGCCTCGGTGTCGACGTGATCGTGCATCACATCGGTTTCGACGAACGCGCGATGATCCGCGGCTTGAGTCCGCTCGATGAACTGGACGATGTCGTGCGGGCGGTGTCGATCCCTGTTCAAGCGGTCGGCGGACTGTCAATCGATCAGGCCATCGAATGTGCTCGACGCGGCGCTCCGTTTGTCGTTGTCGGCGCGCCGCTGGTCATCGATGGGCAGGCGTTTCGGCCGTCGGACAATCTGCACGACAAGCTCAAGCAGATCTGCGAGGCGGTGCATCGAATCCCTCATCACTAATCACTCATCGTCAATCCCGGATCCTGGAATCCCGGATCCTGGCATCCCGGATCCGGGCATCGCTGAATCCCAAAATCGCGCCGCGATTCGGCGATTCACGGATTCGAGGATGGGTGATTCATGGGATGCACGATGAGTGATCAGTGATTAGCGATTGCTAAATGCCGCGAGATCGGCAACCCCGATTTTCAGGGTTGCTTTTGCGAGCCGGTCCAGTTCAGCATCGGGTCCGACAAAATGAAACGTCCGATGCACATGCGTGTACTTTTCGCCAGGCGCAAGACTCAGTGCGGGTGACGACGTCTCGAGTTCGTAGAATGGGCCGAGTGGCGGTTTACCGGGAGCAGACGGCCCATCGTTGTAGCTGTTGACGACATCTCCCTTATAAGGATCCCGTTGGAGCTCCCACATGGAGTTCACGTAGTCGGTCGCCCCCTCCGGCCGGTTGTACTGGACGAGTGTGAGCACCTGGCCGGCGGCATCGTAGCTGCCGACAAGGGGCAATGCGCGCGAAGGAGGAAGTCCTATCTTGCTGCGATACTGCCCATCGCCGCGGAAGTAAATCATCGGCTCCTTGATGATCAGCCTGTTTGACGGGACCTTTCCGAAGTAGGCGTCGTTGACGACGGCTGCCGATTTGTCTGCAGGGTTGGCGTTGTAAGGAATGGCGATCGTGGTTGAATCCGACGGCGTGAGCTGACCGAGAATCCAGATCGAGACCAGCCCCGACTGTTGTGTCCATTGTTGAGTTCCCGCGTTGGTCACGGTGTTCGCCGATTCGAAGGCAACCGTCTGGACATCGCTCCCAGGCGTTACACCCAGGAGGGACGCCACTTCCGCATCGCTCAATAGCTTGACGGTGCGATCGACGTCGAGGTCGAACCGAGTTCCCGAGTAATTCACAAGCGACATGTGCTTCTGGAATGCGATCGAAGTCTGCGACTCGCTGGCGATGGGCCACCCAGCCCAGTCGAACGCCTCCGGAACCTGCCAGTGATCGAGATCGAAAGGGTCGCCTTTCTTGAAGTAGAGCGCGTACTGACCGCCTTCCGGTCCGAGCCAGAACCGGTCCTCGCCGCCGAAAACGTTCATGTGCGGCTGTCGCTTTCCCGACTCGATTGCCGCGCGCCCGAGCCAGCCGAAACTTGGCGAGTCGCTGCCGCCCGTCGTGCTGGTCATGACCCGCCCTTGATACACAGGCGCGACCGCGACCTTCGCCGCGCCGCGCGGTCCAGTCAAGACGACGATCTTGGTGTGCTGATTGAGAAATGCGAGATCTGATTCGAACGGAGCCATTTTTGCCTGCTCGGTCGGCCCTTCGACTCCCGGTGCTTCGGCCTTGCAGCCGTGTAACGACAAGACGGCGACAACAACAGAAGCCAGTAAGCCAAGAGGGCGACTGAGCATTATGTGTTCGCAATTGGTGAGTTGGTGTGTTGGTGAATTACGCCATTCGTTCGCTGTGTCGACCTGGATTACGCGCGAGTCACGCCGAGCTTCTTCAGCACTTCGTCCGGGCAACCTTTCCACTCGGCCACGAACACGTTGCCCATGTACTGAAGATCCTTGATGCCCATCCTGCTGGTCCAGAAACCGCTGGCGGTGAGATCGCGGAACGTATTGAAGAACGCGACGCCATGCGACATCCCGGCGGGCGCTTTCCCGGGCCAGGCGATGTCGTCCAGCACTTTCGAGCGTTCGGCCACCGTGCAGGCGACGAAGGTCTTTTCGTAGCGATTGACGCATTCGCGATCGAGCCACGCGAGGCCGCCTCGCATTGCCGTCTGGCGTGCCGGCTGATCGGCCATCATGAAGTCCATGAACTGCGGCACTCCGGCATCGGTCGCGCTGCCGGATCGATCGTCTTTGGGAATGATCATGTCCGCCAGGATGCCAATCGTCGCCCATTCACGCGTGTTGAAGAACTTTGGCTTGTAAGGCGTGCCCGTCTTCTGTGCCGTGGTCTGCGCCGTTTGTGCCTGGGTGTGCGCAGTCTGAGCCTGGGCTTCTGTCCAGGTGAATCCTGCAGCCGCCGGCGCCGCAGCCAGCAATTGAAGAACAGTTCGTCGAGTGGTCTTCATAGGTCTACACCGTTCCTGCCCGCCGGGCGTCGGCGATGAATTCAGCGGTGCGCATCGACAGCGCCAGGATGGTCCACGTGCAGTTCTTGTCGGCCTGCGATGGCAACGGGCCGCCATCGGCCACGAACAGATTCTTCACGTCGTGCGCCTGGCAGTTCCTGTTCAGCACGGATGTCGAAGCGGTGTTGCCCATCCGGGTCACGCCGACTTCGTGAATGATTCGTCCGCCCGGCGCAATGCCGTAGCCATCTTCTTTTGTCGGCATCGGTGATGTCGGCGTACCACCCATTTCCTGGATGATCGCGCGGAACGTCTCCTGCATGTGCTTCACCTGGTTCAGCTCGTAATCGCTCCACTTGTAGTGGAAGCGAAGCACCGGGATTCCCCATTTGTCGACCATCGTCGGGTCGATTTCGCAATAGCTGTCGTCGTTCGGAATCATCTCGCCGCGGCCGGCGAAGTTGACCGTCGCGCCGTAGAGCCGGCGATAGTCGTTCTTCAATTCCCTGCCGTATCCGCCGAAGGAATGCGGACGCCCGGCAACCTCGACGCTCGTGAAGTTGTGGATGCCGCCACCAAAACCGGCATTCGGCATGCGGCGTCCGCCGCCGATTTCGATGTGATATCCGCGCGGGAAGTCGAGCTTCTTGTTGTCGAGCCACCACGGCATATAGAGATGCATGCCGCCGACGCCGTCCTCGTTGTGCGGAATGCCATCCATGAGTTTCGGGATGAACCCGCTCACGCTCGTGCCGGTCGAATCCATCAGGTATTTGCCGACCGTGCCGCTCGAGTTGGCGAGTCCCTGCGGGAACTTCGATGATTTCGAGTTGAGCAGCAGTCGCGCCGATTCGCACGCGCCACCGGCGACGACGACAATTCGGGCGCGAACGTGATTGTCGCGCGAGGTCGCCTTGTCGACGTAGGTCACCCCGTTTGCCAGTCCCGCATCGTCGATCGTGATCTCCCGCGCCATCGCGCCTGCGATGATCTTCAGTCGTCCGGTCTTCATTGCCGGAGGAATGAGAACCGAGGGTGACGAGAAGTTCGAGTGGGTCGCGCATCCGCGGCCGCATTGGCTGCAGTAGTGACATGCTGGCCGGCCGTTCAGTGGCTTGGTCAGGATTGACAGTCGAGACGGGACGCACGGAATGTTGAGCCGCCCGGATGCCTGCTTGATCATCAGCTCGTAGCATCGCGGCTGCGGCGGCGGCATGAAAATGCCGTCCGGCTCGTTCGGGAAGTTCGGCAGGTTCGCACCAAACACGCCGATGAAGCGGTCGATCTTGTCGTAATACGGCTTCAGGTCGTCGTAAGTGATCGGCCAGTCGTCGCCGAGGCTGTCGAGTGTTTTTCTCTGAAAGTCGTGCGGGCCGAAGCGCAGCGAAATGCGCCCCCAATGATTCGTTCGACCGCCGAGCATTCGGGATCGAAACCAGTCGAACTGATTTCCCGGGGCTGACGTGTAGGGTTCTCCCTCGAGCGTCCAACCACCGAGGGCGCCATCGAACTCACCGAACTGCCGTTCGGGAATCGCGGCGCCGCGCCGCGGTGTGTCGTAGGGCCACTTGAACATGGCCGATTCCGTGGTCGAGTCCCACAGGGGACCCGCTTCGAGCATGACGACGTTTGCACCGGCCTCGGTGAGCACCATCGCGGCCATGCCGCCACCAGCCCCTGAGCCGATGACACAGACGTCGTAGAGTGTGCGGTTACGGATTATCTGCATGAGCGCCCCCGGACTCCGCGAGGCTACGTCGGCGGGCGCCGGGTGTCAAGAAAGGCGGGCGGGTTCGGGCGGCTCAACCGGCCAGATTTTCAACTGGACGGCGGTGCCGGGCGCACAATGCTTGTCGCCTCGCCACGGTGAGGAGGCGATCAATCCGGTCGCGGTCGCAAAATCTACCGGGCGGGAGAAGTAGAAGCCCTGCGCATACTCACAGCCGATCGATCGCAGCCACTCGAGTTGCTCAGAAGTTTCGACCCCTTCTGCAACCACGTCCATGCCCATGTTGTGTGCGATCGCGGCAATCGCGCGAACCATTTCCGCGCCATCGTCACGGCCGATGCGGCTGACGAACGAGCGGTCGACCTTGACGGTGTCGACCTGAAGGCGGTGAAGATAGCTCAGCGAAGAGTAGCCGGTGCCGAAGTCGTCGAGACTCCACGCGACGCCGAGCGTCTGTAAGCGCCGCAACGTCGCCTGTGCCCGACGAATGTCCCCGAGAAACGCGCTCTCTGTGATCTCGAGCTTGAGACTCGACGCCGGCAGTCCTGATTCTTCGAGCACGTTCTGAATCTCGCTCGTGAGGTCGGCGTCGCCGAACTGTTTGCTCGAGACGTTGACGCAGATGACTCCGGGCGCTGCCGCTCCGAACTGTCTTTGCCACTCCGCCATCTGCCGGCACGATTGCGCGAGGACCTGCCGCCCGATCAGCACGATCATCTCGGTGTCTTCCGCGATCGGGATGAAGTTGGCTGGATCGATCAGGCCCTGCGTCGGATGGTGCCAGCGCACCAGCGCTTCGAACGCGGCGAGCTTGCCGCCGCGGATCGCGACAATCGGCTGGTAATACACCTCAAAGGCGCCGCGCTCGATCGCCTGGCGCAAATCAGTCTCGACGCGTAATCGCGACACCACGCGGTCGCGCATGTGGACGTCGAACAGCTCACACCTCGACCCCTCCTTCGCTCGCTGGAGGGCAATCGCCGCGTCGCGCAGCACATCTTCCGGATCCGAGTAACCGGAACTGCTCATCGTGATGCCGGCGCTCGCAGTTACGAACAATTCGTGCTCGTCGACGATGAACGACTTCTGCAGCGCGTCACGCAGACGCTCCGCAACCCGGACCGCATTCGCCGCGTCGTCGACGTCGTCGAGCAGAACCGTGAACTCGTCGCCGCCGAGGCGCGCCAGCGTGAATCCGTGATGGTTGCGTGTCACCGCGTCATGGGCGCGCAGGCATGTTTGAAGCCGGTGGGCGACTTCCACCAGGAGCCTGTCCGCTACCGCCGTCCCAAGGCTGTGATTGACCGTCTTGAATCGATCGAGACCAAGGATGACCAGCGCGAAGTGGTAGTCCCGCCGGCGCCTGGTGCGGCTGAGCGCGCGACCGAGGAGATCGAGAAACAGCACGCGATTGGGCAGCCCGGTCAAGCCATCTGCGAGTTTTGCCTCGGTGATGTCAGTGAGCGAACCAGCAAAGCGCGTGGCGATCCCGCCTTCATTTCTGATCGCTGCCGCACGGCAGAGGACCCAGCGGTAGGTGCCGTCACGATGGCGCAACCGATGTTCGCTTTCGTAATGGCCGGTGCCGCGCGCGATGTGCTCAGCGATCGCCTGCCGCACGCGCGTCCAGTCGTCCTGGTGCAAGCGGTCCAGCCACTCCTCGGGCTGGATGCCGATCTCCGCATCGTCGTAACCGAGCATCGCCTTCCATCGCGGCGACCAGTAGACTTCGTTGGTCGCGAGATTCCAGTCCCACAGTCCATCGTTGGCGCCGTTGACGGCGAGCGTGTATCGCTCCTGGCTCTCGCGCAGGCTCTCGATCACGCGTTTATGCGACAAGTGCGTGCTGATGCGGGCGAGGGCAACTGGGCAATCGATGGGCTTGGTGAGGTAATCGTTCGCGCCCAGGTTAAAGGCTTCGACAATATCGGGCCCGTGCGTCCGGGCGGTCAACATGATGACCGGTAGATCGGTCTGACTTCTTGTCGCGCGGATCTGTGTGAGTAACTCGATGCCGTTCAATCCGGGCATTTCGATGTCGAGCACCACGAGATCGAAGCGTCTCGTATGGATTAGCGACAGCGCTTCCTGACCATCGGCCGCAGCCTCCACTTCGTATTGGTGCAGCCGAAGCAAGCAAGAAAGTGCGTCTCGATTGAGCTCGTTGTCGTCGACGACGAGAATGGACGCGCCAGGGGCGACGCGATTGGTGAGGTCCATCGAAGGCCCGCCCCCGGGGTGCAAGCGGTACGCCCTCGGAATCGAGGGTCACCGGCTTCGAATAAGTACCATCACTCCAGTCGGTTGCCGGTGCGGCGCGGCTTGTGGATACCAGCTGCGCGCTGACAAAGTTGATCGGTTCTGGAACAAACTACGCACTTTTCGCAGATGGGTCGGGTGGCGGGTCACGGCGAGTGGTGCGGCAATCACGAAATTGTTAGAGTCCTCCGAGATGGCGCCCCGTATCAGTGTGTTTCCGAAATTCCAGTTCGACGAACTTGTATCTGGGCAAGCGTCCTTCGAGCGATGGATCCGAGACGCTGCGCTTCTCAGAGGGGAAGGGATCGAGCATTACGACGGGTTCTTTCGCAGTCTCGCGCCGATCGATGTCGACCCCATCGCCCGGCTGATCGAGTCCACCGGGCAGGAAACGTCGATGATGTGTTTCTCGCCCGACTTCACCCACCCTGATGCTGATGAACGGCAACGGCAGGTGGAGCGGCAAAAGGCGGCGATTGATCTGACCGTCCGTCTCGGCGCACGTCACTGCCGCACGCTGAGTGGACAACGCCATCCCGGCCTCTCACGAGCCGAAGGCATTGCTCGCACGATCGACGGCATCAGTCGATCGCTCGAGTACGCGGAACGTCGCGATGTCGTCCTGTGCATGGAGAACCACTACAAGGACGGCACGTGGCGTTATCCGGAGTTCGCGCAACCGGAGGACATCTTCCTCGAAATCGTCGAACAGATCGATTCGCCGCATTTCGGTGTCCAGTACGATCCATCGAATGCCTTCGTCGGCGGTTTCGATCCAGTGAAGTTCCTGCAAAAGGTTGCCAGTCGCGTGGTGACGATGCATGCCTCCGATCGATATCTGGCGCCGGGCGCAACCCTCGACGATCTGAAGATTGGCGACGGTGCCACCGGATACGCGTCGGCGTTGAAGCACGGCGAAACAGGGAAGGGAATGAACGATTACGACGCGATCTTCCGGATCCTTGCCGACAACGGGTTCAACGGGTGGATTTCGGTCGAGGCAGGGATGGAAGGGTTGGGTGAAATTGCCCGATCGGCGGAATTCCTGAAGGTCAAGCGGGCGAACTACTACCCTGCGGCTTGAAGCGCTGTATGCGACGCAGGCGATGAATGCGGCGATACCCCGCGCTGCCCATCTGTGCTGCTGCTAACACTA
>DATJKH010000093.1:0-55151 GCA_035491715.1 Vicinamibacterales bacterium | reverse complement strand
TCGGCCCGCGAGTAGCCGCGGGCGCCACGCAGCGACTCTGATAAGCTGAGCGCCTCCGATGAGCCTCGCACTCGGGACACGCCTCGGTCCGTACGACATCACCGAGTCGATCGGCGCCGGCGGCATGGGCGAGGTCTACCGCCTCTCACGGTGCTTCTCAACTGGCCGGCTCTCGTCGGAAGGATCGGACGGTAACGAGCCCGCTGTAAGGAACGCGCGTCGTTAGTAGGGAGCCTGTCGAACGGGGAAGGCGGGCTGAGCGATCTCGAGTTCGAGAACAGACACCGACGCGGCCGGAAACTCCCACACGCCGTCCGCGGCGATGGGTTTCTCCACCGTTTTCATCACATCGCCGCTGTTCAAATACGACAGCTCGACGGTCGAATCCTCGGAGATTTCGAACACTCGTCCTCCGCCGATTGTGCTCCCGGCAACTTGAACTGCAGCCGTAACGGACTTCGTACGCTGTGTATTGGCCACGTGGAGAAACACGGTGTTCTCACGGCGGCTGGCGACCACGTCAAGTCCCTCCGGAGTGCCACTTACCTTGATCGCATGCGTACCGACGTGATGGCGATACAACTGCATCACACGGGCGACTGGCTGCAGGTAGGCACGGCCGCTTCCTTTTGGCACCGGAATCATCACGGCGTTGTTCTGCCATCGTGTTCCGCAGAAGTCGGCGGCGGTGGCGATCTTGAGCACGTCTCCGTGTCGTTGATGATTGTTGAGCATGCGGGCGTACGACACGCCGGCCGCCCATGTCGACAACACGTCACCGCGGTCGCGGCCAGGGATCGTGAAGTGACATTCCGTCAGCGCGAGGGAAACCTGACGGCGGCCAAGGCTGTCGCGGACGCGGCGGATCTTTGTGTCGTGCGTCCGCCATGCGTTCATCAACTGTGCCCAGGTGGCATCCGGATCTCGACGATACAACTCACCTCGCAGAACCGGCCGTTCGCGCGAGTCGGGATCGAACATGTGATGGAAGGCGAGATAGTGGACATGCTCGCCGGCGACATCGGCCATCCGTCCGGCCCAGTCGCTGTCGCCCCAGGCGATGAGGCGAATGTTCGAATCGGCGGCACGCATCGCCTTCGCGAACTCGACGGTCTTGCGTGCCGCGGTTTCCAGATCGAATCCGTTCTTGTCGTACGAGGTTTCGTTTCCAATCTGCCAATAGCGGACGTCCAGCGGAGCCGCACTTCCATGAGTCCGACGCTCGGCATTCCCGGGGTCATTGCAATAAGCCACCCACGCGGCCGCTTCCGTTGCGTCGCCGGTGCGAATGCTGTCTTTCACTTTCATGAACTGCCGGCGTCCGTCCGACTCGAAGTTGACGCAGATCAGCGGCTGGGCACCAACCGACTTGCACATGTCGACGAACTCTGTTGTGCCGACCTGGTTCGATTCGACTCCGCCCCACAACAAATTGATCATCGCCGGACGTTGGGTGCGTGGTCCGACGCCCTCGCGCCAGCGATAGAAGTCGACAAAGATTCCGCCCCATCGCATCATCGTCGGCGCGAGATCGTGTGTCACCGTCAGCACGTCCTCGCGCCAGCGATCCAAGCCGTGGTCCCACGCCGCCTCCACCGAGCCATCGGTCGCGCCGAGCGGCTCCATGAATTGCATGTAGAGATATGGCGATAACTCGAAGAGTGGAACTGGATCGACGACGAGCATGGACCGCCGATCGTCGCCCGGCGCTTGCGGTAGCATGGCGACTGTGCGGCCGACCGCGACACCTGCGGCAGCGATCGATGTGTGCTTGAGAAACGATCGCCGTTTCATTGGCCGAGACTAGCGAGACGCGGAGGACACGAGCACGAGGTCGGTCCATTCGCGGCTTTCATAAATCGCGGCCGCAAATTTTTCGTCGGTCAGCGCCGAGTCCGGCACGAGATACGTGCTCAATTCCTTCGTGTGCACGCGCACAGGCGCGAATGCCGCTCGCAGGACATCCGAGTCGGATCCGCCCGGCCAGTATTTGTCACGCGACTGCTTCGTCAGCGCAAACACCAGGATGTAGCCCGGTGCGTCGGCTCCACGCACTGCTTTGTAATACAGGAGGCGGAGATCGGGACGGAGATTGGCGACGGCCGGATGCAGCGTGTCGCGGACAAATCCCTCGAACCCGTCGCGCCGATCAGGCAGCACCTTGATGAAGTGCACGCCCAGGACGTCGATGTCGGGGAGCGTGCCCACCTTCTCGGGGCTCAGAAGCTGATAGGCAGTGGCGCGTTCGCCGGTTGGCGCCGTGTGAGTTGTCGGCGCGCCGGTCCACACGCGATAGAACTGGCCCTTCCGGTTGCCTCGGTCGGCCTGCACAACGTGTTCGCTCCCGCCAGGGGCAGGTTTGCCATCCGATGGCGTCAGCACCAGTACTTCGCCAAGTGTGATCATCTGCGTACGCGCCTCCTGCGCCGCCAATATCACGACACCGAATGCGAGACCCACGATCGCTGGTGTGCTCATGCGGGGAGTATCGTGGAACGCCTGGCGAAAGGCAACGGACACATACCTGGGCGTGGCCCTCCGATGGTGTGGAGTCTGGCTCGGATCACCCGGAAGCGATCATCGGCTTTCGGCCGGGAGCGCTCGCTGCTTTGTCAGGAAGCCAGTTTGTCGGACGATTTGTCCGTATCGGACGGTTGTCCGGGCGCTTTTGGCTCGGGCAATGGCGGCAACGTCAGGAGCGCGGTCCGCACCCGTGCCGGCGCTGGTTCGGTCACATTCCGGTACTCCCTGAATTCTGCCCGGCAGTCGTGTGTGGCCAGGAAGTTCATGAAGCGTTTGTAGTCCCCTGGAGGTATGCCGAACAGCTGAAGGACTCCGCGATAGCTGCCTCGAGTGACGCTCAGACCGCGGCGCACCAGTTGCCGGATGTCGTGTCGCGTGATATCCCGTTCGATGAAGAGCGGATGCACGTGGTCCCAAAACGAGTACCCGCCCTCGACGAGCGCGTGATACAACTCGTCGGCAAGTTGACGGCGCCGCTCCCGTGCCGGGAGCAGGCTCGAACCTGCCACCGTGATCGCCGGCGGCAGATCTTTCACGTCAATCGGACAATCGATCGATGAGCGCCACATCAGTTGTTCGATGACGTTTTGCAACTCCCGCACATTCCCCGGCCAGCGATAACGTTCCAGGAGTTTCCACGCCTCGTCGGTGATCGTCACGCGTCGCTTTGACGCCGTGATGAAACTCGTGGCGATTGCGCGAATGTCGGCCCGGCGCTCCCGGAGCGGGGGAACATGAAGATGAATGACCTGCAGACGATACAGGAGGTCCTCACGGAACTGGCCCGAGCGAACGAGTTCTGTCAGGTCTCGGTTCGTGGCGGCAATGATGCGCACGTCCACTTTACGACTGGCATCGCTGCCGACTGGCTGAATTTCACCGTTTTCGAGGAATCGCAACAGCAGCGCCTGCATCCGCAGGCTCATCTCGCCGACTTCGTCGAGAAACAGCGTGCCGCCGTTTGCCAGGAGGACCTTGCCGACCTTATCTCGAAATGCGCCGGTGAAACTGCCCTTCACGTGTCCGAACAACTCGGATTCCAGCAGCGACTCTGCGACACCAGCGCAATTGACTGCGACGTATTCACCCTGCCGCCGCCGTGAGTTTCGGTGAATGTGGTTGGCGAGGACATCCTTGCCGACGCCGGTTTCTCCGGTGATCAGGACTTTGGCATCGCCGGCGGCGACGCGGCGCGCCAACTCGAGCAGTTCGCGCATGGCGGTACTGCCGACGATGAACGGACGCGAGTCATTGACGTCGCGCAAAGACGAAGTGGCCGACGTTTCCATGTGACCTGCACCTGTGGCGGCCGCTGGGGACGAGTCGCGCACATCAGTAGCACTGGCAAAACCTCTGCCGTTCGCCTGACTTGAGTAAATTACTGAAATTATTGAGGTTACTGTTAGTGGTGAGATTCGAATTCTGGATGTGTGAGCTATTTCGGTACACTATGGAGGGTGTCTCTGTCTATCAACTCGTTTAAATTCAATATTTTACAAGATTTGTCTCAAATTGAACCATTATCACTCTATTGTGATTCATTGTGACTCTAACGCCCAGTATGGTCCACGGCCCATCCCGCAATCAAAATCCCCCCACCCAGACTCACGGCATTGGAGTGAGTGCCAGGGTCTGACGGAATCGCACCGGCCGGCCGTCAAGTCTGGCGGGTTCGAAGCGCCAGGCCTTGGCGGCGCTGAGCAGCATGAACTCGTGAATGTTTCGCGGCGCCGTCAGCATTTTCACCCGTTCGACCAGGCCATCGGCCGCGATGGTTAGTTCGAGAATCGTGCGCCCTGCAGAGCGTGGACGTGGCCCTTCGTTCGGGAGCTTCGGATACACACTTACCGGTACGGTCACCGCCGCATCCGCCAGCGAGTAGATCCTGTCCGAGGCCTTTTCATCTGGATCGATCACGTCGTCGGCAGTGACAAGTCCCGCCTGCGTCGTCGCGGAAACGTTTGTGGCGATGGCAGCAGCTGACAATGACTCCGGGTACGCGTACGAAACGGTTGTCACGACTACCTGGAGTTTAGGCGCGGGTTCGAGGATCGATCTCTGTGTCGATTCGCTTGCATCTACCGGCCCGCTCATTGGTGCGCTAAGAGAAGAAACTATGCTGCGTTGCTCCGCCGGCGCCACGGAGGTGATCTTCGTTGAATGTGTGTGCTGTGGCGGCTTCGCGCTTTCAGTTCTCTCGGCGATCGCCGGCGTCGCAATCTGCTCGTTGGTGACGCTGTGACCGATTAGCCATATCGACGCACAGGCGAGAGCTGAAAAGGTGGCAGCGAACAGGGCCACTCGGCTGATCCGCGAAGGTGCAGATGGCGGAGCAGGCGCCGGCTGTTTTTCTCTGACCGGGGGAGCCTCGACACGCACCGCTGGTGCGACTTCGCGGCGCGCCGCCGCCGTCGCGCGCTGCCGGAAGTTTTCGACGATAGCCTCCGGGTTTGGCCGCTCGAAATACGCGAGTGCCTCGGAAAACTCCGCCAGAGTTGCATAGCCGCCGCCGGGGGCCGTCGCCTGGCTGATAGAAAGCCGAAGACGTACGGGAACATCGTTGCCCAGCATGAGCCCGAGCACGTGTGCCGCAGCCTCGACAGGCGGTTCGTCAGAGGCACCAGTCACCGAAACCGACCCGCCGGTTGCAAGCAGGATATGTTCGGGATGCGGGAAGCGAGAGTTCCCGACTCCTTGTCCGCGCAACTGACGGCAAATCAACTGGACGACGGCCACACCTTCAAACCACTGCGGGGCCACGTCGCGCGCCAGCAAGTCATCGAGTCGAAACTGATTCTGCATAATGTTGCTCACGATTCCCGGCCAGCTGTTGTTTCACCTTTACAAGAGCTTAGTGACGAATGCGATACCGGCGTTGAACGCATTGCGGATGGTGCTCTCGATCGTCAGCAGCACGGCGTTCAAACCTCCTGCGGACATCGACCCCGCCACCACCAGTGCAATGACCGGTATCACCAGCATCCACGCGTCTGCTCCGCGGCCTCCTGACGCACGCATCTGTATTGCTCCTTGTACTCTTGCCGATTAATTACCGCTCGGGCGCGCTGTAGCCGCCCGCGCTCCGTACCGTGACCTGCGGCGCAGACTTCAGCGTGATGCTGACGTTGCGCCACTGCCCGTTTCGCTCGCCGTTCGTTGACGTATAGCCGACGACGTAGCGGCGTCGCAGGTCTTCGACGACTCGCTGGAATTCGTTTCCCAACTCGGAGACGTCCTGGGGCAGCAGCGCTCGTCCGCCGCTGAGATCCGCCAGGTCTTTCAATGGCGCGGCGTCCACCTTGGTGCCAAGTCCAATGGTGAACATCGTCGTGCCGTTCTCTTTTAACTGCCGCTTGACGTCGTTCAGAGTGTGCGTGCTGCCGGGCGCCGTCCCCGGATTGTTCTCGTCGCGCCCATCTGTCATCGCGACAATCACTCGCCGGCCCTCGGTGCGTTCCAACCGGTTCAGGGCTGCCGACACGGCGTCGTAGAAGGCCGTGCCTCCTCCTGTCTTGTAGCTGTCGATCGCCTGGTTGCTCGCGGCGCGGTCGGCCGTCAGGTCCTGAACCAGAGTGACGTCGTCGGCGAAGAGCATGATTCCGACTTTATCCTCGGGCCGGAGCGCGGCCACGAACGCGCGCGCGCTCGCCATGACGTCGGTCTCACGCCGCCGCATGCTGCCGCTCGCATCGAGTACCAGCACGATCGAAACGGGTTGCGTTGCTTCGTGGAATGTCTCGACCTGCTGGGCGACGTGATCCTCGACGACCTCGAGGTCGTCGGCCGAGATCGACAAATACGCACCCTGCGGATCGGTGGCAGTGAATTCAATCGTCGGTCTGACTGGCGCCGCCTTCGGCGCGAAGTATCCGGGACGCGCCGCGATGTGATACGTCGGGTCGGGGAGCTGCACCGTGATCCGGCGCCATTGACCGTCGTGATTCTGATTTGTCGGGGTATAAGTCAGGAGATACCGGTTGCGCACTTCCTCGACAAGCGCCGTGTGTACCAGCTCGAGCTGAGGCTCCGTCGATGGCAGAAACACGCGGCCTCCGGTCTCGGCGGCAAGTCTCCTCAGCACTTTCTCGCCTTTCAAGGACACGCCGGCGACTCCGCCGATCGCAACCGCATAGACGGTGACTCGCGCCCCCTTGACCGCGGCGATCACTTCGTCGATGGCGGAGACGCTGTTCTCGTCATAACCGTCGGTGATGAGAATGACGACACGGCGACCCTCTGATTCCGGGAAGCGATGCGCCAGCTCTAACAGCGAATCCAGAATCGCAGTCCCGCCGCTGCACCCGATCGCACGGATCGCCTCGGCGACGGTTTTCCGATCATCGGTTGGACCCGTGAGGGATCGCAGACTCTTGGTGAATGGCGCGACGATCACGCGGTCGAGCGGTGTCAAGTAGTCGTAGAGCAGACCCGCGGTCCGCTGAACGAACTCGAGGCGGCGCGACATACTGCCGCTGCTATCGACGAGCAGCGCGAAGGTGCCGCCGACCGTCTCTTGCTGCGCCAGATCCAGCACCTGCGGGACGCCATCCTCCAGTACGGTGAAGGAAGACGCCGGAACGTTTTTCAGGAAGCGGCCATTCTTGTCCTGCACGCCAGCTTCAACCAGCACGCTCGTGACCTGCGACTCCTCTACGAGATCGTAGGGCTCGAGGACGACGCGATCGCGAACCTCATGGCCAATGGCATCGGACACCGAGACGGCGATTTCACGGCGCTCGAACGGATTTTCGTCGACCCATTCCGCGACATAGGGAGCGCCGTCACTGTCGGTTTGCAACAATTGGCCGTCGATATAAAAGCGAACCGGTCCGAGGGTCGCATCCTGTGCGGACTGGATCTGCGCAACGATCCGGATGCTGCCTGGCGTGCCAGTTCGCCCGAGTGGCGACGTGATCCGCACTGCCAGTTCGGTCGGAACGGGCGCCGCCGCAGCCGACACCATCGCACTGCGAGATGGGGCCAGGCTCAGGCCGGCCTGCAAAACGAAGACGAGAAGCTCAGCGCCAGTCAGCATATGAACATCAGGCGTAGACGGGTGATACCTCGCGGTCAGTCACGAAGTAGCTGTTGCACGCGGCTTCCAACAGATCCGGAGTCAGGTGCGCGGGTCGACCTCGATACGATGCGAGCGAGAGTGCCTGCTTGATCAGATCTCGGGGGTGGCAGCCGCGCAGGGGGATATTTCGTGGGCGGTAGTAACCTTCGAGCAGACCCTCGACCAGGCCGGGTTCCACTGTTGCGCCGAGGTCGCGGCAGCAACCGGCAAAGATCGCTTTGAAATCCTGGACGGTCGGACTCTCAGCAAAGATCTTGTACTGGATGCGGCGAAGAAACGCTTCATCGACGAGTTCGGCCGGTCGAATGTTGGTTGCGAAGACAATCATGGTCATGAAGGGGATCTCGAACTTCAGTCCGCTCTGCAGCGTGAGGAAGTCCACCCGGCTCTCGAGCGGCACGATCCAGCGGTTCAGGAGCTCGCGAGGGGAGCATTGCTGCCGCCCGAAGTCATCGATCACCAGCACGCCGCCATTGGCCACGGCCTGGACGGGCGCACGGTAGAACCCGGTGGTCGGGCTGTAGCTCAGCTCGAGTGAGGACAGCGTGAGCTCTCCGCCGACCATGACCATGGGTCGCCGGCAGCGAAGCCACCGGCGGTCGCCGGCATAAAGCGAGGTGAGGCTGTTTGCGTCATGATCGGTCGGCACGACCTCGTGATTGACCGGATCGAAGAGCCGGACGATTTGACCTTCGATCTCCAGCGCATGTGGAATCGCGATTTCCCCTTCAAGCAGGTTGTGGATGGCCTGCGAGATGACAGTCTTGCCATTTCCCGGCGGTCCATACACGAACATCGAATGCCCGGCGTTGATCGCGGGGCCCAGCTGGTCGAGAACAGAATCGCTGATGACCAGATGCGAGAAGGCCTGACGGACCCGCTCCTGTGTCGCACCTTTCGGCGCCGCCGCGCGGTAGGCGTGCATGTAGGCCTGGTACTGCGCGAGAGGCACGGGGGCGACACCGACGTAATGGCTGCTCTCGAGAAAGAGCGCCGCCCGGGTGCGGCCTGTATCCGTAATGCGATAGCGGTACGACGCGCCGCCGACGAAACCGCCGCCGACGATCGAAATCTGCTGTTGGACCTTCAACAGCTCGAGCGCGGGCTGGATGACTTGAAACTCGAGCCCGAGGCGGCGGGACAGCTCCGTCCCGGACAGCTCGCCCGAGAAGTGCAGCGATTTGAGCGTCAGCTGCAAAATCAGATCGAGTGGGATCCCCGCCTCGTCGAGGCTCTGAGGCGAGGTCGGAAATGGAACAACCTCCGAGACGGCAGTAAGAGTGGTCGTCATAAGATTCCTATTGTCCAGAACTGTCGGTGGTGCGCGCGGCAGCGTCGGCGCGCGCCAGCCGCGCCCGGATCAGGCCCGCACGTTCCCGTGAGATCGCAAATGTCGGTCGTGCCTTGCTCGCCGCGTCAAAGGCGGCCAGGGCGTTCCGCTCATCGCCAGACGCGAGATAGGTGATGCCCGTGTTATAGAGGGCGCTGGCGCGATCGCCGGCGTCGAGAAACTGTGCGCGCGCGACATCCATGCGCCCGGAGGCGGCAAACGCGAGCGCGAGATTGTTGCGTGCCGCTGCGAGAGAGGGATCGAGTCGCAGTGCCGCGCTGCATCGATCGATCGCGTCGTCGATGCGGCCAGTGACGAATGCGAGATAGCAGATGTTATTGACGGCGTACGCCGCGCTCGGATCGAGCCACGACGCAAGTTCATACGCCGCGCGCGCGTCCGAGTACTGTCCAAGAGCCTGCAGGATCGTTCCGAACGTATTGCGCGCCGATGCCGACTGTGGCGTATAGAAGGTGGCGCGATGCGCGTCGCCGACGGCGAGCTCGGGCAGGCCCCAATCCCGCCACACGCGTGCCAGCCCTTCGTAGGCTGCGCCATCGCGGGGATTCAAGGCGAGCGCGTCGTTGAAGTGCTGATAGGCGAGGTCCAGGATCCCGCGCTCACGGTATCGTTCAGCGATGTCCCGGTGACGTTCGGCGGTCGGCGCCGAGCGAACCAGCAAAAGATCAGCGGCGAGTGCAGGGTCCCGAGCCTCCATCGTCTCGGCGGCGTCTTTCGACGTCACCGGTTTTGCGTTGGCGCTCAGGTGCCGTATCTTTCGGATGTACTCCGAGAGTGATGCGGCGGTTGAAAGATCCGCCGCGTCTGCGCCTGACGCGGCGGATGGCGGCGTCGCCGCACGCGGCCCGCGGGCAGCGCACCCGACGAGCAGCGTGACAGCGAGCGCAACTGACAATCTCTTCACGAGAATCCCCACGATTGTTAGTCTTCCTGGTTGAGACGGTTATTGCGGCGAGCGACGTATAGAACCAGGAATACGCCGAGAACCGCGAGCAGAGCGACTGTGGTGGTGTCCATCTTTCATTTCTCCTGTTGATTGGTTTACTTACCGACTTGTGAGAACACACGAACGAAACTGATCACCGCGGGTCCAAGAATCACGATGTAGAGCGCGGGAAACAGAAACAGCACCAACGGGAACACCAGCTTCACGCCGATTTTCCCCGCCCGCTCCTCAGCGTTCTGGCGGCGCTTGACTCTGGATGTCTCGGCGTGAATGCGAAGCGCTTGTGCGATGCTGGTGCCAAATCTGTCGGTCTGCACCAGCAGCGCCACGAGCGACTGCACGTCGTCGACGAGAGTCCTGGCCGCAAAATTCTTGAACGCCTCCAGGCGCGGTTTGCCGGCGCGAATTTCCGTCGTGATCAAGCGAAGCTCATAGGCGAGCGATGGATACGTGAGCCCGAGCTCGTCGGATGCCTTCACGATTGACTGGTCGAGACTGCTGCCCGCTTCGACGCAGACGATGAACAGATCGAGCGCATCGGGAAGTCCATCGCGAATCTCGCGTTTGCGCCGCTCAGTGAGCCGCCCGAGTACGAGTCCGGGAAGCAGGTAGCCAATCGCAGCGCCGACGAGCGCGAGCACCCATCCCTTGCTGATACCGATGAATGACACCGCGGCAAGCGCAACGGCGACCGGCGTCACGATGGTCGCCGTGGTGTAGATCAGGACCGCCGTGATGCTCGTATACCCCGCGCGCGCGAGTCGGCGGCGCAGGCGTCCCAATTCTTTCGGCGACTTTGGCACGCCAGGAATGCGCTTCAGCCGCGGATCGACCGTGTCGACGAGCGTCACCTGGGCGTCGACAATGCCCGCAGGACCGCCGACCGCCAACTGACGAAGTCGGCGGCGCTCCGGAGACCGTGCGGAAAAGAACGCCGACGCTCCGTAGCCGGCCACGAGGGCGACGAACAGGAACGCGGCGACGAGTGTGACCAGCAGGTCGAGTGGCATCAGCTCGCTCCTAGTACCGAATGTTGACGAGTTTGCGGATGATAACGGTGCCGATCGCCTGCATCGTGCCGCCGGCCACGAGCATCTTGACACCCAGTGGATCGGTGACCATCGTCTTCATGTGCTCAGGCGACACAAACACGAGGATCACGCCCAGGGCGGGGGGCAACGCCGCCAGGATCCAGCCGGTCATACGACCGTGCGCCGTGACGACGCGCACCTGGCGCTTCACCTTGAACCGCTCACGAATGACGTTCGCCAGGTTGTCGAGTACTTCCGACAGGTTGCCGCCGGTCTCGCGCTGGGTGAGCACCGCGGTCACGAAGAACCTCGCGTCGAGAATCGGTACTCGGTCGGCGAGACCCTTCAGCGCATCGCTGATCGGCATGCCGAACGCCTGTTGGTCGTACACCAGCTTGAACTCGGCTCCGACCGGCTTGGGAATTTCGTCCGCGACCATCTGCAGGCCGGTGGGAAAGGCATGACCGGCCCGGAGCGCACGCGCAATCAGCTCGATCGACTCGGGGAATTGTTCCTCGAATAAGTCGAGACGCTTGGTCCGCGCGTAGCGGACCAGCAAGGACGGAATCGCACCAAACAGCGGCGCGGCGACAAGGCCAAGCGCGGTGTAGTAGGTCAACCACTTCACCAGTCCGTAGCCAACGACGGCGAGGAGCACCGAGGCCATGATCAGCGTGCCAACCGTGATCTTCAGGCCCGACTGTGTGACCAGGCGATCGAGTGGTCCCGACACGCCCTTCGCGCGCGACAACAACGCCTGCACGGCTCGGACATCACTCAGCCGTTCTGCCTTTCGCTCGAGCGCCACGGCTTTCGCGACGCCGGCGCTCTTCGGCCCGAGTCGCCTGAGCAACTTCGATCGTTCGAAAGACTCCGGGCGAACGACGAGCGCGAAATACGCGCCGAGCACGATACCGAGAACGAGGATGAATGTGAGAGCGACGATGACCATATGTCCTTCCGCTTTACTGAATGACCTTGACGTGCTCGAACAGATCCGCCGGCAACTGCACTCCTGCCGATGCCAGCCGATCGGAGCATTTCGGCCGAATGCCGGTGGCTTTGAACCGTCCGCGGACCTTGCCGTCAGGGCCAAGGCCGGTGCGCTCGAACAGGAAGATGTCCTGCATCGTGATGACCTCACCCTCCATGCCGGTGAGCTCGGAGATCGCCATCACCTTCCTGGTGCCGTCGGCCATGCGGCTCACCTGCACGATCAGGTTGACGGCCGACGCGATCTGCTGCCGAATGGCTTTCTCCGGGATATTGAGGTTCGCCATGGCGACCATGGTGTCGAGCCGGTACAGCGCGTCGCGCGGCGTGTTGGCGTGGATCGTCGTCAAGCTGCCGTCGTGACCGGTGTTCATCGCCTGGAGCATGTCGAGCGCTTCCTCGCTCCGGACCTCGCCGACGATGATGCGGTCCGGGCGCATACGGAGCGCGTTCACCACCAGGTCGCGCTGCCGGACGGCGCCTTTGCCTTCGATGTTTGCCGGCCGCGTTTCCAGTCGAACGACATGCCGCTGTCGCAGCTTCAGTTCCGCCGCGTCTTCGATCGTGACCACCCGTTCGTGGTCGTTGATGAAAGTGGAGAGGATATTCAGCAGCGTCGTCTTGCCCGCGCCGGTGCCCCCGGACACGACGATGTTGAGCCGGCACCCGACGGCGGCGTTGAGGAATTGCTTCATCGGCTCGGTCCACGACTCCCGGCCGACGAGGTCGTCGGCACCAAGTTTGTCCGTGCGAAAGCGTCTGATCGACACCGCCGCGCCGTCGAGGGCGAGCGGCGGAATGATCGCGTTGACGCGCGAACCATCCGCGAGACGCGCATCCACCATCGGGCTCGATTCGTCGATGCGTCTTCCAATCGAGCTGACGATGCGTTCGATGATCTGCTGCAGGTGCCGCTCGTCTTTGAAGGTGATGTCGGTCGGCTCGAGCCGCCCGTTCCGCTCGACATAGATCTGATCGAACCGGTTCACCAGGATGTCTGACACCGACGGGTCGTGCAGCAGCACTTCGAGCGGCCCGAGACCGAACAGCTCGTGAAGCACGTCACTGACCATGCTCTCGCGTTCGTACAGGCTGAGCGGTGTCGTATCGCGTTCCCGATCCAGCATGGCGCTGATCAGCGAACGAATTTCCGGTTCGGCGTCTTCGCGTCGAACGCGGGTGAGGCGATCGAGATTGAGCCGGTTCAGCAGATCCTGGTGGATGCGGCTCTTCAGTTCCTGATATCCGACATTACGTGTGTCGCTCGAGAGCGGCGACCGTGTATCGAGAGCAGCGAGAGGAGTCATGGTATCGAGGTCCTTTATGTGGTGACCGGTCGTCGTCCGGACAGCAATCCGATGAAACTGCTTGCCGGGCGGTCAGACTTCTTCGTCTCGACGCCGGCGAGATCCCGGGCGAGCGCGGTGAATGAAGCTGACAGCTGATTGTGGTTGTCGAGCGCAAGCGGCCGTCCTTTGTGCATGGCCAGCAGTGCCCGACGATAGTCGCTGGGGACCTGGTGCGCGATCCTGCTCCCGACGACCTTTTCAACATCCTGCTGATTGATCTCCGAACGGCCGTCAGTCCGATTGATCACCGTCGTGACGCTCGTTTTGGGATATCGCGCGCGCAGCGCGGCGGCCATGCGCCCGGCATTGCGGACGGTCGCGAGTTCCTGGTTCGCAACGACGACGAGGTTCGCAACATGGTCGAGGCTGTCGAGCACCGTCAGGTCCGAACGAGGCACATCGAGGACGGTGTAGGCGTACTGCGAGGCGGCGAGTTGGATGACCGAGTCAAGCCGTCGCACGTCGAGAAGCCGCGTCGCTGGTCGATCCGCCGACGCCAGCAGATCGAGCCCTGAAACCGTGCGCGAGACGAGGCTCTTCAGGAATTGCGCATCCAGCCGGTGCAAGTTTTCGAGTGCATCGAGGAGCGAGAATCGCGCATCAGCGCCAAGGAAGACCGCAGCGTCGCCGTACGCCAGGTGGAGATCGATGAGTAACGCACCGGCCGACGAAAGCTTGGTGAGCGTCGTCGCGACGTTCACTGCGGTGGTGGTCGTCCCGACCCCGCCCTTGGCGCCGACGAACGCGAAGATCGGTCCGGCGACCGCCTTCGTCTGCTGTCCGAGGAGGCGAGCCAGCGCCGCATCGATATCTTCCTGCTGCAGTGGTTCCGCGATGCACTCGTTCACCCCCGCGCGCATGGCTTCGAGCATCACCGCCGGGTCGAGCGTTGACGTCAGCAGGATGACGTTCGTTGCCGGATGCTGCCGCTTGAGCGTGGCGAGCTGCGACGGAACCGCCGACCCGCGGCGGATGTCGATCAGCACCAGGTCCGGTTGTGACGCCTTCGCGTCGAGAAGCGAATTCAGGTCGGCCAGCCAGATGACGGTCGTCACCCGGCCGGATGCGCGAACGAGTCCCTCGAGCTTCGGATCGCGCTGACCAATAACTGTCAATACACTATTCACGGTGTCCTCTTTTAACGAACGAGTCTGACGGTTACGAGAAACGAGGCGTTTCCAGGCAGCGTGGAATTGCCAACGGCGGTCGACGGAATTGTCATCACCCGGCCGATCACCGATTGACCATTGGCGGCGAGCGTGATCGCACCCGTGTTTCGATCGACGTCGCCCATGCCTTCGATGAAGAAACCGAAGATGTTGACCATACGCAGCACGCCGTTATTGCCGGTCGGGTCCTGCCTGAGATACCAGTCGATATCCATGACCCCAACCGGAACGACTCTTGGACTGCCCGACGGCGGATCGTAGTTACTGCCCGTGATGTCGCCGTTCGACCAGCGCGCACTCGGGTCCTGGGCCATCAGCGCTTCGATTGAGTTGCGCGTAGAACCAACGGTCGCGCCGGTCTGCACGCGATAACATCCGCGGGCCGCCCAATACGCGGTGTCCTGCCAGTTATTGGGAATCGACGCCGGGCACACCGTCGCCGGATTCGCAAAGCTTGCAGGCATACCGTTGCAGGTCAGGATGTTGTTCTGGACCGTGTTGTTGCCTAACTGCGTCGTGTCGGCGCGAGGCAGATCGAGAGTCCTGAACCAGCCCGAAGAAATCTCGTTTCCGCCGCTTGGTCCCATCTTGATCCCGAACTGCCGCCCACGGTCCGCCGGGAGCGAATACCCGGTGCCGGGACCCGACGTAGAGGGTGGAATGTAGACATCGGCTTCCGGCGGAGGAGTGTTCCCCTGTCCGGTCGAGTACTTGTCGAAGGTCGACATCGGCAGTGGCGCGGGACCCTCGGGTCCGAATTCGTTCCATCGATCGACCACAGCCCACGGCCGCAGGCACGCGGTGGTATCGCCGGTTACGACCTGCGCGGTCGCGGTGGCGACCACGCCCTGATTCGGAACCCCACTGAGCTTGGCAAAGAACGTCGGCAACGGATTGCCGCGCGCCTGGTTGCGAAACACGTTCACCCTCACGCACTGGTCCTGCGGTCCCGGTATGCCCGGGGGGCAGGCGGGGAACGTCACGTCTGCCGCGGTGACACTGGGGGCTTGGTTCCACACCTTGTTCGCCTGAGCCATCGCAATCGCGCGCGCCCGGGCCGCGGCCTGATCGGTCGGGCTGTTGAATGCGAGCGAGATTGCGCCGGAGAGCGCTCCCGCATCCGCAGAGTTCTGCGCCTGACCCCGGCTGGCCCACATCACTCCGTAATCAAAGACGAAGGATGCGAGTGCGAGAAGCGCGAGCATTGCAACCGCGACCTGAATCAGCACTGCCCCGCGCTGGTCGACGAGACGCGCGGAAGCGCCGGCGTGTCTGGTCACTGCTCTTTCCTCCCCGCGGGTGCTGCGTCCTTGCTCTTGCGCGGCGCATCCACGACGCCGCCGGCGCCGTCCAGCTGCTGACCGATGTCGCCTTTCTTGATGAACGGCCGAATGCTGGTCGGCAGCGGCGGCACTTCATCTGGATTCAAGGCGCGGATGAGACGTGGGGTGATGAGCACCATTAACTCCGTTTCTTCCGCCCGCTCGGCCTTGCTCTTGAAAATGTTTCCGAGCACCGGGATCTGGCTCAGAATCGGAATCGCGGCCTTGTCGTCCTGACGGATGTTGTCGAGCAGGCCGGCGATGGCGAACGACTGGCCGTCGCGCAGCTCGACGTCCGTCTCCGCGCGACGGCTGGTGAGTGCTGGGATTCGGAAGCCCTGGAGCGTCACACCGTTCGCGAAATCGAGCGTGCTGACCTCGGGCCGTACTTTCAGTCGAATCAGGTCGCCGGCAATCGTCGGTTTGAAGTTCAATCGAATGCCGAACTCTTTGAAGACAATCGTGACCGCGTTGGTGCTTCCTGCCTGCACGACCGGCACTGGAAATTCACCGCCCGCGAGGAAGCTCGCCTCCTGACCGTTGTAGGCGATCAGGTTCGGCTCGGCGAGACTCTGGAACCCACCGCGCTGTTGCAACGCCTTGAGCACGCCGCCGATGCCCTCTTTCCTGTCGAAGAAAAACAGGTTGAGAAAATCGCTGAAGACGACGCCGCCTGGCTTTTCATCGTCGAAGATTGGCGAGGAGAACTGCTGCGTCGTCGAGCGTGCGGCAAACCGCTCGCGGTTGACAAAAAGGTTCAGTCCGAGCTCGGTGAGCGCGCGGCGATTGACCTCGGCGAAGCGGACCTGCAACATCACCTGCTGGCTCTCGGAGCCGCCGGGCACTTGCAGCAGGTTGATGATCTTCGCTTTCGACGTTGACGCCGTTGCGATCTCTGCAGCCCGCAGCATGATGTTTGTGCTCGAGACGTGGCCAGAGAGCACGATCGCTTCGTCGCTGACACCGACGGCAATGTCTTCACCAGGGAACAGCGCCTGCAGCTGCTGCTCGAGCCCGGTGATCGCCGGTTCGACGACGATGTCGTACTGCTTGCGCTGGGCCGATGACCAGAGGATCAGGCTCACCGTCCCTGGCTTCTTGCCGTCCACCAGCACCTCACGCGGCTGCACCACCACCGCATCGGCGATGTCCGGGTTGGTGACCGCGATCCGGATGACATCGAAATCAGTCGGCACTACAGTGGACCGGCCGGCAGTCACGAAGACACGATCGAATTGCGGCCGTGCCGGGGTGACGTTGGTTTGCGCCGGCGCCGCCGGCGTCGTCGGTGCGGGTTGCTGCGCCGACATCGGAAGCTGGCACTGGCCGGCGAAAATCAACGTGACTGCGACCACACCCGCGCGTGTCGGGCTCATCTGCTTGATAAAAGTGCTCATCGAACGATCTCCTGGGAACGCTTCGCGCCTCGGAAAGCCTCAACGGTGTAAACGACCGGCGTCGGGGCTGTGGCCACGACTGGTGCGGGCGGCTTCGCCGGACCGCGGCGAACGGCTGGCGCCTTGACGGGTGCCGGCGCCGACTGACCGAACAGGCCGGTCGTTCGCACCCCGGCGGTCGAGGTCTGATCCTGATCGAGCGGATTCCGAAGCGTCAGCATGATCTGTCCGGCAGATGAGGCGAGTGCGACGCGCTCGCCATCCTCGGGTGTCACGAGCAAGGTCACGACGGTCGAGGGAATCGGCGCGCCATCCTTGGCCTTTTCCTGGTCGTAGCGTGTGCCCGCCGTGAGCACTTGAACGTTGCTGACCACGACTCGTGTCGTGCTGTCCTCGTCGCGGTTTTTTCCGGCCAGCGTGACCATCACGTCGACGCGGGTGCCAGGCACAACGAATCCGGCCACGCCCACGACCTCGTTCACCTTCACCGACACGGCGCGCATGCCTGGTGGTATGGAAGGTGGCAGCCCTGCGCCCGCCTCGAGCGCCGCCAGCTTCGCGGCGGTCAGCGGTTCGTTCTCCTCGACGGCGCTGATCAATCCGCGATTCAGGACGTCGTCGACTTTCGAGTACGAATTCGCCACCGGCGCATCTGCCGGCCACTGCACGACCTTCACATGATCGGCGGTGATCCGCGTCCCAAGTGTCAGCGGATGCGCTGCCACGACGACACCGACCGTCTTCACTTCCGCAGTCTTCGCGGGCATGCGCGAGACGATCCGATACATGCCGAGACTCGCCACGGCGGCCAGAATGACGGCGACTCCGACGACCACCGCTGTGCGTTTGTTGCGATCCATTTACATGTCTCCTTTGAACTAACTGCCGGCTTCCTTGCGCATTTCCGCAACCGCCGTGAGCGGTATGGTTGTATACGTCGCCCCAAACCAGGCTCCGATGTTCGGGAGGAAAGTGTAGGTGTGCGTATAAGTGACGACGACTCGCTTGGCGTTGATCGGGGGTAGCCCCGCACCAACGGGAATCGTGACGTTGGTGATGGCGATGTTTGGGTTGGTGACCGTCGTCGTCACCCGTCCCTGCGTCACATAGGTGCGCACGCGGGCGATGACATCAGCATTTGTATAGCCCGGCAGCACCGCCATCCGAGCACCTTCCCGCGCCGCGTTGGTCACCACTTCGTATCGCTGGAAGATGAAGCCGAACTCCGCGATGCCAAGCACCACGAGCAGCAACATCGGAAGGACCAGTGCGAACTCGACGAGTTGCGCCGCCTCTTCGCCGCAAAATCGCGTCAGCAGCCGTTTTATTTGAGCCATAACGTCACCACCGTGCCGATCGCGATTGGAACCGCGTAAGCCAGCTTCGGTCCGCTGGTCTTCTCCAGCGTGACTGCTGGCAGCGGCCGGACACCTGCGATTCGCCACTGCACCAGCACGACATAAATATTGGTTAGCGCCTTTCGGAGATATCCATGCGCCACCGCCACGACGACCGCGACCACGCCACCGACGATGCTTGTTGCGAGCGCGACAGTCGCGACCTGTCCGGGACCGAGCCACGCGCCGATCGCGGCCAGCAGCTTGACGTCGCCGGCACCCATGCCGCGCAGCGCGAACATCGGGAAGAAGAGCAGAGCACCCAGGAAGAGGCCGGCGAGACTCGAACCCGCGGCCGACCACCCGCCAGTGGCGAGGTGAAAGAGGAGTGCGCCTGCGGCGGCCGAAAAGGTCAGCACATTCGGGATACGGCGCGTGCGCAAGTCGGTGAAGCACGCGAGCGTCAGGAGTATGCCGACGAAAATGTTCAGAGCAGTCATTACGGACAACCTCCACCAGCGGCGATCGGATCGGGCGTGCAGGCCGATGTGGCTTGAACGCCGGTGTCGGCCGCGGTGTAGACATTTCCCACAGTCACCACCAGCAGCTGCCAGGTCAAAATTGACGCGATGCCGATGAGGGCGCCGAGCAACGCGTACTCGACGGCGTCCTGGCCGGATTCGTCCGATTTGAACCGGCTCCCCATGGCAATCGCGTTATCGATACTCACCATTGCGTTGGTGTCCTGCCCCTAGAGGGCGTCTCGAAGAGCCTGTCCTGCCGCAGCGAAGAATTCCCTGATGCCGCTCAGCTGGAGGATTCCGGTAATACAAGCGACGGCGAGGAGAGCAGCGAGCAGCGCGTACTCGATCAGGTCCTGCCCGTTCTCATCACGAAACAGTCGTTCGGCTGTGCTCTTCATAAACTCTCCTGCGGCGACGCTCTCTCACTCAATCCGTTTTGGAGGATCCGAAACGCACCGGGGTATGGACCCCGGCGCGTTCCAAGATCTGTGCAACTACGCGGCGTTGAGGGCGGCCCCGATGCGCGCGAAGATGCCGTTGATGTCGACCGCGAGCGCCTGCATCGCCAGGATGCAAGCAACCGCGATCAACGCTGCGAGCAACGAGTACTCGATCAGGTCCTGTCCCTCTTCCTCACGAACGATGCGATTCACCAGGTTCTTCATTTCCGTCTCTCCTCAAATCAATCGATCAGTTAACTGCAGGGACCCCCCTGCCGGGTTTGCTCGTTCCCGTTCCGTTGTCGAAGCCCTCTCGTTGTCGCGCAACGTCTTTCACCAGTCGTGGTGAGTGGCTCGTGGAACGGATCGAGCGTGGCGCAGTGCCCCCGCCGCCTCGAATCCGCTGCGCCGCCGGATCCGAGTGGAGCTGCCAGTCCTTCTTCTGGCAGCGATCTCGTTAATTCCTATCCGCCAGTCGGATGTATCCGATGGAATCCGATTGACGCCGGAACAAAAATCTCAGTGACTCGAGCGAGGGTGCCGCGGTCGTCAGGAACGTGGCCCCGAGGTGAAACGTCGTGCCGGCGCCGGTGATCTCCTGGCAGCGCACGATCTGCACCGTGTCCTCGAAGTCGCCCCCCGCGACGTTGATTCGCAACGTCGCCACGCTGCCGACCTCGAGCGCGCGCCTGGTCTCAATGAGACATCCGGCGGCGCTGACGTTGAGCACGCGAACCCGGATGTCTGTGCTCAGCGAGGCGACGTCATGCGCCTCGGCTCTGTCGCGTGGATCAAACGTGCGATTCATTCCGCCTCCCGGTTGCCGCCGCGCGACGTGTCAAGTGAACCGGAACTGGTGTTCTCGAGAGGGCTGAGCCGAAGCTCGTGTTGCACCGAGCCATGACGAACGATCGGCCGGCTATCAACAACGCGAACCGGAATCGGTTGCGGCTCGCCGCTCGCGAGATACACGGTCACGCGTTCCCCCTTGATTCCTGCCTCGTTGCTGACAACGAGGTAGTCGCCGCCAGCAGTGCGATGTCCGACGACGTCGCGCCACACCCGAAGCACTCCATCAGCATTGAGAACCTGCAATCTCGAACTCCGCCGTCGCAACGACATCGAAACCTCGCAGTTAGAATTCACTCGATCCGTACGGCTGCGAATCCTTGCTGCGGACTCGATCTCAATCTCCGCCTCGCGACGCCGCGTTACGCATGACATCAGGGCAAGCGTGATGCCGCATCGACGTCAGAGAGGATTTGTGCCGGCAAATATTGAGTAAAGTGCGTCGCAACACCCACTCGATCGTGGGCGCGGGTAGGAACCAGGAGGATGTGGTGTTCTTGCTGGGACCAGAACAAGAGTCGCGCTGAGGAAGCCTGCGCGACGAGTGACGTGGCGCGTCAGTCGGCCGGCGCTAATGAATGTTGCGACTCGCGCGGCGAAGCGGTGATGCGGCGACGGCCATTGTCGATCGTACGTTGATCACGCGTGCGACTGCGATGTCGATCGCAAATGGTGAGTGCGCAGGAGCGCACTGAGGGATGCCCTCACATTCTTGCGGCGGGTTGCTGTTTATCTGGTCGGGTCCAGATTCCGGTGCCTTGCCGGACCGACCCGTTCACGCGCGGCCCGCCGACTAAGCGCCTCCATTCCCGCAGCTTAACGCGACCACGGCCTCCGGCATCGGCGACGGCGCCTTCCTTGCTCTCCTGCGTCGCAGAACCCATGGCTACCGTACCCTACTTCGTTCTTAGTCCGAGCACGATTCTCAGTCTCAGTGGACTGCTGCGCGGTCCCGATAAGACAACGCCGACTCCGGCGGAAGACTGGCGGCTGGTGACGGTTGATGTCGTCATTCCCGCACTCAACGAGGCGGAGAACATCGTTAACTGTCTCGCTTCGGTCGCTCGCCAGACGTTCCGCCCGAGGCGGATCATTCTCGTTGATGACGGCAGCACTGACACGACGGTGCTTCGCGCCAGGCTCTTTTGTGACTTGCAGCAGATCCCGCTGACGATAATCCAGCGCCGATCGCCAATCGGAAAAACCCCGACGATCAAGCGGCAGGCGCGCGAGTTCGACTCCGATGTCGAATTCATTCTCGACGCCGACACGGTTCTCGAATCTGACAACTATATCGAGCGAACCGTCCAGGAGTTGTATCAGGCGGTCGGCATCGCCAGCGCCTGCGGAGTGATCCTTCCGCAGCGGCACCGCGATCGGCGTCGCACTCAGAACAGTCCGGAAATCAAGGCGTTCAACGCGATCTACCCGCTTCCGGGTTCGGGCCCTGGCACCTTATCGGTTCTCCGCCGCGGCATCACGAACGCGTACCGCGAGGTGCTGTACCTCTTTCTTCAGCGCGTCGTCTATCGCGGGCAGGTGGCCTTTTTCGGGACGATGACGAACCCCGTTGGATGTGCGGTGGCGTATCGCCGGAAGTACGTGAACGCCCTGTTCGATTACATTTCGCCGATCCTCGGAGATGATCTGACGAACTCGGAGGACATCTTCATCGGGTTTTCGATGCTCAATGAAGGGTATCGGAACATTCAGCTCATCGACGTGCAGGCACGGACCGTCGAGCCGGAAGTGCAGAGACTGCCGCGGCAGGTCTATCTCTGGTCTTCCTCGTTTCTTCAGTCCTGTTACTACTTCGATCCGCTCGTGCGCGGTCCGTTCCGGGCGATCAAGCGATGGCTCGACGGCAGCGGCGGCAAGACGTCTCGTGCTTCTGAAGCACGAATGCCTCAGACGGCGCGAGCAGGCGCCGGATCGACGAGTTTCCTTCGTGCTGTTCCCGCCGCCGCGGGCTTGGCACCCAGCATCGGCACGAGTCTCCATTTGGGTCCGACCGAACTCGCGCCACGCCGCGATGCATCCGTGGCGCACAGAAGCGCACTGCATGGAACGGGCACATCGGACAGGCGCGGCGAACGCCGGGTCGTCAGCGAGCCGTATCGCCAGGGCTTTGGCCGCGAACTCACCGAGTCCTACGGCCGGCCGGCAGGATGGATTCTGCTGATGTCGGCGATGGAGAAGGTGTTCTTCCCGACGTCGCTCCTGATCATGCTGATTCTCCGGTGGTGGGAGGCACTCGCCGTGACGGTCGCGTGCGAAACGGCGATCTGCATTGCTGCGCTCGCGTTCGTCATGAAGGGGCGGCGGCTCGAGTTCATCCTGAAGGCTGTCGCGGTCACGCCCATTCGCTACGCACTGCTCGGTTCGGAACTGATCACGATCGGCCGCTTCACGTCTGACCTGTGGATTACCAACAACAGAAAGTGGCGCAAATGATTCTTCGAACATTGGTGCTGGCGACGCTGGTCTCATCGGTGGCTGGTCCGCTTGCGGCGCAGCCCGCCGCTCAGAACGGCCGCTCACAAACGATGACGTCCGCGCCGGCGGAAGAGGCCATTCGTGCGCTGCGGGAGGCCGTCGCCGCATCGCCAGGCGACGCCGACCTTTACGCGCGGCTCTCGCAAACGTATGCGAGCACCGGATCCGGCGAGGCCGCGCTTCACGCCATCGAAGCCGCGTTGGTTCTTGAGCCTGGTCGAGCCGACTACATCCGGGCCAGGGCGATACTGGCCACCTGGATAGGCGATTATCGCGGCGCCCGCGACAGCTACCTGCAGCTCGAAGCTCGGTATCCGGATGATCTGGAGATCGCGCTCGCACTGGCGCGCGTCAGCGCCTGGTCCGGCGATACGGACAGGGCGGTCAAACAGTACAAGCGATATCTGCAAAAGAACGCGTCGAACGCACCGGTGTGGCTGGAACTCGCGAAGGCCGAATCGTGGCGTGGGAACTATCCAGGCGCGATCGAAGGGTTGGAGGCTTACAAGGCCCTCGCCGGGGAGACGCAGAATTACGTGACAGAGTTGGCCGCCGTGCTCTCGGCAAGCGGTCGACCAGGCAAGGCGGAAGATCTCCTCACGCCCTTATTGGCGCAATCGCCGCTCGATTACGACCTGAATCTGACCCACGCGCTTGCGCTGGGAAGACAGCAGCGCGCGAAAGCCGCGTTCGAGTCGCTCGACACTGTTCGGCAGCTTTCGCCGGATGGCCCTCAGACCCGCACCGCCGAACGTGTACTCAGGACTCTTCTGGGATCATCGGCGGAGGCGCCGTTCAGTTCCTACACGGATTCGGATGCGCTGAACGTGCAGCGCATCGCCCCACGGGCGGTTGTGGCGCTCAACAGCGGAACACGATTGTCGGCTGGGTACGAACGCAGCAGGCTCGATGCCCGCTCGGGAAGCGGCCTGGATGCGGTCGACGGCCAGACCAGTGCGAACTACGAGCACCTGTGGACCAGTGCAGCGCAACGGGTCGGCGCGATCACGGTCAACGGGCAAGTGGGCTACGCCACTGGCAACGAGCATGTCAGCACGACGTATGGCTTCGGTATCGATGCGCGCGTGGCTGACAGCCTTCGGTTCACGCTGTCTCACGCGTCAGGCCCGTTCGTCATATCACCAAGAACCGTCGCTCTGGGATTGGTCGCGGTCAGCCAGCGGGCGCAAGTCGACTGGACGCCAACACTGCGCTATCAAGTGCTGCTCGATGCATCGTTTCAGGATCTGTCGGATGGAAATCGCCGGTGGGAGGTCACGCTTTCGCCGAGACGTACGATGGCTCGTCGAGCCGGTTTCAACCTCGATCTCGGTGCAACCGCCTACCGCCTCGAGACGACGCGCGATCTCGATCACGGGTATTACGACCCGCGTTACTACGAGTACTACGCGGCCGGGATCTACCCGTACATCAAGGTTCGGGAGAATGTCGGCCTCGCTTTGACCGCTGCACTGGGCGTCCAGCGCGACAACACCACTCCGTCGTTCCACTTCGGCGGCAACGTCAGCGGTGAGGCGACATTTGGCATCTATCGGCCGTGGATTGTCAAAGTCAACGGCAGCGCCACGCTCAACGGGCGGCTCGAGAGCGGCGCGTTTCGCGCCTTCGGCGTGGCGGCGGCACTGGTCCGCCGATTCTGATCACATCAAGGAGAACCTGGGGATGAGAGCACTGATTACCGGCGGCGCGGGGTTCATCGGATCGCACCTCGCCGAACGGCTTCTCGACGAGGGCCATCACGTCGCGATTCTCGATGATCTTTCGACCGGGCGCCTCGAGAATATCGAGCACCTCGCCGGTCATGACCGCTTCTCCGCGATCATCGGATCGGTGCTGGATGAGGCGATCCTCGGCCCCCTCGTCGACGAGTGCGACACGGTCTTCCATCTCGCCGCCGCACTGGGCGTGAAGTTCGTGGTGGAGCGGCCTATCCATACGATTCACACCAACGTGCATGGCACGGAAACCGTGCTCCGCCATGCCAGCCGCGGCAAGAAGAACGTGTTGGTGGTGTCGACGTCCGAGGTCTACGGCAAGAGTACCGTGCTGCCGTTTCGTGAAGACGCGGATCTCGTCGTCGGGCCACCGCACAAAACGCGGTGGAACTATGCAACCGGCAAGCTGCTCGATGAATTCCTCGCGTTGGGATATTGGAAGGAAGAACGGCTCCCGGTTCGGGTTGTGCGACTCTTCAATACTGTGGGACCGCGGCAAAACCCGCAGTACGGCATGGTCCTCCCGAACTTCGTGCGCCGCGCGCTGTCCGGCGAACCGATCGTCGTCCACGGCGACGGCGGGCAGACCCGCAGCTTCACATGGGTTGGCGATGTCGTGTCGGCGCTCATCGGCCTCGTGGAAAATCCGCATACCTGCGGTGAAGTGTTCAACATCGGCAACGGCGCGGAAATCAGCATTCGTGACCTGGCCGTGAAGGTGAAATCGAAGACCGGCAGCCAGTCCTCGATCGCGTTCGTTCCGTACCACCAGGTTTTCGATGACGGATTCGAGGACATGCGACGCCGGGTGCCCGACATCACCAAGATTGGGAAGTTTATCGGCTATCGACCGACAGTCCATCTCGATGAAATCATCGACCACGTCATCGACTACTACGGCGAAACGATTCGGTCGCGCGCGGCAACGAAGATTGGCGTCGGCTATGACAGCAGGGAGGCGGTGCTGAGCGTATAAGCGCTCCAGGCCTGCCCGCTGAGAATACTGAATCCTGACTGGAGAATGCTGATTGTGGAATCGTCAATCAGCATTCTCTCTGCCTTGACACGCTAAATCTACATAGGTAGAATTGCCCGGCCGTGAAGGTGACCTACCCGACGACGCTGGTTCTCCACGCGCTGGCACAAGGATTCCGTCACGGCTTCGATATGCTCGATGTCACCGGACTTCCCAGCGGCACGGTATATCCAATCCTTCGCCGCCTCGAACACGAAGGACTCGTGACGGCCGACTGGGAAAACGTCGCGATCGCGCGGGAAGAGCAGCGGCCGCCGCGTCGGTATTACGAAGTGACCGCTGCCGGTCACCTCCTGCTGAAAACCGCACTGGCGCGCTACGAGGTCCCGCGGTCGATCGCGGCGCGCGGCCGCCGGCTTCGTCCGGCCCGGTCATCGTGAAGTCTCCTCTCGCTCTGCGACTTGCGCTCTGGGTGATCAGGACGGTCGCGCTCGTGGTCCCTGCGGCGCGGCGGATCGGCTGGCGAAACGAGTGGGAAGCCGAGCTGACCCATCACGCCGCGTCCTTCCACCGTCAAGGGCGTCACGCGTGGAGCACCGACATGGACTTGATCTCGCGCGCACTTGGCTCGCTTCCGGATGCGGCGTGGATCCGACGGCAGTTCACCCTCGATGCCGAATTCGTTCATGATGTCGTCTACAGCACGCGCGCGCTCGCCAAGTCGCCCGCCTTCACGGCGATCACGCTGCTGGTGTTTGCCGTTGGAATCGGCGCCGCGATCGCGATTGTCAGCGTCGCCGACACCCTGTTCGTGCGCCCGTTGCCGATCACCGATCCGAACCGCGTCATGACGATCTGGCAGCAGAATCGCGCGTCCGGCGCGGATCGGCTCGACGTGGCGCCGGGGAATGCTCTCGACTGGCTGGCGCGAACCCACTCGTTTCAGGCGCTCGCGATCGCCGATCCCTTCACGTTCAATCTCAACTTCGCCGGCCGCGATCCGGATTACCTGACAGCTGCGCGCGTGAGCGAACAGTTCTTCGGTGTGCTGGGGACTTCGACGCTTCATGGACGCCTGTTCGCGGCCGACGAATATCGACGTGGCGCCGCTCGAGTTGTCATCCTGAGCCATGCAGCGTGGACGTCGCGCTTCGGTGCGGATCCGGCGGTGGTCGGCACGGCAGTCCGCCTCGACGCCGGCGAGCTGTATTCCGTCATTGGCGTGATGCCGCCGAACCTGGAGCTGCGGCTTTTCGACGATCGCGCGCGGCGTGCAGAAGTCCAGATATGGATGCCCAAGCCAGGCTTCGACGAGATCGAGTCGCGGCTCCGCGTGTATGGCGCGTGGAACGTGCTCGGTCGCCTGCGGCCTGGTGTCTCGGTTGCCGACGCGCAGGTCGACCTCGATGCCATTTCAGGACAGCTGGCACACGAGTACCCAAAGACCAACAGCAGCATTTCCGCGCAGGTCATTCCACTTCGCACGCATCTCGCCGGCGGACTGCGTGATCTGCTGCCGTTCCTTCTCGGCGCGGCGGCCATTCTCCTAATTGTCTCGGGCGCGAACGTCGCCAGCCTGCTCCTCGCCCGCGGTACCACCCGACAACGCGAGTTCGCGCTGCGTCAAGCACTCGGCGCGAGCCGGTTGCGGCTCGTCAGGCAGATGCTGGTCGAGAGTCTCTCGCTGGCCATCGCGGGAGGAACACTCGGATTGCTCGTGGCCGGCTGGATTCTCGCTGTCCTGGGCCGTTTTCGCCCTCTGGATATTGCATTGATCGATCGGATGCCGATGGATGTCCGCTCGGCCGTGCTCGCGTGTGGGGTGACCGTGATTGCGGCTCTGCTCGCCGGGTTGATTCCCGCAGTGCAGCTTTCACGCCCGGAGGCCGTAACGGCTCTCAAGGAGGGACGCACGGGTTCACAGCGAGCCGTTGGCCGTGCACTCGTCATTCTCGAGATCGCCACCGCACTGGTGCTCGTCGTCGGCGCGGGCCTGCTGGTGCGCAGCTTCATGCTCATCGAACGGGTCGATCCCGGGTTCACGCGCGACCACGTGTCGGTGCTTCAGGTGTTTGCGTCCAACCGTATCGACACCCCGGCAAAGCGCATCGTGTTTTTCGAACAGGTCCTGGAGCGCATGCGTGCCCTGCCGGGCGTCATCGCTGCCGGCGGCGTGACCGCAATGCCGCTCGGCGAAGCACGCGTCATTGCTCGCGGACTCGTCGAAATCCCTGGTCAGCCGGTGCCGGTGGGCGGCGACGGGTTCGTGAACACGACTGCAGTGAGCGGAGACTTTTTCACGGTCATGGACGTGCCACTTGTCAGTGGTCGCCTGTTCGACCGGACCGATACGTCGACATCGCGTCAGGTCGTGCTGGTCTCGCGACGTGCCGCACGACAGTTCTGGAACGGGGCGAATCCGGTCGGATCGAGAGTGCGGTTTCAATTCTCAGGACAGCAGTTCGACGCAGAAGTTGTCGGCGTCGTGGGCGATCTGCGCCACGAAGCGTTGGATGCTCCAGCGGCGGCGGAAGTGTTTCTTCCATACGCCCAATCCGGCTTTCGCGCGCTGACGGTCGTCGTCCGCACCGCTGCCAGCTCACCAACCGATCTGGGCACGTTGAAGGAGCAGATCTGGGCGATCGATCCAGTCCAGACAATCTACAGCGCCGCGACCCTGGAACAGCTCGTCTCAAAAACCCTGAGCCAGCGCCGCTTCGACCTCGGAGTGCTCACAGGATTCGCGTTCGTCACGCTGTTGCTGGCGACCGCTGGAGTCTACGGGGTGATCAGTGTTTCTATCAGTCAGCGTGTGCGTGAATTCGGCATTCGCGCGGCGCTCGGCGCAACGCACCACGACATTATTCGTCTCGTTCTCGCCGAGGGCGTCAAACTAGCGCTTTGTGGAATCACTCTTGGCATCTTCATAGCGGTGCCGGCGACACGCTTGCTGAAGACGCTGCTCTTCGGGGTGACCGCGACCGACCCGATCACATTCCTCTCGGTGAGCGCCGGCCTGGTTGTCGTTGGCGCGATCGCCTGCTATGTCCCGGCGCGCCGTGCAATCAAGATTGGTCCCGCCGAGGCGCTTAGATAGTACGGCCGCAGTCGTGCCACTCATGACGCAGTGCCGACATGATCGGCGCGCCCGCGGGCGGAGCCGCAGGAAGCCGTACACTACGGCATGGATCTTCTGCAGCGAGATATGGTCCCCGAAATAGTCGCTGCTCTCGTCGTCTCTGTGGTTGCCTACGGCATTCGAGTCGCGTGGAGAGGCGCCCGAGCCCATCTGAAACGTCGCGCCGTAACCGCCCCACACCGAGCGATCGGCGACGACGAGCCGGAACGAACCCGAGCACGCCTGGTCGCGTCCTGTCTGGGCCTCCTGATCATCAGCGTTCCGCTGATCCTGCGTGTGGTTCCGCCGAACGGTATGTACGGGTTCAGGACAGGAGCGACGAGGTCTACGCCAGCGATCTGGTATGAGGCGAACGCCTTCATGGGTTGGGTACTCTCGATTGCGGCTGTCATGAGCGCAACGCTGTTGGTGATGCTGCCGAGAACAACAAAGCGGTGGATGCTGTGGGCCGTGTTCTTCGGACCGGTCGCTGGAGCGGTCGTCGTTTCGTTCGCTTACTTGAGTCGTTTGTGACGCCTCTTGCGCAACTTTTCCTCGAAAGCCGGGTTTTTCTTGGCGCAATGTAACAGCCGCTTCTAACGACCTGTCAGGTGGCTCCAACAGCTGCCTCGGAGTCGACGATTCGACACGCATTCGTCATCCCCCTGGTGTACCCTCTCGCAGCAGACCGAGGAGGATTGGATGAAACGCCTCGCACTCACCCTGACCATCGTCGCCCTGGCGGGTGCCGCCTGGACCGCGTTCGAGCCATTTCGCACCAAACATCCGGTAACAGGTAAAGACATTACCGTCCCTGGCCAGAACGGATCGAATGCATTACTGGTGAGCGGGTGGAAGACGACCCCCGCGGGCCGGCCGCTCGCGTCGGGAGACATGATCCTCAGCGGGCAGGTGAGTCCCGACGGCAAGCTCTTCGCCTTCACCAATACCGGCTATACGCACCACGCGCTCCACATCGTTGATCTCGCGACCGAAAAGGAAATCGCGACGTTCCAGATGGAGCAGGCGTGGAGCGGCCTCGCCTTCTCTCCGAAGGGCGATCGCATTTACGTGTCGAACGGCGCCGGTTATAAGGCGAGCGACATACAGCTCTTCGACAAGTGGGATAACGGCGGATGGAAGGAAGCGCGCGTCGGATACACGCTTTACGGCGCGCAGAAAGATCAGACCGCGGTCGCGTGGCTGGGGACGTCCCCCGACGGCACGCTCCTTTATGCACTGAACAACTCCGACCAGCAGCTCTACATCATTCATACCCACGGCGGGCGAGCGGTCGCGCGGTTGCGCGTCGGCGACCATCCGATTTCAGCGCGTCTGAGTAAGGACGGCCGGACGTTGTACGTCGCGAACCTCGGATCAGCGAATGTTGCGATCGTCGATGTGAGCGAACCCAGCCGTCCGACAATTGCGGCGACGCTCGCAACGGATCCGCATCCGAACGACGTCGCGCTGACCGAGGACGGCCGTCTCTTTGTCTCGTGCGGCAATACAAACAATGTCATCGCGTTCGACGTCAAGTCGCGGCAGCGACTGGAAGTGATCAGCACGGCGCTCGGTCCGAAGGCTCCCCCTGGCAGCACACCGAACTCGCTCGCGCTCTCGCCGGACGGCGAGCACCTCTATGTCGCCAATGCCGATAACAACTCGATCTCGGTCATCGACATCGAGGATCGCGGCAAGAGCCGGCCGCTGGGCTTCCTGCCGACCGGTTGGTATCCGACGCTGGTCACGACCTCCGGCGATGGCAAACGCATTATTGTTGGCAGCGGCAAGGGCAACGGCACCGGTCCGACTCTGGTCAAGCGGCCGATCGATCAAACCGCGCCAGCGGCCAGCTTCCAGCATCACGCCAACAACCTGAATGGCCTGATCTCGTTCATCGATACGCCGGATACGAAACGGCTGTCCACTTATACGAAACAGGTTTACGACAACGCACTGTATCGCGACACACAGCTCGAGACGTCCGGCGCCCAGGCGACGACGGTGATTCCCGCGAAAGTCGGCGACGGCTCGCCAATCAAGCACGTGCTGTTCATCATGAAAGAAAACCGCACCTACGATCAGGTGTTCGGCGATCTCAAACAGGGCAACGGCGATCCGAGCCTGACGCTGTTCGGCCGCGACGTCACGCCCAACCAGCACGCGCTGGCCGAGCAGTTCGTGCTCCTCGACAACCTGTATTGCAGCGGCGAGGTGTCGCAGGACGGCCAGCCGTGGACGACCTCTGCCTATGCCACCGAGTTCACACAACGCGCGTGGACGCTGAGCTACTCGAAGCACGGCACGCTCGTTACCGGTGGCGGGATTTCCGAGCAGTCGACGCCGTACATCTGGGAGCTCGCTCGCGCGAAGGGGCTCACAGTGATGACCTTCGGCATGGGCAACCGCCGCGGCGTCGCGGCGGTTCGCAGCACGCGCTTCGAGCAGCAGTTTCTCGATCCGCAGATGGAGCAGCGCGCCCCCGGCGAAGAAGCGCCACGCATCCGCGACTTCATGCGTGCCCAACGATTCGTTGAAGAGTTCGAGGACATGGATCGGAAAGGGACCGTGCCGAATTTCATGTTCATGTCGCTCGGCGAGAACCACACCCAGGGCACTACGCCCGGTGCGTTCACGCCGAAAGCGCAGGTCGCCTCCAACGATCTCGCCGTCGGCAAGATCGTCGAAGCGATCACGAAGAGCCGGGTCTGGCCCGAATTCGCGATCTTCATCATCGAAGACGACGCGCAGAACGGGCCAGATCATGTCGACTCGCACCGCACTGCGGGGCTCGTCATCAGTCCGTATGTCAAACGCGGGGTCGTCGACAGCGAGATGTATTCGACGGTCAGCATGCTGCGGACGGTGGAACTAATCCTCGGCCTGCCGCCGATGACGCAGCACGATGCGGCGGCCGCGCCGATGGTCAACACCTTCATGGCGAAGCCGGATCTGTCCGGCTTCACGGCACTGCCGGCCAAGATCGATCTGATGACGAGAAACCCCGCGCAGGGCTACGGCGCGGCGATTTCGGCGCGCATGGATTTCCGCGAGTACGACCGGATCGACGAGGACGCGCTCAACCGCATTCTCTGGCACAGCATCAAAGGCACTGACGTCGCCTACCCGGTCCCGGTTCGACGCGTGCTCGCCTCGCGCTACGGCTTGTTGACGTTCCCGAAGGTGGACGACGACGATCGCGATGGTCGATGAATCGGCGTGATGCGCTCACATCGTTGCTGGCAGCGCTGGCCTGGCCACCGACGTGGGCCGCGCCGCTATCGGTTTCGACGTTAATCGGCACCGGATCGCCCGGCTACTCCGACCGGCAGGTGAACAATCCTTATGGACTCGTCATCGGACCCGACGGGGCGCTCTATTTCTGCGATCTCGACAACCAACGCATTCGCCGGCTCGACCTCGAGACGCGCCGCACGTCGACCATCGCCGGTAACGGAGAGCGGGCGTACGCGGGCGACGGTCGAGTAGCGACCGAGGCGTCGTTGAACATGCCGCATGAAATACAGTTTGATGCGGCCGGCCACCTCTATATCGCGGAACGCGACAATCATGTGGTGCGAAAGATCGAGGCGAAGACACGGCTGATTTCTACAGTCGCGGGCACGGGCGAGGCGGGATTCTCGGGAGACGGCGGACCGGCGACTGGTGCACACCTTCGTCAGCCACACAGCATCGTCGTCGATCGCCGTCGGAATCGACTGCTGATTTGCGATATCGGAAACCATCGTCTCCGGGCAATGAACTTATCGACCGGCATTATCGAAACGATTGGTGGGACCGGAGAACGACAGCCGACGCCGGATGGAGCGCGATTGACGGGAACGTCTCTCAATGGTCCGCGCACCATTGCTCTCGATCGAGCAGGCAACTTCTATCTGGCATTGCGAGAAGGCAATGCGATCTATCGCGTCGACGCTGATACGCTGACCGCGCACCACATTGCCGGCACCGGTGAACCGGGTTATTCCGGCGACGGCGGCGATTCGCGGGCGGCGAAGTTGGGCGGCCCGAAAGGTCTCTCATGGGCGCGCGACACGCTTTACATCGCCGACACCGAGAATCATGTGATTCGCGCGATCGATCTGAAGACGCGCATCATCCGCACGGTGCTCGGTACCGGACGGCGAGGGGATGGGCCGGAGCCCGACCCGATGAAATGTTCACTCGCGCGCCCGCACGGTGTGTTTGCCGATGGCCGCGGTGCGCTCTATGTCGGCGACAGCGAGGCGCATCGCATTCGTGTGTTAGCTGTGGGGTAGCGAATCCATTGAGCAAGCGATTAATTCCGTTTGCGCGGCAACGGTGGCTAACGAGACTGGACATCAGGAATGGGAACACGGTGCGCTTCCGCAGTGACGATTGTGGCCGTCCTTGCCTTCGTGCATGCTTGAATCACTGGCTTCCGAACTGATCCGTCTGGTCGATCGAGCGACGCTCGAACTCGTGCGATCGACGATGGGATCGCCGCTTCGAACCCGGGTCCGGATGTGCCACTGAAGCGGTCGCATTGAGTGCGTTGGTCAGAGACTATGTCGCCGCATGTGCGTCATCATCTCGACCAGATCCAGCGTCGCACGACCCCGCCTTAGAGAGCACATAGACGCCGCGAGCCGGTGTCGTCGCAAAGCCTTCGGCCACCAGCGCACGGTTGCCCAACCCCGCGTCCGGACGTGACAACCCGGTCACCCGCGCCAACTCCCCCGGTACGGTCATCCCCGCACTCGATAGGAAGCAGCGGGCGATTTCGCGGAGCGCGATGCTACGGCTGATGCGTTGCCGCAGGTGATCCGGAAACCGCCCCACCGCCAGCGTCCAGACATACGTGAACTTTGGCTGGTAGTACACCTCGCTCGGTACGACCAGCATGGCCGCCTGCAGTTCGTCGAGCGCCTGACCGAATCGCTTGCGATCCTTCACCCCGGCATCGTTGCGCAGATCGGACGTCGCCATCTCCCATTCACGACGCAGGACGCGGAGTATCGCCCTGGCAGTACCACTCAGGCGTCTCGATTCTTCCGCGCGACGCATGCCCCAGACCGAATGGAAGTACGGAATCATGCGAGGAGCGATGAACATCGCCCGCGTGCCGGCGAGCTTGCCGTAGTAGACCTTGCCTCGTCGCACGAGTTCGTCCTTGAGGTGCCATGTATGTGAGGCTTCGGGATCCTTCTGAACGTTCCGGGGCATGACCGCGTCGCGCCGGCCGCAAACCGCGACATAGAGCGAAGGACCGGGCCGCCGAGCGTCGGTCAGGCACGCCGCAAAGCCAACCCGCTCAATGAACCGTTCGGCGCCGAACGCTGTTTCGACCTGCCGCGATCCCTCGCGCTGCCAGCGTTCATCGCGCCATTCTTCGATCTCCGCTGAAATCAGTGTGCGCGCCACGTTCCAGTTTCCTGCCCTGTATAGCGTATCAACAGCGATGCAGATAAACTCCTCGGACTCCCGTTGACTGGACGCGATATGTTTGCGGGTCGCTTGATGAAACCGATAATCTTCGCTCTCATCTCTGCCATCCTCCCGGCTCTACTCTCGACCGATCAAAAGGGCGTCGAATACGGCAGGGCCGGAGGCCACGCGCTCCTGTTAGATCTGTATGTCCCCGACGGCCCGCGCCCATTCCCGGCCGCGATCCTCGTGCACGGCGGCGGATTTGACGGCGGCACCCGCGCCACCAATATGGCACCGACGTTCCAACCGCTCGCCGAGGCGGGGTTCGCCTGGTTCAGCATCGACTACCGGCGGACATGGCATGGGCACGTGGAAAGATGCTGACCAGCAGCACTACAAGGCAGAGATGATTGCGTGGCTGAAGCAGACGCTGACGCTGAAGTAGTCCACGCGACCGATCACTTGACGTTCACCGATGTGCGCCGGCGGCTGCGCGCCATCTTCGTCGGATCGATCGGAAATCTCGTCGAATGGTATGACTTCTACTCCTATACGGCGTTCGCGCTGTACTTCGCGCACTCGTTCTTTCCCGGAAACGATCCAGTCGTCCAGCAACTGAACGCCGCAATCCTGTTTGCGATTGGGTTCATCATGCGGCCGCTCGGCGGTGTGGTGTTCGGATATCTCGCCGATCATCACGGCCGCCGCACGGCGCTGATGTTGTCCGTGATGCTGATGTGCTTCGGGTCGCTGGTCATCGCCGTGACGCCGACCTACGCCTCGATCGGGTCGGCCGCTCCGGCGATGCTGGGCATCGCCCGCATCATCCAGGGATTGAGTCTCGGCGGTGAATACGGGGCAAGCGCGACGTATTTGACTGAAGTCGCCGACGAAAAGCATCGCGGCTTCTATGTGAGTTTTCATTACGTCACGCTCATCGGGGGCCAACTGTGTGCCATCCTCGTGCTCCTCGTTCTGCAGCAGCTGTTCCTGACCGGTGATCAAATGCGCGCGTGGGGCTGGCGCATTCCATTCGTCATCGGCGCATTACTGGCCGTTGTCGCTCTGATGATGCGGAGGAACCTGCACGAGACCGACGCCTTCATCGAGGCGAAGACGGCGGTTAAACGCGAAAGCTCCATTCGCGGGCTCTTCAAATATCCGCGCGAGGTCCTCATCGTCGTCGGACTGACGGCCGGCGGGACGACCTGCTTCTACACCTACACGACCTACATGCAGAAGTTTCTGAAGCTCTCGGTTGGTTTGAGTGACAATCAGACGACGCTTGTGAGTGCCGCGTCGCTGGTGTTTGCCCTATGTCTCCAGCCGATTTACGGAGCAATCTCCGACAGAGTTGGGCGCAAACCTCTGCTCCTCTGGTTTGGTGCGCTCGGAACGCTGTTCACGATTCCGCTGCTTCGGACGCTTCAGGCAACGACGAGTGCGCTCGCCGCATTTCTCTTGATTGCCGCCGCATGGCTGATCGTCGCCGGCTATACGTCGATTAACGCCGTGGTGAAAGCCGAACTGTTTCCCACCAACGTGCGAGCCACCGGCGTCGGGCTCCCGTATGCAATCACCACGTCCATTTTTGGCGGACCGGCTGAATCCATCGCCCTGTGGTTCAAGTCGATCGGCCACGAGGCGTGGTTTTCCTACTATCTCACCAGTGTGATTGCCGTGGCGCTGATCGTCTCGCTGATGATGCGCGACACGAAGCACTATTCCGCCATTGGACGTCACCAGTAATGTCCCGCATTGTCATACCGGACGATGAACCCGCCGTGATGGCGCCGAGCGCGGCATTTGCGACGCTCGCCGGCCACGAGGTGCGAACCTACGCCGATCGTCCGTCGAGTGTCGCCGAACTCGTTCGCCGCATTCGTGATGCGGAAATGGTGATCAACATTCGCTCGACTTCGAAATTCACCGCTGACGTACTCGCAGCATGTCCTCATCTGCGGCTGATTTCGATTTGGGGAACCGGAACCGACAATGTCGATCTCCTGGCGGCAAAGTCCCGTGGGGTTCGCGTCACCAATACGCCTGGCGTATCGGCGGTCGCCGTCGCAGAACATACACTGGCTTTGATCATGGCCGTCGCCAAACAGATCGTGACGGTTGACCGGCAAGTGCGCGACGGCAAATGGCCCCGTGCGATGGTGCCGCAGCTTCGCGGAAAAGTTCTCGGCCTGATTGGGACCGGAGCGATCGGACGCGAGGTCGCCAAACTGGGAAGAGCGATCGGCATGCGGGTCGTGGCCTGGACGTTTCATCCTGGAGGGGACACCGCCGAGTGGATTGGATTTGACGACGTGTTCCGTCAATCCGACGTCGTCAGCATTCACGTGCGGCAATCAACGGATACATCGGGTCTCATCCGCCGTGAACACTTCGACATGATGAAACCGGGCGCCATCTTCATCAACACGGCTCGCGGTCCGATTGTGAATGAAGCTGACCTGATCGCCGCACTCGCGACGAACCGAATCGCGGGCGCGGGTCTGGATGTTTTCGATCTCGAGCCCCTGCCGCCTGGTTCGCCGCTTTATTCATTGCCGAATGTCGTTCTCACGCCGCACGCAGCCGGAATCACGCCTGAAACAACCGAGGCAGGCCTGGCGCTCGCAATCGATAATGTCTTTGCATTCCTCGCAGGCCGGCCAATGAACGTCGTCGTCTAGATCTCCTTCAATGACACCACCAGATCCGTTCGCGCTGCACGTCGAGTTGGCCACCACGTTGCCACAAGCCACGTCGTCGCCGTCAAGGTTGAGGTGGCGGCAAGCGTTAATACGTCGAACGTCTGCACGCCGAACAGTTGATGCTCGAGGATCCGGGCAGTGGCCATCGCACCGGCGACGCCGGTGACGAGGCCGGCGGTCAGGACGGCGCCGCTTTCACCAAGCAACAATGTCGCGACAGCGCGGCGGCCGGCGCCAAGCGCCATTCTGATTGCCAGCTCGCGCTCGCGCTGCTGCAACGAATAGGCGGTCACGGCATAAATGCCCAGCACCGCCACGATCGTGGCGACCGCAGCGAACCCCGCCAACATCATGCTCAGGAACGTTGCACCCTCGAGCTCGCGATTCTCCGCGTCAACAGCCCGAAGGTCGTTGACGACGGCATGAGGATCGATTTCCGTCGCGACTCCTTGCAGCACTCGAGACTGGGAGGGGAGCGGGCGCGGGGTGCGCGTATAAAACGATCCAAAGCGAAGATTGGGAATCCACGGCGAGTAGACATCGTGCATGTTGGTGTCGCCATAGCTCTGGCGCACGTCGGCGACGATCCCGACGACGGTTTGCCACGGCCCGGGCGGCTCAGGACCTCGCGCCGTGACCTGAATCTGTCGGAGCTGCCTGCCGAGTGCGTCGCCTCCAGGCCATAAACGCTTCGCCAACGATTCACTCACCACCGCGACGGCGGCCGACGAGGCGATGTCGGCAGCGGTGATCTCGCGTCCGCTCCTGAGCGCAATGTCGAGGGTTGAAAAGTAGTTCGGCCCGACATTGACATATCCCGCATTCAAAATGTGTCCGGCACGTCCGTCGACTTCGATCGCCTGCTCCGGGAATGCCGCGAACGGCGGCCAGCTGCTGAAGACCACGGGCGCGCCGGCGATGCTCGCGCGTTCGATGAACCGTTGAAAGAAGCGCGTAAAGGCTTGCGGATTCGCGTAGTCAACCGGACGGAGTGTGATGCGTGCTCGCGCCAGTTGGTGCGGTTGGAATCCCAAATCGGTTCGCACCATCCTGGCAACGCTTCTCACCATCAGGCCGCATCCGGCGAGCAGGACAACTGTCGCCGCGACTTCGACGACGAGCATTGTCGAGCGCAGCCGTCGCATGCCGAGTCCCTCGGTCGTGGTTGCGCCCGATCGCTGCAGAATTGCCGCGAGCCGTCCTCGCCGCAGCAACCCAAGCGGTGGCAGCGTCAACGCAATGAGCGAAACAGCGCCAATCGCGATGAAAGCGAACAGCACGGTGGCGTCGATTGCGATCGAAACGCTCCCGCCAGGTGCTGGTCGTCCAAGTTGGGCTTCGATTAGCGGAGCGAGTACTTGCAGTGCCGAGCGGCAGATGAACAAGCCAATCACGAGCGAAGCGACAAGCAGCACACAGGTTTCGGCGAGGAGCAATCGCAGCAGTCGTGCGTTGGTCGAGCCGAGAGCGAGCCGAAGCGCCATTTCCTTTTGCCGCCGTGCGGTTCGCAGGACGATGAGGACCGCAACGTTGGCAAAAGCCGTGAGCAGAAGCAGGGCAGAGGCGACCATGATGCCGGTGAGCACAGGGCGCAATCGCCCCGTGTATCGCTCGTGCGCCGACTCCAGATGCACGCCGCTCCAGTCGGCCGGTGCGTCGGTGGCCACGCGCAGGGCGGCCTCAGTGAGCCGCCGCTCTGCAAGTGCGGGCGGCACTCCCGGTCGCAGGCGCGCCATGTAGTAGCGTCGCGCCGATCCGTCAATCGGAACGACGACATCGATAGGTTGCGTGCTGTCGCCTCCGATGTAGAAGTTGCGCGGAAGCACACCGACAATTCGAAACTGCTCGGCGCGGCCCGCCTCGGTTTCGGTGCGAAGCGATCGGCCAACGACCGCGGGATCTGAGCCGAAGCGATCCCGCCAAACGCTATAGCCGATAAGCGCAGACGGTTCAGCCGTGCTCTGAAAGTCCTCCTCAACCAGAAGTCGCCCCGCGGCCGGCTGCAAAACCAGACCGGCCACCACACCGAATGTGATCCTGCGGCCTCGCAGCGGCGGAGCTGCACTGCCATCAGCCAGGAAGAACGTGTCGGCTCCCGATGCGAGCGGGTATTCGACGACGTCGCTGACCGAAGCCCAGTCCATTCCTGACAGTCCGCGTGGCTCCCAGGGACCCGGCGGCGCATACATCACGTGGTAGACACGATCGGGCGCCGGATAAGGTAATGTGCGAATCAAGTACGCGTTCACGACCGCTGACGTGATGGCCGCGAGAGCAATCCCGAGAGACAGCGGCAGCACGACGCCGACTGCGAAGGCCGGCGATCGACCGAACACATGGAACGGACTGTGACCCATGAGAGGAAAGACGGCGGTTCGGCGTTAATGTTAACGGCACCGTATCGTGGATGCGCGCGAGAGTCCAGCTCGCCTGGCGCTCATTGCAAGCGCCTGCGGCCGATCCCGGTTAGCGATTCTGTGCAAGACTGTCGATCCACGAAGTCATTGAGGAGGGTTATGGTGCGATCAACCCTATCTGGCATTCTCGTCGTTGCAACCGCCCTGAGTTTGCCTGCGTGCCAGCAGCCAGAAGACGCAGCGAAGAACACGTCGAGTGATGCGGCGACCACGCCTGCGGCTGATAAGCCATTTGTTGCGGGTGGAAAGATCAACGTCGATCTCGATGGCGGCGGATATGAAATCAAGACCGCCGACGATAATCACATTCGCGTCGCTGTGGGCGGTAATACCGGCGACACCAAAGTCGACGTGACGGTGAATGGCAGCAGTGCTGATGTAAAGGTCAAGAACACTCCGCACAACAACTTCCGGGCGATCGTCGAAGTGCCGGCCACTGCCGACGTCGTCGTACGCCTGAGCGGTGGCGAACTGAAGATGGAGGCCATCACTGGGAACAAGGATGTCGAGAGTTATGCGGGTAACGTTCAGATCGCGGTGGGCAATCCGGACGATTACGCGAGCGTCGACGCGGCTGTGAAGGCGGGCGACCTCAACGCGAGCCCCTTCGGCGGTTCGAAATCAGGCCTGCTGCAGGAGTTCACCTGGTCTGGAAAGGGAAAGTACACGCTGCGGGCGCATCTCGGCGCGGGCAATCTCGTACTCGCAAAGTGATTCACGGCATGACGGTCGTGCGCGGCGTGCTGCTCGTGCTCCTCGCCCTTACCGGCGCGATGCAGTGTCTCGAAGGAGCTGTGTCCCTCACCAACCCGGCCGCCATGATGGCCGGACTCGAGCTGACGATGACTCCCGACGTCGAGGTCCCTCTGACGTTTCTCGGCATCGCGATGTTTGTGCGCGCTGCGGTGACGGCGATTGCGTTCGTGTGGCTCATCCAGCGGAAGCCGGAGGGCCTGTTTCTCGCGCGGTTCACCGCCCTCACGATGCTTCTCAGTGCGGCGGTCGTCTATCTGAAATTGCATCGAGTGGATTTCGCGATCGGCGATCTCGTCCAGGGTTTGCTTCTCCTGGTCCCGGCACTGGTTCTCAAGAGCGAACGCTGATCCCTGCCGGTCTCTGTTATCCTTCCCGCGTGACGACGACGCAGCCACTGCCGGAAAAGCGCGGCGCCGGGGGCACCCCCGGCGGAGTTGGACAGTTCTTCATCGGATTGACGATGGCGGTTGTTGGTGTGTACCTGCTGCTGAACCAGGTGCAGGTGACGACAGCGTTCTGGAACTTCGGCAGATTTGGCGGTTTCGGTCCTACGCTTCTTCCGTTGCTGGTGGGTGTCGCGTTCCTGTTCTACAACGGAAAGTCGTTCATCGGATGGCTGCTGACGGCGCTCGGTCTCGCGATCGTCCTCGCCGGCATTCTCATGAACATGGACATCTATTTCCGTCAGACGACACTTTTCAACACGATTGTGATGCTTGGACTGCTGTTTGGTGGTCTCGGCGTGATCGCCCGATCACTCCGCAGCGCGTAGACCGGTGCGGCTCTTGAGGGCCAGGGCTACAGCTTTTTCCTCAACGTCCGTACCACGCGCCCCGTCGTCCCGTCCTCGAGGCGGATGATCCCGCGGACGACGTAGTCGCCAGGAGACAAAGCGCCGAGCGGAACGGTGCCGGTGGCGACAACACGAGTGTCGTCGGCGCGCGTCAACGCGAGTGGCACGGTGGCGATCGCCGCGCCATCGACGCTGCGCGATATCTCGAGGGTTGCCGACAGTCGCTGACCCGCGGTGCCTCCATAAATGTCGAACGATGCCCTCGCAGTCGGTTCCGATCCGAATTCGAGCTGGAGCGACGTTGATCCCGCACGAGAAACGCTCAGCAACAGGGAACCAAGCGAGAGTCCACCTACCGCGGTGAGGCCGACGTCGATCTCGATTTCCGCGGCGCCAGGCTTGCCTGTCGTATCGACGGCGACTGCGCGCATCCGGTACGTGCCCGGCGACGCTGACATCGCGCCAAGAAGCGGGCGTTCGCTCGGATCGCTGGCGTTCCAGCGCCCCGCAACCCGCCCGGCACCGTCCAATAGAATGGCGCCCGCCGAGGCGATCGTTGCCGATGCGTCTGCCGGCTCCAGCAGCACGCCGACACGTAACTTGCCGTCCGGGTCGCGCACGGTAAAGCCGTCGACGCGCAAGCGCAGATCGGCGACGGCGTTGGTCGAGGCGAGCAACTCGCTCACAATGGGACGCGCCACCTCTGCGCTTGCCGTGTCGGTGAACGCGATCTCCGGGCGCGCGCGAACCGCCACGCCGCGGCGTGAGACTCTTACGCCGAGTGGCCGGCTGCGTCCAAAGACTTCGCCGCTCACGGGCTCGAGTTCCGCGACATAGTAAGCCGAACTTTCTTTCGCCACGCGGAGCAGCGCTCCCGTGCCGGTTGCATCCAGCGACAGACGGGTTCCACCGGTGACGCCCGCAATGTGCTCGATCCCCTCGAGCGGGTTGTCGGATCCGATGTCGCCGACTCCGCCCGGCGTGGGACGGGGAAGCGACGCGCGCATCCCGACGTCGACAGGCTGCATGACGTAGAGGTTCGCGCGCGCGGCGCTGGCCGCGGAAGCGACATGACGAAAGAGATCGACGGGCAGCTCGCACATGCCTGGCTGGAGTCCCATCGGCGCGTCGCGCCGCGGCGCAGCAAGGCCGGCGGTAAAGAGAATCAGCGTTTGCGGCGAGCTTTGCCGGCCCTGCTGTTTCAGCATCCCCTCGAGCGATTCAAGGAATCGACGCGTGCGGCACGCCAGATCGGATCCGGTCTCGCTGCGTGATCCCTGGCCGGCCACGCGGCCTGCCGCCAGCCGGATACGCGCGGCATCGGACGTAAAGGGCACGACCACACCGCCGAAGGGGAGCGCAGCCACCATCGCCCGATCGGCCGCAGAAAACTGAGTCAGCAGGCCGTCGATCGCGTTTCTGAACAGCGATTCGCGTCCTGCGGCAAACGACTCCTGATCGATGACGACCACGAATCGGCGCCCTGCTGCGACGTCGTCGTTTGTGCCGTATGGCGGCGGCACGTGTGACGTGCCGTTGGTCGTGGACGCAGGTGCCGCGGAGATGCGGCGCAGCGCGCGCACCACTCTGACACGGTCTCCGACTCGGATTTCAACTTCCGACGATTGCAGGTCAGCGATCGGGGATCCATCGGCGTCGAGCACGACAAAGTCGACCGTTGGACCAGACGGACGCTCGCTGGCGACTTGTGATTGCCGCGCAAAAACGCGATCCGGCCGATCGCTGGCAAGAACGGCAAGTGCCACGACGATGGCGGCCGGAACGCGAGGGAGCATTTCAGCTATCAGCTGACCGTTGCGGTCTACCAGTTCAATCTGAACATCAACTGTCCGATTCGCCCGCCGGGATCGTAAGTATTGCTCGCGTCGGTGTAGGCCGACGTCGTGCGGAAGATCGTCGCCCCTGATCCGGGATTGGCGACCGGGTTGTAATTTGCATTGTCGAGCAGGTTGAGCAGATCGAAACGTACCTCGACGTTCGTCGATCCACCGGTGTTGATTCGCTTAGCTACGCCGAAGTCGAGTCGGTTGAACCATGGTGAAAGGAGCAACACACTCCGCGGCGCGCAGTCGCCAGCCTTGATCTGAATGCAGGTCGCCGAGTTCGCGGGCGCGATGTACCGTCCCTGCGGCGCACCGCCCAGACTGGTCGAGTAGCCATCCAACGTCGTGTTACTCGTACTGAACGCCCGACGAGTGTTCAGCACGACGTCGTCGGGCAACATCCACACTTCATCGATGCCGGTCGATGGGTTGCCGATGCGGGTGAACTTGTACATCTTCTGCAGGTCTTTGACGGACATGCCGACGAGCTGCACGTTGCCAAGATCCTGGACCGTCGTCTGGATACGACCAACCGCGGTGACGCTCCAGCCGCCGACCAACGCGTTGGCAAGATGCCCGATGTCGCCGGCAAAGCGCTCGCCGCGGCCGAACGGCAGCGTCCAGTCCGCCTGATATTTGATCGCGTGACGCACCGTGGGAAGCCCGGTGACCGGGATGTCGCTCCAGGCGCGTCCGAAGCTGAAACCATCGAATTGAGAGCCGCCTTCGAACGCGTACTGATAATTCACGTTCGCGGAGAAGCCCTTCGACAAACGTCGCCGCAGCTCGAGCTGGAGCGCGTTGTATTTGCTGAAGCCGCCGGCGTCGGTCACGTTGTTGTTGTTCACGTCGGGGTTCAGGACGAAGAAGTTCGCGGGGTATCCGAGCGCCTGTGCCTGGTTGCGCCGAGTCAGGTTGCCATCGAGATCTCCTGCCGCTCCGGTCGGATTGGGATTCGGTCCCGCGAGCCGGCCGGCGATCGTCGAGTTGGCCCAGGTCGTCGACGCGTTCGTGTACGCGGCCGGATTGACCGCGTCCCTGCTGCCATTGAGGTACGCGAGGTAGATTGGCAACGGCGCGGTCCCGGTGCCCTGACCGAAGTAGGCGAATGATCCGGCCCGGTTCGACGCGCCCGACGCGTTGTTGGCCTGGAGGTTGGCCATCGCGAGCTTGAACTCGTTGAGGAACCCGTTGGCCACCAGATTCTCGCCGCGGATCGTGTTGTAGTTGATCGACGACCATTCGTTGTCGCCGCGGTTCCCGATGTAGCGGATCTCGACCGCCATGTCCCTGGAGATCGACCGCGCGAACCCGATGGTCCACGTCCGGACGCGACCGATCTTGATGTCCGGCGCGAAGGCATTGAGGCTGTCCGCGCGGTTCGCGCCGACGGCGATCGGGTACTTCGGATCCTCATTGAATGACGAAGGAAACAGCCGACCAGGCTGCGAGAGCAGAACCGGCCACGATTCGCCGGGCGGCACCAGCGTCGGCGTTCCCGTGCTCGCCCCGCGAGTAAGCGATACCGAGGCGCCGCGGTTGCCGCCATACAGATCAGTAAACCGAGTCAGGCCCTGGCGATCATAGGCCTCGGAATACCCAGCGCGCACCGTCGCCTGATCCGGGTCGCCCATGATCTTGCGCAGGAACCCGGACTCTACGTTCGGGCGCCAGGCGGCGCTGACCGACGGAGCGATGTTGTTCCAGTCGATCTTGTAGCCCTCGCTCCCTTTCTCAAACTGGATATACTGCGGAGCCACACCGTTCAGAGAGCCCGGTGAAAGGAAGTTGCATCGGCTATAGAGGCCGCCATCACCGAGGCCCGATCGTCCGCACACACTCTCCATCGTCGCCGACGACATGACGCTCGTGAACGGCGCGAACGGTGTCTGGACGTCATAGCGAATGCCGCCGGTCAAGGTGAGGTTCGAGCGCAGCCTCCAGGTGTCCTGCGCAAACATGCCGAACACGTGATAGCCGCCCTCGAGCGTTGACGGCCCGAGTTCCTGGTATTTGCCCGTGCTGCCGTCGAGGACCGCCTGACTGGTAATGCTGGACACTCGGCCGGTGAGGACCGCGTAGGTCGCTCGCGCGGCGGTCAGCTGATCGCTCGACGCGCCGGGAAAGTTCGCAGTCGTGAACAGGCTCGCCGCGGGATCGAAGTCCGTATTGAATCCGAGCGTGATCCCGGTGACCATCTGCTGACTCGAGGCCGAGGCGTTCGAGACGAGCAGATTGCCGCCCGCCAACACCGTGTGGGATTGCCGATTCCACGTCACCGTGTCCTCAATCGTGTAGGTGGGCGCTTTCCGCCAGGTCGGGCCATTCGACGTGAACCAGTCGGTCGTGTTTCCCGGCGTGGTGATCGCGTAGCCGTTCTGGTCCTCGAAGCTGGTCGGATCGTTACGCGATGCCATGCTCGACGGATACCCGAAGTTCGAGCCGCTCGCGTAAGCGGTTAATCCGCCCCGGAGCTCGTTGATCGTGTTCTTGGTAAACACCGAACGCAGCGCCATCGATGTCAGCGGTCGCGTCGACTTGAAATCGCGTTGATTTGGTGCGCCCGGAAATCGGGGGTCCGCGTTGTTCAAGTAGTCGGGAGTGCGTTTGGCCGTGATCGACGACCACGATCCGTTCAGCCGGTGTTTGTCAGTCAGGTTGTAGTCGATGCGCACTGTCGGCTGATGCTCGAATAGCTCGGACGGACTCTGCCAGACGTAGTTGTCATAGAGCGGATCGCTCTGAGCGCTGCGCGTACCGGTCGTCTTGGTGGCCGAGTCGATCATGCCAAGCAGCTTTGTCATCAGCGGATCTTTCGCTGAGATTTGCCCGTTGGCGGCGGCCAGTTGCAGCAGGTTCACTTCGCGTACTTCATTGCCGAACTGATAACGGAACCAGCCGTCATACACTCGCGGATTGAAGACCGTTCGCGTGCGGGTGAAGCTGTTGGGAAAACGGATCTGTTCGTAGTGGAAGAAGAAGAATGCCTTGTTGTGTCCGTCGTACAGGCCGGGGATCACAATTGGACCGCCGAGCCGAGCGCCGAACTGGTTCAACTTGATCTCGTTTTTTCCCTGATGGTTGATCTCGTTGAAGACGTAGTTGGTATTGAAGCTCGGGTTCCGGTAGTACTCATAGGCACTGCCGGTGAAGCGATTGCCACCCGACCGCGTCTGAAACGCCATCGTCACGGCCCCGGCACCGCCGCCCACTTGCGCGCCTGCAGCCGACAGCGTGACCGACACCGCTTCGACGGCGTCCTGCCGTGGGGTAACCGAGGCAAAGAAGCTATCCGTGTTGCGGAGGAAGTTGTCGTTGTTGCTGACGCCATCGAGCGTGATGCTGAGAAAACTTTCGGGCAGACCGTTGATCGTCGAGTCGCGGTTCGTTCCGGTCGTATTGATTCCCGGAAGGAAGGCAACAGCGTTCAAGGCATTGCGCGTTGGCGTCGGCATCCGAAGAAGCTGATCGGAATTGAGCGTCGCTGCGACCGTTCCGTTCTGGCTGTTGACCAGTTCCGAGCTGCTCGTGACAATGATCGTTTCTTCGAGCTGACCGATTTCGAGCGTCAGAGGAATGTTGACGGGCTGCCCGGGTGCCACGCGGATGCTCTTCGCCGTCGCGGTCTTGAATCCGGTCAGCGATGCGCTCACTGTGAAAGATCCCGCGCCCAGGGCCGAGGCCTGGTACCTTCCTTCAGCGTCGGTTGTCACCTCCTGAGACACGCCAGACGTATCGTTCTTGATGACTACCGTCACACCGGGGAGCACGCTTCCCGCAGTGTCCTTGACCACCCCCGAAATCGACGCGGTGGATTGTGCGTAGCCCGTGACCGGAACTGACAGAGAAAACAGCGCGACGATGAGCGCACTTCTCCTGCACCAAGCCGGACGCAACATACTTTCCCTCCCCCGGGCATCCAGGTGGATGCCCACGACGCGGTTGTTGCAGACTTGCAAATGCGGTTGCCCGCTAAGCGTCGAAGCCTAGTCGCGTGGCCTGGGACGGTCAAGCATCAATTTGGGATGAATTGCAAGAGCTAGCGACAATTCTGGCCGCTTTGGTCAAACTCATCCCTGATTTCTGGGAGCAAGGGTGGAAGAGTTAGTAACCTAGCTGTTCGCGTCTGCCTGCTCGCTGCTGGTTTTTTTATCAGAAAGAAAGCTGTTATGGCCTTCGCATTCACTCTCGACGATCTTCTCGCCTACTCCGACTGGGAACGCGCGCGGTGGCACGACTGGCTGCGCGACCAAGGGCCGGCTGCTCTGGCTGTGGACCTTGGCGCGCACAACGAGGGCCGCATTCGCACCATCGGTGAACTGGTGCGACACATCTTTTCAGCGGAGAAGCGTTACGTTGAGCGATGTCTCCAGGTGGCGCTGACCGATACATTGGCGATTCCAGCCGATGATGTCGACTCGCTCTTTGCCTTCGGGCAAGAGAGCCGCCGGGCGTTGCGCGAGTTGCTTGCATCATTTCCTGAAGGGGAGTGGAATGCACCGCGAGAGATGTCATTCGGTACGCACACGCGGATCGTAAGCTGTCGCAAGATGATTCTTCAGGCCGTCACTCACGAGCTGCGTCATTGGGCGCACATCGCCGCGTTTCTCCGGCAGGCCGGTTACAAGCCGGGATTGCACGACTTGATCGCGAGCCCCCTGTTTGAGGGCCCGCCGACGGTGCGGGAACGGACCGACAGATGAGTCGTGTGAGGAAACCTGCAGCACTGCTGTTCTCCGTCGCGTTGCGGCCGGCGCTGCTGATCATCGCGTGCGGCGTTGGTGTGGATCTCCACGCGCAAGCGCCTGCCAATCAACGCTTCGATGCGCTCGTCGCTCTCACCGAAACCAGGATGAAAGAGTTCGGCGTGCCAGGCGTCGCGTTGGCCATTGTCTCTGGCAGCGACGTGGCGATCCGAGGACTCGGTGTGACCAATATTGAAGATCCCCTACCAGTCACCGAGCACACGGTCTTTCCCATCGCGTCAATCTCGAAGACTTTCGCGGCGACGGCGATGATGCGCCTCGTCGAGCAGGGAAAGATCGATCTGCGGGCGCCAGTGCGGACATATCTTCCGGATTTCCGCGTCCGCGACGACGCAGTTAGCCGCGACGTCACGGTGTGGCACCTGCTGACGCATCTTGGTGGTTGGGAAGGACAGGTATCCGCTCCGGAACGCGGGACCGAGACGCTGAAGAACTTCGTGTCCTCGATCACAGACTTGATGCAGGTTGCTCCTCCAGGCAAGGCGTGGAGTTACAACAACGCGGGCTTCAGCCTTGCCGGTCGCGTTGTCGAAACTGTCACGACGACGTCAATCAATCGTGCGATCGCCGACCTCGTGTTCAAGCCGCTCGGTCTCCACCACGCCGGAACGACAGCTGGCGAATTCATGGTCAATCGGTTTGCCGCCGGACATACGACCCGCGACGGCAAGACGCTGCTCCAGCGGCCATTCAGTCCATCGACAAGCGTGACCGCGGGCGGGGTCGGTCTGTGCATCACCGATCTCGTCACCTACGCCCGATTTCACCTGGGTGATGGCAACACGGCGAGTGGCGAGCGGGTGCTGAAGCAGGAAGCGCTGGAGCAGATGCGAACTCCGCAGGCGCATAAGCAGGGCACCGACGATGACATCGGGTTGGCGTGGCATATTCGTCAGGTTGGATCCGTTCGCACCTTCGGCCACGGCGGCACGTTGGGCGGGCACGTTCTGCTCCTCGAGATCGTGCCTGAGCGGAACTTCGCGATCGCGATCCTCACGAATGCGAGCGCCGGCTGGCGATTGATTCAAGACGTCGAGCGCCAAGCCTTGAAGTCGTACCTTGGTGCGACCTACTCGGTGAACCAGGCGATTGCGCATCGCGGGCTGGTGGAGACGATTCCCTCGTTCAAGGTACTCGAGTCACAACCCGATCTGGCTCCCTACGTGGGGACGTACCGCCGGCCGAACAACTCCTACGTGGTGAGTATCGAGAGTGGTCGGCTCTTTGTTCAAGACCGACCAAACAGCGGAGGTGTCGACTCAGCAAACGCCGTCGCATTCTATGGTCCTGACCGCGTCGTCGTGTTGGAGGGGCCGGATCAGGGTCAATCAATCGAGTTCGTGCGCGACGATGATGGGCGCGTGACGTGGATCCGCGTCGTTGGTCGAGTCGCGGTACGTGAGCAACGATGAGCACTGTTGAATTCGATCTCCACGAACGATTCGTTGGCGACGCGGATATTGTGCTCGTCGCCAGGGTGGTGGGGATGTCGAAGAGTCGTCGACGACAACTCGGCGCCGCGATTGCTGCGGCACTGAGCGTGCCACTAGGCATCAGCATGTACGGGGACATGGTCATCCCGGCGGCGGTTATCGGCGCGCTTGTCGGTGGTGCCACAGGCGATTCGCGTGCCGAAGTCGTCTTCGCGCGTCGATCTGTGAAATGAATCAGAAGATCCCGTGGGATTCCGAAACGACGCGGGCGGCGATCGTGGCCGCCCTGGTCAACGGATTCGTGTTCGCCTTGATACCTCTCGTGATCATGTTGGTGGCCGGCGTTCTGCCGCAGGAGAGCTCCACTTCTACGATCGTTCGTCCGGAAGGAGCGCCACCGGTCTCGGTCGTCACGCTGTCGGCGTGGATAGAAATGTGGAGAACGTGGCTGCCGCTGTCACTGATCGCCGGCTGGCGCACGTTCGTGCACGCGCGCCGCCGGCTAGCGGGAGACGATCGCAGCTGGCGCGGCATATTCGAGGCCGGATTGTGTGGATTTCTTTACGTGCTCTGGATGCTCAGTCGGGGAATCATGAGGCAGCCCATGCAGGCACCGCCTTTCGTCATTGTCTACGGCGGCCTGGGCATTACTCTCGGTTTGATTGTCGGATTGGTCCTGCACATGACCGCGTTGCTGACTCTCAGCGTGTCGAGACGTGCCGCGGCCTAGCGATTCCCTTTGGGCATTGACGGAATCGTCTGCAGATACGCCCACAGCGCCTTGAGCTCAACGTCCTTCATCTGGCCGTAAACCTTCCACGGCATCTGCGGCAGGATGTCGGTCCCGTCCTTCCGTTTGCCCTCCCGTAGCGCGCGGATGAAATCCGATTCGGTCCACCCTTTCAATCCGGTTTCGTGCGGCGTGAGGTTGGCGACAATCGGCATATTGGGATCGCCGGCGATTTTTCCGCCGGTCAGATTGTCACCATGACATCCCCGGCAGACCTGCGCGAGATGGCCGCCGAGTTCGACGCTTGCCGCTTCGACCGGCGGTTCGACGGCATGCGGCTTTTCATGATCGATCTTGTACGCGGAGAGTGCGCTCGAGCCAAAGCCAACAACAAAGGAAAACACGGGCCCGATGCCGACCGGTTTCATTGTTCGGTCGACGGGGGGCCGGCTCTGCACATAGGCCACGATGTCGGATAATTCGTGATCGGAGAGATTCACGAACTCCGTCGCCGGCATTGAGGATGACTGGCCCGTATGCCGCACGCCGTGACGAATCGCGCGATCCCAGTCGTTGGCTGTGAATCCGCGCGTCATGCTTCCGGCGCCGGCGGTGAGATTCGGCGGCGCCCAATAGCCAACGATCGCCTGGTCAATCAGCACCTTGCCGGCGAGGTCGTCGCCGTGGCACCCTTCGCAATTGACTCGCGTCTTGACGAGGTATTCTCCGCGGGCAATCGCCGCCGTGAGGGCGACTGTTTCCAGGTCGACGCCCGCCAGTGGGTCGGCCGCGGATGCTCCGGCAGCGACGCGGTCGTTGCGCAGTTTTTCGATTTCGGCCGCGCTGAGCGGGAAGGGAATGGGAAACGACGCGCGGTGAGTCGACCATTGCTTGTTATATTTCCGACCTGCAACGGCGCGAGCGACGCCGACGGCACAGAACGCGAGGACGAGCAAGGCACACAGAGCCCAGCCAAGGACTTTGAACAGTTTTCGCATAGGGATGACTTGATCATAACTGGATTTCCGAGCCATGTCGCGGTTGGCTGCGTCCATCGCATCCACCAGGGCCTACGATCCTCGAACATGGAGACACGCCATGACGAAGTCCCAACACATCGGAATCGTCGCCGTGAGTGCCGAAGGCGCCGCATTGTGCTACCGGACGATCTGCAGCGAGGGGGCGGCCCTGTTCGGCATGCACGATCATCCGGAGATCACGATGCACACGTACTCGCTTGCGGAGTACATGGGCCACATCGAGAACAATCGATGGAATGACGTTGGGCGGATGCTCCTGTCGTCAGCGGAGAAGGTCGTCAGGGCCGGCGCAGAGATCCTGGTGTGCCCGGACAATACCGCGCATCAAGGGATCGAGCTCGTTCGCCTCAATTCGCCAGCGCCATGGTTGCACATTGCCGACGAAGTTGCCGCCGTCGCGACGAAAAGGAACTTCACGCGACTCGGCGTTCTGGGCACGAAGTACTTGATGGAAGGGCCGGTGTATACCCGAGCGCTCAGCGAGCGGAGGGTCGCGTGTGCGATACCAGATGCGGCCGATCGAGAGCGCATCAATGCCATCATCTTTGACGAACTGGTTCGTGGGGATTGCAAGAACACGTCGCGCAAATACCTGCAGGAGGTGATCGACAAGCTTGCCGATCGGGGCTGCGACGCCGTCGTCCTCGGCTGCACGGAGATCCCGCTGCTCGTCAGTCAAAGCGATTCACGCCTGCCGGTGATCGATTCGACGCGGACGCTTGCGCGCGCGGCGCTGCGGGAATCGGCGGTTCGCGCGACCGTCTGACACGCGGCGAGCCTCGCTGTTCAGCGACAGCGACCGCCAAGGCACGATCGCGTTATCCTACCGCTGGAGGCGTCCGCTGGTACCGTCGCTCGCGCTCTCGGCGGCTCTCTTCGCCGCCGTCTACACTCGGCTACTGAAAACAGCTCCACCCGGTCTGGCATCCCCCTATGCAAAGGCCGACATTGGCCGCCGATTCATGGCCGTCATGGTGGACGCTTTAATGGCGATGACCGCGTGGGTCTCGTTTCGCTACTACCAGTCAGCGCTCTCGCTGATTGCCGGAGTGCTGTACGTGGTTCTGAAAGATTCGATGGCGGGACGAAGCGTCGGTAAGTTTTGTTTCGGCCTGGTTGTGATCGACCTTTTGACCGGCCGCCCCTGCGGCTGCGTCGGTTCCGCGAAGCGCAATTTTCTCCTCCTCGTGCCCGGTCCAAATATTTCTGCGCTGTTTCTCGAATCGGCGACGATTGTGCGTGACCCTCTGGGGCACCGATTGGGAGATCGGTTGGCCCACACTCAGGTCGTCGACGGATTGGGAGTCAGGGACTTTGCCGCTGCATTCCAGCGGTGGTGGGAGGACTTCGTCGCTCGGCTCGAACGGGAACCCGGGAAGCCGCGTCGCCTGCCGGTGAAGATTGCCCGCCTGAATTGCCGGACGTTCGAACACGATTCCAGGATGTGATCAAATGATATTGACGATGAGACACGCGCTCGCTCTCGCAGTGTTCGTTGCAACAACCGTCAACGCCTCGGCTCAACCGCGGGTCGAGAAAAATGTCCTCTACGGTATGTACTCCGGCGCCGCGATGTTGCTCGACGTTCACTATCCCGGCAAGTCAAACGGGTTGGGCGTCATCTTCATAGCCGGCAGCGGCTGGAATGCTGCGCTCGGCTATGCGGCGCTCCCGCTCAAGGAGTCGCCGCAGGTCGACATGTACGTCCCCTCGCTCCTGCAGGCCGGTTACACGGTGTTCACCCTGACGCATCGAGCGACACCAACATTTCGATATCCGGCGCCGCTCGAGGATGTGCAGCGCGCGGTCCGGTTCATCCGTCACAACGCGGCGAGATTCGCCATTGATCCGGCTCGGCTTGGTGGAATGGGAGGATCGTCGGGTGCCCATCTGGTAAGCCTGCTGGCAACACTGGACGGTGCTGGAGAGGCGAGCGATCCGGATCCGGTGAATCGACAAGGCGCAAAGCTGCAATGCGCCGTCGCGCGCGCCGCTCCGACCGATCTGACGCACATGAATGCGACGCTCGGCGGACCGCTGGTGAGCTTGCTGCTCGGTGCGAGAGTGGACGACGCGACACCGAAAAACTCCATCGAGTACAAGACCGCGTGGGCCGCATCACCCGTCAACTACGTGTCCGCCGACGATCCGCCGACGCTCCTGATTCATGGCGATGCGGATCGCACGGTTCCCTTCCACCAGTCCGAACTGTTGGAAGCCGCCCTCAAGAAGGTGAACGTGCCGGTGAAGTTGATTCGCATCGAAGGAGCGGATCATGGTCCCGATTTTCCGGGCGCAAAGAATCCGCCCGACTACAAAGCGGAAATGGTGAAGTGGTTCGATACCTACCTGCGCAAGGGCGCCGGTAGTCATTGACACCACCATGACACGACGAGTCGACTACGATCGCGTGGCCACCGCGTACGACTCGCGCTACGCGCGAAACACGTACATCGGGGTCGAGCAGGCGCTGGCGTCGTTTGTCGAAGACTCCCGTGCAGCGCATCTCCGCGTGCTCGAGATCGGATGCGGCACCGGACACTGGGTGCGCAGGCTTCGCGAGGCGGGACAAATTGCCTTCGGCCTCGAACCTTCAGTCGCGATGTTGGCCGTGGCACGCGGCTCCCTGAGCGGCCGTTTGATTCGAGGCCGCGCGGAAGCATTGCCATGCACCAGCGCGAGTTGTGATCGGCTGTTCTGTATCAACGCGCTGCATCATTTTTCCGATCCGGCGGCATTCCTTCTCGAGGCGAGGCGCGTGCTCCGTTCCGGCGGCCGCATCCTGACGGCCGGTCTCGACCCGCATAACGGACAGGACCAGTGGTGGGTGTACGACTATTTTCCAGGAGCGCTGACTGCAGATCGACAGCGCTATCTACCGACAGGTCGCATCCGCGAACTGATGACAGCGGCAGGCTTCTCGCACGCCGAGACGCAGATGATTCAACACCTGCCGCGCGAGATGACGATCAGCGAAGCGCGATCCGAAGGGTTTCTGGATCGAACGAGCACGTCACAGCTGATGGTCGTCACCGACGCTGAGTACGACGCGGGCATGAGTCGAATTGATGCCGCCGAGGCAACCGGCGGGACATCAACGACTCTTCGTTCCGATCTTCGGATCTACGCTACGATAGGGTGGCTCGGCGACGACTGCAGCAGGTGACGTCGATTTCAATCGGAGGTGGCTCGTGTTCTTTGGCCGAACCTGGGACGAGTGGATCGCCCAGTACTCCGGCAGCCATCAGCACCCGGTCAATCGCTTCTGTCACACCGTCGGGATCCCGCTGATTGCACTCTCGCTTCCGCTGTTCGTCGTCGCGCTGATCATTCACGGCTGGTGGTCAGTCCCGGTGACACTCTTCATCGTCGGCTGGGTGTTGCAGTTTGTCGGCCATGCATTCGAGGGCAAACCGCCTGAGTTCTTTCATGATTGGCGGTTTCTGTTCGTCGGTCTCCGCTGGTGGGTCGCCAAGGTCCGTGGCAAGGAACGATCTGAACCCCTGAAATAGCCTGCAAAAACTCCTCACCGAATCCAAAGCGCATCGATGCTTGACATTATTTTAGTTGTAACTAAAATAATGCGTATGCTTGTTCTCGACACCGCCGTGCTGACTGCGGTCGCGTCACCGCGCCGGCGGGAGATTCTGCGGCTGATCTGGGAGCGGGAGGTTAGCGCCGGTGATATCTCGCGTGCGATGCCGGATGTGACCTTCGGTGCCGTTTCCCTCCAGCTCCGCGCCCTCGTTCAGGCCGGGGTCATCGACGTCCGTCCTGAGGGTCAGCAACGCTACTACCGCGCCCGCCGCGAGGCACTGGGGCCAGTCGCGAGGATGCTCGAGAGCATGTGGGACGATGCGCTTTGGAGATTGAAGCTGGCGGCGGAACTGGAACAGACCCGGCGCGGCCCGCGTCGCGGCCGTGTGTCGCGTCCCAGGCGCCGGCGAAAGCGCGAGACAGATCTCAAATGAAATCGGAGGACAGGATGGCTCACATGTATCTTGATGCACACGAGGAACGCATGATGACCCTTTCACATCGAATCGACCGCACGCTCGTCATTCAGGCGCCTCCGTCGATCGTGTTCTCGTTCCTGAGCGAGACGCCACGCTGGGCCGCATGGTGGGGCGCAGGATCCGAAATTGACGCGCGGCCAGGCGGCGTCATGAAAATCCGCTATCCCGGCGGCAGGGAAGCGACGGGCGAAGTGATCGAGGTCGACGCGCCGCATCGCATCGTGTTCACGTATGGATATGCGGACGGGCAGATGATTTCATCCGGCGGATCGCGAGTCACCATCGAACTGGAGGCGATTGGATCGGCGACGCGGCTGCGCCTCTTGCACGAAGTCTCCGACGAGCGCGTCCGCAGCGAGCACATCCAGGGGTGGCGCTATCAGCTGTCGTTGTTCGCGAATGTCGCTGCCGATGTCGCCAACGCAGGAGCTTCGCAGACGGTGGATGCGTGGTTCGATTTATGGGCGGACCCGGATGCTGCATCACGGGACCGGACGCTATCGCGCATCGCACTGCCGACGTTGAGCTTTCGCGATCGGTACAGCTGCATCGATGGCATTGCCGATCTCGTCGCGCACATCGCCGCCGCCCAGCATTTCATG
>DATJKH010000092.1:0-211242 GCA_035491715.1 Vicinamibacterales bacterium | reverse complement strand
CCTGCTGAACGTCGGGCCGACAGCGGAAGGCGTCATTCCGCAGGCGAGCCAGGACATCCTTCGCACCGTTGGCCGCTGGCTGAAAGTCAACGGCGATGCTGTGTACGGTGCGAGTGCGTCGCCGTTCGGTACTGAATTCGGGGAGTACACGTCGCGCGGAGAAAAAGACGTTCGCGGGCAGCGGCTCTTTCTGCCGCAGACGGAGTGGCGCGTGACGATGAAGCCTGGCAAGCTCTACATCACGTTTTTCAATGAGCCCCGCGCACCCTTCGAAATTCCTGCCATGACGAACAAAATCACGCGCGCGTATCGGCTGGCTGATGGCGCGCCGGTCGACCTCACACGCGAGAACGGCAGGACGTTTTTGACGTTGGAACGTCCGATGCTTGACCCGATGGCCACGGTCGTCGTCGTCGAATTCGAAGGCGCGCAAGTGGGGAGAGCAGAGAAATGAACATTCCCGTTCGAGGCTGCTACATCGCGTGGTGTCTCGTGGCCGTGCTTGCTTCAGCCGCCGCCGCACAAACCAATAACGGGCAGATCTCCGGAACCATCCGCGACACGTCGGGCGGTGTGCTGCCGGGCGTCACTGTGACGGTCACCAACACCAATACCAATATTTCACGCACGGAGGTGACCGGGGCAAACGGCACTTTCGTGATCGCAAGTCTGCCGTTCGGGCCCTACAGCGTCACTGCCGAGCTGCAGGGATTCCGGAAGGCAGAGAAGACAGACATCCAGCTGCCGCCGGACGGCCGGATCACGGCCGATTTTTCGTTGAACGTCGGGAGCATGACCGAGACGGTCGACGTCGTCGCCGTTCGCGGCGAAACCGTCAATCGAACGTCCGGCGAGGTTGCCAGGACGATCGACGGCGCTCAGGTGCGCGAGCTCGCGTTGTCGGGACGCAACTACCTCGAGCTGGCGTCCCTCATTCCCGGCGCCGTGCAGATCGATGACGACCAGATGGCGCTGACGACCAGCCTGGGCACGGGTGGGACGATCATCAATGGATCGCGTGGCAACACCAACAGCCTCATGGTTGACGGCGGCTTCAATCTCGATTCCGGCTCGAACTCGAGCCAGATCAACAACGTTGGTCTCGACTTCATCGACCAGGTGAAGATTCAGACGTCGAACTTCTCGGCGGAGTACGGCCGCAACTCGGGAGCGGCGATCAATGTCGTGACCAAGAGCGGCACGAACAAACTCAGCGGCAGCGCGTTCAGCACGTTCCGCGACGAACGCCTCGATGCCACGAACACGTTCGCGCCCAGAGACGCCAACGGCAATCGCATCAAAGGTCAGCTCGATTTTCGCGACGTAGGGTTCTCGGTCGGCGGTCCGATTCAAAAGAGCAAGCTGTTCTTCTTCGGCGGGACCGAATACAAGAAGCTCAATCGTGTCGACGGGCCGTTTCGACGGACGATGCCGACGAGGGCGGAGTTGTCGGGCAATTTCTCGGCACGAACGGCGGCGATCAATGACCCGCTCACCGGCCAGCCGTTCCCGGGCAATATCATTCCACCAAGTCGCATCACCACCGACGGCCGGGCAATCGCGAACGTATATCGCGCGATGATCGACCGCGCGCTGCAGTTCAGCGATACGCCGACGGCCAACAACACGACCTATCAGCTCGATTTCCCGTATAAGTCGCGCGAGGACATCATCCGTGGCGATTACCGGATCAACAACGCGCAGAGGCTGTATCTCCGGTACATCCACGACATGTACGATCTGATCGAGCCGCGGGGCACGTTCATCACGGCTGATCTGCCCACGATCTCCACCAACCGGAGACGTCCGGCCTACAGCTATCAGCTGGGGCACTCGTGGGTTCTGCGCAGCAACTTGATCAATGACGCGAAATTCAATACGTCCTGGAACAGTCAGCGGATTCCACCGGCGGGAGATGCGTGGCGTCGTGATACCTACGGATTTCTGTTTCCCCAGGTGTACGACAAGGGACGGTACGACGAAGGCATCCCCGATGTCTCGATCACGAACTACCCGACACTGTTGGGCCCATCGCAGTCGTTGCTCTCGCCGACCACGGACATCACGTTTACCGACACGTTGACGTGGCTGAAGAACCGGCATTCGATGCGGTTCGGCGCGATTGTGACGCGTAACCGAAAGGATCAGAACGGGAGATTGGCACACACCGGCGCTGCCAGTTTCAGCACTGCGGGCAATGCGAATACGACCGGTAATGCGCTCGCCGATGCCCTGCTCGGGAATTTCAGGACCTACTCGGAAGGAGGCGACGACCCGCTTGGATTCTTCCGTTTCACCCAGACCGGCGGTTTCGTGTCCGACACTTGGCAGGCTCGTAACAATCTCAGCATCGAAGCGGGATTCCGGTACGAGCTCGCCGCGCCGACCTACACGCAGGCGAATAACATCTCGAACTTCGATCCTGGTCTATACGACCCTGCCAAGGCGGCAATTCTGAACCCGAACGGTTCGATCGCCAATCCAGGGATCAATCGCTATACCGGCATGATCCGAGCTGGCGACGGCATCCCGTCAGACCAGCAGGATCGCGTAACCATCGATCCGGTGGCGGCTCAGATGATTCCGACGGGCGCCGACGCCGGCCTCTACGAGACCCATCATCTCTTCATGCCGCGATTCAGTTCGGCCTATTCGCTCAACGACAAGACGGTCTTGCGCGGGGGCATCGGCGTGTTTCACGACAAGCCGGAAGGCAATGTGATCTTCTCGCAGGTCAACCTGCCGCCGTTCGTCCCGTCCGTTTCGGTCGAGAACGGGAATCTCGCCAATCCACTCGGCGGTCAGACCGCGGCGCAGAGCGTCCTTGGCACGGTCAACGCCATCGACCCGAACATGAACATTCCGCGGCAAACAAACTTCAGCATCGGCGTACAGCGCGAGCTGCCGTGGGGTCACTTCGCCGAGGTTTCTTACGTCGGCAATCGCGGTCGCAACCAGCTGTGGTTTCCCGAAATCAATCAACCGACATTTGAGGCGCTCGTGGTGAATGCCGCGCTTCCTGCGGCCTTGCGGGCTAATACAAACTACCTGCGGCCGTATCAGGGCTACTCGTCAATCCGTCAGCGGCGCAGTGACGCGTTCTCGAACTACAACAGCCTGCAGCTGTATCTCAACCGGCGAAACGGCGCGCTGCGTTACACGGGGAGCTATACGCTCTCGAAAGCGATCGGCAACGCGAGCGGCATTGGCGACAATCCCGAAGACGCGTTCAACAAGGAATTCAACACCGGCCCGCTGTCGTTTGATCGCCGTCACGCGTTTGTCGGCACATTCACATATCAGGTGCCGTTCTTCCGCGGCGACAAGGGGCTCGCCGGCCAGACGCTCGGCGGATGGGAAGTCAGTGGTAAGGTGCGCTGGCAGTCGGGCCAGTACTTGACCGTCACCGGCAATACGTCCACCGGCACTCGCCGCGCGGATTATCTTGGCGGAGAGATCGATCTCGACGATCGCGGCGCCGACAAGTGGTTCAACACGTCGGTCTTTGCCACTGCACCCGACACACGCCGCGGGAATGCGACCGTTGGACAAATCCAGGGACCACACTTCTATCGGTGGGACCTGTCGCTGCGCAAGCGCTTCGCTCTCCCGAGAAATTCGAATGTCGAACTTCGAGCGGATGCGTTCAACGCGCTCAACCGGGTCAACTACAACAACCCGGCGACGGTGGTGACCAATACCACGTTCGGGACGATTAGTACGGCGAAGACGCCGCGAGAGCTGCAGTTTAGTTTGAGATACCAGTTCTGATTCGCCGTAACAAAAAAGGAGAAACTGGTCCTGTTTACGCACGTGTCCATGCAGGGCCATGCGGGTATCGATACTCCTCTCTTGACTCCTTTCTGATTTCGGCGCTGTATCCAGGACGACTCGGCGGCATGTAGCGCGCACGACGGATGACACACGGATCGACGAAGTGCTCGTGGAGATGATCGACGAACTCGGTGACGCGATCGTCGATGCGGCCAGACACGCGCAGGAAGTCGAACATCGAAAGATGCTGCACGAGCTCGCATAACCCGACGCCGCCGGCATGCGGACAGACGGGGACGCCGAACTTCGCGGCCATCAGGATCACGGCGAGGTTCTCATTGACGCCGCCCAGCCGACAACTGTCGATCTGACAGAAGTCGATGGCCTCGGCCTGCAGCAACTGTTTGAAGATGATCCGGTTCTGAGCATGCTCGCCGGTCGCCACGCCGACCGGCCGTACACCCTTTCGAATCGCGGCGTGTCCGAGCACGTCATCGGGGCTGGTCGGTTCCTCGATCCAGAGAAGATTCAGATTGGCGAGCGCGCGAACGCGTTCGATCGCTTCGGAGACGTCCCAGCGCTGGTTCGCATCGATCATCAACTTGCTTGCCGGACCGATTTCCTGCCGGACCAATCCAACCCGAGCACGATCGTCTTCGGCGGTGGCACCGACTTTTACTTTGAAATGCGTCCAGCCGTCAGCGAGCGCCTCGCGGCAGAGACGCCGGATCTTGTCGTCCGAATAGCCAATCCATCCCGCCGACGTCGTATACGCCGGATAACCTTCACCCAGGAGTTGCGCCTCACGCTCGCCTTTCGTCCTCTCCTGACGCGCCATCATGTCGATGGCCTCGTCGGCTGCGAGCGCATCGGTGATGTAGCGGAAATCGATGCAGGCAACGACCTGCTTCGGCGTCATGTCCGCGAGAAGCTTCCAGACCGGTTTCTTCTCTCGTTTGGCATGCAGGTCCCACACGGCATTGACGATCGCCGCCATCGAAATGTGGATGACGCCTTTCTCGGGGCCGAGCCATCGAAGTTGACTCTCCGACGCGAGCTCACGCCAGAACGCCGCTGGCTGATCGACAATTTCCTCCAGCGTGCGCCCGACGACCAGCGGTGTGAAGGCACGGATCGCCTCGACACAGACCTCATTGCCGCGGCCGATGGTGAACGTGAACCCGTGGCCCTCGAGATCGCCGTCGGTTTTCAGAATGACGTAGGCCGCAGAATAGTCGGGATCCGGATGCATCGCGTCGGTGCCGTCCGCCGTGCGTGATGTCGGAAACCGCAAATCGATGATTTCAAGGTCTCGAATCTTCATGTATTCCTGTTGGCCGGGTCTTTACACCCCGCCTCTTTGCGATCGAATGCGGTCGAGCGCCACGGCCGCGACGATGATGCAGCCGGTGACGATCTGCTGCACCCAGTTCGCCAACCCGCGCTGCGAACATCCAATCTGAATCACGGTCATAATCGCCGCACCAATCAACGTCCCGGCAACTGTGCCTCGACCACCTGACAGGCTCCCGCCGCCGATGATCACGGCCGCAATCACGTCCAGTTCGAGACCGACCGCGACGGTCGGATCTCCGACTGACAGCTTCGAGAACTGCAGTAGACCGGCGAACCCGACAAACGCGGCGGACAGCGCGTAGACGACGATCTTCGTTCTGGTAATGGCAACACCGCACAACCTCGCCATCCGTTCGTTCGATCCAATGGCGAAGACGTGACGGCCAAACCGGGTGTATCGAAGAAGGAGCGCCACGAGTATCGACAGGACGATGACCGCCCAGATGCCTGAGGGCAGCAAGGCCTCACCACGGGTGACGCGCAACAGGTCGTTGAGCCACGTCTGCGGCGCCTCGATGCGCCGCTCCTCTCCAAGGCCCTTGGCCGCGCCACGAATGATCAACATCGTTCCCAGTGTGACGATGAAGGGGACGACGCGGAGTTGGGTGATGAGTACGCCGTTGAGAAATCCGCAGAACGCGACGGTCGCGATCGCTCCCAGCGCCGCGAACAATGGGCTGACGTTCATTCTCAGCAGCTGCGCGATGACGACCGTGCACAGCGCGATCATCGAGCCGACGGAGAGATCGATTCCTCCCGAGACGATGACAATGGTCATGCCGACCGCGGCGATGCTGACGATCGCCATCTGCCGAGCCATGAGTTCGAGATTGGTCGGGGCGAAGAACTGCGGCCCGACGAGCAAACCAAAGATGATGGCGACCAGCACCAGGCCGACAAACGTCCCCGCGCGCTCGATGAGCGATCGTGTCGTCATGCGCCGGTTCCGCCGGTAACGGCCATCAGGAGCTCGTGTTCGGTGAGCGATTGCGCCGGAACTGCCTCACCGAGCCGGCCGCGCTGCATGACGGCGATGCGATCGCACAGGCCAAGGAGTTCAGGAAGATAGCTGCTCACCATCAGCACGGCACGCGGCTTGTGACCGGGCGCGTCGGCCACCAACGCATCGATCAGCCGATAGACCTGCGCCTTGCTCCCGACATCGATGCCGCGGGTCGGTTCATCGAGCACGAGAATGTCGACGTCGTGATGCAGCAGGCGCGCGATGGCAATCTTCTGCTGGTTGCCACCCGACAGTTCGCCCGCCTTCTGCGCCGGTCCAGCACATTTGATTGCCAGCTCCGAGATCCATCTCGCGGCCGCACTGCGCTGGCGCGCGGGAAAGAGCAATCCCGCCGGACCGAACCGCGACAGCTTGCTCATGGTCAGGTTGTCGGCAACGTCGAGCGTCAGTGCGAGCCCCTCTTCCTTGCGGTCCTCGCTCAGCAGGCCCATGCCCTGCATCCACCGCTCGTGAGGACGGGCAACGCCCGAGTAGACGCCGACACGGACGCGTCCACTGCGTACCGGCTCCAGTCCGAACAGCGTTCGCAGCAAGTGGGTGCGGCCCGATCCAAGCACGCCGGCGATGCCGAAAATCTCGCCTCGATGCAGCGTCAACGATGCCGATCCGGGCTCGAGGTCCTTGACGTCGAGAATCGCCTCCCCCCGCGTCCGTGGAGAGCGAGGAAAAAGATTGCTCACCGATTGACCAACCATCAGCGCGACGATGTCGTCGTGCGTCGCGGACGCGGTGTCGCCGCCGCCGGCGTTTCGCCCGTCGCGAAGGACGGTAAATCGATCCGCGACCGTCTTGACCTCTTCGATGAAGTGGGAGATGTAGACGATCGCATGCCCCTGTGCCTTGAGATGTCGAAGCAAATCGAAGAGATGCTGAACGTCGTCGCGACCGAGGCTGCTCGTCGGTTCATCGAGCACCAGGACCCTCGATCCGACGGCAATCGCGCGGGCAATCTCGACGATCTGTTGCGCCGCGACCGACAGACTGCCGACGGTGGCGTCGGGCGGAATGTCATTGTGCCCGAGCGCCCCCAGTGCCCTCGTCGCCATCTCGCGCATTCGCGCCCAGTCGAGCACGCCGGCGAATCGCATTGGCTCAGCACCCATCATGACGTTTTCCATCACCGACAAATGCGGCGCGAGCGACAGCTCCTGATAGATCATGGCGACGCCGGCGCGTCGCGCGTCGATGGGACTGTGCGGAGTGAAGGGCCGGCCGTCGATCCACATCTCACCGGCGTCAGGCTGCAGCGCCCCGGAGAGAATACTCATCAGAGTGCTCTTGCCGGCGCCGTTCTGACCGATGAGACCGCAGATCTCTCCTTCGGTGACGGAGAGATCGACGCCGTCAAGCGCAATGGTTGCGCCGAACGCCTTGCGGATGCCGCGCATCGCGAAGCGCGATGGCCCCGCGACCGGCGTCGCCGTCATTTTGCCAGGTCCGGGTGCACCAGCTCCTTCATGCCAGGCTGGTCCATGTTCTCTTTGGTGGCGACCGAGACACCGGTATCGATCCGGCGCTCGACCTTTTCACCCTTGATGTGCGCGACGAGCGTTTTAATGGCGAGATAGCCCATCTTGACCGGATCCTGGAGCACGAGGCCGTCAAGCGTTCCATCCTGCAGCCCCTTGACAAGATTGTCTGAGGAGTCGAAGCCAACAAAGTGAAGCTTGCCCGCCCAGCCGTTGTCCTTGAGCACCCGCATCGCGGCGAAACTTGACGATTCGTTCGCGCAGAAGATCCCGTCGATGCTGAGGCTGCCGTCAGGTTTCTTGTAGCTGCTCAGGATCGCTTCAGTCCGCTTGTACGCTTCCTCGACATCAGTGCCCACGTACTGGTTCGAGCTCGCGATCTCGACGCCCGGATGCGCTTTGACCGCCGCAAGGAACCCTTCCTCACGCTTCGTGGTGCTGTCGTGCCCTTCGGCGTAACGGAGCAAAACGACTCGTCCCTTGCCACCGATCGATTCGACCAGCCGCTCTCCGCCGAGTTGGCCGCCTTTGAGGTTGTCGGTGGCGACGAAACTGACGTAGTTCTCTCCCTTCAGTCCTGAGTCGAAGACGACAACAGGGATCTTCTTGTCCATCGCGTCGTTGACAGGACCAACCAGGGCGGCCTCGTCGAGCGGCGCGATCGCGATCCCCGAGACGCCACGACTGATGAATCCTTCAATTTCGGAAACCTGGGAATCACGATCGTCCTCGCGCAGCGGTCCACGCCAAATCAACTCGATCCCCAATTCCTTCGCCGCCTTGTTGGCTCCCGCATGAATGCTCTGCCAGAACATATGCGTAGTCCCCTTGGGGATCATCGCTATCGTGAGCGTTGATGGCGAGGAGGAGGACTGGGTGCCGCCTTTGCTGCATGCGGTCACAGTAAACGCAGCGCAGAGGGCTGCGAAGATTCCACTCGCGAAGACAACGTTTATCCGTCGCTGCATTTCAGCCTTTCCTTGTCGCTTGTCCCTTGTCCTCGTTAAGGGAGCCGCCAGAAACGCCTCGCGGCGCCACCGAAGATGGAATCCTGTTCACTTTGCGGCCGTTCGTCAATGGCCGTTCGGATGACATCAATCACTTCATCGTATCGAGCCGCAAGGGTGCAGACCGGCCAATCGGATCCAAACATCAAGCGCTCCGGTCCAAAGGCGTCAATGGCCGCGTCGACATAACGGTGCAGATCCTCGATTGTCCATCGATTCCAGTCCGCCTCGGTCACCAGGCCGGACAGCTTCGCGTAGGTGTTCGGAAGCGCCGCAATTCGATCGAGATCGCGACGCCACGAGTCGAAACCGTTCCGCTTGATATCCGGCTTGCCAAGGTGATCGAGGACGAGGCGCAGCTCGGGCAACCGGGATGCAAACTCGATCGCAGCGGACATCTGGCGCGCGTAGATCAGCATGTCGTACGCCAGTCCGTGCCGCTCCAGTCTCGCCACCCCGCCGCGGAATCGTTCGTCCAGGAGAAAATCATCGGCCTCGGCCTGGACGATGTGTCGCACGCCGACAAGTTTCGGATGCGCAATGGATTGAATTTGCGCATCGAGAGCCTCCGATCGTAAGTCGACCCATCCAACCACACCGGCGATGAATGCGTACCGCTCCGCAAGTTGCAGCATCCACCTGGTTTCCTCTAGCGTCTGCCGCACTTGCACGACAACACACCCGTCAACTCCCGCCGGCTGCATCACGCCGAGCGCGTCTTCCGGCATGAAGTCGCGACGCAGGGGCGCCATCGTGTCGTCGATCCACGCGTACTCGCCGGGGTTGTAGTGCCAGAAATGCAGGTGCGAATCCAGGTGCATGCTCAGGCGTTCGGAATCGGGATGGCGCCACCTTCACTGGATTCGTAGCACGCCTCGACGATCGCCATCGTCTTGAGCGCATCGTCGACCGAGCTGACGAGGATGGCGTCTTCGCCGGCGATTACGCGCTGCAGGTTCGACATCGGCCCTTCGAATGCTTCGATGAACCATGAACCGCGCAGCGGCAGGGTCCGCCAGGCTTCGTCGGTAAAGATCTCCATCGTGTCGGCCGGGCCTGTCGGATACGAAAGATTGACGCCCATCGTCAACCGCGCGGCGCCGAGGGTGCCTTCGATCAGCATCACTGACTCGCGATAGCGCGGCCCCCCCCGGTGCGTGTGATTCAGGACCAGCGAACAGCGAATGCGATCACCGTAGTCGAGGATGATCGAGCTTCGCGTGTCGCGCAGGCGCGGCAATTCCGGATGCGGGACGGTGCGGCAGTAGACCCCGTCCGGCTCGCCGGCAAAGGAACGAATGGCATCGATGTAGTGAATCGAGTGGTACGGCACTTCGAGACGCGGCGCCCCCTCGAGAAATGTCCAGTTGTGCCACGGCTGGTCGATGACGATGCGGACGTCGATGTCGACGAGCGTCCCGAGGGTCCCGGCGCGAATCAGGTCGCCGAGCGCCAGCATGTTTGGACTGAACCGAAGCTGCAGATTGACGGCGGCGATCAGTCCGCGTTCGTGAGCGATTTGGCGAATGCGCTTCGCTTCATCCAGGTCGCGCCCCATCGGCTTCTGCATGAGGACACCGGATCCTTCGGGCAGGCGCCGCAGGATGTCGAGGATCTGATCCCCGGGAACGGCAAGATCGTAGACGACGTTCTCGAGCGTGCAGGCCTCGTCGAGGGAGTGGAACACACGGTCGATGTCGAACATCTCCGCCGTCTGCCTGGCAGCGGCGCAGTTGACGTCGTACACCCCGGCGACCGGAAACCCCAGTCGTCGATAGACCGGAAGGTGGGCGGTGCGGACGATGGCGCCGGCGCCGATGATGGCGACGGGAAGCGGATGCGAGGGCCTGGGCCAGGCCTGGGTCAAATCACTCATCGGACGGTCCGTCAGCTCCGGCGTGCCGGCTCTGGTGTCGCTGACGCGTCCTCCGCGTGCTCGAGACTGAAAACCGGCTCCATCTGCGTCCACCATTCGCCCGGTTGAGCGCCCGGCGGTGGCGCTTGAAGCGAGCGCATCAGCGCCTCCCACTCTGCGACCCGCGGGCTCGACGCCACGTGCGCGGCGAAACATCGTCTGAAATCCGCCTCCCTGGTCTCCAGAATCATGACCAGGCGGCGGCCGAGAAGATAGATGTCCATTCGCTGGATGCCGGCGCGGCGGAGACTGGCCGTCACCTCGGGCCAGACGCGGTGGTGATACGCCTTGTAGGCCTCGATGCTCGAAGCGGGTCCGTTCAGGTCGACGGCGAGGACAGTGCGCGTTATCATTCGACGGCTTTCGCAGGGGACTATTTCATACTTCCTGGCGCGAGTCAAAGCGATTTTGACAATTTGCGTTTACTTTAGCGTTAAAGTGTAGGCTTCGCCGGGAGAGGTAGTGTAGGATGAGCGCGGTTCCGTGAAGCTGAACCAAGGATGGGGTCGAAAGGGAGTGCGTTAATGAAACGTGTGTGCGTGCTTGCTGTTCTGTTGCTTGCCACCCTCGTCGCCACGGCAAACGCCCAGGACTTCCGTGGCGGAATCACTGGAAGAATCACCGACGGGTCAGGCGGACGCCTGCCCGGCGTGACCGTCACCGCGACCAACGTCGCCACCAAGGTTGCATCCACCACGACGACGAATGGTGAAGGGGACTACACGATCCTGTACCTGACACCGGGTGTCTACACGCTCACCGCTGAACTGTCAGGCTTCAAGAAGGTCGTGCAGGAGAACGTCGAAGTTCGGATCAGCGACCGCGTCGGCGTCGACCTGAAGATGGACGTCGGCCGAATCGAAGAGACGATCTCGGTCACAGCAGAGACACCGATCCTTCAAACCACGTCCGGATCGACCGGACAGGTCGTCGACGAGAAACGCATCTCGATGATGCCGCTGTCGGACGGTAATCCGTTCTCGCTGGCGCGCCTCGCACCGGGAATCACCTACAACGGCGATCTGAAGTTCTCCCGTCCCTTCGACAACGGCGGCACGTCCGGCATCGTCACTGGCGGCGCCACGGGAGGAAATGAATTCACGCTCGACGGTTCGCCAAACATGGCGAGTGGCCGGCGTGTGGCGTTCGTACCCCCTGCCGGCGCGGTGCAGGAATTCAAGGTCGAGACGGCGAGCTTCGACGCCGCCAGCGGCCACACTGGCGGGGCTAATGTGAACGTCACGCTGAAGAGCGGCACCAATGCGTTCACTGGATCCGCATACACGTATTACCGCTCGGACAAGCTCGCAGAGACCGACTTCTTTCTGAAACGATCAGAACAGCCGAAGCCGGAGCTCTCGTACAAGCGTCCTGGCGGCACGATTGGCGGACCGATTGTCAAGAACCGCACGTTCTTCTTCGGCGCCTTCGAATGGCTTCCCGACCGGTTTCCCGAGCCGATTACGACGACCGTACCGACCGCGAAGATGCGGAATGGCGACTTTTCAGAACTGCTGTCGCAGGGGATCATCATTTATGACCCACTGACCGCTGAGACGGTCGGAGCACGAGTCGTCCGACAGCCGTTCCCTGGCAATATCATTCCGCCCACCCGCATCAATTCCATTGCCGCGAAGGTGTTGAGCTACTACCCGCTGCCCAACGAGACGCCGAGCGCGTCGCTTCAGGACAACTTCGTCTACGAGAACCCGCGCACCGATACGTTCAACTCGCAGTCGATCCGGATTGACCATTCGCTCACGTCAAAACAGCGAGTGTTTGCCCGCTACACGCGCAATGATCGACGCGAGTCGCGCGGCGCCGAATTGGGGACGGTCAACGACATCGTACCGCGAGGGAACTTCCTGTTCCGGAAGAACGACGGCATCACCGTTGACCACACCTACGTCCAGTCACCGAACTCTCTGTGGGATATCCGTGCGGGATGGCAGCGCTTTCAGGAGCCGAATATCCGGCAGCACGAGGGGATCTTCGACCCTGCATCGTTGGGATGGTCGTCGTCGGTCGTGAGTCTCTTCGGCGGCGCAACGTATTTCCCTTTTTTCGGCTTCGACACGATCAACGATATCGGCGACAACCTGTCGGGGAATACCGAGCACACGATCTACTCGTTCCAGCCGACGTATACGCGCATGCTGGGCGAGCACTCGGTGCACGCCGGCTACGATGTTCGGCTGTACCACGAATTCAACGCCAACCCGAACCGACAGGCGGGGGAGTACACGGTCAGCAACAGTGGCGCCTTCACGCGCCAACAGGACAACACCGCGGCGCAGAATTTTCAGGACGTTGCCAGCTTCCTGCTGGGCTACCCGACGGGCGGAACCATCGACATCAACGGCTCGCGACTGAACGATAGTTGGTATCACGGATTGTTCGTTCAAGACGATTGGAAAGTCTCGAGTCGCCTGACGATCAATCTCGGGCTGCGCTACGACTACGAAACCGCGCCCGTCGACTCGGAGAATCGCAACGTTCGCGGTTACGATCCGAACGCGATCCTGTCGATCACCGGCGCGGCCGAGGCGGCATACGCGGCCCGTCCAGACGTGGTTCCTGCATCCGCCTGGCGCGCACGCGGCGGCGTCGGATTCGCCTCCGACAGCACCCCGGGCTTCTGGAACGCCGCAACAAACAACGTCCAGCCACGTGCCGGTTTCGCGTTCAAACTCACCGACAAGATGGTGCTTCGTGGCGGGACCGGGGTCTACGTCGTCCCCTTCGTAATCGCGGGCACCAACCAGATGGGCTACTCGCAGTCGACTCCCTTCACGGCTACCCAGGATCGAGGGCTGACGTTCCAATCCACGTTGGCAAATCCGTATCCGAACGGCGTGCTGCAGCCCGCCGGGAACTCCCTGGGGCCAAATACGTTCCTCGGTCAGAGTCTGACCCGATGGGCGCCGCTCGACGTGAAGAATTCGAAGATCCTCCGCTATCAGATGACGCTGCAGCGCGAACTGCCGGGACAGTGGCTGCTCGAGGCGGGGTATGTCGGCAGCCGCGGCTACGACTTGACGACGGACATCGAACTCAATGGCGTGCCGGCGCAATATCTGTCCACGGCACAGGCACGCGATCAGGCCGTCATCGACTATCTGGGAACCCAGGTGCCGAATCCCTTTGTCGGCCTGCTACCGACAGGGTTCACCGGAGCGAATGTCGCACGTTCACAACTGCTCCGTCCGTATCCGCAGTTCAACAATGTTCCGAGCAACGCGACCGACGGAACCAGCCAGTACGATTCGGCGCAATTCAAGCTGGAAAGACGGTTGAGCCGCGGATACTCGATCATTGGCACCTACACGTACTCGCACTACACCGAGCGCGTGTTCCAGATGAATCCGACTGATACGGCATACGAGAAGCGGCTGTCACGCGACGACGTGCCGCACCGCGTCACCGCGAGCATCCTGTACGAACTGCCATTCGGTAATGGCAAGCCGTGGGGTTCTGGTGTCAATCCGGTGGTCAACGCGTTCATTGGCGGGTGGAGCGTCAATGCCTTCGGACAGTTGCAGAGCGGACGGCCTCTCGATTTCGGCGGTCGCAACATCTTTTTCAATGGCAATTTGAACGCACTGAAGGCGAAGTACAGCGACAACGTCGATGCGCCGGTATGGGATCTCGGCAGCTTCTATTTCCACGATGGCGCGGTGCAGACCAACGGCGTCGACGATCCGGTGAAGCAACGTGCCGATTCCCGCATCCGCCTGGCAAACAACATCCGCTACTTCCCGTCACGTATCGACGGTCTGCGCAGCCCGTTCTTGAACCTGTGGGACATGTCGATCGTGAAGCAGGTACCGCTGCAGGGGCGTGTCCGCCTGCAGTTCAATGTCGAGATCCTGAACGCGTTGAATCGCGTGGTGTACAACGATGCGAACACCGATCCAACCAACGCGAACTTCGGGAAGGTGACGAGCCAGAACAACCTGCCACGGGAGATTCAGCTCGCGGCGAAAATTGTCTTCTGAGCCACGGAAGAACACGGATAAAGAAATCCACGGATGAACACGGATTAGCACGGATCTTTTCGGTTCTTATATACAAAGGGCGGGGTTTTGGGCCCTGCCCTTTGTACGTACATCTGAAATCCGTGTTAGTCCGTGTTTTTCCGTGGCGTATCCATCTGTGTTTTTCCGTGGCTTAAGTACTCAGTGTTTTTCCGTGGCCGCGAACGCCTGATAGGCCTTCTCGATATCCGCCGGCTTCGCGGACCCGTTCAGAATCACCACACGATAGTGGAACGTGGTCGACTTGCCCGGCTCGAGTGTCAGGTCGAGTGCCTGCTTGCCCTCGGAGAGCACGCCGGCCCCGAGTGGGTTCGCGGCGAACAGTCCATAACCGCGCGCGTGCCAGTAAGTCGGAAACCCTGGATTCGACGGGTTGTCGAGAATCGCAATCGTCACCGGCTCGGACGCCACCGTGCCGGTCAACATCATCCAGCGTCCGCGCGTCCCCCACACCTTATCCCCCTGCAACCCTTCACTGCTGGTGTATTGTCCGCTGACGCCGGTGTTGTCCATGACCGGCTTGGACGATGGCTGGCCCGACGCGTCGGTTAGCACTTCCGCCTTGTCGTAAGCAAGTTCCAACTCGCGCGCGACGCGCATACCGAAGAAGTTTTCCTTGTTGTCCTTGAACAACACCTTTTCGTTCAGCGCGGTCAGCGTCGTCGTGCGATCGATCGTCCGCGAGGTGGCGTCGCCACGGAACACGAACTCGGTGCGTTCCTTCAACAGCGGATTGCCGTCGGGCTTGACCCAATCGGTCTCGACGACCAGGGTGCCCTTGTCGTTGCCGCCCTTGGCGTCGACGATCTTGCGATGGAGGATGGTCCCCATCTTCGGCTGCTGGTCGGGCTTGATCGCGTCCGAGTTGTTCCAGAAATCGAGGCCATTGACGTCACCCGAATTCAGCCACAGGCCGACATGATGCGGATGATCGACGCGCTCGTTCTTGCGCGGCTCGAGCGGATATCCACGCGTCACGACCGTGCCCTTGGCGCTGCGCAGAGGAAACAGCGTCGGCTTCTTCAGCGTCGTCGGCCAGATATACGAGGTAAACGGCCTGCCGTCGAGAAGCACTTCGACTCGGCGTCCCGCCTCATTCACCACGAGCTGGACACGCTGAGCCTGGGCGGCGCTGTCGGCGAGGAGTGCGAGGAGCAGCGCGGCGGTTGCGCAGGAGACCTTATAGAATTTGGTCACGGTAATCGCCTTTCTAACTTCCGCTTAACGGCGGAAGCCACCGAGATGCGATAAAGTTTGTATCACCTTCTGGAGTGCCCATGCCACTACGACACCTCGCTCTGACCGGACTCGCCACGGCTGTGTTGGCTGTAGGCTTGACTGCGGCGCCCGACAACGGGCCTGCTCCGAACACGTTGACGGATGCGGAGAAAAAGGCCGGATGGATTTTGCTCTTCGACGGCCACTCACTCGACGGGTGGCGCGGTTACAAGAAACCTGACGCCGCGGAATCGCGGTGGAAGGTGGTGGACGGGGCTCTTTCGCTTCCTGCCCATGACGGCAAGGACACGCGCGGGCAGCGCGACATCATCACGAAAGACACGTTCGAACAGTTCGAACTGTCAATCGAATGGAAGGTCGCGCCTGGCAGCAATAGCGGAATCAAGTATTTCGTTCTCGAGGATCGTGATTCAGCCATCGGCCACGAGTATCAGGTAATAGACGACCAACGGCATGCCGACGCGAAGATCGGACCGCACCGTCAAACGGCGGCGTTCTACGATGTGCTGCCGGCGACCGATCGTCCGATCAAGCCGGCCGGTGAATGGAACACGACGCGCATTGTCGTGCGTGGACAGACGGTTGAGCACTGGTTGAACGGGAAGAAAGTGCTCCAGTACGAGCTGAACAGCCCGGCCCTCAACGCGGCCATCGAAAAGAGCAAGTTCAAGGGCAATGAGCGGTTCGGCAAGCGGCACAACGCGTACATCCTTCTGCAGGATCACGGCGACCAGGTGTGGTTCCGCAGCATCAAGATCCGGCGCATCGCGTGAAGGTCGGAATTCTCGGCGCCGGAAACATCAGCGATACACACGCACGCGCCGCACTCGGGATACCGGGGGTCGAAATCGTGGCCGTGTGCGGCACCAACCGCGAGAAGGCTGAACGTATGGCCGCCAAGTACGGCGGCACCGCGTACGACAATCTCAACCGCTTCCTCGATCATCGCCCTCTCGACATCGTCGCGATCGGGACACCGTCAGGCGTCCATGCGGAACAGGCTGTCGCGGCAATCGAGCGCGGACTGCACGTGCTCTGTGAAAAGCCTCTGGACGTAACGACGAAGAAGGTCGACAGCGTGATCGCCGCCGCGGAGCGCAAGGGGGTCAAGGTTGGCGTCTTTTTCCAGGATCGTTTGAAGCCCGACATCGCGTCGATGAAACAGACGATCGTGTCGGGCAAACTTGGCAAACCGATCTTCATCGCCGGCCATGTCCGCTGGTATCGCCCGCCTGAGTACTACGCGACGTCAAAGTGGCGCGGCTCGTGGGCACTCGACGGCGGCGGCGCGCTGATGAACCAGGCGATTCACACCGTCGATGTACTGCAGTGGCTGTTCGGTCCGGTGGCGCGCGTGGCCGGACGCACCGCCACACTCCTTCACTCAATCAAGACCGAAGACACGGCAGGCGCGGTCCTCGAATTTGAAAACGGCGCACTCGGGATCGTCGAAGCGACGACCTCGTCGTACCCGGGGTACGCGCGGCGCGTCGAGGTCAGCGGATCGGAGGGCACATTGATTCTCGACAGCGACCGCCTGGCCGCGACCGATTTGAAAGGGTCGGCGCCATCGAAGGCTGCGGCCGCGGAGCCGCCGCCGGAGAACGCCGCGTCAGCGACGGTCAGCGACGCCGTGCCGCATCAACGGATCTTCGAGGATTTCATTGCGGCGATACGCGCCAACGGTACGCCGGCCTGCGACGCGCGCGAAGCGCGGCCGAGTGTGGCGATTATTGAAGCGATTTACCGGTCGGCGAAGAGCGGAGTGTTCGAAAAACCCTAAAACAAAAACAAGAGAAACTGGAGAAACGGGAGCATCAAAATATTCGCTCTCGTTTCTCTCGTTTCTCCTGTTTGCGGGCCACCTACCTCACAAACAACATCTCTCGATAGGTCGGCAGCGGCCACAGGTCGTGCGGGACGATGCATTCGAGGTTGTCGCCGATTTCGCGCAACGTCACCATCGTCGGAATGACCTTATCGCGGAAATACTTCGCGTGCTTCACCGCGTCGCCATTCGCCTCGTGCTCGAGCAGCGACTGGAGCTTGTCGACGGTCGTCTTGCAGCTCTCGGTGAGTGAGACGAGTTTGTCGAGCGTCTTCTTCGCCTCCTTCGCCGATCCGCCGGCGGCCTTGACCGCCGATACGCTCTGCGCGATTTGCCCCTGGTAGCGATAGGCTGCCGGCAGGACGTAGCGGTTCGCCATCAGCACCATCAGCTGCGCTTCGATATTGACGGTCTTGTTGTACTGCTCGACTGCGACGTCGTAGCGGGCGTGAAGCTCGCGATCGTTGAGCACCTTGTAGGTTTCAAAGGTTTTGACCACCTCGGGCTTCAGCAGCTCGCCGTAGGCATCCACCGACGTCCGGTGATTCAGCAACCCGCGCTTGGCGGCTTCCTTCTCCCACTCTGCCGAGTAGTTGTTGCCGTTGAAGATGATGCGCTTGTTCTCCTTGATCATCTTCGTCAGCAGGGACTTCACCGCCGCGTCGAGCTTCTTCCCGTCCTTCAGCGCCTTCTCGAGTTCGGTCGCGATGTAATCGAGCGCCTCGGTCACCGCGACGTTGAGCGCGATGTTGGGGAACGCGATGCTCTGACCGGCCGAGACGGCGCGGAACTCGAACTTGTTGCCGGTAAAGGCGAACGGGCTGGTGCGGTTGCGGTCGCCGGCATCACGCGGCAGCTTCGGCAGCACCGACACCCCGGTGTCGAGAATGCCCCCGGGCTTGGTCGACTTGGCGCCGCCGTTTTCAATCTGGCCGAAGATGTCGGTCAACATGTCGCCGAGGAAGATCGACAGGATCGCCGGCGGCGCTTCGTTGGCACCGAGACGATGGTCGTTGCCCGCACTGGCGATCGCATACCGGAGCAGTCCCTGATACTTGTTCACCGCGCGCAGCACCGCGGCGCAGAACACGAGGAACTGGATGTTGTCGTGCGGCGTGTCACCGGGACTGAGGAGGTTGTTGCCCAGGTCGTCGCTCATGCTCCAGTTCAAGTGCTTGCCGGAGCCGTTGACGCCGGCAAACGGCTTCTCGTGCAGCAGACACGCGAGCCCGTACTTCGGCGCCACCCGACGCATCATCTCCATCGTCATCATCTGATGATCGGTGGCGACGTTGGCGTTCTCGAACACCGGCGCGATCTCGTACTGGCTCGGCGCGACTTCGTTGTGCCGCGTTTTGACCGGCACGCCGACACGATAGAGCTCGCGCTCGAGGTCGTGCATGAACGCGAGGACGCGATCGGGAATCGACCCGAAGTACTGGTCCTCCATCTCCTGCCCCTTCGGCGGCTTGGCGCCAAAGAGCGTCCGGCCGGCGTTAATCAGGTCGGGACGGTTGTAGTAGAACTGCTGATCGATCAGGAAGTATTCCTGCTCGGGGCCGCACGTCGTGAACACGCGCTGCGCCTTCGACCCGAACAGCTTGAGGATGCGAACTGCCTGCTTCGAGAGCGCCTCCATCGAGCGCAGGAGCGGCGTCTTTTTGTCGAGTGCCTCGCCGGTCCAGCTGACAAACGCTGTCGGGATGACGAGCGTCGTGCCATTGGGCGTGACGAGCAGCCACGGCGGGCTGGTCGGATCCCACGCGGTATAGCCGCGGGCCTCGAACGTTGACCTCATCCCGCCCGATGGAAAACTCGAGGCGTCCGGCTCACCCTTGATGAGTTCCTTGCCGCCGAACTCCGCGACCGCGCGACCGTCGCTCGTCGGCGAGAGAAACGAATCGTGCTTTTCCGCCGTGATGCCAGTCATCGGCTGGAACCAGTGCGTGTAGTGCGTCGCGCCGTGTTCGACCGCCCAGTCCTTCAGCGCGCTGGCAATCGTGTCGGCGACGGTGGCATCGATCGGCTCTCCGTGCGCGACCGCCTGGCGCAGGGCGCGATACACATCCTTGGGCAGCCGGGCGCGCTGAGTCTCGTCGTTGAAAGTCAAAGAGCCAAATTCGTCGGTCATCTTTTTTGTCGCCGCCGAGACCGTCCGCTGGCCGAGCGTATTCCCCCAGTGACTGATATTGCGATAGGCATCACCTGTTGAAGCGGAACCCATGTCGGTTATGTCCTTTCTATTCGAAATCACAGAAAAAAGATGACGACGAACCACGACCGCTATTATCCGCACGCCTGCTGCACGCTTCAACACTCGATTTCACTTTTGACCAACTTCGACAGAACATTTTGGTCCGCCGACAAAAATGTCGGAACGCTAATTTTGCGGGTTTTCACCCGAATCGCCAGCGGTCCCATGTTGATCCGTGTTCTTAGGTGGCGCGGGTCCATCCGTGTTGATCCGTGTTCTTCCGTGGCCTCGGTCCATCCGTGTCGATCCGTGTTCTTCCGTGGCCTGCGTCCATCCGTGTCGATCCGTGTTCTTCCGTGCCCGGGGTCCATCCGTGTCGATCCGTGTTCTTCCGTGGCCGGGGTCCATCCGTGTCGATGATCCGTGTTCTTCCGTGGCCCGGGTCCATCCGTGTTGACCCGTGTTCTTCCGCGGCCTGCGTCTTGTGGTCCATCCGTGTTGACCCGTGTTCTTCCGCGGCCTGCGTCTTGTGGTCCATCCGTGCTTTGCCGTCGCACTTGACGGGCGCATGGTCTCGGGTGTATCCATAGATCGTCTATGGGAAAGAAAAGGAATGAGCGCCAGGAGCTGTTGCCCGGCACGCTCGACATGCTGATCCTGAAAACGCTGTCGCGCGACGTCATGCACGGCTACGGCATCGCTGAACACATCCGGCAGATGTCGGACGAGGTCCTCCATGTCGAGGAAGGATCGCTGTATCCAGCGCTCCAGCGCCTGCAATTGCAGGGTCTGATTGCCTCGGAGTGGGGGCACTCGATCAACAACCGCCGCGCCCGTTACTACCGGTTGACGCGCGCAGGTCGTCGTCAGCTCGGCGAAGCGGAATCCAGCTTTGCGCGCCTGATTGACGCCATCACCCGCGTCATGCGGCCCGCGTGAACTTCCATGGATCGTCTAGGGGACAGAATCCGTGTCATGTTCAGGCGCCTCCTGCTGTCGCTGCGCCGCAGCCGTCTCGACGACGAATTGCGCGACGAAGTGGGCCTGCACATCGAACTTCGTCGCCAGGCGCTGATTGACGCGGGTGTCGATCCCCAAGAGGCCTCGGCCCAGGCGCAGCGGATGTTCGGGAATGCGACGGTGATTCGTGAGGAGACGCGGGAGATGTGGGGCTTCCCTTCAATCGATACGCTCATTCAGGACGTCCGCTACGGCGTGCGGTTGCTCGGTCGATCACCAACGGTGACCGTCGCGTCAATCGTCTCGCTCGCCATTGGCATCGGCTTCAGCGCCGGCGTGTTCAGCCTCGCCGATGTGATCCTCCTGCAATATCTCCCGGTTCGCGCGCCAAACGAACTGCTTGTGTTTCAGTGGCGGTCCGGACCGCGGTATCCGTTCTCGTCTATGAGTGGCACTTCATGGGGAGACGATACGACCCAGCGAGGCACGTCGTTCTCACTCGAAACGTTTCGTCAGGCGCGCCTTCAAACCACGGATGTCGTCGACGTCTTCGGTTTCGCGGGTATGGATCGCGTCAGCATGGGTGTTGACGGAATCGCCGAACTTGGAGAGGCCACGGCGGTGTCGGGAAACTACTTCAGCGTGCTTGGCTTGATGCCCGCGGCAGGACGGCTACTCGTCGACTCGGACGATCGGACAGAGGCGCCGCCCGCGGCGGTGATTGGTGAATTGTTGTGGAAGGGGCGCTTCAACGCATCCCCGGAGACGATTGGGCGAGTGCTATTCGTCAACGCGATGCCGTTCACGATAGTTGGCGTCGCGCCGGCGTCCTTCCGCGGAACGGGACAAGTCGACAACTTCCCTGACCTCTACGTTCCGCTTGCCTATAAACGTCAACTCTTTCCGGACAGAGGCAATCCCGCCGATCCGAACAATTGGTGGGTTCTCATCATGGGACGGCTCAAGGCTGGGTCCGATCCCGAACTCGCGCGTGCACGAATTGATGCGACTCTCAAGCAGACGGTGCGCGCGGCCCGCCCGGATACCCCCGATCAGGACCTCCCGGGTGTCGAGGCGCTTCCCGGCGGCCGCGGCCAGGCGCAGGTACGGGACCGGATGCGCGAGCCGCTGACGATGATGTCGATCGTCGTGGCCATCGTCCTGCTCGTCGCGTGCGCGAATGTTGCCAACTTACTGCTCGCGCGAGGACGGGCGCGAGGCCGCGAGCTGAGTGTCCGCCTTGCGCTCGGGGCGCCCAGGCGCCGCATCGTGCGACAGCTTCTCACCGAAGGAATGATCCTCGCGGCGTGCGGAAGTGCGCTCGGGCTGGTCGCTGCGAGCTGGATCGCCGGAGCGTTGCTACCGGCAGTTCAGAGCGGGCCGGACGCGTTGACAATTACTGTCGGATTGAACTTTCGTCTCGTCGCCTTCGTCGCCGCGCTGGCCAGCGCGTGTGTTCTGCTCTTTGCACTTGTTCCGGCACTGCGCTCGACGGATACCTCCCTCGTTCAAGGGCTGCACGAAGCAGGACGCGGATCGGCAACCCATCACCGTCGTGGACTGTCTGCCACACTCGTGATTTCGCAGATCACGCTGTCAATGGCACTCGTCGTCACAGCTCTGCTCCTCGTGCGCTCTGTCCGGCAACTGCAACAGGTCGACCTCGGGTTCGACGCGAACCGGGTGCTCACGTTCAAACTGGATCCGGGTCTCAGCGGTTACAAAGGGGAGGGCGTGGTTGACGTCTACTCCCGTATTCTCGAGCGGCTTCGTGTGGCCCCGGGTGTTCAACAGGCGTCGCTTTCGAACCAGACACTCGTCAGCAACTCGGCCAACGTCATCGTTGCGGCCCGCACTGACGAGCCTGTCGTCGACGCTGCGAGTGCGGACAGACATGCCTTCACCGCCACGCATATGGCCTGGCGGTTGTCCGTCGATGCGCATTTCTTCGAGACGATGGGCATCAGGATCGACCGTGGGCGCGACGTCAACGATCGTGACACCCCAACAAGCCAGCCCATCGCGGTGGTCAATCGTGCGCTCGCTCGCCAGCTGTTCACCACGGACGACGTCGTCGGACGACGGTTTCGAACGGAATCGAGATCCGGTCCGCCGTCGTACGAAATCGTTGGCGTCTGCGCGGATGCCGTTTACAGCTCACTGCGGGAAGCAAAGACGCCGACGATGTACGTCGCGTACCGGCAACACGGAGCTGGCCCGATGACCTTCGAAGTGCGAACCGCTGGCGATCCGGGGGCATTCGTGCCAACCGCCCGCGAGATCGTTCGCAGCGTGGATCCAAATTTGTCGATGTTCAGAGTACGAACGCAGGAGCAGCAGATTGCGCTGTCCCTCAGCCGTGAACGCCTGTTTGCCACGCTGGCTACGTGGCTTGGAGCTGTTGCACTCACGCTGTCGGCTATTGGTTTGTATGCGCTGCTGGCTTACATGGTCATGCTGCGCACCGGTGAGATCGGAATCCGGATGGCGCTCGGGGCAGACCGTGGCGCCGTTCGCTGGATGATCGTGCGGCAATCGTTGCTGGTCGCGCTGTGCGGTGTTGTCTTTGGTGTAGCCGCCAGCGCCGCCGGCACAAATCTGCTCCGCGCGCTGCTGTTCAATGTCGAGCCGGGAGACAGCGCAACGCTCGCGCTCTCGGCAGGAATCATCTTTGTCGTGACGGCAATCGCGGGATACATACCGGCGCAGCGTGCGTCGCGCGTCGATCCGCTGCTTGCGCTGCGCGCAGAATAGGGTTCGAAGAGGACGTCAAGAGGACCAGCGGATGGGAGCGATCCCGCTATCTCCCCACACCGAGCGCGTCAGCGGCCCGATTGATGTAGTTGAACCACGACGCAATCAAGGTGATCTGCAGAATGCCGCGATCGTCGAAGCCGGCCTCACGGAGCCGGTCGTGGAACGCGGGAGAAATGGCGGTCGCATCGCGGGTGATTTGCTCGACGTATTCGAGCATGATGCGATCCTCCTTCGAGATCGGCGCCGATCGATAGTCGGCCTTCAGGGCTTCGACCAACGTTTCATCCAACGTCACGCGACGCAGAAACTCTGCGTGAGACTCCAGTCAATACTGGCACCGGTTGATCGCCGAGACGACCGTCGTGATCATCTCGTGCTGCCGACGGCTGAGGGGCAGCTCCGGAGACATGAGCGACCCAAACGCGGCGAACGCGTGATACAACGCATCCGGGATCAGCGAGTGCGATGCCACAATGCCGTCGGTCTGCGCGTGGTGTGGATGTGTGGGCTGTGCGTATTCGATCGGATACAGCTTCTGCTGCGCTTCACGGGCTAAGCGAAGGTTCTCGTCTTGATCGAATGGAATGACGCGAATCCAGGTCATGGTTGAATCATAGAATCCTCGAGTCGATAAATCACATCCATGTTCATCGGCCACATCGCCGTCGCACTCGCTGGAAAGCGAATGGCCCCCTCCGTATCACTGGCGACGTGGCTGGCTTCCGTTCAGCTTGTCGATCTACTCTGGCCTCTTTTTCTGCTGACCGGTCTCGAGCACGTTCGAGTGGCGCCAGGCATCACCCGATTCACCCCGCTTGATTTCTACGATTACCCCATCACCCACAGCCTGATCGGCGCCGTGTGTTGGGCGGTCCTCTTTGGCGGCGGGTGGATGATTGTGCGGCGCAACACACGGGTGGCGGCGCTTCTCGCCGCGGGCGTGGTCAGCCACTGGGTGCTCGACGCAATCTCGCATCGGCCGGACATGCCCGTGCTGCCACACGGTCCCTATGTCGGGCTCGGGCTGTGGAACTCAGTCGCGGCAACGCTTCTGGTGGAGCTGACGATGTTTGCAGGAGCCATTGCTGTGTACGTACGCCACGGTGGCGCGGGGCGACGACGGACTTCGTTCTGGCTGCTGATGGCGTTCCTGCTCGTCATATACTTCGCGGCTTCATTCGGTCCGCCCCCGCCGGATACGCGCACGCTCGCCTTGTCGGCGCTTGCGGCATGGCTGCTGGTCCCCTGGGCGTGGTTTGCGGATCGCTGAACGGACTCCTAAATCGCTGTATCCTCGGATCCCGGACCCCGGATCCTGGTAACAGTACGGTGCGCCGCATACTCCACATAGACATGGACGCGTTCTACGCGTCGGTAGAACAGCGCGACAAGCCGGAACTGCGCGGACTTCCAATCGCGGTCGGCGGCAGTCCCGATCAGCGCGGAGTGGTTGCGGCAGCGAGCTATGAAGCGCGAGTGTTTGGCGTTCGATCGGCGATGCCGATGGCGCGTGCCGTCAGGTTGTGCCCTTCGCTCGTCATCGTTCGGCCGGACTTTCAACGGTATCGCGCGGCGTCACAAACGGTGTTCGGAATCTTCCGGAGAGTGACTCCGCTCGTCGAACCGCTGTCGCTCGACGAGGCCTATCTCGACGTGACGGAGAACGTGTGGGGCGAAACGCTCGGGCAAGCGGTTGCGCTACGGATCAAGAAGGAAATCAAGTCGGCGACCAGTTTGACGGCGTCGGCTGGAGTCGCCCCGAACAAGTTCCTCGCAAAGATCGCATCCGGCTGGAAAAAGCCGGATGGCCTGACGGTGATTGCACCCGAGCGGGTGGAGACGTTTCTCCAGAAGCTTCCAGTGGATGCACTGTGGGGTGTCGGCCCGGTCACCGCGCAGCGTCTGCGCGATCGAGGCATCGAGCGTCTCGTTGATGTGCGCACCGCGAGCTCGAAGATCCTGCAAGACGCAGTCGGCAGTAATGCCGACTGGCTCCGCCGCCTGGCCGAAGGCATCGACGATCGTCTGGTCGAGCCGAATCAACCGGCGAAATCGTCGGGCACCGAGAATACGTTTGCGGAAGATCTCACCGATGGCGGCGAGATTCGAAAAGAGATCGACGAGATGGCGCGCGGCGGCGCGGCCTGGCTCGAGCGAAAGATGCTCTTCTGCCGCACCGTGACGATCAAGGTTCGTTACAGCGATTTCACGACGATCACGCGCAGCCACTCGAGCGATCCACCGACGCGTGATGCCAACGACATCGCCTCGCGGGCCATTGCGCTCGTCGACAAGACCGAAGCCGGGTACCGCCCTGTTCGTTTACTCGGCGTGAGCGTTCACAATCTCGTCGATCCAAGCGAGAAGCGCGAGGAGATTCGATTGCCGCTCTTTGATGAGGTGGAAGGCGGGGACGGCGCGGTCTAAAGACCGCACCCTGCACCCGATTATTCCGTCCGCGACCTTGGGGTGCGCGGTTTTGACGGCGCCTTACGTGCCCTCGGCGCCCTGGCTTCCTTGCGCGCACCGTGACGATCGGCTGCGCGTTGCTGCGGTGCCGCTTCCTCAGACGAACCGTCGCCGATCGGCGTCTGCGGCTTCGCGCGGCGGCCGCCTCGTTTGCGCGGCGCCGTCGATGTACCAGCCGGTTCTTCGACGGGAAGAGCCGCGGGCTGTTCCTCCCCATCGACGACCTGCGCCGGCGTGCTCATTTCCTGAACGACATCGCCGTCGACCACTTCAGGTTCTGCCGGCAATCCGTCCGGCGACCACTCGGCCGCCGCGGGTGGAGCCGCAACCGTTTCCGCCACGTTGCCGCGATTGTCATCGTCTGCCGCACCGGTCTGCATGACGTTGCCAGGAAAGAGGCGCATGACTCCCTGACGGTCGCGCTCGATCCGGAACAATCCATCACGCTGACAGGCACGCAACAGATCGACGAGACTGGCGAACCCGTACTTGCGCTCGTCGAACGACATGTCCACATTGCGCAAGAACTGTTTCGCCTGGCGGATATACATCGGCCAGCGAGGCGGATTCTGCGCCGACTGAAACAGCCGTCGCACCTCGCGAACACCGTCCGCGGTTCTCGGTTCGGAACGGCCGCCATTTGATGACGCACCCTCGGAATGTGCGTCTTTGTCGTCGTGCCGACGGTGCGATGAGGGGGTCGACGGCGGCGGCGGCGCCACTCGTGTCTCTTCAATCCCATTGCCACTGTCGGGCAACTCGACGAGCACGTTGCGTCCGGACTCGCGAAGGCCAACATGGCCGGCGGCAGCGAGCTTCTGCGCGAAATCCCGAAAGCTGCCGGCACCGTAGGTGCGCTCCGAGAACGTCGAATCGAGTTGCAGCAGCGTGCTCTTCAACAGCCCGAGCTGCGGAGAGACCTCGCGGTCGATCAGCACCTTCAGGGCGCGGCGCACCAGCGGAACCGCCTGCTCGATCGACGCCTGTGCGGCAACCGGTCCCGATTGCCGGCCGCGATCCGCCGTACGTCGCGATCCGACGAGGTTCTCGTAGGCGATGAACTCGTGGCAGTTCCGCTGCATCACGAGACTGGTGAACGAGCGGCCGCCGACGACGAAAATCTGTTTATCGTACTGCTTGAGTTTTTCGACGAGGCTGATGAAGTCGCTGTCGCCGCCGACAATCACGTAGGCGTTGATGTGATTGTGAGTGAAAGCCATCTCGAGCGCATCGAGCGCCAGGTTGATGTCGGCGCCGTTCTTGTCGCCGCCGGGCGTCAGGTTGCGCTGCACCAACTTGGTCGCGTGCTGCGTCAGCGATCGGCTGTAGTCCCCGGCGCGCGTCCAGTCGCCGTAAGCAATCTTCGAGACGACATCCCCCCGCTCACGCAGGGCTTCGAGGACGACCCCAATATCGAACTGCACGCCGAGCGTGCTCTTGACCCCGATCTCGATATTGTCGAAATCAATAAAAACCGCGATCTTCAGTCGTGTGTCTGGCAAAACCTTGTGTATTCCCTTTGAAAACCTGTCATTTACTATCGTAGCCTTCCGGCCATCTATTCATTATCTCTCATTCCCCAGGATTGTCGGCCGGGATCCGGGATTCGGGGATTCGAGGATTCGACGATTCAAGGATTCGAGGATTCGAGGATTCAAGGATGAGCGATTCAGCGATTCACGATAAGTGATCAGTGATTAGCGATTCGATTACTTCTGCCGTACATCAAACGCATAGATATTGTCCTGGTCACGAATGAACAGTTTTCCGTTTGAAACGACCGGGTGGCTCCATGTCGGCGCGCTACCCGCTCGAATTTGAAACCGGCCGTGCTCGCGATAGCCGGTTGGGCTCGCTTCCGCCAGGCCAACGACTCCCTGTTCGCTGTAGAGATACAGGCGGTCGTCGGCAAACACAACAGAGCCTTTGCCGACGCTGCGGTCACGCCAAGCGACCTGTCCGCTGTCGAACTTCATCGCCATCAGGATCGCATCCGAGAATCCGTACAGATAGTCGCCGATCAGGACGGAGGTCGCGTGATGATTGCGCATGTCACGGGTGAAGTACACCTGTCGCGCGGTCACCTTATTCGGCGCCGGTGTCAGTTCGAGTAGCGCCGCCCCGGTGCCGTAGGCGGACGAGAGGAACACGTAGTTTCCACGCACGATCGGCGTCGCGATGTTTGCCGTCTGGTTCGCCACCTGGTTGTAGCTCCACAGAAGCTTTCCGGTCTCGACGTCCACACCAAGCGCCCGCTCGCCCGTGAAGTAGATCGCCTGGCGTACGCCGTTCGCTTCGTGCAGCACGGCGGATGAGTATCCAGGCTCATCGCCCAGGCTCTTCCAAATCACCGATCCATCGGTCTTCGACAGGGCGACAATCGATGCGCCGCGTCCTCCCGGACTGACGAGGATTCGATCCGACAGCACGAGCGGCGATTCACTCAGTCCCCACCGGATGTTCGTACCGCCGAATTTGTCGAGCAGGTTCATCTTCCAGAACACCTTGCCGGTGGCCGCGTCCACGACCGACAAGTCGCCGCTCGCGCCGAACGTGTAGAGTCGATCGCCATCGACCGTCGGCGTCGAGCGCGGGCCATCTCCCTGGTCGTTGCTGAACAGGCGGCCGTGCGGGATCTCCCACAGCTTCTTGCCGCTCTCCGTGTCGTAGGCCATCAGGTATTCAGTGCCGCCGCGCGCGCCGAGTGTGTAGAGCCTGCCCTTCGCAGCGGAAAACGATGAATAACCGGTGCCGGTGCCCGTTGCACGCCACGCCACCGGTGGACCTGCGGCCGGCCAATCCTTCAGCAGCCCGCGTTCGCCGGAGATGCCGTCGCGCTTGGGCCCGCGCCACTGGGGCCAATCATCAAAAGCCCGATTCGAAGTCACCGCCGAGAGGGATAGGACAATTGTCACGAGGACAAAGCGCTTCATGGCCGACTCCATTCGCGCACGGACGTTCGGGCGCGGTCGATGATTAGACCTACTGCTGGACGATTCGGACTTTTGTGAGTTCGATACGAGTCACCGGGGTCTCGCCGTTGACCGGAGACTGCTCGATCGCGTCAACGACCGGCAACCCGTCAACCACGCGGCCGAACACCGTGTATTTGCCGTCGAGCGACGACGCATTCCCGGTGACGATGAAGAACGACGTCGACGCACTGGCGGGATCGTCGCCGCGCGCCATCGACAGGATTCCCTTCACGTGTGGCGTCTCACTGAACTCCGGTTTGAGTGTCCGAACGTACTTTCGCTGCTTCTCTGTGATCGCCCCACGCGACGTGAGCGCGCCCGTCTGCACGACGAAGCCTCGGACCACTCGATGAAACGCCGTCCCGTCGTAGACCCCGGTCTGCGCCAGTCGAAGAAAATTCCGCACGTGGTCGGGTGCCTTGTCAGGGAAGAACTCAACTGTGATCGCACCAAGCGATGTTTCAAGGACGGCCCGATACTTTGCCAGCGTCGCCGGCGAATCGTTGGCGAACGGCTCCGGCTCGGGCGGAGGAGTATCGCGGACGCTGACATCGGTGATCACGATTCGCTCACTCGGCCGGCCCTCCGCATCCGCAGGCGCTTCCGAGATCTTCTGCGCGACATCCATGCCCTCGGAGACCCGGCCGAAGATCGTGTACTTACCGTTGAGCGGCAACTGATCGGTCACGCAAATGAAAAACTGCGAGCCGGCTGAATCTGGTTTGTTCGGCTGAAGCACGGCGGCGACGGCACCACGCGATGCCGGCTCGGCGTTGAACTCGGCCTTCAACATGCCAAGACCGCCGGTCCCGTACTGACCGCTCTTGGCCGGATCTTTCGACAGGGGATCACCGCCCTGAACAATCGCCATGCGGATAACGCGATGAAACGTGGTCCCGTCGTACGCGTGCTCGCGCGCGAGCTTCATGAAGTAGCCGACGTGGTTCGGCGCGAGATCGGGTCTCAGATCGATGACGATGGTTCCGGCGGTGGTGTTAACGACCGCCTGTTTACTGGTCATCTCCGCGACAGACAGCGTGGTCGTGAACGGCGCGGCGGTCGAGGGCTTTGACGTGGCCGGTGGCGGCGCACCCCGCTGGGCAAGGAGCGGAGAGGTCAGCAGCGCAGCGAGCAGGACACCGAGAGCCGAACGCAGAGCCCGATGCATGGAGGTTGATTATAGTGCCCGGCGATCGCCGGGGTCTAAACGGGCAAAGCCCTTCGGAGTGATTAAAGACCCGGCGCTGCAACTGTCGGCGTCGGATCGTAAGCGAGGTATGGTCCGAGCCAGCGTTCGGCTTCTTCGATCGACATCCCTTTACGCTCGGCGTACGACTCGAGCTGGTCGCGACCAACCCGCCCAACATTGAAGTACTTGGCGGACGGGTGCGAGAAATAGAGACCACTCACTGACGCAGCCGGCAACATCGCGCCGCTCTCGGTCAAGGTGATTCCCTGGCGGCCGGCATCGAGCAACCGAAACAGCTTGAACTTCTCGCTGTGATCCGGGCACGCGGGATAGCCGTAGGCGGGACGGATGCCGCGGTACTTCTCGGCAATCAACTCGTCGTTCGACAGATGCTCCTTCTCGCCGTAGCCCCAGTCCTTGCGTGCCTGCGCGTGCAGATACTCCGCGAATGCCTCGGCCAGTCGATCGGCCAGAGCCTTCACCATGATCGCGTTGTAATCGTCGTGATCCTGTTCGAATCGGCCGACGAGCTCGTCGGCGCCGAGGCCCGCCGTCACCGCAAACATGCCGAGGTAATCGGGCACGCGGCTCTCGCGAGGCGCAATGAAATCGGCAAGCGATCGATTCGGCCGTCGGTCGGCGATCACCTCCTGCTGGCGCAGCATCGGCAATCGTGCATACTCCTCACGCCGGGAGTCGTCCTTGTAGACAACGATGTCGTCACCCACAGTGTTCGCCGGCCAGAATGCGTAGACACCGCTTGCGTTGAGCAGCTTTTCATCGGTGATCCGCCGCAGCAGCGATTGCGCATGCTCGTACAACTCGCGAGCGGGCGGGCCGTATTCCGGATGATCCAGGATCGCCGGAAACCGTCCTTTCAGCTCCCACGCGGAAAAGAAGAACGTCCAGTCGATGAACTTCGCAATCGTCCCCAGCGGCACATCATCCAGATACCGTCGTCCGACGAACGATGGCGAGGTAATGACGTGCTCGTCCCAATCGGTGGTGAGCCGGTTGGCCCGCGCCTGTTCATAGGTCAGCATCGGCTTCTGACGCCGCGCGGAATACGATTCGCGAATCTCACTTTGGGTTGCGCGATTCGCGGCATCAAAGCCTGACCGCTCGTTTCCGAGCAGGCTCGACACGACGTCGACCGCGCGCGAGGCGTCGAGGACGTGCACGACCGGACCACTGTAGTCGGGCGCGATTTTCACGGCCGTGTGCTGACGGCTCGTGGTCGCACCGCCAATGAGCAACGGCAGCGTGAAGTTACGCCGCTCCATCTCGCGGGCAACGAAGGCCATCTCGTCGAGTGATGGCGTGATCAGTCCGCTGAGGCCGATGATGTCCACTTTCTCCTCGATCGCGCGATCGAGGATCTTCGCCGCCGCCACCATCACGCCGAGATCGATGACCTCGTAGTTGTTGCACCCGAGAACGACGCCGACGATGTTCTTGCCGATATCGTGGACGTCGCCCTTGACGGTCGCCATCAGGACCTTTCCCTGTGACGACGATCCTCCGGTGAGCCGCTTGCGCTCCTCCATAAATGGCAACAGATAGGCGACGGCTTTCTTCATCGCGCGTGCGCTTTTGACGACCTGCGGCAGGAACATCTTGCCGGCACCGAACAGATCGCCAACCGTCTTCATGCCGTCCATCAACGGGCCTTCGATGATGTGAAGCGGTTCCTCGTATTTCTCTCGTGCCTCCTCGACATCCGCCTCGATGAAGTCGACCAGCCCGTGCACCAGGGCGTGCGACAGGCGCGCCTCGACCGGCGCGTTACGCCAGCCAAGATCGGCGTCCCGTTTTTTTCCAGCGCCCTTCACCGTCTCCGCCAACTGGACCAGCCGTTCGGTCGCATCCGGACGTCGATTGAAGATGATGTCTTCGACGTGCTCGAGCAGATCCTGTGGAATGTCCTCATAGACGATGAGCTGACCGGCGTTGACGATGCCCATGTCCATGCCGGCTTTGATGGCGTGATAGAGGAACGCCGAGTGAATCGCTTCGCGGACGACATCGTTGCCGCGGAATGAGAACGACAGATTACTGACGCCGCCACTGATCTTCACGCCCGGACAGGTCGCCTTGATGATCTTCGTGGCTTCGATGAAGTTGATCGCGTAGTCGTTGTGCTCGTCGAGGCCGGTGGCGATGGCCAGAATATTCGGGTCGAAGATGATGTCTGACGGATCAAAACCGGCGCGGTCGACCAGGAGCCTGTAGGCGCGCTGGCAAATCGCCACTTTCCGTGCAATCGTGTCCGCCTGCCCGGTCTCGTCGAAAGCCATGACCACGACCCCGGCACCGTAGCGGTGAATCGTGCGCGCCTTCTGAAGAAAGTCGTCCTCTCCCTCTTTCAAGCTGATCGAATTGACAACGCCCTTGCCCTGGATGCACTTCAACCCCGCTTCGAGCACCGACCACTTCGAGCTGTCGACCACGACGGGAACGCGCGCGATCTCCGGCTCGGTCGCGATGTAGTTGAGGAACGTCGTCATCGCCTGCTCCGAGTCGAGCATGCCTTCGTCCATGTTGACGTCGATGAGATTCGCGCCACCGCGGACCTGATCGGCGGCTACGCCGACCGCTTCGGCAAAATTGCCGCTCTTGATCAGCCGGGCGAACCGGGCCGACCCGGTCACGTTGGTCCGTTCGCCGATCATCTGGAAGTTGCTGTCGGGGCGGATGGTCAGGACCTCGAGGCCGGAGAATTGGGTGAAGCCGGGATCCGTTGTGGGGGATCCGGGATCCGAACGGTCGCTGGTCTGGGCGGATCCCGCATCCCGGGTACCGGATCCCGACACCCAGGCCGCGGGGAACGGCCTTGGCGCCACGCCGTTGACGGCGGCGACGATCGCTTTGATGTGATCGGGCGTAGTCCCGCAGCAGCCGCCGAGAATGTTGACGAAGCCACTGGTTGCGAAATCACGGAGGAGTGCCGACGTTTCCTCTGGCTGTTCGTCGTATTCGCCAAACGCGTTGGGAAGACCCGCGTTTGGATACGCGCTGACGTAACACTCGGCAATGCGCGCGAGTTCGGCGAGGTAGGGACGCATATCGCGCGCGCCGAGGGCACAGTTGATGCCGACGGCGAACGGCTTGGCGTGACGAATGGACACGTAAAAGGCATCGACCGTCTGGCCCGAGAGGGTCCGGCCGCTGCGATCGGTAATCGTGACCGAGATGATCAGCGGCAACCTGACGCCGGTCGCATCGAACACGTGTTCAATCGCGACCAGCGCGGCCTTCGCGACGAGCGTGTCGAAGATCGTTTCGAGGAGCAGAAGGTCGCAGCCGCCAGCAATCAGGCCGCGGACCTGTGTTTCGTATGCGGCGCGCATCTCATCGAAGGTCGTCGGCCGAAACGCTGGATTGTTGACGTCTGGCGAAATGGACAGCGTGCGGTTGGTTGGCCCCATCGAGCCGGCGACAAAACGTGGGCGATCGGGGGTTTTCTCCGTCCAGGCGTCGGCCGCCACGCGTGCGAGCCGGGCGCCCTCGAAGTTGATGTCGTAGACAGCGTCCTGGAGGTCGTAATCCCCCTGCGCGATGGCGGTGCCACCGAAGGTGTTCGTCTCGATGATGTCGGCGCCGGCGGCGAGATAGTCGTGATGGATCGCGCTAATCACATCGGGGCGCGTGAGGACGAGCACGTCGCTGTCCCCTTTGAGGTCGCGGCGATGGTTTGCGAAGCGTTGTCCACGAAAATCCCCCTCGGTGAGCTTGTACCGCTGGATCATCGTCCCCATCGCGCCGTCGAGGATGAGGATGCGATCGTTCAACAAGGATCTCAGCCGCTGCTCACGGCTCGCTGCTCGCTGCTCGTTATGCATTTCTGTTCTGCTTCCGGATTCGTCCCGGCTTCGTGCCGGACGCAATCAAGACCGTAAATGGATCTCCAGAGCGGCGCGCGCCGACGGAGACCTTGACGTCGGTCACACCGGCGTCGGCGAGAATCGCTTTGAGTCGGGCCGGTGAGAATCCGAGCCATCGGTCACCCAGGCGATCCCGGACCCACGCTTCCGTGTGCTCCCGGAGATCGAGGATGAGCACGCGCCCGCCAGGCGCGAGAATTCGCACGGCCTCGCGCATTACCTGGGCGGGGTCGTCGGCGTGATGCAGCGCCTGCGATAACAACGCCACGTCAACAGACTCGTCACGAATCGGCAGTTTCTCGAGCGCCCCGCGTTTCCAGACGATATTTGACACGCGGCGACGGGCTGCGAGGTCGCGCGCCCGCTTCAGCACGTCCGGCGATCGATCGACCGCTATAACCCGCGACGCCCAGCGACTGGTTTCGATGGTCAGATAACCTTCACCGCATCCGAGATCGGCGACCACGACAGGTGGCAGCAGAAGGCCGAGCGCGCGCGCCCAGGCCGCCCAGCTTCTTCCAGGGACCAGCTGGCGCGCCTTCGTGTCCGGCCCGGAATGAGCGTCGAAATTCTCCTTGCGAAGCCGCCGGATCTCTTCGAGTCTGGCGTTGTCCGCACGGCCGGTTTCACTCTGCGCCGCGAGCTCGAATTGGTGCTCGAGCAGCATCCACAGCGGCGCGTGCCCATTCACGGCCTCACGGATTGCCGGGGCGATTGCGTAATACGTGTACCCCGCTTCACGCTCTTCGCTGACCAGCCCGCCATCCTTGAGAAGTCCCAGATGCCGCGACACCCCGGACTGCGCAATGCCGAGAATGCCCGTCAGCTCGGTCACGTTCAGCCGTTCGAGCGCGACCAGTCGCAACAGCCGCAGCCGCGCGTCGTCGCCGAGCAGCCGATACAGGGCCGCGGAGTCATTCACATCTATAAATCTACATTTATAGATACATGTTTTGCAAATGCCCTCGGATTACACGGGAAATTGGCCACGGAAAAGCACGGATGCAACACGGAGAGTCGGTTACTGACCTCGACTTGGTCACTGAAAATCGAGAATAGCCGGCCAAAATCCGTGTTAATCCGTGGCTTTCTTTCATCCGTGTTGATCCGTGGCACAATCCGCAACGGAGGAGGCACAAGTATGCGTTCAGCAGGCTTCGCCGTGTTGCTGATGGTCGGCTGCAGCACCGCGGCATTCGCGCAGGCGGCATCGAAAGCGGAGATCGAGAAGACGCTCATCGCCAATGAAAACAAGATCAATGAGGCCGTGGCCAAGCACGACGTCAAGACCTTTACCGACCTCGTGGCGAGCGATGCGGTCTCCATCGACGGCGGCGGCGTAATGAAGGTCGCCGACTTCGTGAAGGCAATCAACGACGTCAAGGTCGGGACCTGGCACCTCATGGATACGAAGGTCCAATGGGTCGACGACAAGACCGCCGTCGTTTCCTACACCTGGATGGGCAGCGGGACGTTCAAGGGAGAACCAATGCCGCCGACCGCTTATGCCTCGAGCGTGTGGACCGAACGGAGCGGCAAATGGGTTGTGGTGTTCCACCAGGAGAGCGCTGCCGCACCACCGCCACCACCGGCGAAGAAGAATTGACGCCACGGACGAACACGGCTTAAGCGAAGCCACGGAAGAACACGGCTTAAGCGAAGCCACGGAAGAACACGGACGAACACGGATAAAACAAACCACGGAAGAACACGGACGAACACGGAAGAGATCCATGTTCATCCGTGTTCATCCGTGGCTTCGCTTAAAACCGTGTTATCCGTGGCTTCGCTTAAAACCGTGTTAATCCGTGGCTCGGTTCAGCCGTGTTAATCCGTGGCTCGTGTCGTCTTTGACACAGTGCTTGACAGCCTTCGGTGGTTACTGGCAAAATCCGCAGTCCCCAGCAAGGCCAAATCCTGCGAAGCCGGAGCAGTTGTGATGTCTCACAAAGCCGTCTGGTCTCTCTAGTCGCGCACTGATAGATCTCGTAAGACGGATTGTTCGCACCGGGTCCCTACGGCGGCTGAACATCTTCTCAGAATTTCACACATCTGCCGCATTCGTCACCACCATCGCGGCCAGATCGCTCCGCGTGTAATTTACAGTCCCTTAGTCTGAAGCCACTCGGTCAGCTTGGGTGATTGTGCCGCAGCGAGCGCGGCACAATCAGATATTCGTTCCAGCGCCTGCTGCAGCGTCCGCTCCGCCTCCGGCACTTTGTGCGTCGTAAAAAACTTCTCGATCTCCGAACGTGTTTTGGTGTCGCAGAACTGCCCGAGTGAACTGATCACAAAGGGGCCGCTAAACGCCTGACCGGTCTTCTTCTGCAGGTCGCTCCACCGTGTCTGGACCAGCTCCCACGCGAGCGGGCGAGCGTCCGGATTGCCGAGAAGGTGCGCCAAAAACACGCCCGTATCCTGATTGCGAACGTCGGGCCCGAGGATGTAATCCATCGTCCGGCGCACGAGCGCAGGATCGCTGAAGTCGGCGAGGGCGTACAGGTATCGGTAGTGTTCTTCTGGATCGCGCGCCTGTTTGCTGCGCGTCAGATATCGATCGTACAGCGAGGCATCGCCGCCGATCGCGGCCACGCCGACCAACGCATTCAGCAGGGTTGAGTCAACCTCGTTGTTGTTGCTCGAATCGAGGTGCGCCAGGACCATGCGACGGGCCGTCTGGATCGTTTCCGGATCTCTCGCGGTGTGACCGAGGGCAGAGATGAGAAGATCTCGCGGCGGTTCGTTTTCACCAGCGCGAGGTGTCCATCCCACCTCATCCATGGCAGGCTTCAGCAGTGAAGCGACCCATGCGCGATACTTCGGCCGCGACGCGTCGGTCGTCACCACTCGGCCAACGGTGCCGAGGCTATCGAGCAGCGTATCGAGCACTTCCGGTGTCCGTTCGTTCTGAAACCCGGCCGCAAGGTCCATGAACGTGCCGATGTCGTGACGTCCGTCGCGAACGAGCGCCCATTCATCCGCCGCGAGCGCTATCCTTTCGGTCGGGGACAGCGCATCAACCGCACGCGCGAGCGACCGAATCATCTCCGGGGAATAGACCACGCGGTAGTAGCCGCGCGCGCCCGCATTCGCCATCACCCATGTAGGGCAGCTATCCACACGCACCGACGCGGGAACCGTGTCGAGCACCGTGCACGACGATGCCTGACTTGACGTCTTGAAGCACACGGGAATGGTCCACGAGGCAGACGTCCCCGACGCAGTGGCCGTGGTCGAGGTGCGTGAATCAGCACGTTGTGAAACCGAGACCGATCCCCCGCCCGAGCCGCAGGTCACCGCCGGGTCGACGAGCGGAACGCCGGGGCGGTCGACAAATCCTGACATGACCCTGTCCACCGGCTTTCCCGTGGTCTTGGTCAATGTGCCCCAAAAGTCTTCGGCACGCGCATTCCCGTACTTGAACCGATCGATGTAGGCATTCACACCGACCCGGAAGGCGTCCTCTCCAACCCACGTTTCCACCATTCGCAGGACAGCCGCTCCCTTCTGGTAGGCAATCGCATCGAACAGTTCGCCGATCTCCGCCGGAGTCCACGCTTCGGCACGAATCGGACGCGTCGTCTTCAACGAGTCGAGCCGCATGGCCCCCTGGTTCGATTGAACTTCGCCGAGCTCCAGGTGCCATTCGGGCTTCCATGCCTTGAGCGGCTTGGTTTCCATCCAGTTGGCAAAGCCCTCGTTCAACCAGATGTCGTCCCACCATCCCATCGTCACGAGATCACCAAACCACTGGTGGGCCATTTCATGCGCGAGCACGATGCCGATTTGTTTCGCGGCATCACGGGACATCGTTTTCGGATCGGCCAGGAGGAGCGTTTCGCGGTAAAAAATCGCGGCGGTGTTTTCCATCGCGCCGGCGGCGAAGTCGGGAACCGCAACGACGTCGAGTTTCTTGAACGGGTATTTCACTGCGTAGTACTTGTTGTAATAGCGCAGGATGGCCTCGGCAGCCTCGAGCGCGAATCCGGTTTGTCCCTTTTTGTCGGGCGTCGAACAGATGCGAATGGGAGTGCCGTCTGCCGCTCCCGATTGACATTCGAAGTCACCGACCGCCAGCGCGACGAGATACGTCGACATTTTCGGCGTCGTATCGAACTTCACGGTGTGCTTACCCGTACCCGGACCTGGTGTGTCGCTGATGACCGCGCCGTTCGAAATCGCGTGATCACCTTGATCGATCGTCGCTGTCACCGTGAACGTTGCTTTGTAGGCCGGCTCGTCGAATGACGGGAACATTCGCCGCGCGTCGGTGGCTTCCAATTGCGTCACGGCATAACGCCGGTTGTTCGCTTTGCTCAGGTACAAACCGCGGAGCTGATCGTTCAGACTGCCGCGATACTCGATGTTGATCTCGGCCACCCCCGCCGCCAGGGCGCGGTCGACGGTGAGCGTCGCCTGTTCCTTCGCCGGATCGAGCGACACGCGCGCGTCCTGAACCGCGCCGCCTGATTTGATGGTGACCTTGTCGAATTCGATCTCTGCTGCATTCAACACGACCGTTGACGAAGGCTTCTTCAACGTCACGGCAATGCGTTCCGTTCCGGCGAACGTCGCGGCCGGAAGGTTGGGCGTCACGGCAATGTCGTAATGACTCGGGACGACATTGTCGGGAAGACGCTGGGCAAATACCGGTGTTGACGTAAGGAGCAACAGGACGAGCGAGCGGTAGAGACGCGAAATCATAAAACCTCTATGTTGGCCTTTAGCTCTTGGCTGTTGGCCAGCAGCCAGCAGCGAGTATTCGTATACTGGCGATAGTGGATCTCAAAGTGTACCGCAGTGAGAAGCCGTTCACGGCCCTCGTGCTCGGGCACGGAGCGGGCGCGGGCCAGCTTAGCCCGTTCATGGTTGCGACGGCGCGAGGATTCGCTAACCGTGGCGTCAGCACCGCGACCTTCGACTTTCCCTACATCACCGCGCGCCGGAAGGTGCCCGATCGCGCGCCGGTGCTCGAGCACGCATGGCGGGACGCGATTGAAGCGGCACGTCGGGAGTTTGCGACACTACCGTTGTTCATCGGCGGCAAATCAATGGGCGGACGAATCGCGACACACGTGGCCGCGCAGAAGACCGTCGGGCGCCTGGCCGGGGTCCTGCTGCTCGGCTATCCGCTTCATCCGCCGGGGAAGCCCGAGCTGCGCCGCGACGTCCATCTACCGGAGATCGTCGAGCCGATGCTGTTCGTGCAGGGGGAGAGGGATGCGTTTGGCGGCGCGGGCGAAATCAAGGCGCTTCTTCCCCGGATTCAGCGCGCGGACGTGCACGAAGTCGCTGGTGGAGATCACTCGTTCCACGTGCCAGGGGGAAAGGCCAAACAGTCAGAGGTGCTCGAGCAGATCCTGGAGGTCGCGACTGAGTGGATGCGTTCACGAATAGCGTGACGGCAGCGTCTTCAGAAACTCCCCGATTGCCTCGGACACTTCGCCATTCCACTCATGAGCGCCGTCGTAGACCCTCGTCGTCAGGGCGATACTCCGACCACTCAGCGCGGTCACATCACGATCGAATCGCGGCTGTGTAAGCCACTCGTCGCGAGCCCCTCGAGTGAACAGAACGGCGGGGAATCGTCGAGCCTGGTCTTCGAGCAATTCGGGCGGCACGTCGCCGCCGACTGCGGCGATCGCGACCGCACGCGCCGTACCCAGAACGGCCGCTCGAAATGCCATCGCGACGCCCTGTGAGAATCCGGTGTACACGACCCGCGTCGATTGGTCGTGCGGCACATGCTCGAGAGCCGCGGCGACGTACCCGAGATTGTCCGCTATCGCTTCGTCTCGATCCTCGCGCGTCATCCAGCTCGCCACAACATCGTCCGTGCGGCCGCGATAGAACCGGTGCAACCCTTGAATCGACACCAGCGTCCACGCCGACGATCCCGGAATCGCTGCGAGACGTTCCATCTGAATCCGCGCGTTCTCCATGTAGCCATGAAACCCGACGAGAATCCCCTTCTGCGCCACTGCACGCGGCTCACGCACGAGCACGCGCCCGTGAGTCAAGGTTGGGACGACGTGCAGCTTGATGTCGTTGGCGCTCATAGCACTCCTGGCACCCTTGGCACCCCAGGCACCCATGGCACCCTACTTCTTCCGTATCTTCCTCTTGTGCCTCTGCTCGGCCTCTTCAACCGAATGCGATTGCGTGAGGTTGATGTCCTGCTTGGCCATCTGCGCGAGCCGTGCGTAATGACCGTGGAGCACCTTGAGCTCGTGCTCGGTCAGTGACTCGACGTCAATCAGTCGATTGCTCGCGCCTTCGAGTGCGGCGACGATCTCATTCAACTTTAAGTGGAGCGCGAGCGAATCCTTGTTCTGGGTCCGTTGAATCAGAAACACCATCAGGAATGTGACGATGGTGGTTCCGGTGTTGATGACGAGCTGCCAGGTGTCATCGAAATTGAAGAGGGGGCCGGTCAGCGCCCAGACGAGGATCGTGCCGCAGGCAAGCGCGAACGCGCTGGTGCTTCCCGTCCAACGCGTTACCGCTGAAGCAGAGCGCTCCAGCACCAGACCAAGTCCACCGTCCTTCTTGCGAGCCACCATGCGGGTCCCTCCTGGGTGGCTCGGAATATATCCCCAATGCGCAATGTTCAATGCTCAATGTTCAACGGGATCGAGGAGACATTGAACATTGGACCTTGAACATTGAACATGCGCAGCGCCCTACCACCGCAGCGCAACCTGTGCGCCGGCACCGCGCCGCGCCACGAGCGGGGCGACAGTCAGCGACTTGGATGCAGGATCGGCCGCCCGCCGGAAGACGTCGCGCCGAGTCCTGTGGAGCAGGTCGATCGTGGCGCCCATGAACGTCCCCCACATGGCGCTACCGATGGTCACGATGCCGGTATAAGGACAGTACTCGTCGAGGGCGCCACAGGTGAGCTCGGAAATAAGTCCAAGGCCGGCGCCAACACCTGCGCCAATGAGGACGCCATTGAGAACGGAATCGTGCTGCCGCTGCCGAATGATCACGACATCGTCCTCGCGGAAGCGACGTTCACCATCACCGGACTTGATGGACAGCGTCGATCCATCCAGCTCCGAGATACGACCCTTCGTTTCGGCGCCTGTCGCGTCGACCACGACGACGCGATCGCCTGGCGCGACGAGGAACTGCAGGTCCCTGAAAGAGGCGGGAACGCCTTGGGCGGACGCAAGCGCCGCCTGCCCGGCGAAGAACAACGCGACGGCGGAAAGACGGGCGAGTCGAGTCATGACCTCCTCCATGCCGCCACGATACGGCCCCGACGGGTCATGAGTCGTGAGGGAACCCTGAAAAACTGTCAGCCGACGTTGAAGGTATAGTTGGAAGATGCGCTCGCTCACCGTTTACGCCCCTTCGGATGTCGCCACCCCTGAACCCCCGCAGGTAGGAACCCGGCGGCGCGAGGACGTGCCGGAACGGTTCAAATGGAACCTGTCTGACATTTTTCCGGACTGGACCGCCTGGGAAGCCGGCTATAAGCAACTGGAAACCGGCATCGATCGATACGCCGCGCTCAAGGGGACCCTGTCGCGGGGCGCCGACGCGCTGCTCAAAGCCTTCCGGCTGTCGGAGGAGCTGGGGCAGCTTGCATATAAGGTCTGGTACTACCCCTCACTCCAGTACGACGAAGATCAGCGCGACAACGGCATCAACGCGAAGCGTCAGCAGGTGCAGATCCTGTTTGCGCGGTTGGCGCAAGCGGAGTCCTGGTTCAACCCCGAGCTGCTTTCGATTCCGCTGGAGAGCGTCCGGGAGTGGATGGCCCAGTCCGAGCCACTCCGGCTCTATAAATTCGCGATCGAGAATCTCTATCGGCAGCAGGAGCACGTGCTCGACGAAGCCGGCGAAAAGCTGATGTCGCTGTCGAGCCGTCTCTCGGCCTCGCCGAACGACGCCTATTGGGCATTGTCGACGGCGGACGCAAAATTTCCGACGATCACGCTCTCGACGGGGGAACAGGTCACCGTTTCCTACGGCCAATACCGAGCGCTGCTTGCGACCAGGCGCGAGCAGTCAGACCGTGAAGCGGCATTCCGTGCCCTGCACGAGACCTATCGCACGACGCTCAATACATACGCGTCGCTCTACAACGGGGTGTGCCAGCGCGACTGGTTCCAGGCACGCGCGCGCGGATACAAGAGCACGCTGGAAGCCGCCCTTCACGGCGACAACATTCCGACGTCGGTCGTCGAAAACCTCATCGAAACCACCCGCGCCGGCGTCGAACCACTGCGCCGCTACCATCGCCTGCGCCGGAAGGCACTCGGCGTAAGTTCGTATCAGGTGTACGACTTTTCGATCCCGCTGGTCACCTTCGACAAGAAATACCCGTACGAAGACGTGCTCGACTGGATCGTCAGCTGCGTGGACTTGCTCGGACCCGAATACCAAGCGCGGATGGCGGAGGGGTTTGCCGGCCGGTGGATCGACGTCTACGAGAACGAAGGCAAGCGCTCAGGTGCATATTCCGCTCCCGTCTACGGGACGCACCCGTACATGCTGCTCAACTACACCGACACGCTCGACGACGTGTTCACGCTGGCACACGAGATGGGACACTCGATGCACACGATCCTGTCGCACGAGGCCCAGCCGTTCGTCTATTCGAGCTACACGATCTTCGTCGCGGAAGTGCCGTCGACGCTAAGTGAGGCGTTGTTGCTCGAGTACATGCTGAAGCGATCGACTGATCCTGATGAACGGATCGTGCTTCTGCAACACGCGATCGACAACATCACCGGCACGTTCTTCACCCAGGTGATGTTTGCCGATTACGAACTGCGCGCGCACCGGCTTGCGGAACAGGATCGGCCGATCACGTCGGAGATTCTGACGGAAATCTACACCGGCCTCCTCAAGGACTACTACGGGGACGCCGTCGACACCAATGCGTTGACCGGGATCACGTGGGCGCGGATTCCGCATTTCTTCAACTCGCCGTACTACGTCTACCAGTACGCCACCTGCTTCGCATCAGCCGCACGGCTGGCGCACGAAATCATGGGTGGCAACACGAACGCGCGCGATCGCTATCTCACGCTCCTCGGTTCCGGCGGCAACGACTATCCGATGGAGCAGCTGAAAAAGGCGGGCGTCGATCTGTCACAGCCAGACACGGTTCGGGCGGTCATCGAACAACTGGATGACCTTGTCACGCGCCTGGAACAGGAACTGGGGGCGCGAACGTAAGCACGCCATGCGGCGATCTGTTCAAGCGTTAATGTCAAGGGATCGTTGCGGTTGTTGGTAGACAACGGTAAGTGCCGCGGCACCGATGAGCGCCAAAGCCGCGGTCCCGTAAGCCGTCCCCTCACCAAACCGCTGTAACGCGCCGTTGCCCCACACTGGGCCGACCGTTCTTCCGAGACTCTCCAGCGCGCCGGCCGCTCCCTGGACGCGACCCTGTTCGCGCGCCGGCGCCGACTTGCTGATCAATGAACTCAACGTCGCATTGCACAACCCAATGCCGATCGCACCGGGCACGAGCATCGAGACAAACACCGGCAACGAGTGCGTCATCGCGCTGCCGCCCCAGCCGATCGCGGCGGATGCGAGGCCGATCATCAACGTCTGCCGTTCGCCCATCGCTTTGACCACCGGTCCAACCATCCCGCCCTGAACGAGCACGCCAAGGAAACCGAACGCGCTCAACAGATACCCGGTGTGCGCGGCGTCGAATCCGAATCGGCGGGCACCAAAGAGGGCGAACGTCGTTTGATAAACCGCAAACGCCGTCCAATAGACGAAGTCGACCGTGAACAGGACACGCAGATGCGGCAACCGCCACGAGTCGCCGAGGGCGCGCCAGGGTGAACGGCCGCCGGCATCCGAGCGGTGCACCGTTTCGGGAAGCCAGAACAGTGCAAGTGCGGTGGCAATGACGGTGATCACTGCGGCCGCCCAGATCGGGGCGGTATAACTGATACGTGAAAACACGGCGCCAAGCGCCGGACCGACGATGAAGCCGAGGCCGAAGGCCGCGCCGAGCACGCCAAAGGCTTTCGCGCGATTCTCCTCGGTCGTGACGTCGGCAATGTAAGCGCGCGCCGTCGTGATGTTGCCGCCCGACAACCCGTCGACAATGCGGGCGGCGAAGAGCATGACGAGACTGTTGGCCAGCGCCAGCATCACGAAACTCACGACGGTTCCGAGCAGGCTGAAGATCAAAACCGGCCGTCGGCCCCATCGATCGGACAGGTCGCCAAGGATCGGGGACGCGACGAGCTGACTCAGTGAAAACGACGCGAACAGCAAACCGATCGCGATTGGCGAGGCCCCGAACGTCTCGGCGTAGAACGGCAGCAGCGGGATGATGATCCCGAAGCCAACCAGGTTCACGAAGATCGTGAGAAAGATGATCGCGAGGGGGGTCAGCTTACTTCACCAGCTTGACGCTCTTGATCACCACAGGGTCGACGGGCACATCATCCATCGGTCCCTTCGTGGTGGTCGGGACGGCGACAATGCGATCGACAACGTCCATTCCGGAGAGCACGCGGCCGAACACCGCGTAGCCAAACTCAGCTGGTGTTTCACCCGTGTGATCCAGCGCGCGGTTGTCGACGACGTTGATGTAGAACTGCGACGTCGCACTACGTAAGGCCCTGGTGCGCGCCATCGCGAGCGTGCCGCGCGTGTTATGCAGCCCGTTGGTCGCTTCATTCAAGATCGGCGCCCGTGTCGGCTTCTCCTGTAACGTCGGAGTAAAGCCGCCTCCCTGAATCATGAATCCTTTCTTCACGCGGTGAAACACTGTGCCGGCATAAAAGCCGTCGTTGACGTATTGCAGGAAGTTCTGAACGGAGACCGGGGCTTCGGTCTTGAAGAGCTCGAGGCTGATGTCGCCAAGCGATGTCGACATCAGGACCACGGGATTGCCCGGAGCAGGCGCATCGGCCGACGGCTGGAGCGGGGGGGCCTGAACCGGCTTGGTCTGTGCCGGCGAGGCCGTCTGCGGCGGCTTGGCGGTTTGCTGCGGTCGCCGGGAATCGCGAATTCGCCCCTCGGCGGCGCCGGTCCACCCCAGAAAGGCGGACAAAAAGACGACAAAAAGACGACGATTCATTGGGTTATGCATACGACTCCATGGGGCGCGGATTCAACTCGATGGATCTCGAATGTTAGGTCTGCTTCATAAGACGCGTCAATCCTGTGGCTGAACTACAATCACAGTCCGGCACGTAAATCGCATTTGCGACGCCCGCACAGCGGGCGGGAGGAGATTCGCCATGGCGACAGAACTCCAGCGCGAGCAGAAAGAGCTCGCGGAATACATCCGCGTTGGCGCCAGTCGTGGGCCGCAGTGCTTCGGCAGCTACTTCGACGAAAAGGGCGGGTCGTGCGCCCTGGGCGCGGTCTACGAAGGGGTGTATCACCTCCCGCGCGAGCATGGAAAGTTGATTCCCGATCATCTCGAACGGCTGTTTCGGTGCCTGGACGAGATGACAAAAAAGTGTCCGCAGGGCTGCTCGAAGCGGCTGCCGCTGGCATCGATGATCGTGCACCTGAACGACGATCACCGCTTGTCACGGGAGCAGATCGCCGAGTGGCTCATTCAAGAATCGAGCGGTTAACCGACTCCGGTACTCGAAAGAGCGAATTACCAGCTCCGTAATTCGCTGTTCGCGATCCGGGCGCAAGGCTCCCGATGTCTTTCCTCGACCGATTCAAGCCGCAGCCCCGATGGAAGCACCCGGATGCCGCGATCCGCGCCGCAGCCGTGGCGGAAATTGCCGACGACCCCGAGCATCGCACCGTCATCGAGGAGCTGGCCGCGTCCGACCCGGACGCTCGCGTCCGCAATGCGGCAATCGATCGCATCGGCGGCGTCACGCTGCTGGCCAGGCTGGCGCGAAGCGAACAAGACCCGGAGCTGCGCCGCCGTCTTGCCGATCGACTGGTGGAGATTGCGATTGCGCCGGCCGCGACCGATGGCGACGCGGCGCTCGCGCTCGACGGCCTCGACGATCCGCGTCATTTCTCGGCGATTGCGAAGTCCTCACCGCACGACACGGTTCGCGCCGCGTCGCTCGGACGGGTCCACGACTCGAAGGCCCTCAGCAGCATTGCCCGCCACGCCATCGACCCACAGACGGCGCTCGATGCAGTCGCACGCATCTCCGAGCCAGCGGAACTCCTGAACGTCGCAATGAAGACGGAGCACAAGGATGCCGGCGTCGCGGCGGTCGAACGGTACGTCGATGCCACGGCGCCGGATGCCCGTGACACGCTCGACGCACTCATCAATCGCGGGAAGAGCAAAGCGGTCGTCAGGCGCGCGCGGGCGCTTCTCCAGGAAATCGACGACGCCGAGGCGGCGAGGAAAGCGGCGTTCGAATCGTGGCAGCAACGGGTGGCCGGGATCCTCGCAAAGATTGAAGCAATCGCGGCATCGCCGGCAATCGGCGACGCCGCCGCGCAGCTCTCCGAAGCAGAAGCGGAATGGCGGGACATGAATTCAAACCCTGTGTTCGAGATCGATCAAGAGACAACCGCGCAGTTTGGCGCCCTGGTGGACACGGCGCGCAGTGCGATCGATGCCCACGAGCGCGCAGAAGCCGAGCGGCGCGCCATCAGCGAGCAGAACGCGGCGGCGCGACGTGGCCGCGAAGCGATTTGCGAACAACTGGAACGCACGCACGCCGAGCACGCACTCGAAGAGATCGAAAAAGCCCGCGGCGAATGGGAAGGATTGCCCGGACCATCAACCGGCGAGGCAGAAGACGACCGTACGCGCCAGCGCTTCGAGGAGGCCTGCCGGCGCGCCGAAGAACGCCACCGAAGCTATCTCGCTCGCGCCGAGGTCCACGGGAGACTGAGCGTGTTGTCGACCGACGCGGAACGGATTTCGTCCGAACCCCAGATCGACCAGACCGCTTGGGAGAACGTGCAGCGGGAATGGCGATCGCTCGAGACCAACGCGGAGGGACTCGATCCGGCCGTCGCCGAGCGATACGCGGCGGCGGAGGCGCGGATGCGTTTGCGCGTGGAGGAACGCCGCGCGGCAGCCGAACGCACGCTGCGCCAGCAGGTCCAGCGCGTCGAGCAGTTGATCGAACGCGCGACGATACGCGCCACGGCTGAGGATCTCACGTTGCGCGAGGCCGATCGACTGGTGCGCGATCTGCGCGCCGCGCTCGACGCTCCACCGACGCTGCCTGAACGCGAGCGGCACGCCCTGGTGGAACGGTTGAAGACGGCGCTGGGCGCGATGACGCCAAAACTGCACGAACTGCGGGAAATGGACGAGTGGAAACGCTTCGCCAATGCCGCCGTGCAGGAGGAACTGATCGCGAGAACCGAAGCGTTACGCGCCAAGTACGGGTTCGATACGCCGGAGGGGGTCAAGTCTGAGGACGTCGAGAAGGCGGCGCGCGAGCTTCACGAAATCCAGGAGCGATGGAAGCAGGCGGCAGAAGCCCCGCGGGCGCAGGCGCAGGCCCTCTGGCATCGCTACCGCCAAGCGGCCGATCCGATCCAGGCGAAGGCGCGAGAGTTCTTCGCGATGCGCAGCGAAGAGCGGAAGACCAATCTCGAGAAAAAGCTGGCACTGATCGCGCAGGCTGAGGGACTCGCACAATCGACCGATTGGATCAAAACCGCCGAGGAGCTGAAAAAACTTCAAGCCGAATGGCAGGCCGTCGGGCCGGTGCCGCGGCAGGATACGCGCACCACCTGGAAGCGGTTCCGTGAAGCGTGCGACACGTTCTTTACTCGACGCAATACCGATCTCGCACAACGAAAAGAAGTGTGGGCCGCCAATCAGACCAGGAAAGAAGCCCTGTGCGCGCGCGCCGAACAACTGGCAGCGTCGATGGAATGGGAAAAGTCGGCGGCAGAAATTCGTCGCCTCCAGGCTGAATGGAAGACGATTGGTCCGGTTCGGCGCACGAAGTCGGAAGCCCTGTGGCAGCGGTTCCGCGGCGCCTGCGACACGTTCTTCGATCGTTACAAGCGTCGCGATCAAATCGAGCTCGAAGCCAAGCAGGCCGATCGCGAGGCGCTGGTCGCCGAGCTCGAATCGCTGGCACCCGCCGGACGCAGCGATGCCTCGGAGCTGCACGCGCCGGAGGTCGTCGCCGATATCGCACCGCCTGCGCCGCTCGCCATCGAGAACACGGCGCTTCTCGAAAGCGTGCGCTCGCTTCGCAATCGATGGAATCAGTCGACACCGGTCGTGCGGCACGGCGCCGATCCATTGAGCGCGCGCTTCATGAATGCGCTGGAGCGGTTGCTCGACGCGTATCCGGACGCCTTCCGCGGAACCGAGCTCGACGTCGACGCAAACAGTCAGAAGATGGTCAAGCTCTGCGAGCGTGTCGAAGGGTTCCTGACCGATGTTGCCGCGACACCGGCGAATTCATCGCAGGCGCTGGCGATGATGCTGCGTGAAGCGCTGGCCGCCAACACCATCGGCGGACGAGCGGGAGAAGAAACAAAGTGGCGGGCCATGGCTGAAGATGTCCGCGCGGCGCAGGCGTCGTGGAATCGCCTCGGTCCGGTCCCGGGAGATGTCGGCCGTCAGCTGACCGACCGGTTCCACCGCGCCTGCAGCCGCTTTTTCGACCAGTTTCGCCGTCATATGCCGCAACAGCAGGAACCCGCGCCCCGGCGCGCGAAAGTAGCGAGCGCCCGTTAACCCTGCTTCCGATACACAATTCTGCCGCCCACGATCGTGTAACTGACGTGGGCGGCAGGGATCTCCTCCTCGGGAATGGCGGTAATGTCTTTCGACAGCACGGTCATGTCGGCGAGCTTTCCAACCTTCAACGATCCCTTCGATGATTCCTCAAAGGCGGCGTAAGCGGGATTGAGTGTGTACGACTTCAGCGCTTCCATGCGGGTCATGCGCTGATCGCCGTAAAAGACCTGGCCCGTTTTCGTTTTGCGCGACACGGTCGCATAGTAGTTCGCAATCGGATCGACATCTTCCACCGGCGCGTCGGTGCCATTGCTGACGACGGCTCCCGTATTCATCAGCTTCTGCCACACATACGCGCCCTCTTCCGCGCGCTTCGCTCCGAGCCGCTCGATGACGTACGGTGCGTCAGACGTGCAGTGAATGCCCTGCATCGACGCGATGACGCCCAGCTGGCCAAACCGGGGGATGTCCTGCGGTGACAGGTGCTGGGCGTGTTCGATCCGCCAGCGGAGATCACGCTTCGCGGGATTGGCCTTGAACGCCTGTTCGAAGATGTTCAGCGTTTCGCGGTTTGCGCGGTCCCCGATGGCATGAATGCACAACTGAAAATCATTCGCCATGGCCAGCCGTGCCGTCTCGGTCAGATCGGCAATGCTTGCAGTGTTCAGGCCGACGCTGTCCGGCTTGTCACTGTAAGGTTCCAGCAGCCAGGCTCCCCGCGAACCGAGGGCACCATCGATCTGCCGCTTCATCGCGCGGACGGTCAAGTGGCCGTTGCCATAATCGATCGTTCGGTATTTCGCGAGCAGCGGCGCCTCGCGCGCGTTGCCCTCCCGTACCATCACCCACAGACGCACGCCGATGCGTCCGTCATCGATCAACTGTTTCATCAGATCGATGGTCGCAAACGAGGAGCCGGCATCCTGGAACGAAGTGATGCCTTTCGAGAGCACTTCGCGTGACGCCAGCTCCAATGCCTTGCGGGTGCGCGCGGGATCCGCGAGATTGGTGTGAACGAGGCCGGATGCTGTTTCACGCAGCAGCCCGGTGGGGTTGCCCGAATTATCTTTCAGGATCTCGCCACCGGCAGGATTCGGCGTCGAGCGATTGATGTCAGACAGCTCCATCGCCTTGGCGTTCACGAAGCTGGCATGGCCGCTGGCATGTGTGAGGAGAACGGGATTGTTGGGGGAGACGGCGTCGAGCGACGCGTGTGTCGGAAATCCCTCGACGTTGGGTTCTGGCCTCCTGGTCCATTTCTCCTGGTGCCAGCCACGCCCGATGATCCACTCGCCAGGCTTGGCCGTCTTAGCCGCATCGGCCACCATCGACACAATCTGATCCCAGCTCGTGGTCGGCATGAGCTTCAAGTTCAGCTCCGCTTCGCCCACTCCATTGAAATGACCATGACCTTCGATCAGACCGGGGACGACGAGCTGACCCTGCACGTCGAGGACCTGTGTGTTGGCGCCGATGTAGCGGCGAATGTCGGCCACACTGCCGAGCGCAGCGATCCGATCTCCGGCAACGGCGATCGCCTGCGCTTCAGGCAGCGAATCCTCGACGGTGAGAATCCTTCCATTGGTCACCACGAGCGTCGCCGGCTCCTGCATGGCCGACGGCAGAGCGCCGGCCGGGGCCATCGTCAGCAGGACTACGAACACACACAACTGGAATACGGTGCGGATCAAGATGCCGACTCCTCGATAGGAAACAGACGATCGAAATTGCCACCAAAGATCTTTTCTCGATCGTCGGGCGCGATAGCGATCGTTCTGAGCGTGGCGTCCTGGGTGTCGTAAACGGGTTGCTGCCATCCGCGCGGAAAGAACGACGAGTCGGTGCCAAACAGGATCCGGTCCGGCCCCGCCACGGCCATCACCTGACGGAATACCTGATCGAGCGTGAGGCCGGGATAGTACTTCATCCAGCTGTTCGAACTCGACGTGTCGAGATGGATGTTGCTGCACTGCTCAACGGCCATCAGCGCTTCGCGCAGCATGCCGGCACCGAAGTGCGGGATGATCACCGGGACGTCGGGAAAGCGCGATGCGACCGAAGCCAGGGCCAGTGGATCGCCGAGCCTCAAGTCGAACGGAGACGGCAAACCGAGTTTCTTGCGGACGCCCACCGTCAGAACCCCGCAATGGACGAAGACCGTTCGGCGGCGCTCACCGGCTGCAACAAAGACTTCTTTCACCCGCTCGTCGTCCAATCTGTAGCCATGCATCGCCGGGAACAGACAGATCCCGCGCAGCGTCCCACTGTTCAGGGTCCGCGCGAGCCGCGATGACACCTCGCCTGCCGCAGGATTGAACATAAAGAAGCCGACAAGTCGCGACGGATGACGCCGGACGGCGGCGTCGACCGACTCCTCGTCGCCCGGAATGCTCGCAATCATCGCGGCCCGGGCGACCTGTCGATTGTCGAGCTCGGTGACCCAGCGATCGGCGAGACTCTCCGCCGGACCGGGGTTGTCCCAGCCGAGTTGATGCAATACTGCGTCGGCGCGATTCGCGCCACCGAAGGCAGGATGACCGGCCGTCAACAGTTCGAGGAAGCGGCTGGAAAAGAAGTGGCAATGAGCGTCGCAGATCCGCATGATGAACAGCCCATCATAATCGGCCTCGTCGCCGACACACACGGCCTCGTTCGTAATGGGCTGTTTCGCGTGCTCGGAGGCGTGTCGCAGATTCTTCACGCCGGCGATGTCGGCGGTCGTGATGTCCTCGAGGCGCTGCGCAGTATCGCGCCGGTGCAGGCCGTCTACGGCAACGTCGACCCGTTGGACGGGACTCTGCCTGATGAAATCGCGACCGAGCTTGGCGGCCTCTCCATTCACGTCAGTCACGGTCATGAAGTCGGTAGCCCGACTCCCGCCAAACTCTTATCCCGCTATTCGGCCGACATCCTGGTGTTCGGACACACGCACCATGCGCTCGTCGAGCGCAGCGGCAAGAGACTGGTGGTCAATCCCGGTGCCGCCGGACCTCGACGATTCGATGCCAAACCTTCGGTGGCGATCCTGCGTCTCAGCAACCGTCTTGCGGACGTGGAGATCGTGACGTTGGCGGACTGATCGGGGTCAGACCGGGGTCAGACCCCCAATCACCCCGCAAACTTGTAGCCCATCCCATGCACCGTGAGGATGTACTGCGGGTGCCGGGGATTGGGCTCGATCTTTTGGCGCAGCCATGCGACGTGCACATCGACCGTGCGGGTCGACGGCATGGCGTTGTACCCCCACACTTCGTTCAGCAACTCCTCGCGTGTGAGCGTGGCGCCGCGATGCTCGATGAAATACTTCAGCAACTGAAATTCGCGCGCTGAGAGCTCGAGCGGCTCGCCGCCTTTCAGCACTTCGGCGCGGCGGAAATCCACACGCAGATCGTCAAAGTGGTATCCCTCCGACGGATGCGCGAGAGTCGGTGCCCGTCGCAGCTTGGCTTCGATCCGCGCCAGCAGTTCGACCATCTCGAACGGCTTGGTGACATAATCGTCGGCGCCAAGTTTGAGGCCAACGACCTTATCGACAACCTGACCCTTCGCCGTCAGCATGATCACCGGCGTGTCGATGCCGCGTTTCCGGAGCTCGCGCAACACGTCGAACCCATTCAGCCGCGGCAGCATCACATCGAGCAGGACGAGATCGAAGCCTTCGCGGGCGGCTCGTTCCAGGCCGCTTTCGCCGTCGGTGCAGTTCTCGAACGCATACCCTTCGCGCGTGAGACGATCGCGCAGGGTCAACACCAGGCCGGGTTCATCCTCGACAAGCAGCAGACGCTTCACACCTGCGATCCGTGCCCTTGCGCTTCGGTCATCGCGGCACGACCGATCGGCTGCTCGGTCGCGGCGGGAAGAGTCACGGTGAACTCGCTGCCTTTCCCCGGGTCGCTGCGAACTGTGATGCGGCCTCCGTGCGCCTCGACGATCCGCTGAACGAGACTGAGGCCGAGGCCCGCTCCCTGGATGCGCGCCGCAATCACGTCCGGTGCACGATAGAACGGCTCGAAAATCCGCGATTGTTCCGCCGAGGAGATTCCGATTCCACGATCTGCGATGCTCACAAGGACTTCACGGCCGGCGCGCCTGGCGCGTATGCCAATCCACGCACCAGACTCACCGTACTTGATTGCGTTGGCGATCAGATTCTCAAAGACGCGGCGCAGTGCCGATTCCTCGCCCAATACTGGCGGGAGTCCGTCGTCGATTTCGTACTCGACTTCGATGCCGGCGGCGCGAATCAGCGCGCCGGAAGAATGGACGATGTCCCGGAGCATGGGCGCAAGAGCGACCGGGCGCAACACAAATGCGCGCTGACCGGATTCGATTCCGGCAAACTCGAGAATCTGCTCGACCATCTCGGTCAACCGCCGCCCTTCATTGCGGACGAGGTCACCGTACTTCCGAATCTGCTGTTCGTCTTTGATAACACCGTCCGCCAGGTTCTCGGCGGCAGAGCGAATCACCGCCAGCGGCGTGCGCAGTTCATGAGAGACGGCAGCAACAAACTCCATCTGCTGGCGCGCGAGCTCCTGCGCGCGCCGCGTGGATAGCACCAGCAGCGCCACGCTCGCACCCAGCACCGAAAGGATGCTCGAGCTGATGATCAGATTTCGGCGGCGCGCCGCATTCACCGCCGCTTCGAGAGAACCGGAGGGATGTGTGACCAGCAATCGCCAGCGCGCGGTCGTCAGCGTCGACGTCAGGCGCGCTGCGGCCGTGCTCGAGGCAGCCGCGACGGAACTCAGCGGTGCGTTTTGCTGCACGAAGATCGACACCGGGCCACCTTCGCGCATTCGCAGCGCTCGTCCGCCATCGGGAGGAAGCACGATCTGTTCGCTGATGGTCGTGGACGTGCCGGTGCCCTGAAGCGGTCCCGCCATGAACGTTGACGTAAATCGTCGGACCTCGGACACGATCGATCCAAAGTCCTGCATGCGTACCTGGAACAGATCCATCGTCGCATCTGCTTCCGTGTCGGGACGCGGCGTAAAGTCAGGCGTCGAGTGGTACACGACGCTGCTACTCGACGGGCTCACCACCGCGAGCTGGTAATCGAAGCCGTCACCAGTCTGACGAAAATGCTGCTGCGCGAGCGCCGGCAGCATCTCGCCGGCAATGTACGTGCGATCCAGTAACACGATCACATACGAGAGGCCCGGCATCATCTGAAACTGCGTCCGCCCTGCTTGCTGATTGAGCTGGATGAGCGGCATCGGAATCACCAGGGCAGGCAGGTTGTCCCAGATTGGCGGAGGGAGCATGCGAACGACAAATCCGGAGCCATCGGCGCGTTCCTGACCGGATGTGGATACTTGCGCACGGATCGGTTCCATGTCCGCCGGCCATACCGCCGGTTCGAGGAGGCGGGTTGCTGGATTGAATCGCCGCAGCTGCGAGGTCGCACCCGGGACGACGCTGTAGATGTCTTTGATCAGGCGGGGATACTTCGCTGTCGCCTGCCACCGATCGTAGCGAAGCTGGATGCGCGATTCGAGACTGGCTGCCGCCTGGGGCTCCAGTTGAAAGAGCAGGTAGGCGCGCGTGAGCTCGCCATCGAAATCCTGCGTGAACCCTGATGCGCGGAGGTTGAGCGTCGCTCGCATGTGCTCGCGTTCCGCATCGCTGATGCGACCGAGCCATCGATACTGCAACGTCGCCAGAAGAGCAATCAGCCCCAGCAACGCCACCGCCACGGCGACCATCGGCAGGCGCATTCGACCGCGCATGTGCCGAGTCTAGCACGCGTATTTGCGCTGTTTGCCCACCGGTCCGCAAGGTTTTACGTCCTTAACAATCTCTTTGCGAACGCTTAACCATTCGCGCGAGGCAAACCGCGATCATGGCCACGGATCGATACGGCGTCTAAGCCACGGAGCAACACGAATGAACACGGATAACACGAAGCCACGGAACAACACGGATAAACACGGATAACACGAAGCCGCGGAACAACACGGATGAACACGGACGCCACGAAGCCGCGGAACAACACGGATGAACACGGACGCCACGAAGCCACGGAACAACACGGATGAACACGGATAACACGAAGCCACGGAACAACACGGATGAACACGGAAGCCACGGAGCAACACGGATGAACACGGATGAACACGGAAGATGGTTCGATCCCGGATTCCAGAACGCATCGGCCGAAAACTGAACAATCGCGAGGAACAAGAGTTATGCGGATCCACATTTCAGTGCAACGAACGATCGTCTTCGCAATCGCACTTGCCTTCGCGAGAACGCTGGCGGCGCAGGACGCCAAGGCGACCGAGATTCTGGCGGGAGCGAGAAAGGCGATCGGCGGAAAGAAGCTGGACACGCTCACGGCGCTTAGCGTCCAGGGTGCGGCACAGCGGAATGTCGGCAACTTTCAGATGACATCCGATCTCGAACTGCTCCTCGGCCTGCCCGACAAGTACGTGCGGTCGGAATCGTCAAACAGCGCCATGGTCAGCATGTCGAACACGATCGGCTTCAATGGCGAGCGCGTGATTAAGGGCGCTGCGCCGTCGGGCATGCCTGCCGGCGGCGGCATGATGATCCGCATGGGCGGGCCGGGCATGGTGATGGGCGGAGGTGGAGAGAAACCGACGCCAGAGCAGCAGGCACACCTGGATCAGCAACTCGTGAGATCCGCGCGTCAGGAAATCAGCCGCCTGATGCTCGGATGGTTTGCGACGACACACCCTTCTATCGCCGCGACCTATTCCTATTCAGGCGAGGCCGAATCCCCGGACGGCAAGGCATTCATCATCGACGCGAAGAGTCCCGATGGATTCGCCGCCCGGCTCTTCATCGATGAAACGACGCACCTTCCGCTGATGGTGACGTATCAAGCGCCGCAAGCGCGAATGGTGACGGCAGGCGGACCACCTCCAGGCGGTGGCGGAGGACGGGCAGAGGGTCCCGCGCGCCAGGCAAGTGCGGAGGATCGACAGCGGATCGAAGCCGATGCGCAACGTCAGATCCAACAGCTCGACGCACAACCGCCGGCGATGGTCGAGTACAGCCTCTACTTCGACGACTGGCGGGACGTAGACGGGATCAAATTTCCTCATGCCCTCCGTCGCGGATCTGCGGGTACGACGATGGAGGAGTGGACTGTCACGAAGGTCAAGGTCAATCCCAGGATCGATCCCAAGAAGTTCGACAGCGAGCAGTGAAGGGATGGGTAGTCGCGTGAAGCCTGTCGTGGTGATCTTCACTTGCGTCCTCGCACTCGCTGGCAGCGCTGCGGCTCCGCCAGTTAGCGCGGCGCAACGTCAACCATCCGCCACACTGCGCGTCATCGTGCACGATCCGAGTGGCGCCGTGATTCCTGGCGCCCGGGTGCAGGTGACGAGGGCTGACGGCGCGTCGCACGACGTCGCCTCAGACGGCCAGGGTGTGGCGACGCTGTCGGCGGTGGAGACGGGACGATATCGCATAACCGTGAGCTTTCCCGGGTTTGAAACGAACACGATCAACGATGTTCGCCTCAGGCCGGGGGCCACGCGCCGCGATGTGACACTGTCGATCGAAAAGCTCGACCAATCGGTTTCGGTCGGCCGCGATCCATCCACCGTCGCGTCCGATCCGAACAGCGATCGCTTCAATACCGTTTTGTCGAAGCAACAAATCGACGCCCTCCCCGATGACCCCGATGAAATGGAAAGCGCGTTGAAGGAAATGGCCGGACCGGGAGCGACGATACGAGTCGACGGGTTTCGCGGCGGGCGTCTGCCGCCGAAGTCGCAGATCCGGTCGATTCGATTCTCGCGCGACATGTTCGCCGCCGAGAACCATGGCGGCGGGCTCGTATTTGTCGATATCACCACGCAACCAGGCCTTGGGCCCCTACGCGGCGGTCTCGATTTCACCTTCCGCGACGATTCACTCAACGCGCGAAATGCCTTTGTCACCGAGAAGGGGCCCGAACAGACGCAGCAATACGCATTCAACCTGAGCGGCACACTTTTAAAAGATCGGACATCCTTTTCACTCTCGGCGGGCGGCGCGTCACTCTACGATTCCGCGAGTATTTTGGCCGCGGTGCCGGCCGGGACCGTGAATGCAAATGTCCGGCGCCCGTCCGATCGCGTGAACGTGACCGCGCGCGTCGACCACGCATTGCGCAAGGGACACACGCTGCGCGTGTCGTTTCAGGAGAGTCAGAACGATCAACAAAACCTCGGCGTCGGAGGATTCAATCTTGCCGAGCGCGGGTATGCCCGAGCATCGGAGGATCGTTTGTTTCGAGTTGGGGAGAGCGGTTCGCTCAGCCGGAACGTCTTCGCGGAGACACGGGTGCAACTGCATTGGACATCAACCGACGCGACATCCGCGTCTGAGTTGCCGACCGTCCAGGTACTCGATGCGTTTACCGCAGGAGGGGCACAACAGGCAGGCGGACGGCAGAGCACCGAGCTGGAGTGGGCGACAAATGTCGATTGGGCAAAGGGTAAACATGCGGTGCGTGCAGGCAGCCTCGTCGAGGGAGGCTCATACCGAAGCGACACGCGTGCGAACTATCTCGGCACATTCACATTCGACAGTCTCGCCAGCTACCAGAGCGCCCAGCCCGCCACGTTCTCGAGACGTTCCGGTGATCCGCTCGTCCGCTTCCCCCAGTGGCAAGCCGGTCTCTTCGTGCAGGACGATTGGCGGGTGAAAAAGAACCTGACCATCAGCGGTGGGCTCCGCCAGGAACTTCAAACCCATCTCGACGACCCCTGGAATGTTGCGCCGCGGTTTGGGTTGACCTGGTCGCCGTTCAAGAGCGGAAAAACCACGGTGCGGGCCGGCGGCGGTATCTTCTACGACTGGCTGGACGCCGACACCTATGAGCAGACACTTCGCGTCGATGGTGAGCGTCAGCAGGACCGCATCGTCCGCAATCCCGGATATCCAAATCCCTTCGGTGGCGGCGACGATCAACAAGTGCTGCCGGCAAGCAAGTACTCACTCGCGGCGAACCTGGCGATGCCGAAACGGAAGATGATCAACGCTGGCATCAGTCAGCAAGTGTCATCGGTGCTCAGCGTGAACGTGGGCGTCAACCACAGCGTCGGCACCGATCGATTTCGTGGACGCAACGTCAATGCGCCGCTGGCCGACGGCAGCCGGCCGAACCCATTGCTCGGCAATATTACGCAGGTGGAATCGACGGCACACTCCCAGGGCGACTCGCTCAACGTCGGACTGAACATGAATATTCCGAACCGCCGTACGGTCTTCTTCGCGAACTATACGTGGCTTCATCAACACAATGACGCAGATGGTCCGTTCAGCCTGCCTGCCGATAGCTACGACCTTTCTGGGGAATGGGGACCAGTTGCTGGCGTGCCACATCACGTATTCAGCGGCATGATCAACACGGCGTTCCGACGGAACATTCGCGTCGGCTTGACGACCGCAGCTCGTTCCGGCGTGCCCTACAACGTCACGACCGGCCGCGACGACAACGGCGACACGGTGTTCAATGATCGACCGTCTGGCGTAACACGCAATAGCGCGTGGACGAAGGCGATGTGGGATGTCGGCGCACGCGTCAGCTATGCGTTCGGATTCGGCGCGCGTTCGGCGCCAGGAGGCCCTGCCGGTGCTCCAACGGTTGTGATCCAGCGTATCGGGTCAGTCGGCGGGGCAACGGACATGTTGAACGCGATGGGCGGCGGCGGCGCCGAGGACAAGCGGGTCCGGTTCGAACTCTTCGCGTCGGCGCAGAATCTTTTCAATCACGTCAATCCGATTGGGTATTCGGGGGTCATGACGTCGCCGTTCTACGGTCAGCCCACCGCAGCGATGCCCGCGCGGCGGATCGATGTCGGGATGCGGATAGGCTTCTGAGTCGACATTCGTCACCCACGGACCTTCCGGGTAGGACTCACAACATATCTATCCACGACGAGAAAGTACGGCAGCGCCAGCGCCGATAGAGCTGCCGCTACAGCAAAGGCCATCCGAAAACCGTAATGCTGGATGACCCATCCCATCGCGGTCGACCCTGTGCCGATGCCGGAGTCGAATGCGGCGAGGATCGCGCCAAACGCGGCGCCGCGCCGATCGGGCGTCACACCGCGCATCACGTATCCGATGTACGACGGATAGGCGCTGCCGAAGCCAATGCCGAAGATGACCGCCGAGAGGAGCATCCAGAAGCGCGTGCCGCCGACCGCCAGACAGGCGAGGCCACAGCAAATCAGCACCAGGCAGGGCACGAACACTCGCCGATACCCGTATCGATCTCCGATTCTTGCGAGCGGCGGCCTGGTGAAGAGCATGACGATCGCGAGCGCGGTCAAATACAGGCTCTTCGGCGCGACGCCATTCACGTCGGCATACATGGCCGTGAAACTCGTGATGCCGCCATACCCGAATGAATACATCGCCAGCGTGATCGACACGAGCAGCACGCGCAGTTCGATCAGGCGGCGTCTGCGCGGATGGGTCGCAGCTGGTTGAATCGGATGCTCGGGCAACGACGCGGCAATTGCCGCCATGCCGACGTTCAGTGCGGTCGCTCCGACACACAGCCACAGCCAGCCGCCGCTGCGATAAATCCAGAAGCCAACCGTCGGTGCAACCGCGATCGCGGACAGCGTCGAGAGCCCCCAGTAGCCAATGCCTTCTGCGCGCCGGTTCTCCGGAAGCAGCCCCGTCATGTACGCGGCGGATGCCGACAGGAGTCCCGACCAGAACACGCCGTGGACGAGCACGAGCGTCAGCATCACGCGGTAATCGGTAATCACCGCATAGGCGACCGAGAAGACCGCCAGCGCAACGCTCGACACGATCAGGATTCGGCGTTGACCGACGCGATCGACGAACGCGCCAGTCAGCGGCGCCGAGAACGCAGACGAGTAAGTCAGGAATCCGAGAAACAACCCCGACGCGAACGTCGTTCCGCCGAGATCGATGATGTGGTACGGCGCCGTCGGCAACAACTGAAACGCGGAAAGGAAAACCGTAAAGCTGAACCCGCACATGACGAAGAAGCGCGGGGTAAAGAGGCGGTCCGGCAAGGCTCGGAAGATCGTATACGATAAGATTCCAGGATGCAGGATTTCAGCGAATTTCGTCCGTCACGACTGTGGAAGAAGATGCCGACCGAGCGGCGCGTGGCCGCCGCGGAAGCGTTCTGGGCCGACGAGCAGTCCACCGAGCAGCAGGTTGAAGCCGTTGGCGCGCTCGCCGGCCACATGAAGTTCAGGCCGAAGAGTGTGATCAGCCTGCCGCTCGACAAGAAGGTCAAGTACCTGGTCACGCTGCCGACGGTGTCCGACACGATCGCCGCTCGCGCACTGGTGAACTATCACCTGGACCATCAGCGCGCGATGATGGGGGCATTTCTCGACCTCCTCGGGATCGCACACGAGAATGGCCTCATCAACGAAGAGAACGTGACAAAGCCCGACGCCGAGAAACTGAAGAAGGCAGCGGCCGAGCTCTCCGGTCAGTTTCCAAAAGAAGACGTCACGCTCTACTTCAGCACGCTCGTTTCGCAGGATCCCGACACCTGGGGCTCTCTCGCGGACTTCATTGAGGAGCCCGTCGGCAAGGAGCGCTAGTTGCTCGCGCTGCCGCTCTTTGCCGCACTGCTAATCCAAACATCGCCAGCCACCCCGCTCGAAAGTCAGCTCCGCGGGATCATCGCATCGAGTGGCGTCGAGGTCGCCGTCGGTTACCGCACCCTGGACGGAAAAACCGAACTCTTCATCGACGGCGACAAGCCATTCCATGCGGCGAGCACGATGAAGGTGCCGATTATGATCGAGCTGTTCCGGCAGGCGCGCAGCCGGCAGCTCTCGCTGGATGACACGCTGCCCGTTCGCAACGAATTCCGCAGCATCGTCGACGGCAGCCCCTATCAGCTCAGCGAGGGCGACGACTCCGACTCGCTGGTGTATGCCGCCGTTGGTAAGCGCATGCCGCTGAGGCAGCTCTGTGACCTGATGATTACCGTCAGCAGCAACTTTGCGGCGAACCTGCTGATCGAGAAACTCGGCGTCGAGAACATTCGGCGCACCGTCAGTGCGCTCGGTGCCGATGGTATGCAGGTGCTCAGGGGTGTCGAGGATCAGAAGGCGTTCGACAAGGGCATGAACAACACGACAACGGCGCGAGGCCTTGTCGTGCTGCTCGATCGGATCGGGCATGGACAAGCCGTCGATTCGTCAGCCGATGCCGAGATGATCGAAATCCTCAAGCGCCAGAAATTCAATGATGCGATTCCTGCGGGGCTACCTGCCGGGACACCAGTTGCTCACAAGACGGGCAATATCACGCGTATCAACCACGACGCGGCGATCGTCTTCGGCACCCGGCCATACGTGCTGGTACTGCTGGTCCGCGGGATCGAGGATCAAAAAAAGAGTGCTGCCCTGATGGCTGAGTTGTCGCGCGCTGTCTACGAGGCAACCGCGCGCTGAGACTCGCCAAGGGGTGCGTTCAGCACGCGAAGGTGGTGTTCGTACCAGTCGCTCGTGAACAGTGTTGTTGGATCGTATTGACGCTTGCGATCGAGAAATTCCCGCAGGCGTGGGTGACACCGTTCGATCTGCGCCCGCGTCGCCCATCGGTGATAGGTCAGGTAATAGCTGCCGCCAAGATCCGCCGCGCAATCGATCAAACACCGGAAATCGTGCTCCGCCTTCTCGATACCGGCGCGGGAGTGATCGATGTGCAGGTTGAACACAATGCATGCCCAGGGTTCGCGCGCCCACGCAAGCACACTTTCGATGTCCTGCTCGATCAGCCGGACGGTGCCGTAGATGATATCGATGTCGTGGCGACGCGCCTCCTCGCGGACACGTTGCATGAATACAGGAAGCTGGGTCCGAGGGACGTAGAGTTCTGAAATCATCTCACTGCCCTTGACGCGAGCACCACATCGGCGGTCGATCGACTCGTGATAGCCATCGGTATATCTGGCCAGCTGGTGGGTGTCCGACCAGTAAACCTGCCGGTCCGTGCTCATGTAGTAGCGCGCATACTCGGCAAATGCTCGCGACTTGTCGACGTGCGCGAGCCACAGCAAGTGCCCCCAGTCCTCATCCTTCAACTCGAGCTGGTTATCAGCGATGGGTCGATCGTCGGAGACCGGCCGATAACACGAGAACACACCCGATCGGAGAAACTCTCCTGAGGCTGGCGAGGTCGCGAACTGGAAATCGCCGTACTCGAAACCAGCGGCAATTCGGTCGGCAAAAAGAGTGGGCAGATCGTCGATGTCCGCGATCGCAACGCAGCGTTCGACCTTGTGCCGCCGTGTCAGCCGCAGCGTGACGCGAGCGATCACTCCAAACAGTCCGTATCCACCGATCGCCAGCGAGAAGAGTTCAGGATTTGTCGTGCGACTGCACGGCACTATCGCGCCAGTGGCATCGATCAATTCGAATGACTCAACGTCGTCGATGATCGGCCGCAGCCTCAGCCCCCGGCCGTGAATATTGGCCGCGAGGGCGCCGCCGAGGCTCAACCGATCGGCGCCAGTTTGTTTCTGAATGATGCCCCACTGTCCCGGCTGTCCGCCGCCGGCCCACAGCAAATGGGTCACGAGTTGCGGCCACTGAATACCCGCCTCCACCAGGACGTGTCCGCGGTCCGAGTCGAGATCGACTACACGGCACATGCGGGTCATATCCAGAAGCACCGTTCCCGTGCCGAACTGTTGTCCTCCCATCGCATGTCGGCCGCCCGCGATGCTCACCTGCTGACCGATGGCTGCCGAACTGCGAATGACCTGCTGAAGTTCCGACACCGTTTCGACTTGGACGACTCGACTCACGGCCGTTGCGTTCAGCTGCGAATGGACGTCGTTGACCACAGCGGCTGATCCCATCGTCAGAAAGCGACGCCGTGGCGAACAAGTCAATGCTGTGCGGCTCATGGATCGGAGCGTACGGCCGCGGTGGGTGAGAAGTCGTGAAGAGGGACTGAAGAACGCTGAATTTACCGGGCGTTGTGCGCCAGGATCGCGAGAATCTCGCGAAAATCTGAGCGGTCACGCAGAGGCGCGAACAACGGCTCGATGGGGGCCGTCCAGCCACTGAATGGGAGTTCGGGTTTTTCAACCAGCCGCTTCAGTGCAAGGATCGCTTCGTCGCTTCTCCCTTGGACGACGTGCAGAAACGCTTCGGCCATCGTCGCTTCCCGGGTCCGGCCGCCACGTCGCAATGCCTCGATCGCCTGAGCGGCGTGATCGAACGCGACTCGCGCGCCGTCGTTGTCGCCTCGCGCTGTGAGTGCGGCGGCAAGGCCGACAAGTGACCGGGCGTGTTCCGGAAACAACTCGAGCGCTCGTTTGAACATCGCCACCGCCTCGCTCGCGTTCTCCGATGCGAGCGCGGCGAATCCGGCGCCGTCGTACGCGTTCATGTTGAATTCTGCCGCGTAAAGCTGATTGGCACCGACTGCGAGTTCGCGATCGAATTCCTCGCGCGCCTCGCGCTGATCTCCGCGCGCCAATCGAACGAGCCCCAGCAGCCAGTGCAGCCCTTTTGCGGGATATCGCTGTTTGAGGTTGGACTGTCGATCCTGAACGATCGTGCCCTCTCGAAGAACCGACTCGGCGCGCTCCAGCTCGCCGCGGGCGATGTGCACCATGGCCACTTCGAAATGCGCAAACGGGAAGTCGGGATAGAGTTCCACCGCTTTGGCCAGCGACCGAAGTCGATCTTCTCCCCACTCCGCATGCGCGAGGCGAAACTGATTACCCCAGTAGCCTGGCTCGAGCGCCACGGCGCGCCGCGCCGCCGCCAGCGCCTCACTGAACCGGCCCGCACTGACGAGGAGGAACGCCAGCGTTGCATGCGCCTCGGCGAGGTTTCGCTCGAGTTCGATCGCGCGCCGGACATGATCGATCGCTCGCGCAAGGAGCGCGGCATCGGGTTGACTGCGTGCCCGGGACATCTCGTACTGCCAGAAACGCGCGTTCGCCAGGCCGACGTGTGCGAGTGCATACCTCGGATCCAGGACGATGGCGCGCTCGAAATCAGCAATTGCGCCGGAAACCAGCGAAGCATCGAGCGATTCGAGCCGCACGCGACCTTCGGTGAACGCTTGATACGCCTCGAGGCTGCTGGTCTCCCGATACGTCCGCCTTGCCGTCGACGGCTCCTGGAGATCAGTGCCGAGCGTCTCGCTGAATTGCTCGACGATGCGATCCTGCAGCTCGAAGACCTGCTCGAGCTTGCCATCGGCCTTGGCTTCGGCAAGCGCTTCACCGGAACTCGCGTGCACCACGCGTGCGGTGATGCGGAGTCGATCCGCGGATCGCTGGAAGCTCCCGACCACCGCGAGGTCCAGATGCAGGTCCTTGCGCAGGTTCGCGAGGTCCGTTCCCACACGCCGCACCGCCTCGACCACGCGAACGCGATCGATGATGCGATGAGTTCCCGCGGCGCGGAGATCGTTCGTGACAGTTTCAGCAATCCCCGAGGCCAGCCACGCAAACTCCTTGTCGGTGCTGACGTTTGAAAAGTCGAGGACGGCAATGGCCGGCGGAGCCGCTTCTGCCGCCGGCCCGGAGGCGTGCGACGGCACCGGGTGCGGAACCGGCAAGGGCTCGACCGGGGCGATGAACCGGTAACCTCGCCGCGCGACGGTCTGAATATACGTGGGCTTGGACGGATCGTCGCCGAGCGCCTGGCGGAGTTCCGAGACGGCCTGCGTCAGCGCATTGTCGGTCACCGCCACATCGGGCCACAGCGCGGAGAACAGTTCGTCCTTGCCAACGAGCGCCGACTGCCGGGCGACGAGATAGAGCAGCAGATCGATAATTTTCGGGGAGAGCGGGATGACCTCAGTGCCGCGCAGCAGACGGTAAGAGCTGGCGTCGACGGTGAATGGGCCGAAGCGATACGACGCAACCATTGTCATTGGAGTCGCTGAAGGCGCCCTCAGCATAGCATTGCGCAAGGATGGCTGCGGGAGCCGGATCTTTTCGATCCGACTTGTCTTCCTTTTCGAACGTGATACTGGAGATGACATCTCCTTCGAGGATGTCTTCGGTATCGATCGGCTTCTGCACGAATCCAAACACCGTGTATTCGAAGTCCAGCCGTGGGTTGTCGACCAGGTTAATGAAGAACTGGGCATCGCCAGTGTCGCGGCCACGGGTCGAGATTCCGACCGATCCTGCGGTGTGCGAGAGGGCGCTGATTTCGTCGCGCATGTACAACGTGTCGCCCGCGTACTCATTTGCCCCGGGGCTGCCGCCTTGGATGACGAAGTTAGGAACCACGCGATGAAAACTCAGCCCGTTGTAATAGCCGTCCTGCGCCAGCCGCACGAACCGGGCGACGGTGAGTGGCGCCTCGGAGGGATGAAGATCGATGAAGAACACTTTTCCGCTCTTCATCTTGACCCGTGCCGGTTCGGTTGACGATCCAACACTCGGCGGCAGGGCCGGTCGCGCCAGCAGTTGTGGATCGATCTCTTGTGGCCGGCCAGTCCACTGCTGAATGATCGCGCCGGCAAGCTGGGCGACGGCGATATCGAAATCACGAAGCAGCGGGACAATGGCGCCCGCCTGGTCAGGACTTCCCAGCTCCTGTAGCCGTTCGAGCAACGCGAGGCGAGTGTCGCGAGAGGTCTCCTTCCTTTCAGCGGTGACGCGACGGAGAGCCTCGATCAATGCGGTTGCGATCGGGGAAGTCGGCGTCGCGCCTTTCAGTTCGATTGCCGCGGTGCGAAGGAGCTGATAGTCGTCGCGCTTGAGCGCGGCAACAAAGTAAGGCTCGGCTTCGTCTCCTTTCAACCGTCTCAGCGGCGCAAGAGTAGCCTCCCGGACGTTGTCCTCCTGATCGTAAGCGAGTCTCTCGAGCGAGGTGACTTCGTTCGCGATCGTCGCCGCTCGAGCCGCGTACATTCGAACCTGCCACGTCTCGTGTTGCACATGCCCGCCGAGCAGCGCGATGAACGCTCGCCCGGGCGCCCGCTTCGCCAGCGCAACCAACGCGTGCGACGCCCGATGCCAGTCATTGGTCCCGGGAGCTTTGGCTTCACTGGTCAGCCTGTCGGTAACATTCAAATCGTCCTTGCAGGCATCTCCGAGCGCATCGATGGCTGCGAGCACGACGGGCACCGCCGGATCCTTCAGCACGTCCAGCAACCGCTGGCAACCGGTGACACGGCTCTCCTGCCGCGCCCAGGCGCGGACCGCTTCGATTCGCACGCTGATCGATACGTCGCGAAGCGCCTGTGTGAGGAGTTCCATCCGCTCGGCTGGCTGGACCGGAGCGCCAGCCCCGCCAAGGACGCTCGCCGCGAGACGTCTCATCGGCGGCGAGTCGACGCGGGCGGCCACACGGACCGTTTCTTCGTCGACGCCATGAGCCGCAACCAGTGCCGACAACGCCTGGACTCTCGCGGCGCCCCCATAGTCGTGCCGCCGGTTCTGGGCGATGCTTCTCAGCTGCTCGATCGAGTCGGACGTCAACGTGGCAAGACGGTTCTGCGTTCGCGCGAGAATCTCCATTCCGCGGAGGATGTTCACAACTGCAGGACGCAAAAGTGGATCGGTATCGGCGGCACGCAGCATCCGGAGCAGGTAGGATTCGGCGCCCTTGACCTGATCGGCACGTTCGTACGGCAGTCGCCCGATGGCCAACGACACCGGGCCAACAGGACCGGGCATCTTGCGCGGGTCCGGTGGAATCGCGCCGGCTCCCACCAGCGCTTCGAGCGCGCGTTCAACGAGCTGGCCCTCGCTGTCGGCAGGCAGAGCAGGGCCGCGGAACGCCTGAGCCACGGCCTGCGCGGTTTCATCAGTCGGCCCGAGGGTCAGATATGGCAGGAGTTCCGGGATGAGTTCACGGCGTTCGAGTCTGCCAATGGCGCGGATCGCCCTGCTCGCGGTAACGATGTCCTTCGATCGTGCGAGCTCCACGAGCAGGCGAAGATCGTCCGTCTGCTTGGCGCGCAGGGTGTCGATTCCAGGAGTGTGGAGATCGTCTGGCAGGAAGAGGCGGGAATCTTCCGCAGACAGAATCGCCATCTGCGCCGCGGCACGATCCGAAGGTGATCCCAGGTTCTGCCGCGTCGTCGTCCCGGTCTGCGCCGCACCGACAAGCTGAAGGCACGCGATAACGGCCGCAGCCAGAACCGCGCGCTTCATTGCCGCCTGCCTGAGTACTCCAGCATCTGTGTCGTGAGATCGAGCGGATACGAAATCGCGACGTCGGTGATCGTGCCATCAGCCGCCACGACCGGCTCGAGTCGGGGCTGCACGAATCCCGTGTAGGACGGCATGTTCAGGTGCTCCACCCGTGCGACCACTTCATCGCGCAGCGCGGCGTCGAAGTGCACCCCGTAGGTTTCAAACAGCGCTTTTGCCGCGGCGTAATCGCCTTCCGCCTTGATGCGCTGCACTTCAGCGAGCAAGCGGCCGACCGCTTCCTGAAACGCCGTCGCGTCGACCATCGCGTAGTACGTCTTGCCGTCCCTTCGACGCACTTCAATCGCCGACGAATTCGCCAGCAGCCACTGCACGATCATCTGCCGATTGCGCATGTGGTCTTCTTCAATCTGCGTCCCTTCGCGAATCCGGCGCAGCTGCACCAGCGCATTTCGCGCGTAGCCCTCGTACTCGGCGTGCACGATCTCGTTGTGATTTTCGGCGTTGATCAAGCCGAGCTCGACCATCTTCGGATCGGGAAGGAAGTACAACGCGACCAGGTCGGCGCGCGACTCCTCGAGAGCTGAATACTGCTCCTTCAAGAATGATTGCGGGCTCCCCTTGAGGTGCTCTGCGATTTTGCCGGAGGCGTGTCCGATTACCTCGTGCAGATCGGTCGTCAGCTCGCTGGCCACGCTGCTCCATCGTTCTGCGCGTTCCGCTTCTTCAGGTGACCACGCGAATTCCCTGCGGAACTCGGCCGACGTGGATTTGTCGTAGGCCTCGTTGACGTTGGTCAGCGACACAGACTTGCTGCCGTATTTTTCGCGAATGTCCTGATCGTTGGGCAGGTTGATGCCGACCGGCGTAATCGGACCAGAGTCGCCAGACTCGACCACCACGTCGATGGCGTTGGCCGTGATGCCACGCACGCCATCCTTGCGGTATTGAGGCGCCCACGGCATCCGATCCTCGAACCACTGTGCCGATGCCGCGAGCCGGCGAATGCCCTCGGTCTTCTCGCGATTGACATAAAAAACGAGCGCCTCCCAGGCCCCCTTCATGCCGCGAGGATCCATGTAGACTTCAACGAAACCGTTGATCGTGTCGACGGGCGATGACTTGTCCTGCACCCAGGCGATGTCGTAGGCGATGCGATCGACGTCCAAACCCGTCTCGTAGAAGCGAATCAACGCCCCGAGTGCCGTCGCCATCGTCGGCGTCGCGTACGGAATGGCGGCCTCGAGGTGGCCGACAATCGCGCGGATTTCCTTGTCGTACTTTCCGCCGATCCGATAGACCTCCTCGACGATGCGGCCGTCGGTTTTCACGATGCGCGAGTTGAGCTGGTGCTTCTCCTGGAAGCTGTCGAGGTCTTTCATCGACACACCAACGTAAAGATTGTTGGCGCTCGACGCGAGGATGTCTTTGCCCGGCCCGGGGGTTTTGTTGGTGACAATGGTGTCGACGCCGGGCTCAAAGAAGAGCGGCTGCATCCTGGTCAACAACGCGTCGAGCGTTTCGCCGCATCTCAATGGAAACGCGGCGCCGGAAACCGCTGCCGCACGGGCGGCATCGCGGAATGCCTCTGGTGCGCACTTCAGGACGAACTTCCGCGCCGTGAGGTTGTTGTGCGGCCCCGTATTCAGCCAGAACAGCTTCGTGTAGCGATGAATTTCGGCGAGCGTTGCCGGATCCACACGCTCGGCGTGCGTCAGAATCTGCTCCAGCACCTCACGCATCTCGAGGTTGTGTGCGTATCGCTGGTCGTAGTAAATGTCCCGCCCCGCCAACGCCGCCTGATAGAGATGCCAGATGAGAATCTTTTGATCGAGTGGCAGCGACGAAAAGCCGTCAGCGTACAACTGCGCCACAGCCGCGTCGTCAACTCGCTCGAGGAGATACTTGCGATCCGGCGGCGGTGCCTGTGGTGACGTGGCGGTTGCGATGGCAGCCGGCTTGCCGGAATCGGTCAACGGCGTGTTCTCGTCGTCCCCGTGGATCATCGTTTCCCTCTATTGATCATTGTAAGTCGTCCAGGACGACCGTCTCGCGGTAGTCGGGTATCTTCGTCGCCCAACCGAGCCGATTGTGAATCGACGTCGTGAGCGCGTCCATCGCGACCGGCTCGCCATGGACGATAAATGTAATTCGCGGCGCCCGGGCGAATCCGCCAAGCCATCGGAGGACTTCATTCGAATCGGCATGTGCGGACATGGATTCGACGAGCGCGACCTCGGCGCGGACGGGAATCATCTCGCCATGAATCTTGACGACCTTTTCGCCGTCGACGAGTTGGCGCCCTCGTGTCCCCTCGGCCTGATAGCCAACAAACAAAACCGTATTTCGCGCGTCCGGCAGCGCCGCCTTGAGGTGGTGCAGTACCCGGCCGCCGGTTGCCATCCCGCTCGCAGAGATGATGATGGCCGGCATCTTTGATTGCGTCAGTTGTCTCGATTCAGCGGGGGAAGAAATCGTGCGAAACCTCTCGGTGCAGAACACGCACAACTGACGCTCTTGACGTACGTGTCGTTGACGCTCGGCCACGGGATCCTGATGATCGGCGGAACCGTGGGGCGCTTTTTCGTCCTGTACCTCGGGCCGCAGCTCCGGATCGAGCTCGGTCAACCGCTGCTGATAGCGAGACAGCGCTTCTATCGCCATCGGGCTGTCGACGAACACGGGAAGCACGGGAATTCGCTTTGCGTCTTCCAGCCGCTTCAACCAGTAGATCAGCTCCTCGACGCGGCCGATGGCGAATGCCGGAATAATGACTCGTCCGCCGCGTCCGGCCGTCCGGCTGATCACATCGGCGAGCTGCGCGCCGTCGTCGTCCTGCTGGTGCACGCGATTGCCGTAGGTCGACTCGACAAGCAGATAATCTGCCTCTGACACCGCTGATGGATCGGGCAGCACTGGCCGGCCAAACCGTCCGAGATCGCCGCCGAAGAGAATCGTCAACCCTCCCGTGCGCACGCGCGCGTAGGCGGATCCGAGTAGATGTCCGGCATTGATGAATTCAGCTTCCACGCCGGAAGCCACCGGCATGGGTCTGTCGTAACCGACCGGCTGCAGTTGCGACACGGCGCGAAACGCGTCGGCTTCGGTGTAAAGCGGCAACGCCGGCGCATGTTTCGAAAAGCCATGACGGTTGGCGTTTGCCGCATCCTCCTCCTGGATGCGTCCTGCGTCCGGCAACACGATGCGACAGAGATCCAACGTCCCGGCGGTGCAGAAAACGCGGCCGCGAAATCCCTGGGACACGAGCCTGGGCAAATAGCCGCAGTGGTCCAGATGTGCGTGCGTCAGCACGATCGTGTCAATCTCGGTTGCGGGAATGGGGAACGGCAGCCAATTGCGTTCGCGAAGTTCCTTGAGTCCCTGAAAGAGCCCGGCATCAATCAGCACCTTTGAGGTGCCGGTATCGAGCAGGTATTTGGAGCCGGTCACCGTCCGGGCGGCGCCGAGGAATGTAATGGATGTCATGCGAACAGGCCGACCTGTCCTCCTGTGTGCCAGAAGAGCGCCGTAGTGCCCTCGCTGAATTCGCCGCCGCGCGCACGGGCAATCAGGGCGGCCATGGCTTTCGCCGTGTAGGTTGGATCGAGAATGATGGCTTCGTTCCGCGCCAGTATGTCGATCGCTTCGCGTGATGCCGCAGTTGGTTTGCCGTAACCTTCGCCGACAAATCGATCGTCGACAACGACGGACGCGGCTTGGAACCGGCCGTCGCCACACCCAAGCAGTTTTTCGAGCCCGGTCAGCAGATCCCGTACCGTCTTCGCCAGGGACGTGGATGGTTCGTCTGCGCTGATGCCGATCACTTGTGTAGGCCATCCCGCCAGTGTGCAGCCGGCGACAAGTCCGGCCTGCGTTCCCCCCGACGACGAGGAGTGGATGATGACGGTCGGGGGATCGATTTGACGACCGAGTTCATCGATTGCGGCGACAAACGCAACCGCACCCATCGGCGTGGATGCCCCGAGTGGGATGAGGTATGGAACGCCGCCGCGTGCGCGCGTGTCATCGGCCGCCCGCTCCATCTCGATTGCTCGATCCTCCCGGCGCACGACGTAGCGTATCTCCGCACCCAGTAGTTGATCGAGCAGCGCATTTCCAGTCGCCCGAACCGGCCTCACGCCGTTGACGACCAGGATGCACTTCATCCCGAGCTTCGCTGCGACGGCGGCAGTCACCCGCGCGTGATTGGACTGAACCGAGCCGGTGGTGATGAGCGTATCGGCGCCAGATGCTCTGGCGTGCGCGCCGACGAACCGCAGCTTTCGAACCTTGTTCCCGCCAAATGCAAACGCGATCGAGTCGTCGCGCTTCACCAGCAGCCGCGCTGGACATTCGAGCGCCTGCGGAAGACGGTGGAGCTCCTCGCATGGCGACGGTGCGTCGGCGAGAGGGAGGGACGGCGGCAGCGCGAGAGTCTCGAACACGCAGTTCAGTATAATTGTGGGTCCTCGAAGAATTGGTGAATTGGCACACCCTTCTCGAACAACTGCAGTCGGACGCGCGCGTGATCGCCGCAGAGCTTCGGCCCCCCCGGGCGGAACTGGAGGCGTCGGCGAGCCGCGACGCGTGGATTGATACGTACCACACCGTCCGCAGCCTGACCCGCAGCGGCACGTTCGTGTTTCTCACCGACAGCGCCGTCGGTTCTAAGGAAGAGGATAACCTGCGGCACCTGGTCATCAATCTTGGTGCTGACGTCCCGCGGTCCAGCGTCGTCCCGTTCCTGACCTGTAAGCATTCGATCGAGTACTGTCTCGCGTATGCCGATCGCGCACGCGATCATGGTTTCGAAGCGCTCGTCGTGCTCGGAGGAGACAAAGGCGTCGGGCCGGCGAGGTGCGTCGAGCACGCCTGGCAGTTGCGGGAGCAGATTCGCCGGCGAGTGCCGGATCTGACGCTTGGCGGGTGGGCCAATCCGCACGCCGATGCTGCGGCGCAGGTTGATCACCTCATGCAGCAGCACGCGCATGCCGAATTCTATTTGACGCAGATCGTTTCGCACCACAGCCGCCCTGCGGTCGATCGATTTCTCGCCGAAGTCACCCGTCGCGGCCTCACGCTGCCGGGCATGTTCGGGATCTTTTATTACAGATCGGCAAACGCTCGCACGCTCGCGGCACTCAAGGATTTCCTGCCGGTGCCGGCTGAGGATTTGACGCGGGAGTTCTCGTCTGGCGCTACGCCGGAAGAAATTTGCGCGCGGTCAATTCGCGCGCTGACCGAATCGGGAGCGCGCCACTTCTATATCAGCAATCTGCCACTCGGCCGGGCAGCTCTCACATTGAATCGGATTCTGTCGCTGGTGGGATGAGCTTTTGGCTCCGGGTGGCGCGGTCTGATGTCCGCGCCCTGCACCCGGCAAGTCTATACTTCACCCATGGCGCATTTCCTCGACGCCGTGCCGTTTTCCGGCATCATCCGGATACGGGACATGATGTATGCCGTCAAGGATCCCTTCCGGCTCGATCAGGGAGACGTCAGCTTTGACGCACCGGAGACGGTCAAGCGCGCGATGCACCGCGCCATCGACGAGAACCACAGCCACTATGTGCAGACGACCGGCATTCCTCGGCTCCTGAATCTGATCGTCGCCAAGCTGAGATCGATCAACCAGATTCCCGTTGGCGGACCCGACGAGGTCATGGTGACCAACGGCGGAATCCACGGCCTCTATATCCTGTGTCAATCGCTGCTGGAGCCTGGCGACGAAGTGATCGTTCCGGATCCTGAGTGGCCGCCGTGCATGGGGAACATCCGTGCTGCACGCGGCGTCCCGGTTCCGTGCCGCCTTCATGAGAGCCTCGGGTGGCGGTACGAGTTCGAGGAACTGGCGTCGACCATCACGCCGAAGACGAAAGCGATCTACATCAACTCGCCGCATAACCCCACAGGCGGCGTGCTAACTCGGGACGACGTGATCGCGATCGTCAATCTCTGTCAGGATCGGAATCTCTGGTTGATTTCGGATGAGGCGTACGAAGATGTGCTCTTCGACGGAGCGGAGCACGTCAGTCCAGGGTCGATTCCGGGAGCCTACGAGCGGACGATCTCGGTGTTTACTCTGAGCAAGTCATACGCGATGACGGGTTTGCGCCTTGGCTACATCGCACTCGCGGACGGTGCCATTCGCGAGCGGATGAAGAAAGCATTGTTCTACACGACCAGCAACGCGTCGTCGGTGGTTCAGTATGGCGGGATCGGTGCGTTCGAGGGATCGCAAGAGACGGTCGCGGAGTATTGCCTCGAGCTCGAGGCGCGCCGCGACCTGTTCTATGCAGGAATCAGGGAACACGCCGGCGGTATTTTCACAGGCGCGCCTCCGAAGGGGGCATTCTATGCGTTTCTCAAGATCGATCCGGGGTGGCGTCCTGATCGAATGCCGGAATCAGGATCGATCTCATGGGCGATGGCCGAGTTCCTGATCGGGCGCGGCCGGATTGGCTGCGTACCCGGCATCGACTTCGGTCTCAATGGCGAAGGGTATATTCGGTTCTGTTTCGCGCGCGACCGCAGGGAGCTCGCCGGGGCGCTCGAGTCGATGCACGACGTGTTTGCGGGGATAGTAAACCCTGGCGCCGGCTGACGGCTGACTCTGGCACTCAGGAATCCAGATCGCATCCATCCAACAGCTCTATCAACACATCGGGATTGGTGATGTGGCCAAGGATATATGTTCGTGGACCCGGCGACCGCTTGACCAATGTTGGCGTGAACGCGATGCTGTCGGCCTCACCCATCATCGGATTCCGGGCGAGATCGCAGATCGTCAGGATGACTTTGTCCGATCGATAGCGCGACAGCACACGCTTGATATTGCTGATCGCATTCGCCGATCGCGGCGAGTCGGCGCTCACGTACAAAATCAATTCGATCGGCGCCGGGCATCCGTCGTCGTCGCCGTCGTTGTTCCGTTTTTTTGCGCCGCCAGGCCGGCCACTCGCGTAGTTCTGCGGCCGCCTTGCTCCGCCGTCATCGAGCCGTTGACGGACGTGCGAGACCAAATGATCGAGGTCGAACGGTTTCTGGAACACGTCGAACCCGTCGACATCGGCCGGACTCGGGTGGGCCGTCACCACGAGCGCCGGGGTTGCGTCGAGAAGCCCTTCAGCCTGAGCCTGTTGCAGCAGCCATCCTCCAGAGCGATTCGGCAGTGCGTAATCGGTCAGCACGAAATCAAACGTCTCCTCACGGAGCGCGTTCAACCCCTCCTCGGCGGTCGCACACGCGCGCGTGGTGTAACCAGTCATTTCGAGCAACGTCGCAAGGAGATCCCTGATGTCCGGGTCATCTTCGACGACGAGAATGGTGGCCCCGTCGAATGTCCGTCTCATCTCCGACCGAATCCATGCATTTCCGACGCTCTGGTCGGCGTTCCAGCGATCCTTCATACACGCTCCCGCGGGACTGCCCGCCTCGCGCTGTACGAGAGCAATCTCTTTGCCGTATTCAGAGATTCCCGCAACTCGCTAGTATTTCTGGATTTGCAACCGTAGCGCTGAGCCGCGTTGCCGACGATGTATGGGAATGGTTCGAGCTGTGAGTCGCGAACGTATCATCGGTTGGCAAGCCGGCGCTCTCGCGCCTTGTGGGTTGCCACTTCGTCGGGCGTCAGCTTCTTGACCTTCAGTCCACCCGGCTCAATGTTTAGGCGATACGGATGCTGCTCGTGATCGGATCCGCGCATCTTGATGACCCGCATCTGCCGATTCAGTTCGTAGGAGGCGGTCGAATAATCAAGGGTCAGGATGGCATCCGCGATGGTCGAGAGGTAGGGCGCCGTGTGCTCGGCCAGTTCCGACGTCGCGATGGTCTGGGTAATCAACGCACTTCGGCCATGTTCGCGAAGAATGGCCGCCACGCCGATCATGAACTGCCGGAAACCGTTCTCCGAGGACGCATGCTCGATCGATGAAATGCTGTCAATGATGACGAGCGACGGCTTCAATTCTTCAAGCCCGAGTCGAATATCGACGAGCAGATCCTCGAGGCTCGTGGCCTCGGGATAGCGGCAGATGACTTTCAGGTTTCCGTTCTCGACGTATTCGTCCATGCGCATCCCGATCTCCCGGTAGTTTCGCAACAGGATCGGGCGCGTTTCCTCAAATCCGTAGTAGACGACTCGTTCATCGCGCTCGGCGCCGGCGCGAGCATACAGGCCGGCGAGCAGCGTCTTGCCGCTGCCTGTCGGACCGCGAACGATGATGATCGAGTTGCGCAGCCATCCGCCGTGGGTCATCTCGTCAAGCCCGGCGACGCCGCTCGAGTACCGCTCAACGTCGGCGCTGTCGTGCGGCTCCTTCGCGTCGAGTGGAAATACGGCGAGCCCCCGGGTCGTGATGGTGCACGGGAACTCTCCTTTGTAATGGGCGCTGCGACGATATTTATTGACTTCGATCGACCGCCGTCGTCTTCCGCCGTCGACGATGTTGCGCAGGATGATCGTGAGATCGCACACGTAGTCTTCGACACCCATCGTCGTCAACTGACCGTAGTCCGCTGGAGCTTCGGCGAGGATGATGGCAGTGAGCCCGAGCCTGCGCAGAGCGAACACCAGTTGAAAGAAGTGACTGCGGAGTGACTCGAGCGGCGGCCGCGGACTGAACAGGGCCGTCGCCGAATCGATGACCACCGCCCGCGCGCCGGTCTGCCTGGTGAGCGCTTCGAGACGATGGACAAGGCCGAACAGATCGTACTCGCCCGACACCAGCGTCGGACCGTCCATCGGCCGCGTGATGTCGGCGAAATGAAGAGCACCCTGCCGCACGAGCCGCGAGGTACCGAGATTCAGGGTATCGCCGGTGTCCTGAAGATCTTCCGGCGACTCTTCAACCGCGACGATGATCGTGGCGATCCCCTGCCGCGCGAGATTGCAGGCAGTCTGCAGGCCCATCACTGTTTTTCCAGTGCCGCTCTTGCCGGTGATGAGCGTCGAGCGCCCTTCCGGGATGCCGCCGAGCGTGAGCGTGTCGAGCCCCGGCACGCCGGTTTCAAGTTTCTTGAGAGCGCTCATTCGTTCGCTTCCACTCCACACAGGCGAAGCATGTCCGCCAGAAGATCCGTCTCGCGCAGGTTGCCGAGTACCCACATGCGCGGTTCCGGAAAACGTTTGACCAGTGTCGGTGTGAACGCGATGCGGTCTTCGACACCGGCGAGCGGGTCGCGCCCGAGGTCGTGCACGCGCCATTGCACCTGATTCGGTGCGAACCGCGACAACAACAGTTCCAGGTTCCGTCGTGCCTGGAGTGACGCGGGCGACGCAGAGCTGACGTACAACACGAGCTCCACTTTGTACCGCGGTTGTGACCCTTCGCGGGCCATCTCAGCGCCTCCGGGATCGGCTCGGTTCCGTTGGGCTGGCGTCGACGATTCGAGCAGCCGATCGTTGAGCACGAGGTTATATCGTGCTTCGCGAAGCCGGTTCAAGCCTCGGCCGCGTTCGAGGCCGCGGATGCACGCTGGTTGCCGGCGGATCGAATGCATCACAGACGAAGGTCGACTCGTTCTGCTCTCGTTTCATACACGCTGCGAAAACAGCGCACCGTCAAGGAGCAAACGTGTTGCCTGTGTGATCGGAGAGAGACGTCGTAGGCGGACCTGACGGAGAATCAGCGGACGTGACGTCCGCCATCGACTCGCAGCGTTTCACCGGTCACGAAATCGGAGTCGAGGAGGAATGCCACAGCCTTTACGATTTCGCCTTCACCGCCCCATCGGCCCAATGGCGTGGACGCTTCAACCGCGCTGTGCTCTTCTGCGGTGGTGCCGGGCGGCGCCAGGATCGGTCCTGGCGCGATCGCGTTGACGAGAATCTGATCCGGCGCCAGTTCCAGTGCGAGCGCTTCCGTCAATCCGATCACGCCGCGCTTCGCGACATAGTACGGCACGTAGTTCTTGTAGCGTGGCCGGCCGCTTGCCGCGACCCAGTCGGCAAAATTGATGATGCGTGCCGTGCCTGCCGCGCGCAGGTGCGGCAACGCGGCCCGGGCACACAGAAACGCCGCTTTCAGATCGACGTCGACGACGGCGTCCCACGCGGCTTCGTCGGTTTCTTCGATTGAGACCGATCGATAGACCGACGCCATGTTGATCAACACGTCGAGACGGCCGAGCGATTGAACCGCTTCCGAGACGAGTCGCTGACATTCACCGCCGTGTGACAAGTTCGCCGCAATCAGCACCACTCGTCGTCCGGCTTCTCGAACCGCGGCGGCCGCGTCCTCGGCTTCGGCGCGCGAACGGTTGTACGAGAGCGCGATGTCCATCCCGCGACGGGCCAGATCGACCGCAATCGCAGCGCCAATGCGCTTGCCTCCGGTGATCAGCGCAGCTCGATCGCGCAGTTCCATCTCAGACGCGTGGCAGCGTTTGACGATGACCGAAGAAGGTCGACCACGGCGACTTTGCGCGCATGCGACGCTCCGCGGTCTTGATATTGAACAGCGCCGGATCGAGCCGGGGGCTGACCTCGTCCCAATCGAGCGGCATCGAGACTGGCGCACGGGGCCGCCACCGGACCGAATATGGTGGTGCGATCGTTTGTCCCGGTGCATTGCGCATGACGTCGAGATATACCGGCGCCCGGCGTTTCGCCTTGCGCGTCTCGGTGGTGACGAGCTTTGGGTGCTCGCGCGCCATCTCGCCGGCGATGGCCGACGCATACGCGCGGACGCGCTCCTGCGCGGCGCCGCGGCGGAGGGGAACGAAGATGTGGAGTCCGCGACCACCCGACGTCTTCACAAACGGCTCAAGTCCGTGGTCCTCGAGCTTGGTGCGGAGCAGCAACGCCGCGCGCGCGGCCGATGAGAACCCATCCGACGGATCGAGATCGAACGCGAGCCAATCGGGCTTATCGACCTCGTCGACGCGGCAGTTCATCACGTGCATCGCAATGCACCCGAGATTGACCAGGATCAACAGGGTTTTTCGCGTCCCGCCGACGACGTAGTTGACCTCGTCGCCGATCGAGGGGGCGGCAATGCTGACGACAGGCACGGCGTCGGGCAGATTATGCGGGGCGCGTTTCTGGTAGAAGCAGGACGCACGCACGCCCTCGGGACAGCGCTCCATCGTGACCGCGCGCCCCTTCATCCACGGGAGGATCTGGCTGGCAATGCGCGCGTAGAATTTCGCGAGATCCAGCTTCGTCAGGCCCTCGTCGGGCCAGAACGGTTTCGCCGGATTGGTGATGATCGCGCCGCCAAGACGAACGTCGGAACTCTTCACGGGTTTTGTCGATGCGGCCGTGTGCCGCCCTCACGAGCACTCAATTGTTCCGTGCGATCGGGTATTGTGTCACCGTTTCGGTTCGAGGAGTACAGTAATCTGCCCGAAGGAGTCCGGGATCCGGGATCCCACAATTGAACTCTTGTGGCTGCCGCCTCTAGGCGGAAGAATGCCGAGGGATTCAGATGTTGACCCGACGTTCGTTTCTCCACACGACTGGTGCTGCCGGCACCGTCGCTCTGGCGGCGTTCAGGCACGATAGCGTGTCCCGTGTCCAGGCCGCGGGACGGCGGGTCGAGAATGTCGCGCCCATCGACGCCGCGATGGACGAGTCGTACTGGCGCGAGATCCAGCAGGCATTCACGCTCGACCGCACGATCATCAATTTGAACAACGGCGGCTGCTCCCCGAGTCCGCGCGTCGTGCACGAGGCGTTCAAACGCTATCTCGATATCTCGAACCAGGCACCCGTCTACCACATGTGGCAGATTCTCGAGCCCAACATCGAGAGCGTGCGGCGGCGGTTGGCCGCCGAGTTCGGTTGCCCTGCCGAGGAGCTCGCGATCACGCGCAATGCCAGTGAAGCGCTGCAGATCGCGCAACTCGGCATCGAGCTGAAGAGCGGCGACGAGGTCGTCACCACCAATCAGGATTACGGCCGCATGTTGACCACGTGGGAACAGCGCGTGCGGCGTGATGGCATCAAGCTGAAGAAGATTTCGTTTCCGGTGCCGCCACCGTCGATCGACGATCTGGCCGCGCGCCTGCTTGGCGCGATCACGCCGGCGACGAAGGTGCTTCATTTCTGTCACATCACAAATCTCACGGGGCAGATCTTTCCGGTGAAAAAGATTTGTGATGAAGCCCGGCGTCGCGGTATCAAGACGATCGTCGATGGCGCGCACGCGTTCGCCCAGTTTCCGTTCACGCTTGCCGACCTCGGCTGCGACTACTACGGCACGAGCCTCCACAAGTGGCTGCTGGCGCCCATAGGGACGGGATTTCTTTACGTGCGCCGCGAGAATATTGCCGCGCTCTGGCCGCTCCAGCCGGCCGCCGCATCGCAGACCGACAACATTCGCAAGTTCGAAGAGATTGGCACCCATCCGGCCGCCAACCACAACGCGATCGTCGAGGCGCTGAATTTTCACGAAGGCATCGGCGCCGAGCGCAAAGCCGCTCGCCTGCGTTATCTACGCGATCGCTGGGCGAGCCGCCTCGCGCGACAAGCGAAGTTCAAGATTCACACGAGCATGGATCCGGCGCAATCGTGTGCCATCGCCAATGTACAAATCGTCGGCCTGCCCACGGCGAAAGTGGTCACCCGGCTCTGGGACCGATGGCGAATCATCGCGACGCCGATTGTTCACGAGGAATTCGAAGGCCTTCGAGTGACGCCGAACGTCTACACCACGCTGGAGGAGATTGACACCTTTGCCGCGGCGATGGAACACATCGCCGCGGCAGGTGTGGAGTAGCTCACTTCATCGGATTTCCATCCGCATCGAAGACCTCGAGTGTCCCCTTCTTGCGGAGGATGTCGGTCACCTTTGTGGCATCACCGACGGCGACAATCTGCAAACGAGATGGCGCCCAGTATTTCTGCGCCGCGGCCTGCGCCTGCGCTGCAGAGACTGCCGTGATTCGCGCCGGATAGGTGTCCCAATAGTCCGCCGGCAGCCCGTACGTCCAGTTGTCGATGTAGTAGCCGAGCACCTGCTGCGGGCTTTCGAGATCGCGGGCGAAGCTGCCAACGATCGCGCGTTTCGCGTCAGCAAGTTCATTCTCGGGTACGGGCTTGTCACGCAGCTCCGCGATCTCGGCGAGAAGATCGGTCAGCGCAGGTTCGGTCACGTCGGTGCGAACGCTCGTCGACGACGTCCATGAGCCGCGATAGAGCGTCGCAGAGAAGCCACTGCCAATTCCGTAGGTGTAGCCCTTCTCCTCGCGAAGATGACGAAACAGCCGGCCCATTGTCCCGCCGAGGACTCGGTTGACGACGGTGAGCGCAGCGTAGTCGGGATCCGTACGCCGGAACGACTGTGTGCCGACATACAGCGTCGTCTGCACCGAACCCGGCCGGGCGATGAGGTAAACCTTCGGCGGCCCCATCAGGTCCGGATCGGTGACGCTCGGTTTCGCGACGCCGGCTTTCTTCCACCCTCCCAGCTTGGCCTCAACCAGCTTGCGGGCGTCGGCCAGGGAAATATCTCCGGCAAACGCGATCGCGGCGTGATCGGGCGCGTAATGCGTGCGATGGAATTCGGCCAGCGCTTCGGGCGTGATCGCGTCGAGGTTTGCCGCAGTGGGAGAGATGCGACCGGCCGGATGCGAGCCAAACACAACGCGATTGAATGTTTCGCTCGCGAGAAACCCAGGGTTCGTCCGCTGCTGGATCAGACCGGCCTTCGTCCGGGTCTTGAAGCGGTCCCACTCACCGGGATCGAACGAGGGGCTCAACAGAACCTCGGCCGTGAGATCCATCAGCTTGTCGAAGTTCTCGGATAAGGAGCCACCTGAGATGGTCGCGGTCGTTCCCGACAGACCGCTCCCGACGTTGAGCGTCGCCGCCATGGTTTCGAGTGCCTCAGAGATCTGCGGAGAGGTGCGTGTCTTCGTGCCTTCGCGCATCAGGGACGCGGTATAGCTCGCCAGTCCGATCTTGTCCGGTGGATCGAGGTACCCACCGGCGCCAGGAATCATCAGGGTGAAGGTGACCTGCGGAAGGCGGTGATCCTCGAGAACCATCAGATGCAGTCCGTTCGGGAGATCGACTTCCTGCGGACGAGGTAGCTTCACTTTCAGAATGTCATTCGATACCGGTGCTTTGCCTTTCAGCACCATCTGAGTTGTCGAGGGTTGCGGCGGCGCGGCCGGAGCCTGCGGGAGGGCGCTGGCGATCAACCCGATCATCAGAACGAAGATGCGGGCAGGCATTACTGACCTCCTCTGCCGGCCGCTGGCGGTTTCGGCACCGTCCACACGACGCTGCGATTGGTCTTGACGAGATACTGGTTTGCCACTCGCTGGACATCGGCCGCCGTGACCTTGGCGATGCGATCAGCCCGCGTATTGATTCGATCGGGATCGTTGTAAAACAGCGCGTCTTCAGAGAGCTGGACCGCCCGGTTGATCGAGCTTCCGAGGCCCGCCACAAACGAACGCCGCGCGCCGGTTCGCGCTTTCTCGATCTCCCAGTCAGCAATCGGTGCGGTCTTGAGGCGATCGATTTCCTGATCGATGGCCTCTTCAAGCTCTTTCAAAGTCTTCCCAGGCAGCGCCGTACCAGACACGTTGAAAAGACCGGGGCCGACGCTGCCGTCAGTTCCGGCACCCACGCCAGCCGACAGTTGCTTCTGCCGCACGATCGATTCGTAGAAGCGTGAACTGCGCCCGCCGGACAGAATCGTGCCGAGCACAGAGAGCGAATCCCTGTCGGACGAGACGCCTGGAGGAATCTTGTAAGCCATGTCGAGCCGGGACAGACGAGCGAGGCCATCTTCGAGCGTCAACCGCCGTTCTTCTTTCTGCGCGGGTTCAGTGAGATCGATTTTCGGCGGCGCCGGTTGGGCAGCGATTCCGCCAAAATACTTTTCCACCTTCGCCAGCGCCGTCTTTGGATCGACGTCTCCAACAATCGCGACGACCGCGTTGTTCGGGGCGTAGTACATCTTGAAAAACCCGGCGACGTCATCCACGCTGGCGGCGCTCAGATCGGCCATCGAACCAATGACCGAGTGCTCGTAGGCGAAATTCTCGTAGGCAAGTTCGTCGATGGCCTCGAACGTTTTCCCATACGGCTGATTGTCGACAGCGAGTCGTCGTTCTTCCTGAACCGCATTGCGCTGATTGTCCAGGTTGTCCTTCGTGATCGTCAGCGACCGCATCCGATCGGCTTCGAGAAACAAAGCGAGGTCGAGCTGATTGGCGGGCAAGGTCTCGTAATACATCGTTCGATCCTTGCTGGTCGTGCCATTCATCGTGCCGCCATTCATGAACATCAGGTACGGATGCTCGTTTTGGCCGACGTTCTCGGACCCCTTGAACATCATGTGCTCGAAGAGATGCGCGAATCCGGTGCGCCCTTTGCGCTCGTCGCGTGACCCGACGTTGTAGTTGACGACGATGGAGAACACCGGCGCGGCGTGATCCTCGGAAATGATGACGCGCAGGCCGTTCTTGAGTTTGGTGTCGGTGAACTGGATCTTTCGGAGTGGTGCGGCGCCGACTCCAAGCGCCACGACGAGTCCGACGGCACACAGTCGTTTCATGCGCGCGTCCTTTCTTTTTGGGGCGAAGCCAGCAGAACCTGGCAGAACCTGCTAGAACCTAGAAGTATACGGTCAAGCCGGTCGTCCACATCGATCCCTGATAGGACGGCAGAAAGTGGGCGCCGGACCCCGTGTCGGAAAGGTGAGACTTACTGACAGCCCCCGCGATGGTATCGGCGGTGATCGGATCCGACCCGCCAAATCTCAGGAACGTATATCGGTAATCAGCATGGAAGGCCGCGTGGCGTCCCATTCGCAGTTCTGCGCCAAATCCTGCGTGGGTACCCACACGTCTGACAGTAGTCGAATCAATCAGTTGCTTCCCTGCAAGCTGTTCCACCGTGTGCGTGTACCAGCCTATTCCACCGAGGGCGTACGGCGTAAATGTTGACGGCACCGGCGCCAGCAGCACAGATCCTTGAAGCGGGTAGTCGCGCACTTCTTCCGTCAACGTGTCATTACTCTGAACACGACGGTCGAACGACACCTCCAATGCGGTGTGCTTCGACAACCAGGCTCGAAGGTGGGCGCCGGTAAACCGCTCGGCGCTCGTGTCGGTCTGGACGTCGCCGCGAACCATGCTCAACCGTCCGCCGACGCCGACGCCTTGAGCGGTGCACGTCCAGGCTGGCCCAACAACAAGGAGGGTAATGAGTGCTGTGAGTCGTATGCGTGAGTACATGGGGAGTACCTCGAGGATCGAGGTATCGGTCACTCTCACGTCACGCTGTAGGAACGGAGCGGGGACGAACCGGCGAGCGAGAAAGCGGGGGAGAGGGCCGCGGGGGCGAAGCCCCGGACAAAGGTCGACCGGAAGCGGAACGCGAAGCACCCTGCGAAAGTGCTGACGTTTAGCCGCGGACGTGCCGCCGGACCATTCCGGCGATACCTCCAGCGTTCCGCTCCCGGTCCACCGAGCCAGGCCCGTGGTTCCGCGCGGGAAATGCGCGGAATCACGGACGCGGCTTCTGCACTCTGACTAGGTCAGAACCTTGATGACGACGCGGCGATTCTGGGCGCGACCGGCCTTGGTCTTGTTCGGCGCGATCGGCTTCTCTTCACCGTAGCTGATGACGCTGATCTTGTGGAGCGGCACCTGGTGCTGCTCGTAGAGATAACGTTTCACAGCTTCTGCACGCTCCATCCCGAGCTTGTAGTTGAGATCCTTGTTACCGGTGTTGTCGGTATGTCCTTCGATCTCAATGAAAGCACCGTTCGGATTCGCCTTCAGCTGCTGAACCAGCTGGTCGATGTCGCCCTTTGCCTCGTCGGGCATGGCGGCCTTGCCGAACTTGAAGCCGCCCTTGTCCTCGCTGAGCGTCACTTCATAGACGAGTCTCTTGGACGCGCGCTCGATTGAATCGGCTCGCGCGTTCACTGCATCAGCCGCCGCGCGTGCTTCATCCGCACGGCGTCCGGCCGCATCGGCGCGCTGCCCGGCAGCCTGCGCCTTCTGATCGACCTCTCCAATCCGGGCCTCGTTGGCGCGGGTTCTTTCCTGCGTCTCTTCGACCGACTTGGAGAGCGTTTCGACTTTACCGTTCACTTCCCCGACCTGCGTTCGTACCATCTTCTTCGTTGCGCAGGCGGTGGTGCCACCAAGCGCAAGCGCAAGAATAGGCGCTGCGACGACGAGCTTCTTCATCTTTGCCTCCGAGCGATGACTGCCGATTGAGCGAGTGAGTCCGTACTGGGGTTAAAACGACTGTTGGGTTCGCCAGGGGTTCCGGCGCTCCCGGACACGTAGCCGGCACGCGCGCGCACGGTGAGCTCGCCATTACGCGCGCGAACTTCCACTGGACGCCATCCGTCGCGTGAGCTCGATGCTTCGAACGCGAGAATGTACTGGTGCCGAAGCTCATCCACGATCTGCCGCGCGGCCAGGCTCGCGTGAGCCGGTGCGCTTGCAACGAACATTTCGCCGCCGGTCCACCGCGACAGATCCGGTAACGGACCCGTCATTTCGGGTGCCGGCGCGACCGACTGACGCGGATCGTCAATCATGGCCACAACGGCGACGATGTAGACAGGAATGTCGATGCTGCTGGCGATGGTCGAAACCTGCTCCGACGTCAGCCGGCTTCGCGTGTCGATGCCATCAGTCAACACCACCACTGCACTTCGCTGCGGGACCCGCCCTTTTCCCGGTCCTTCGGTAGCCACGATCTTTGCGGTTTCGGCAATGGCGTCGTACATCGACGTCTGTCCATAGGGCGACTGGACGTGAGCAAGTCCCTCCTCCAGCACACTGAGGTCCGACGTAAACGGCGTGACGCGATCCATGCGTGTATCGAAGCTGAAAAGCGCCGCCTCATCACCCGGCCTCAACGCACCGAGGACGTGACGCGCGGCCTGACGCGCGTCCACCGCCTTGGTTCCCACCCGCATGCTGCCGCTGATGTCGAAGAGCATCGCGAGCTTGACCGGCCCATCGGCCTGTGCACGGAAGTCGAGAATCGGCCGGGGCTGTCCGGCTTCGGCTACGGTGAAATCCTTCCGCTGGAGGTTCCCAACGAAGCGTCCTTTGCGATCACGAACGACGGCGCTCACCGACACCACGTCGATGGAGGACCGGAACGTCGAAATCGGTGGCTCCTGAGCGAACACGTGCGCCGCTATCCCGGTGGTGGGAAGCAGGGAGAGCGTCAGCAGGGTGCCCACGAGGAAACGCCTCGTCATGGCAGTCCGCTACTCCAAGGAGTTTGCCAACTTCTTAAGTTATTAAAGGGCTGTGGTTTATCTCGACAGGACCTTCGGGAACGGCACAGCAGGATCACGAAAAACTGGTAAGAATTACGCGATCGGTCCTTCTGCGGCCGCTCATTTTTACACCCGGGTTCGATTCGCCAATTTCCTGTCGCGCCAAGGATTTACGGGACTTTCCAATTACAGTTTTCGCTCAGTCGGAGTTGCCGCTTGTCGCGATCGATTGGCTCCCGCGCCAAATCGCAATTGGCTGTGGGGACCGGCTGGATCCGATGAATAACGTTAGAATCCAGTCATGATGCCGCGCGTGTCCTCTGCCATCCCTGTCGCCGAACGCGTGCGTGGGTTCAGCTATGCCATCCGCAACATCGTTGCGGAGGCTCGAAAAATCGAGGCGTCGGGACGCACGGTTCGCTACCTCAATATCGGGGATCCCATCATCTTTGGTTTTCAAACGCCTCCGCACATGATTGAGGCGGTCGAGCGTGCGATGCACGATGGCGACAATGGCTACGCGCCGTCGGTGGGCATACTGAAAGCCCGGGAAGCCGTCGCTGCGGAATGTGTTCAGCGGGGGATGCCGATGCACCCGGATCGGGTCGTCGTCACATCGGGCACATCCGAGGGCATCGAGCTGGCGCTGACGGCGCTTGCAGGACCGGGCGACGAGGTGCTCATACCGGTCCCGACCTATCCGTTATATACGGCGGTGCTCGCGAAAATCGGCGCGCGGGCTGTGTTCTATCGAACCGACGAACGACGGGGCTGGCAGCCGGATGTCGACCATATCCGGAGTCTCATTAGCCCTGCGACACGCGCGCTCGTCGTAATCGATCCAAACAATCCGACCGGCGCGACGTATTCGGCCGAAGCGCGGCGCGCGCTCGTCGACCTGTCCTATCAACACAACTTTCCGTTGCTTGCTGACGAGGTCTACGCCGACCTCGCGTTTGACGGACCAGTGCCGGCGATCGCGGCGCTCAATCCCGACGCCCCCGTGATCACGTTCTCGTCTCTGTCGAAAGCGTATCTGGCTCCGGGATGGCGCGCCGGGTGGCTGGCGGTGGCACAAACCGATCGTCTGGATGACGTGCTCGGGGGGATCAAGAAACTCGCCGACGGCCGCCTGTGCAGCACCGGTCCGATGGAGCATGCGCTCGCGGCGGCGCTCACTGGCGATCGTTCACATCAGCAGATGTTCCGCGACGCGTTGCGTGAACGCGCGCGCGTCACGTTCGAACAGATGAATGCGATCGAAGGCGTCACCTGTGTCGCCCCAGCCGCCGCGTTCTATGCCATGCCGCGAGTCGCGCTCCCTGCTGGCAAGACCGACGAGGATTTCGTCCTCGGACTTCTTCGCGCCACCGGGGTTCTTTGTGTCTACGGATCCGGATTCGCGACTGCGCCCGGCGATGGATACTTCCGAATCGTGTTTCTCGCCTCGCCGCCCGAGCTTCGCGAGATCTACCAGCTGATCGCGCACTTCACCCGCGAGTACCTCGCAGGCCGTACTCGATAACGTGCCAACGGATCGAGCCGAACGGAAATCGCTGATTCTCTGGACCATCGCGATGACGGCGCTCGCCGTCATCGTCGTGTGGTGCGCGTATCTGGTGCGCGACGTGCTGCTGCTCGTCTACGTCAGCGGACTTTTCGCAATTGGATTCAGCCCGGTCGTGCGGCTCATCGAGCGGCAGAAGGCGCTCCCCATTGGAACACGTCGACTGCCCAGGTGGCTCGCGATCCTTGTTCTGTACCTGTTTATTATCGGCGCGCTCGTTGGTATCGGCTTCATGATCGCTCCGCCGCTCAACCATCAGGCGCAGCAGCTCTGGGCGTCACTGCCCGACATGTTCGCGCGCGCGCAGGACTTTCTCGTCTCGCAGGGGATTCTGCGCGAGCGAGTCACGATCACCGAAGCGGTCAAGCAGGCGCCAGCGGGCCATGGTGGTGAAGCGGTCGGCACCGTCTTCAGCGCCGTCGCCAAAGTGATCGGCGGACTCTTTGGGGTGCTGACGATTTTGATCCTGACCTTCTACATCCTTATTGAGGCGGACAACCTGCGGGAAAGGATGCTGCATCTGTTTCCTGCGCGCGAGCGCAAGCGGGTCGATGCGATGAGCCGCGACATCACGATCAAAGTCAGCGCGTGGCTCGGCGGGCAGCTTCTGCTTGGCGCGATCATCGGCACCACGTCGGCCATCGGACTGTGGCTTCTTGGTATCCCGTTTTTCTACGTGCTCGCTCTGATCTCGGGCGTCGGCGAATTAATCCCGGTTGTGGGGCCGGTGCTCACGGCGATCCCCGCGATCTTGATCGCCGCGACCGTCTCATTGAAGAAGGTGCTGCTGGTGATCATCTTCTTCATCGTCCAGCAGCAATTCGAGAATCACGTGCTTGTCCCCAAGGTGATGCAGCGGCAAGTCGGCGTGAGCCCTGTCACCGTGATCGTCGCACTCCTCATCGGCGGCAAGCTGCTCGGCATCGTCGGCGCCATTCTCGCCGTGCCGACAGCCGCCATTCTGCTGGTGGTGATAACCGAGGTTCTCGAATCGCGCGACCGCGCGAATCAGTAATAGAAAAGGATCGTGATCCAGGGGAATACGGCGACTGCGAGGTAAAGAACCGCCAGCGCCGCAACAGCGCGATGGACGGCTGACAGGTGAAGCGCGATCCCGAACCCTACGGCGGCCGCCTTTGCCGTCGCCAGGGCGGCACCTTCACCAAGCAGGGTCATCAGCCATCCGATGAGCGGGTTGGCCTCGATGTGCGTGCCGTACGTGCTGACGCCGACATACGTCAGCACGCCGTCCGACGCCTGAGCGATCAGGAAGACCAGGAGGGCGACGTCGCCGAAGACATCGCGGCCGGTACTGCGGCGGGTGCCCACTTTCCCTCCCGAATTGCGCAAAGTCGCCAGTTTCCTACCTCTTTTCCACCGATGGAGGCCACGGACCCCATGTCGGTCAATGCGAATGCCAAATCACAGGCCAAACACGGACTGTTTTCGCCATGGAAGAACACGGAATAACACGGATTTACATTTTTGTATGGCGGTTCGACGTGGCCCTCCGGGGCCAGAGAATTCCGTGTTTTTCCGTGTTCTTCCGCGGCTCCTATTTCCGTGTTTTTCCGTGTTCTTCCGTGGCTGCTATTTCCGTGTTTTTCGGTGGCCTATACTCGCTCTATGCGCCACGATCCGCTTTCCTACCTGGGCGAAGAACTCGACAATCTGAAAAAGCAGAATCTATACCGAGGGCTTCGCATCCTGCAAGATGAGCAGAAAGCCCACACTACCTTCGACGGCCGTTCAGTAGTCAACCTATCGTCGAACAATTATCTGGGCCTGACCACCCACCCGCGCCTGCGGGACCGGGCACTCGAGGCGCTCAAGGCCTTCGGGGTCGGGTCCGGTTCGGTCAGGACGATCGCCGGCACCATGGCGATCCACATGGAGCTGGAGCGTCGGCTGGCGGACTTCAAGAAGGTAGAAGGCGTGGTCGTATTTCAAAGCGGATTTGCGGCAAATGCGGGGACCGTCTCCGCAATTCTCACAAAAGAGGACGTGGTGATTTCTGACGAGCTGAACCACGCCAGCATCATCGACGGGTGCCGTCTGAGCCGCGCAACCATCAAAGTGTTTCCGCACAAGGACGTGGATGCCGCGCGGCGCATCGTCGGCGAGCTTCCGTCGGCACAGCGCAAGCTGCTCATCACGGATGGTGTGTTCAGTATGGACGGTGATCTCGGTCCCCTCCCTGAACTGTGCGAACTCGCCGAAAGCACTGGCTGCATCATGATGGTCGACGACGCGCATGCGAGTGGCGTGTTTGGCAAGAACGGCCGCGGCACGATCGATCATTTCAATGTGCACGGGCGAGTCGATATCCAGGTCGGCACGCTGTCAAAGGCCATCGGCGTCCTCGGCGGGTACGTCGCCGGCTCCAGGGACCTGATCGAATTCCTGTACCACCGGGCGCGCCCGTTTTTGTTCTCCACTTCGCATCCTCCCGCTGTGGCCGCGGCGTGCATCGCAGCGCTCGACGTACTGTTGGAGGAACCGCAAATCATGGAACGCCTGTGGGAGAACACACGTTTCTTCAAAGAGGGACTGGTGCGGCTTGGATTCAATACCGGTATCAGTGAAAGCCCGATCACCCCGGTCATTGCGGGCGACAGCGCCAAGGCCAACGCGCTCTCGGACGGCCTGTTTGAAGCGGGCGTATTTGCCCAGGCAATTGGATACCCTACCGTCGCGCGCGACAAGGCACGTGTGCGAACCATCGTCACGGCGACTCACACACGCGACGATCTTCAGTATGCGCTTGATGCGTTTGGCAGGGTTGGGAAACAGATCGGCCTGATTTGAAGAGCTATCCATCGGATCGCGCGCGCGATTTCTTCGTCACCTACACGCGGGATATCTCCCGCGAAGAACTTCATCGTCTGTTCACCGACGATACGCGCGACGCGTATCGCTTCTTTACCCGCGGAAAAGATGATGACCGCTTTGCCGGGATGCCGCTCTGGAAGAGCGTGCCGCTCCGCCTCCGCGAGTTCTTCATCGCGTTCACGATCCGTTTGTCACCGGCGCGGCGCATCCTGTATGTTGGCGCGCTCGTCATCGCGCTGACGGGAATCATCCGGCTGTTTCGCGGATTCGCGTCGATCGATCTCCCGCTCGGTGTGCCGTTTCTTCAGGTCGGCGTCCTGATGCCGGTCTGGGTCGATGGCACGCTTGCGCTTCTCATCAGTTTCCTTCTGGTAAATCTCCTGATGCTCCTCGAGGTCGCGGATCGTTTGTCGCTCAAAGGCGAGCTCGAAGTGGCGCGAGAGATTCAGCTGGCGATGCTCCCCAAGGGCACGTACCGCGCAGGCGACATCGAGATTTCCGGAATGACGCGCCCGGCCAATACCGTTGGCGGCGACTTCTACGATGTTCTTCCGCTCACCGACGGACGCATCATCGTGACACTCGGAGACGTCGCGGGAAAAGGCAGTCCTGCAGCACTCCTGATGGCGTTGTTGTTGGCGGTGCTGCGAACGCTGGTCGACGAAGATCTCGATCCACCGTCGCTCATCGAACGCGTGAATGCTCAGATATGCCGCCACAGCCCGTCATCGCGTTTCATCACTCTGTTCTATGCCGTCTACACGCCGGCAACCGGAACACTCGCCTACGTCAACGCTGGTCAGAATCCTCCGATGATCCGTCGCACCAATGGACGCTATGAACGTCTCGGGAGCACCGGCGTTGCGCTCGGCATGTTCGAGCATTCCACGTTCGCATCGGTCGAAACATCACTGGGTCCGGGCGAGATGCTGGTGCTCTACAGCGACGGCATCACTGAGGCAGAGGACCCGAGCGGGCATCCTTTCGAAGAGGCGGGACTCGAACGCGTCGTCGAACGCCACGCCGGTCAGGAAACCGCAGAAATTGGCGTGCAGGTGATCAAGGCTGTCGAATCACACGCCAAGGCATCGCGATTCATTGACGATCTGACGATTCTGGTGCTGAAACGACGCGACTTCGCGGCGCCGCAGGGCTAAAGCCCTCCGCGTACAGTGGCTGTCTTCACCGAAAGGCAAAGACTCGCGCATCGCCGACGACAGCCAGGGGAATGAGCTGCTCTACGGCTCGTTGGCCCGTCGCACCAAACCTTTCCCGGAACCGGTCGTACTCGCCGGCATCGACGACGAGAATTGGTTCGTAACCCTGCGCTCTGAACGTCGCGAGCGCCTGATCGAGTCGTGTGGGTGAGATGAGATCCCAGCGGAGGATCGGCCGATCGGCGTAGTACCTGATGCTGCCGCTGTGCTGCCCCGCGAGCACGAACGCGTTCGCTGGTCCTCTGGTTCGCACATACTCGCCGGCGAGCGGATACTTTTGTTCCTGATTTCGGATGTCGAAGACGCGGTGCCGCTCGGCGTAGCGCAGCGAGGCGGCACCAATTCCAACGACCAGCATCGCGGCAACCGGGAATCGCCACAAGGATGAGAGTGCGCGCACTCCCGCAACGGTGCAGGCGGAGGCGAACAACAGCATGATTGGAACGGCTGGCAAGAGGAACCGCGTGTAAAACCACTCGTGCGGCTGAAAGAAGATGTACGGCAGATACGCCGTCCACACCGCACCGGAGAGAAGCAGCGCCGCCCAGGCAAGACGCGAGTTCTTCGCCCGGCGAGCGATCCAGAATGGCGCGCCAAGCGACGCCCAGATGAATGGCGTATGGCTTTCCGTGATCCATCGCGGGTACCGCGCGAGATTGGGGACCACGTACTCGAGCGCGAAGACGTCCGCCGCGGTTCCGTAACCGGACGCAAAGGGCGAGCCATAGCGGATCTCCTGGATCCAGCCGAGCAGGACAATCCCCGGCGCGATCGAGACGATGAAGTAGATCGCGCGCCGCATGCGATTGGATGTATTCGAAGCGATGGAGAGGGCCGCGACAATTATGGCGAGCGGCGCAAGATTGGGTCTGATGAGAATCGCCAGCGACGAGAGCAGACCAGACGCGACGGAAGCCCCGGTTGAGCCGCGCGAGGCGACAATCAGCGCCGCCAGCCAGACTGCGGCACACGGTACGTCACTCATCGGCTGAACCACCTGGTAAAGGAACGTCGGACTGAGCGCCAAGAGCAGCGCCGCCAGCGTTCCCGCAAAACCATCTCCGATCAGAATCCCCAACCGGTATGTCAGCCAGACCAGAAGAGCACCGAACAGCGGGACGATTAGATAGATCGCCGTCTCGGAGAGGGCGGAAACTGGTGCAAGCAGAAGCGGAAGTCCTGGCGGGTATATCGGAGAAATCACGCCGGCACTCCGACCCTTTGTGAATCCGAGCGGCGTCAGCGTGTAATCGACGTTCGGCCACTGGTAATCACGACTGATCGGAATGGTGTCGGTCAGCCTGCCGTGTGCGAGCAGCCGCGCCTGGCCGACATAACCGTAGGAATCGGCGCCGCCGTTGGCGAATGTCCCAAAGCCAATTCCAATGGCGACCGTCCAGAGCGCGGCGGCCGCCACAACCAATCGACTCGCGAGCGGCGATTCGAGATCGACGGCGAGGTTGCGGGAGATGGCCGCAATTCTTGCGCGCGTCGCAATCACTATCGCAATGGCCCCAATGACCGCCACCGCCGCTGGACGCTCCCACGACTGCGACCTGAACCGTACGCCGGCAACAGCGAGCTTGAACCCACCGGTCACCGCCACGACGGCGGCGTAAACGGCGGTTGCGCCAACGAGAGCGATCGCCCACGGGATCCACCGGTCACGAAGCCGCGCCGTCCCAAGCTTTATCACCGAAGCGTTCACCTTTTGGCCCGCGGGATCACCGCCGGGATCTAATATTGAACCGCCATGCTTTCCGTCCCGGTTCGCATGCTCGCCGCCGTCGGCTTCATCGTGTGCCTGGCCGAGCCGCAATCAGGAGCGGGGCAAGCTGTACAGCCGGTCATCCCGCCGGTCGACGGCGTGACCACCTTGCTCCGTGCGCTGCAGCAGGCCGCCGGAGCAGGGGACCGTGCGGCGATTCTCGCGCTCGGCGACGACCAAATCAGCCGGCCCAGTTTCGAGGAATTCGCCACGACGCTGACCGCGCCGCCACCGACGCGGGTCGTCGTCACCGAACGCGATCGCGCGCCGCGAGACGCGGGGATGCTGCGGCTGGTCGTGGAGATCTTTACCGAGCGCGGAATCGAAGGGCGGCTCGGCACCTGGCGCATCGATGCACGCCCTGGCAATGCCGCCGCCGATCCATGGCGAATCGCGTTGGTCAGCCGCCTGTCGGTGGTCACCGGTCTGTATCGCCTCGCGCTCGACACCGCCACAGAGTACGACATCAACAATCTCGTTGTTCGCGCGCCCGATTTGGCTATCGACATGGCCTCGGGCCGCGCGTTCGTCGCTTCGACGCCCGACGGTCCAACCGCGATGGTGCTGCTTGGGCGTGGACGCATGACGTTCAGTCCGCCCGACGCGGCTGAGCGCACACAAATCCACATCCTGTCAGGACGGGATGAGCTCGTCGAAGAGATCGATATCGCGTTTCTGCGATTTTCTCCATACCAGTTTGCAACGATCATCGACAAGAACGCGCTGAAGCCGCGCCGTGTCGATCCGTCGGACGTGCGGACCGCTGTCGGCGTATTCAACGATCTGGCGCCGCGATCGCTGCAAATAGATCTGTCCGACATCAGCCGCGATCGCTGGTCGTTGACGCCCGGGTTCGCCGATGTGATTGCGGAGCTTCGGACCAAGCGGTTTGGCACGATCACCTACGCCCGTTCGGCCAGCGAGCCAGAAGACATCAATGTGTTCGATCGAAAGCGCCGCCGCAACATTTCAATCTATCCGTCAGCGGCCAAGCTGGCCCAACGGGGACGTTTCTATTCCGAAGACGAGCGGCTTGATTATGACGTGCTCGCCTATGACATCGACGTGCAGTTGGCGCCCGAGCGATCGACGATCGACGGCGACGCGCGGTTGAAGATCAGGATCCTCGAGGATGGGACCAGCTCGCTGACGTTGAAGATCGCCGAGACCGTCACGGTTCGCGGTGTGTACTCACCCGATTTCGGGCGCCTGCTGCACCTGCGCGTCGTCGGACAAAACAGCATCATCGTCAACTTGCCGGAGGTGCTGAGAGCGGGTACTGAACTGTGGCTGGATGTGCGATATGGCGGACCGGTCGTGCCGCAGGCATTCGATCGCGAAGCCATTCAGGTCGGTCAGCAGGCGCCGGCGCAGGATCAGCGGATCGAAATTCCACTTCAGCCACGCTACCTATACAGCAATCGCAGCTATTGGTACCCGCAATCGACGGTGACCGACTATGCCACCGCTACGATCCGCGTAACCGTTCCGACCGACTACGACGCGATCGCAACCGGTCAGCCGGTCGAATCGCCGACGCTGCCGCCCGGCGGCGGCGATAGTCAGCGGCGGCGAAAAACGTTCGTCTTCGAAGCGTCACGCCCCGTGCGTTATCTCGCTGTCATCGTCAGCCGCTTCAACCGGCTGGATAACGCGCGCATCCCTGCAGGGTCGTCGGACGTGTCGCTTTACATCCAGAGCACACCGCGCGCTCCGGTGCGGATCCGCGATATCAGCGAGCGGACGACGGGGATCCTGGGGTTCTATGCGTCGCTGCTCGGCGATGCGCCATATCCGAGTTTTACGCTGGCCATGGCGGAAAGCGACCGGCCCGGCGGTCACAGTCCACCGTACTTCGCCGTCCTGAATCAGTTGATGCCAGGATCGACGATCGTCTGGCGCAACGATCCGGTCAACTTCGAAAACTTCTCGTCGTTCTTCCTGGCACACGAACTTGCGCATCAGTGGTGGGGCCAGGCGATCGGCTGGAAGAACTATCACGAGCAATGGCTCAGCGAGGCGTTCGCCCAATACTTTGCCGTCCTCTACGCCGAGAAGGATCGTGAAGGGAGTCTCCCGGGCATCCTGCGGCAGATGCGACGGACGGCGATCGAAGCCTCACCGGAAGGGCCGGTCTACCTCGGATATCGGCTCGGACACATTCAGGGAGACGATCGGATCTTCCGTGCCGTTGTCTATAACAAGGGTGCGATGGTGCTGCACATGCTGCGGCGTCTCATCGGCGAAGACGCGTTCTTCGGCGGTGTCCGCGCCTTCTACCAGCAGTGGAAGTTCAAGAAGGCCGGCACCGATGACTTCCGCGAGGTGATGGAGCGGGCGTCGAACCGGAATCTGCAGCGCTTCTTCGACACGTGGATCTTTGGATTCGAGATTCCACACGTCAAGTTCACTTCTCATCTTTCTGCAACTGACGCGATGGTGCGGTTCGAGCAGCAGTCCGACGTCGTCGACGTGCCGGTTACGGTCACCATTACCTACGAGTCGGGCAACGTCGAGAGCGTCGTCGTGCTCATCACAGAGAAACAGACGGAACAAACCATTCCGTTGAAGGGTCGGGTGCGAACGATCACAGCGAACGCGGATAACGCTGCGCTGGTCGAAATAGATCGCTAGCCCGTACCGGGATCCCGGCTCCCGGACGACTCACAAAGAATGTATGATCGGAAGTCTATGGACACCGTCACGCTGACGATAGATGGGCAGCAGGTTACCGTCGAAAAGGGGAAGACCGTCCTGCAGGCTGCCATCGAGAGCGGGATCAAGATCCCGTATTACTGCTACCACCCGGGGCTTGGGATAGACGGCTCCTGCCGGGTCTGCATCGTCAAGATCGAGAAGATGGCGAAGCTTCAGACCTCGTGTTCGACCCCCGTCGCCGAGGGGATGGTGGTCTCGACGCAAACTCCTGATGTGGTCGAAGCGCGCGCCAGCGTCTTTGAGTTCCTCCTGATCAATCACCCGCTCGATTGTCCGGTGTGCGACAAAGGAGGCGAGTGCCCACTTCAGGACTTCTCATACAGCTTCGGACCCAACGAGAGCCGCATGGAATTCCCGCGGCGCGTGTTCGATGGTGAAGGCGTCCGCGCCGACGTCGATTTCGGCCCGACGCTGATGTTGAATCGCAACCGCTGCATCCTTTGTACGCGGTGTGTCCGGTTCATGCGCGAGATCGACAGCGACGCGCAAATCAGTATTACCGATCGGGGATACGGCAGCGAGATCGCGACGTTCCAGGAAGAAGGTGTTCATTCACTTCTCTCCGGTAACTTGATGGACGTGTGCCCGGTCGGCGCGATCACGACGAGAGACTATCGATTCAAATCGCGCCCGTGGGACAACCCGGAAGCGGTCGACACGATCTGTACGCTCTGCGACAAGGGTTGCAACACGACGGCCTGGATCAAGGCGAAGCCGGAGTGGGCGAAAGGCGCGCAGCTCATTCGCACGACGCCGCGATTCAATCCCGACGTGAACAGTTACTGGATGTGCGACATCGGTCGATTCGATTATCGGTGGATTGAAGGAGACGAGCGGCTGCAGCGTCCGCTGCTGCGAACGGCAGCGGGAGCGCTCGAGCCGACCGACTGGACCAACGCACTCACCAAGCTCGCGGAGCGCGTGACCAGTCATGGCGGGCCGTCTGCGCTGCGATTCTTTGTCTCCGCACATGCGTCACTCGAGGAACTATTCCTGATCGGGCGGCTCGGAGGATCGTTCGGTCTTCCCGAGGAAGGGGTCGCCATCAGTTGGCGCCACCGCGAGAAGCCACAGCCGCCGCGCGCAAAATTCAAGATTTCTCCCGTCGATGCGCCCAACGTCAATGGCGCCCGCGATCTGGGCTTTCCCGTCAAGGCGACGGCCAAAGGTGAAGCCGATATCGCTGCATTTCGAAACGACGTCGAACAGGGACGCGTGCGTGCCCTGTATGTCTTCGATCCAGGACCAGATGGTTACATTGGCGACGTGTCGTGGATCGTCAAGGCACGAGAGTCTGGTCGACTGTCACTGCTCGTCGTTCATGGCGTACTGTTGACGAAGTTGGCCAAGGCGGCAGATATCGTGCTGCCAGGCTCTTCGTGGGTCGAGAAGGATGGCGCATTCGTGAACGGTCAGGGACGCCTTCAGGCGGCCTCGCGCGCAATCGCTCCTCCGGGCGACGCACAGGAAGACTGGCAGATCTTCGTCAACATCGGCCTCGCGCTCGGCGCGTCGGTCACCTACACGAGTAGCGCCGCGATCCGCGGCGAGGTGGCAGCAGCCTTGGCTGGCAACGAGCGGTATTCCGCTCTGTCGACTCTTGCGTTCGCGCGACCCGTGCCGGCGCGTCATTGGCTGCAGGCGTCGAATCCAATGGAACGCTGGAAGTGGGATGTCATGTTCCAGGATCTGCCTCCGGTGAAGTTCGCGGGAACGCCCCGCGCGATTGCACCACAGAGTGTGATTCCACTGCAGAAGGTTGACTGATCAAAACGGTCCTCGCTCTTACGCTCGTTCTCCTGAGCGGCGTATCCGCCGCCGCCCAATCCGCGCGCCCGAAAGCGACGGTAACCCCCCTCGTTGAAGGACCGGCGCACGCCGGATCATCAGTCCGTCTCGCCGTGAAGGTTGGCGTGCCGGAAGGACTTCACACGCAAAGCAACAAGCCGCGCGATCCGCTGCTGATTCCAACGACGCTGAAAGTCGACGCCCCCCCGAACACCACAGTCGAAGAGATCGTGTGGCCGCCGGCGATCGATCTGAAACAGGTTACCGGCGACAAGCCGCTCGCCGTCTTCGAACGGGAATTCGTCGTCGGCGTGACGCTGTCTCTCGGCGCCTCGATCGCGCCGGGCGAGCTGCCCACGCGGGGGCACCTGCGTTATCAAGCCTGCGACATCAATCTTTGCTATCCGCCGGCAACAGCCGACGTCGAGTGGATCGTCCACGTCGTGCCACCAACCTCACCCGCGCGACCAGATCCGACGCAGGCGGGATTATTCCGAACGATTGCATTTGGTAGAGGTGAGAAACCGGCGGCCGAATCGAGTCAGCCCACAGCGGCCGTTCCTGCACCGCCGAAGGCGACCGTCGACGATGCCTCGCTGCTCGACGACTTCGTGGTCGCCGGAACCACTGGTGGCTACCAGAACACCCAGGCATTCATGCAGTTCATTCGAGATGCAGAGGCGGGTATCAAGCCGCAGGGAATGTTCGAGGGACGAGGACCGCTGGCCATCTTGCTTCTGGTGCTGATTGGCGGCCTGGCCCTGAATCTGACGCCGTGCGTGCTCCCCATGATTCCAATCAACCTTGCGATCATCGGCGCTGGTGCCCAGGCTCAGTCGAGGAGCCGCGGGTTTCTCCTTGGCTCGGCGTACGGTGGAGCGATGGCAATCGTGTACGGCCTCCTTGGGCTCATTGTCATTCTCACCGCCGGCACGTTCGGTACGATCAATTCGTCGCCATGGTTCAACCTCGGCATCGCCGGATTGTTCGTCGTATTGGGCCTCGCGATGTTCGATCTGTTGATCATCGACTTCTCGAAATACTCCACCCGGTTCGGTGGAAGTGGCACGCGAGGGAGTGTCGTGCTCGCGTTCACGATGGGTGCGGTGGCGGCATTGCTGGCTGGCGCATGTGTGGCTCCGGTGGTGATTCAGGTTGTTCTTTTTGCGAGCAATCTCTATGCGACGGGCACGTCAATCGCTCTGGCGCTGCCTTTCTTTCTCGGGCTTGGCATGGCGATCCCATGGCCGATTGCAGGGGCCGGAATCTCTGCCTTGCCCAAGCCGGGCAAATGGATGGTTCGCGTCAAACACGCGTTCGGCGTCTTCATTCTGATCACAGCCGCCTACTACGCGTATGAGGGGTATTCGATACTTTCGAATCGCTGGGTCGATCCGGCCGTCGTCGCCTCCAGCGTCGAAGAACAGATCAAGTCCGGATGGCACTCGTCGCTCGCCGAAGGGCTGGCAACGGCAAGTCGGGAAAAGAAGCCCGTCCTGATTGACGCCTGGGCCACCTGGTGCAAGAACTGTTTGACGATGGATAAGACGACGCTCGCGAGCGAGGAGGTGAAGCAGGCGTTGTCGGGCTATGTGAAGATCAAGTTTCAGGCTGAAGATCCCGATTCGCAGCCGGCGAAACAGATTCTCCAGCGCCTGTCAGCGGCCGGCCTCCCGGCCTACGCGATCCTGAAACCGAAATGAGTCCTCAGGCGGGTGGCGCGGCGCGCACCTTCAGGGCGCCGGGAACGATCTCCACCTCAATACGATTCGATTGGACGGCCACTTCGCCGTCGACGTGAAATTCCATCGGACCGTCCGCCTCGATAACCGCTCGCACCACACGTTTTGTCGTCACGCTTTTGGCGCGATGCGCGGTCCCCATGGCCAAGTGCCGCGCATCCCAGAATCGCGCGAGCATCGGCAGGTACTCGACGACCGTCGCATCAAGCAATCCGTCGTCGAGCTCCGCGAGCGGAGCAAGGCAGGCGCCCATTCCGTACTCGCGGCCGTTGGCGAAGGCAATCAACAGCGCACGGACCCGTCGAGCCTCGCCGTCGAACTCGATCGAGTACTCGACGCCTTGATACGTGCAGCCTTCGCGCACGCCGATCATAATGTAGGGCCAGCCCCCCCGGCGTCCCATCCCGCGCTCGTTGAACAGTCGCGCGACACGGGCGTCGAATCCGATCCCCGCGATATTGAAGAAGGGTCGATTCGCCATCATTCCGGCGTCGATCGTTCGGGTGACGCCGTCGAACGCGACCGCGAGCGCGGCACGCGACTCGCGCGGCGTTCCCAGTGCAGCGGCAAGGCCATTTCCCGATCCGGCTGGTATGAGTGCGAGAGTTGTCGAGGAATGGATCAGCGCGCCTCCGACCTCGTTGATCGTCCCATCTCCGCCCCACACGATTACAAGATCGACATTCGCGGCGGCACTTGCGGTCGCAAGCTCGCGCGCATGTCCTCCGCTTTTGGTGAGGTGAATCTCTGCTGACAATCCTCGTCGTTGCGCTTCATCTCTGATCGCAGCCACTCGTCGTTCGGCAACGGTTGGATCCGCGCCAGCACCGGAAACAGGATTGATGATCGCGACGATCGACAACGCGTCCTCTTTTTTTTGCAGCGCTCGCTGCGTAAGAACCTTGCTATAGTAGCGTCACATCATCAACGTTCCGGAGGATGCATGAAAAGTCTCGCGGTGCGCATCATGCTCCTCGCCGTTTTTTTTCTGGCGAGCGGCATGGCCGCGTATTTCGTGTGGACCAGCGAGTCTCACGTACGACGAAGCGTTGACGATCTTCGGGCTTTCGACCAATCCGCGTTAGATGCAGAGCGTAGCGTCCTCGAGATGCGCTCCGCTCAACAAGCCTACGTCGCTGCCGGCCAGGGCGCACAAGTCTGGATCACCAAGGCCGCCGAAGCTTCGACAAATGTAAAGGCGCGACTCGACTACCTTCGAGCTCACGCGATGACGCCTTCGGCGAAGAGCGCACTCGACAACGCATCGAGCGCGCTCCAGGATTTCGATCAGATCGATCGACGCGCACGCGATTATGTCCGCAATGGCCAGGCGCTGCTCGCTTCTGACCTGATCTTTGCTGACGGCCTGGAAAGCACCACCGCCATTGCCGCGTCGATCTCGGATGCACGCACCGCAGAAACGCGAGTGCGCGACGGCGAGCGTGCCGAGATTCGGCGCGCCGAGGTCATTGCGATTGCCGCCGCGTCGGTTGTCGCCCTGGTTACAGTTCTGGTATTGGGGTTTTCGCCGACCGAGTCTGACCGCGAAGCGGTGGAGGTCGTGGAGAAACCCGAGAACGATGTTTCCACTGGCACCCGGATGATGCCGGTGAATGCGGCGGATTGGCTGCGATCGGGTGAGGCCGATCAACAAATAAAGATCACGCCAACGTCATCAGCCAGTCCAAAAGAGACGGCTCGGGCCGATGCGATCGATCTCGCGGCGGTCGCGGCGGTCTGTTCTGATCTGGCGCAGGTGATCGACACGCATGCGTTGCCACCGCTCCTCGGCCGCGCCGCAACAATTCTCGACTCCCCGGGCATCGTCCTTTGGATCGCGGATCCGGACGGACGCGAGCTCAGTCCAATCGTCACGCACGGCTATTCGCGCCAGGTAGTGCTGCGGCTCGGCACGATCCTGCGCGACGCCGAAAACGCCACTGCCGCGGCGCTACGCACGTCGTTGTTACAGACGGTTGAAACCGACTCTGTATCCAATGGGGCGATTGCCGCGCCGCTGGTCACGCCCGCGGGATGTGTCGGAATCATGGCGGCGGAAGTGCGCCACCATGGTGAGAAGGATGCGGCAAAGCTGGCGGCGGCCTCGATCATCGCCGCACAGCTGGCAACGCTGGTCGGGCCGCCGTCCACACGAGCACAGGCAAGAGCGGACGCTTCTTAAATCACTGACCTGTAGGTGCGACGTGGGCGCGTCGTTTCTGCCTTGCCTTTCAAGGTCGTCGGTTTCTTGTCGCGCATTACGCCAACCGTGAACTCATCGCCATCCTGAAGCGCCCGAATCCGCTGGCGAAGATCTGACGGCGACGTCACTTCGGAGCCGTTGAAAGACGTAATCACGTCTCCCGCCTTGATCCCGGCTTTGGACGCGGCCGAGTTGTCGGCGACTGACGTGACAAGGACGCCATCTTTCGTGCCGAAGTACTCGGCAAGCTGCTGTGACAGATCGCCGACCGTAATCCCGAGACCGTTGTTGGTCCGCCAGATGAACGTATCGACATCAGGAAACGCCGGCGCGACCGGTGGTTTCGGGGTTGCGGGCGGCGTCGGAGGCATCGCTGGACGTGCGAAGTCGAAGGGAAAGTCGCGACCGAAATCCTGCAGCCCGCTCAACTTGCCGTCTGCGAATACGAAACTGTTGCTCTCGCGAGGCTCGATCGTGAGACTGACCCGTTGACCGCCACGCATGACTGACGCCGGTGTTTTTCGTCCCGCCGGTGTTTCCTGCACGAGCCGCGTGAACTGGCGCACGCTGCGAACGCGTTCGCCGTCGAATTCGACGACGATGTCTCCTTTTTTGAGCCCCGCCGTGGCGGCCGGAGTCCCTTCGGAGACCTCGTCGATGACCACACCGGTGGCCGCGGACAGTTTGTTCTCTTTCATGTCCGTTTCCTCGACCTCGCGGATGGTCACGCCAATCTGGCTGCCTCGACCTCCGAAGATTTCAACCGCTTTTGGCGCACGGGCAGCAACCTGCGCGTGTGCGGGCGGAAAAAATGCGGCTCCGATCCCTGCGGCCGCAACCAACCCCGCGGCGAGCACGGCGCCTTTCCATGGATTCATAAATGAGCCTCCGATTGTGCTCGGGTTCTTCTGGGTTCCTCTTGGTTCTGTCGGGTTCTTCCAGGCTCTTCCGGGTTCGGCAACGCTCGGCAGAACCGTGTAGAACTTTGCAGAACTTCGGAGAAGCTCCTGGAACCCCTCTAGAACCTGCTCTTAACCCTGTAGAAGCCAGTCCTACGTTCCGAAAAGTGAGACGAGGCTCCCCCGAGAAAGGTTGTGCCCTCGGCAGTTCACCGGATTACCCGGGCTGGCCGTGACGCCACAAGAGGGCTCATTCATCCCCATGATTTGTATTTCGACCGCGATTCTCGGGTTAGTGCTGCTCGCACCGCCGCAGCAGGTCCCGGACCAGCGCGCTGAAGCAGAACGGCTGGCCAATTCCGGCTCGTACGAAGCGGCGCTCAAACAGTTCCAGGCTCTAGCTGCCGCAAACCCGGACGATATTCCCGCGCGGCTGTGGATCGCGCGACTGCACGGGCGACTCGGACATCCCGAACACGCGGTCGAGGTCTATCGGTCGATTCTCGCCACGCAGCCTGACAATCTGGATGCACTGATTGGATTGGGCAACTCGCTCGTCACGCTCGATCAGTTCCGCGAAGCCGGCGACGCATTGACGCGGGCGGAAAAACTGGCCGGCGATCGTGCTGAAGTGCTCGCCGCGCAGGGACGACTTCATGCGGCAGCGAATCACACGACGCTCGCGCTTGCGTATTACGACCGCGCGATAACGCTCGATCCGTCCAACAACGACATTCGCACCCAGGCTGACGCGCTTCGCGTCAGGCGCGCACATCGGCTCGAGCTCGACTACGACTTTCAGCACTTCGACGTCGTAGATGTCGAAGACACGCACGCAGGTACGGTCATTCTCAACGCGCGGCTGGCTGACTCAGTGCGCCTGGTGCTGGAAGGACAGGTTGACAGGCTGTTCGGGACGGACGACCAACGAGCGGGAGGCGGACTCGAATTCGCGTTGTCGCGAAACGCGCACCTGAACGTCGGGTTTCTCGGTGGATTTGATCCGGTGTATTTGCCCGAATCGGATTTCTATACGCAATTCGGCTATACCCACGACAAGGCCACGTGGGGGCTGCTCTTCCGGCGCGCGGCTTTCGAGGACGACACGGACTTCTGGATCGCTGGACCGGAGCTGACGGTTCGATTCTCGAATGCCTTCGACACCTTCATCGCCTACTATCGCGGGAACACAACCTCGCTCGGCATCGAAGACATCGAGACCGACAACGTCGTCATTCGTCTGAGCGGCGCCGTGACGAGGAACTTCCGGCTCGGAGCCGGGTACACTCACGGTATCGATCGACTTGATTGGCTGACACTGGACCGCGTCGGTTTCGAATCAGATACCTTCGCACTGCGCGGCAACTTCACGCTCACACCGTCTGTGAGTCTCGAACTTGGGTACGACTTCCAGCAGCGACCCGCCGATGTCAATGTGAGTCGGGCGCGCGCGGGATTAACATTCGGCTTCTAGTCATTTGTTGACTAGGTAGCCCGATGTGACAAGCAAACGGCCTGAGCGAAAGGAGCGAGGGCTGGTTGGTCGGCGGCGGGTCCCACTGATTTATTTCGAGGTCAGGCCCGTCCCCCGCTTGGGACGATCGCGCGGCCCACTCCGTCGTGTTTCCCTGAAAATCTCACAAGTTCACGCAGGCACAGCCTTTGATTCAGCCCATGTGTCGCGCGGAATCAACGGGGTGCGTAACTCAGGCAGGCGCTGGCATCGCCGCATCCCGTCGTAAGTCAGGCCGATTCCGCGCGGCATTGAATCGGAGGGTTGCGCATGACTGGATCCTTCGCTCGTTTGACGGTCGCGCTTGGATTTGCCGCGGCACTATCGGCCTGCGCGCTGCATTCACCGAGCGTTGCCGAATTGAAATACAACCCGGGTCGTTACCAGAACAAGACGGTTTCAGTAAATGGCGTGGTGACGAGTTCCTGGGGGGTGCCACTGGTTCCGTTCAAGGTGTACAAGATCGATGATGGCACGGGAGAATTGACGGTCGTATCACAGGACGGCCGAACTCCCAGCAAGGGCGCCCGAGTTCGTGTGAAAGGGCGCGTTAGCGATATGGCGACATTTGGTGGCCGGGCAGTTGGTCTCCACCTGGAGCAAAAGGACATTTCGTTCAAGGGCTACTAGGCAGGGTAGGCACGGTCTCTAGACCGTGCCTACAACGTGATCCGAACCGCCACCGCCGTCATGTCGTCGTTCGGTGGTGTGTCACCTCGCCATTCCGACACCGCCTCGAAAATCCTTCCCACGACCTTCGCCGCCGGTTCTTGGCGCAGCGCGGCCACGACATCGATCAGCCGTGCCGCCGTGAATTCCTGTCCGTTCGCATTCATCGCTTCGAATACGCCGTCGGTGCACAGCACGAACAGGTCGCCGGCGTGCAATGCGAACGTGACCTCGTCGTAGGTCGATCCCTGGAACGATCCGAGCGGAACACCGGGCAGCTCGATCTGCGAACAGCCTTCTGCCGTGGCGCGAATCGGATACGGCAACCCTGAATTCGCGAGCGTGAGGACGCGGCGCTTCAAATCGAACACGGTGTAACAGAGCGTGCAGTAATACTCCTCGAGGTGTCGCTGCTGAAGAATCGTGTTTACCGACGACAGGACGCCCGACGGACTCGATCGATCCGGGAGATAGCGACGGCGGAACGTGCGGCCGCGAACGAGCTCCGCGGCGAATGCGCTGTAGAGTGCCGCCGGCACACCTTTGCCGGAGACATCTCCCACGGCCACGACGAGCGTGTGCGCCTCTGGTGACAGGTAATCATGAAAGTCGCCACCGACCTCGCGGGCGGGCGCGAACGCGGCTGACACTTCGATGCCCTTCAGTCGCTTCGGTGGCGCGGCGGGAAGAAGCGCCGTTTGAACCCGCTGCGCAAACCGAAGCTCTTTCTCCAGCCGCTCTTCGTTGGCGCGGACTTCCTCGTACAGCCGCGCGTTCTCGATCGCCACGGCTGCCTGACTCGCGAGCAATGTGAGAATCTCGACATCACGCTTGCTGAACGCATCGAGTTCCGGGCTTTCCAGATCGACAACACCGATGCAGCGATCTTTCAACAGCATCGGAATGACGAGCTCGGACCGCACGTCGGGAACGACCTTGATGTAGCGCGGATCCTGGGAGACGTCTGACACCAGAACGGGTTCGCGGTGGAGCGCCGCGTATCCGACTAATCCCTCCCCGAGACGAACCCGCGGCACCTCTACTTTCTCGCCGTACTGCAGCGCCAGCTTGATCTCCAGCTCGCCGCGCTCTTCGTTGAGCAGCAGGATCCCGAACGTGCGGTAGTCGATCACGTGCTTGGTCAGCTGCGCGATCCGCGAAAACAGCTCGTCCAGATCCAGCACTGACGCGACATCGCGTCCAATTTCGGCGAGCGTCTCAAATGCCTCGGCGTCGCGCTTACTGCGATCGAACAGGCGGGCGTTGACCAGCGCGACAGCCACGTGCGCGCCGAACTGGCGGACGATCGCCGTGTCCTCGAGCGTGAATTGATTCCGATTGCGGCTGAGAATGTTCAGCGCGCCAAGCGGCTTCGATTTGTGGAGGAGGGGGACGACGATTTCCGAATTCATCCCCGGGACGAACTCGATGTAGCGAGGATCGTTCTGCAGGTCGTTGACGAGAACAGGCTGCTCGGTTTCGATCGCGGCACCGACCAGGCCCATGCCAGGTCGCAGCCGAATCGGCCGCTCTACAGGCGGATAGCCGACCGCGTAAGCCACGCGCAACTCACTTCTGCGCTCGTCGAGCAAGTACACCGCGAACGCTTCGAACGAGATCAGCCGGCCGATGAGTCTGGGAATCTGGCGCAGGAGATCGTCGAAGTCGAGCACACTCGTCACCTGGCGGCCGAGGTCGAAGAGCGTGGTGACGAGTTCCTGCTTTGACGCCTTCGATTCCTGCCGCGTATTCGGTTCCGCCGGGACTTCGTCTGCTGGAAATGACTGGCTCACGGAGAGCGTTCCCTCCCGAGGGAGAAATCCCGATTATACTGCGGTGAGATTATGGAACTCTCGTTGCCACTCGATTACAGCGCCATCGAACGGATACTTCCGCATCGCTATCCGTTTCTTCTCGTCGATCGCATCACTGAGTTCGATCCCGACAAACGGATCGTCGGCATCAAGAACATGACGCTGAACGAGCGATATCTGTCCCATCAGCCGGACGGCCCGCCGGTGTTGCCACCCACGATCCTGACCGAGGCGGTTGCGCAGGTCGGCGCCATCATGATTCTTGCGAAACCCGAGAACCGCGAAAAGCTGATCTATTTCATGGGAATCGAGCGCGTCAGGTTCAGGAGGCCCGTGCATCCTGGCGATCAGGTCGTGATCGAAGCCGTCGTGCGGCGCCTTCGCAGCCGGATGGGTGTTCTACATGGCGTCGCTCGCGTCAACGGCAACGTCGTCGTCGAAGGGACGATGACGTTTGCACTGGGTCCTCGCACCGAGGGTTCACAGAGCAGCGTTACCGCACAACCATGAGGACCATGCCGATCTTGGCTCCGCGCGAACTCCACGTCGCCCACTTCGAGCCGGGGCGGTAGTAGCGCCACGCGTCCAGCACCGCCGGCGCCAGCACCAGCGCACCAATCCAACGCTCATCGAGACGTGACGATGCGGCCATCCCGCGCGTGTCACGCTCCGCCGGACCTGTTTTCGCGAACGCAGCGCCCGCGTACGCAACCGAGGCGAGAACGTTGAACGCGAAATACCCTTTGGCAAAGGGCGCCTGCTCCGACTTGAGATGCGGGCGTTTGCTCAGGAGCCATTCGTTTCCGGCACTCTGCGCCCAAAAACCTGCCGATGAAATGACGAACTCTTCGTTCGAGGCGCGCCCACTTCGGTGAGTGATGGCAAAAAATGGAATGCCGTGAAAATCTACCTTCTTCAGACCTGGGTTTTCTCCGTAGGCCAAATCCGCGATGACGTGGGCGGCTTCGTGCGCGGCGAGTCCACTGGCGGCACCGGTCAGAAACAAGACAACCTGTTTGCCGGTAGACGGGGAGTCTGGTGGCTGAGCTGGAGCGTCGGTCTGCGCGCGCGATTGCGACGCGAGACCGAATACGAGAAAAACAACGAGGACCAGCGCGCGGACGCCTCGTGACCGCCGCAGTTCTCCAATCCGGCACAGCCGTTGCTGGGGGTTCATTCGTCGCGTGCGCTGCGCGATTTCGCGCGCAAGGAGAAGACTATGCTCGAAACGATTGCGATCATCCTCATCGTGCTGTGGCTGCTTGGGATGGTCAGTGGGTACACTCTCGGTAACTTCATCTATGTCCTGCTCGTCATAGCGATCGTGCTGTTTCTGGTTCGATTGATCAGCGGACGGAGGGTGTGACACTCGTCAATGTTCAATGATCAATGACCAATGTTCAATGGGGGTCACAACGCATTGGGCATTGATCATTGATCATTGGGGATCATTGGGGCCAGCCTACGTCGACGGCTCCGCCTGCGCGTCAACCTCGAGTCCGGAGTCGGAGACGGCTTTTGGGCCGGTCCAGCGGACGATCGCGACTCCGCAGAACACCAGCGCTGCCGCCACCGCCATTCGCGAGTCGAATGATTCGTGGAGAATCAGGACGCCAAGGGTCACGGCAATGATCGGGTTAATGTAGGCATACAGCGACACAAACGACACCGGAAGATGTCGTAAGGCGTAGGTGTAGGCAACAAACCCGCCGATCGCGCCGACGGTCGAGAGGTAGATCAGAGACCATGTCGTTGCGGCGCTGAACGACAGGTGTGACCACTCGCCACGAATCGTCCCGGCGGCCGTCATAATGATCCCGCCCGCCAGCATCTGGCACGCCGTTGTTCCAAGCACGTGATCGCTGCGTGCGTGGCGTCGCGAGTAGGCGGAGCCAAGCGACCAGCCAATCGAGGCGATTTGAAGAGCCACGACGCCGGCGAGAAAGCCGCGACGACTCGCGGCTCCGAGCGTCAGATCTGGCCACACCAGCACCACGATCCCTGTGAAGCCAATGATGAGGCCAACGATCACGTTGGCATGAAGTCGCTCACCACCGGGAATCGCCGCTTCGACGGCCGACATCCAGAACGGATTCGACGCGATGACGACGGCAGCAAGCCCGCTGGGCACCCATTGTTCGGCGATCACAACACCGCCGTTGCCGAGTCCCAGCATCAGAAAGCCGAGGAGCGCAATACCACCCCATCTGTCTCGCCCCGGCAGCGATTCCCCGCTCGCCACGACGTAGGCCGCCAGCAGCGCGCCGGCAGAAAGCCACCGGAACCCTCCCATCAGCATCGGCGGCATCGTTTCGAGACAGATGCGGATACCGAGATACGTCGTACCCCAGACGATGCAGACGGTGATCCAGGAGAGATACGCGAGACGTCGCTGTCGGGTGTTTGTCATGTCGGGATCCGGGATGGTGAGCGGGATCCGGATCGATCAAGGTTTGTCCGTGTGAATCCGTGTTCTTCCGCGGCTGTATCGATCTGTGTTCTTCCGTGGCGTCTATTATCGGATTCGGTGGCAGCGCGGATCGAGGCCAATTCGACAGTGGCGCGATTCACACGAACCCGTACGGCCCTTTGCCGAGCCACGAGCCGCCGTCGACCGTGAGGATCTCTCCGGTGATGAAGCTGGCGTGATCCGAAACGAGAAACGTCACCGCGTCGGCGACATCCTCAGGCTTGCCCCACCGTTTCAGCGGGATCGTTTCCGTGATGCGACGAACCGCATCAGGCGTATTCCAGAGTTTCTCGGCGGCACCCGGTGTCTCGATCGGTCCGGGGGCGACAGCATTCACTCGGATGTTGTGGCTTGCCCATTCCACCGCGAGCGTCTGGGTCATCGACATCACTCCGGCTTTCGCCGCGGCTGAGTGGACGGTGCCCGCGCTCCCGGTCCACACGTAATTGGCAAGGATGGAGACGATCGATCCGCCGCGACCGCGAGCAATCATGTGTCTGCCGACCGCGCGTGAGCAATAGAAGCTGCCGTTTAGTACGATTCCGACCACCGCGTTCCATCCGTTGGGCGAAAGATCCTCAGCCCGGCAGATGAAGTTTCCTGCAGCGTTGTTGATCAGAATATCGATATGGCCGAAGTGTCGCACGACGCGACCGACCATTTCGTCGACTTGCTCCGGCTTTCGGACGTCAACTTGTACAGCAAGCGGGTCGAGACCGGCATGCCGCAAATCGGCTGTGCCCTCTTCGAGATGCGCCGCCTGACGGCTGCCAATGGCGATATCGGCACCGAGCTCGCCCATCCGCTTCGCGATCGCGAGGCCGAGGCCGGTTCCACCGCCGGTAATGATAGCCACCTTGTTTTTGAGCAACGACGACGTGAACATTGGCGTCAGATTACCGGCGGCGGAGTCCTGATGTCCACGGGTGCTAAGATCACGACATGAAGAATGTTCGATCGTCGTGGATCACGATCGTCGCGATAGCGGTCGCCGCCGCCGGCCTGGCCTGTCAGCCAAATGAACCCGCAGCGTCCAGTGCAGCCGCGCCGCCACCAGCTGCCGCCCCCGCGGTGGCGGAAACGCCCCAGCCGACAGTCGTCCAGTTCACACCTCCGCCGCCGGCCTACAAGGGGGAACTGCCGCCTCTACCGGTGACAGCATTTGCTCCCGCGCGTCCGCCCGACGTCGTGCGCGCGGTTTACACGTTTGCGGCGCGCCACCCCGAAGTGTTGCACTACGTTCCGTGCTTCTGTGGCTGTGAGCGATCCGGTCACAAAGGTAACGACGATTGCTTCGTGCGCAGCCGCGATGCGAACGGACGACCAACGTGGGAAGACCACGGCATGACGTGAGCCATCTGTCTCGATGTCGCGCGTGACGCGATGCAGATGCACAATTCCGGGGTGCCCCTCTCCGAGATTCGATCGACGATTGAGGGACGCTATCGCTCGCAGTATCAATCAATGACACCCACGCCGCCACCGCCCGCAGCGGGTGGCAAGTAACCTGAGCCGTGCGATTGCCGATACCCGTATAATCCCCCCGTGCCGGAACCTGAGCTGACGTCAACGGCCCCACCCGAAACGTTCTCGCGGTTCTTCGAGTCGGTTCACGAGGGGGTCTACATCGGCACGTTGTCCGGTTCAGCCGCGCTGACACTCTCTGCCAATCCCTATCTCAAACTGATGTTCGGCTACGCGGTCGAAACACCGCAGGAGGAGGTCCGCCCGTTCGAGATTGAGCGTTTCGTGGATCCGCAGGCGCGCGACGGTTTCGTCGAACGGCTTCAGCGCGACGGGGCGATCACCGACTATCTGCTACGGTTGCGCCGCGCCGATCGATCGGCGATGTGGGTGGAGGTCACGGCTCATGCAGAACGCGTCGCCGAAGGTCTTCGCGTCGAAGCGCTGATGCGCGACGTGAGCGAACGGAAACGATTGGAGGATCAAGCTCGCGATCTGTATCACCAGCTCCTGCAGGCGGAGAAACTGGCCGCCCTCGGACAGACGATTTCCGGCGTCGCCCACGAACTCAATAATCCCTTGGCGACAATCCTGACCTGGGCCGAGCGGCTCGCTCAGCGGTCAGTCGATGAGCAGACCAAGCGCGGCCTCGAAACGATCCTGAGCGAATCGGAACGCGCCGCGAAGATCGTGCGCAATCTCCTGACCTTCGCCCGCAAGCGCCACACCACGCGCGCGATGGTGAATCTCAATCAGGTCGTGCGCGAGACCCTCGCCCTTCGCGCCTACGAACAGCGCATCAGCAACATCGTCATCCTCGAAGCACTCGCAGCCGGACTGCCCGAGGTGTTCTCCGATCCTCACCAGATCCAACAGGTCCTGCTCAACCTCATCATCAACGCCGAGCAGGCCATGCTCGGGTCGCACGGACGCGGCACGCTCATCGTCCGCACCTGGCACGAGGCCGACCGCGACGCGGTGATCCTCGAAGTCAACGATGACGGCCCGGGCGTGCCGGAAGATGTGCAGCCGAAGATTTTCGATCCGTTCTTCACGACGAAGGAGGTCGGGAAAGGCACTGGCCTTGGTCTCACGGTCGCATATGCGATCGTCCAGGAGCATGGCGGCCGTCTCACCGTGAAATCCGACCCCGGGCGCGGCGCGTCCTTCTATGTCGAATTGCCCGTCGGCGCGGGACCGCTCAAGCCACCGATGCCGCGACCGTCAGAGCCGCGAGCAAGCGGGGACGTTCGCGTCGGCGCCGCCGCATTGGTGGTGGAAGACGAGATCGCGCTCGGCGCAGCAGTGGCCGAGGCTCTCGCGGATGCCGGATTCCTCGTCGACCGCGCGAGTGATGGCATGGAGGCGCTCGAGCGCCTCAAGGAGCGGCCGTACGATCTGATTGTCTGCGATTTGAAGATGCCGAGACTCGACGGCCCTTCGTTTTACAAAGAACTGTCGACAGCGGATCCCGCGATGGCTCGCCGCGTCCTCTTCGTGACTGGAGACGTCGCCGGCACGGACGCCGAACGCTTTCTCGAAGAATCGGGCTGCCGGTGGCTCGCCAAGCCATTTCGGCTGAAGGATCTCCTGAGAGTGGCGAAGGAGATGCTCGAGTAGTCATGCTGCCGATGTCCGGTGTGCGGGATCCGGGATCCGATCGTCGAACAGATCGTCTCGGATCCCGGACAACGGATCCCGGAACAGTCGGCTACCGCGCTACCGCGACTGCCTCGCGTCGCGCCGCAGGCTTCCGTCGCATCGCCACCTTCTGCGGCGCGGACTGCGCCTTCGGCGCGCGGTACTGAAGAACGACTCCGGGTTCGTGCGGCATCTCTGCCTTCGCCATGCGGAGACGGCGCATGGTGCTCTGAAATGACAGCACGGCGGGACTGATCGATTCGGTCGGGCAGTCAGCACCGAGAGCCTTTCGCAGTCTCTGCACAGCTCGCGCATGCAGCTGCGACACGCGTGATTCGTTGACCCCGATCTCCGCTCCAATCTGCTTCATCGTCGCTTCGCCGTAGTAGTACAGGCCGATCACCTTACGTTCTCTTGGCGGGAGCGAGGCGATTGCCGCGCGAATGCGATCGCGCACTTCCTGCTCTTCGTACGCCCGGTCCGGCGACTGCGGTTCAGATGGCACCAGCGCGGGAGGCAACGACGAACCGTCGACGTTTTCACCGGCTGACAGCGGCGAGGTCGATTCAATCGTGTTGATCCGCACAATCGTGCGCCCCAGCCGGGCCTCGTCGGAGCCAATCCGTCGAGCGAGATCGGCAAGCGACGGTTCAGCGCCAAGCTCGCGCCGAAGTTCCTCTCGCGCGGCCTCGAGCTCACGGCGCTGACGACGAACGCCACGCGGCCAGGCATCGCGACGGAGCGCGTCGATCATCGCTCCTCGAACGCGGCGCTCCGCAAACGTTTCGAACTTGATGCCTCGCTCCTCATCGAACCGGCAGGCGGCGTCGATGAGGCCGATCATCCCGTCCTGGACCAGATCGCCCAGCTCAATCGAGTGAGGCATGGACGCGGCAACGCGCCGCGCCAGGGATTCAACGAACGGAAGGCTTGCGGCAATGCGTTGACGATGACGGGCGGCGAGAGGCTGACGCTGCATTTGACCCTTTCCTCCAGAGGCTTCCGGTTACCGTGTTGTGCCGCGTCTTAACCTCAGCGGCGAGTGGGTAGCACGGCAACTGGAATACCAGGTCAGAAACGATCAAAAAGCGAAGCGCGTGGTCCTTCTGTGAAGTGTTGTGAAACTATTGAATTTCAATGATTTATGAGCGTGCGCCAGTGTGAAAGAGCGGGAAACGAAGGGCGTCCAGCGACTGCCGAGTCGTCAATTACTTGACGGCTAGGACGCTATATAGTCAAATAATTGACGTCAGGAAGGCTTGGTTCGAGAGCGAATTTCACGGGCCGTCGACATCGCGTCGAGCACGCTGGCGACGACTTGTGAGGCGCGCGCGCGTGTCATCTCGTCCGAGACCTTGGCCTCGAGCAGCTCGGCGTTGGCGAGGATGATTCCGAGCTGATTGTTGAGGCGATGAAACAGCAGGCCGAGGTCTGGCGGTTCGTCCACAGACGTCCTCGCAGTTCTCGGATCGGCGGCTGGCGTCATGAGGCTTCTTTAGTAGTCAGCTCGTGCGTGCGCCCGGGCTCGCGCCAGAGCGTATCGACAAAGATCCGGACCGAACCGCCGGCGGTTCTGACGTATTCCACTTTGCCGCTGGCGATCCAGTTGTAGATGGTGCGGCGGCTCACGCCAACGAGCTCGCACGCTTTCATGATTGAGATGGTCTTGCGGTCAGTCATCATTGCTTTTCACGTCGGCCCTGAACGTCGGGCCATGTGGGTTACCGCACGCCGTACGTTGAGTTGTATCGGAGGACGCGACCGTCGGCTATAGGGCTGCCGGGATAGTTGAATTGACCGGCCCCGGCGCGGGTGTCAAAATACCGCCCACTCGAAGTAAATGGCTGAGAGCCAGAAGCATCTGTTGATCGTCGATGATGAGACCGCGCTCCGGGAGGCGATTGCGGAGCGCCTCGCGGACCATGACTTCATCGTTGAACAGGCCGGCAGTGGTGAGCAAGCCCTGCAACGCCTCACTGATTTTGCCTTCGACATTCTGATCACCGATTTACGGCTCCCCGGCATCGACGGCGCGAAGGTCATCGAATCTGCGCTCGAGCGATATCCCGAAATCATCGCCATCGTCATCACTGGATACGGAACGGTGAAGGACGCAGTCGAGGCGATTAAGCGGGGCGCGGCCGATTTCATCACCAAGCCCTTCCAGTTCGACGCGCTGCTGCACGTGCTTCGGTCGGCGCTCGAACAACGCCGCCTCAAGTCGGAAAATGCGTACCTGCGATCGCAGCTCGAGGATCGGTATCGCATCGACGGACTCATCGGCCGCAGCCGCGTCATGCGCGAGCTGTTTCAGCTGCTCGAGACGGTGGCGGCGACGTCGAGCACGGTGCTGATCACCGGTGAGACGGGCACCGGCAAGGAACTCGCCGCTCGCGCCATCCATCACAACAGTCCGCGCCGGACCAACCGATTCGTGGCGTTGAACTGCAGCGCGATTCCCGAGACACTCCTCGAAGCTGAGCTCTTCGGCCATGTTCGCGGCGCGTTCACCGGCGCGGTCGGCGCGCGGCAGGGCAGGCTGGAACAGGCGCACAAGGGCACCCTCTTTCTCGATGAAGTCGGAACGATGAGCCCGGCGCTTCAAGCCAAGCTCCTGCGCGTGCTGCAGGAGCGGGAGTTTGAACGTGTCGGTGATTCACACACGGTCAAGATCGATGTGCGCGTGATCGCCGCGACGCATTCTGATCTTGCGAAGATGGTCGCGGATGGCACGTTCCGCGAAGACCTGTATTACCGGCTCAACGTCATTCCCGTGAAGCTGCCGCCGCTGCGAGAGCGGCGCGAGGATATTCCGCTCCTGGTTCAGCATTTTCTTCAGAAGCTCTCCAGCGAGTCAGGTCGAGCAACGGTCACGATTTCCCAGGACGCACTTCGCCGATTGATGGCGTATCACTGGCCTGGCAACATCAGGCAGCTGGAGAATGCCATCGAGCGGGCACTCGCATTCAGCCAGGGTCGATCGCAAATCGATGTACAGGATCTGACCAGCGACATTCAGGACCAGGCAGGAGCGACCGAGGCCTCGGAAGTCTGGTTTCCTGACGATGGCCTCGACTTCGGGCGCTACATTGAAACCATCGAGCTCGCGCTCATTCGCCGCTCGCTCGAGCGTACGCAGGGCAACAAACGGCAGGCGGCGAAGCTGCTGAATCTGAAACGCACCACCCTCATCGAGAAGCTCAAACGGCTCGAGCCGCATTAGCATGCCTCCGCGGCACCATTACTGGACGATCATCCTCGAAGGAAAACCGACCGCCTTTCGTGCACACACGCAGGAAGAACTGATCCCGACACTGCGTCAACTGCAGGCACGGCATCCCGATGCCGTCATGAAATGGTTTGCCCGCGGACGGCTGTGGGAAAGTCAGGACCAGGAGCGCGCTGACGCGATCGCGCGCCGGCGTCCCAAGAGCCGCGGGGCCGTCGAGCCCCGCTCGCGTGAGTGGCGTCCCGGCGGCGAACATAAAGATCCACGCGATCGTTTCAAGGTGCCGCGTGATGAAAAGCGACGACGGTTTGCGCAGAAGCTGCGGCGCAAGCCGAGCGGACCACGCAACAGCGGAGGGAGCGGAGGCAGCCGATGATCGTCCACGTTGTGCTCTTCAGCCCCAGACCTGATCTCTCAGGCGCCGATCGCGCCGCGCTCGTCGGCGCCCTTGAATTGGCGTCGAAGAACATCCCCTCAATCAAACGCCTGCGGATCGGTACGCGCATCAAGCACTCGCTGCCCGGATATGAGCAAATGATGCACGACGACTACGAATACGCCGTCTTCATCGAGTTTGATGATGTCGAAGGACTGAAGGCCTACCTGCGCCATCCCGCGCATGCAGCGGCCGGACACCATTTCATGGCGTCAGCATCCAAAGCCCTCGCGTACGATTACGAAGTTGCTGATTGACTGGGAATCGGAGACGCCAGGAAGAAGTCGTGGATGATTTCCCGCAGCTGACTGATGGACTCCGCGGAATTGATCGCGATCCGCAGATGAGATCCGTTGTCGAGGCCCTTCGTATACCAGGAATTCAACGCCCGGAGTTTGTTGATCACCCATCGGTCGTGTCCGCGCGCCGGTTGCGGCGAAACCGCAGACTGGCCTGGCGCCACATGGCGGAAGCCCTCGGCTTCGTCGACGCGCTCGTGCATTAACAGATCAATGTAGTCGAGCAGGAACTGGCCGCGTTCGGCAGAGGTTATGGCTCGGGGTGACCGCCCGGCTGCCATGGCTGCGGCTTGCTCGAAAATCCAGGGATTACGCAGCGCGCCCCGGCCGACCAGGACGCCGGCGATCCTCCCAAGCCGCAATCGTTCGACAAGTTGTTCCGGATCGATGCAGTCGCCACTCCCGAAGACCGGGATCGACACGCCCTCCGCTACGCGACCAATCAGATCCCAGTCGGAGACACCTGCATAGGATTGCGCTGCCGTGCGCCCATGCACCGCCACAGCGGCAGCACCAGCGTCTTCGATGCGTCGCGCCAGATCGGGAGCATTGATCGCATCAGCGTCCCAACCAGCGCGCATCTTGACGGTGACAGGAATCTTGACCGCGCGAGTCATGGCGCGCACGACATCAGCCGCGTGCTCCGGCTCGCGCATCAGGCTGCAACCGGCATTGTGCTTGGCGATCTTCGGCACTGGGCAGCCCATGTTGACGTCGACGATATCGGCGCCAATGCCTTCGACGATCTGCGCCGCCGCCGCCATCTTCTCGGGATCACCGCCGAAGATTTGGATCGAGACAGGACGCTCTTCTTCCGTGTACTCGGCGTATTCGAGCGTCCGATCGATCCCGCGGACCAGTCCTTCCGAGCTCACCATCTCGCTGACGACAAGACCACACCCGCCCTTCCGCTTCACCAGCCGGCGGAATGCTGTGTCGGTCATGCCCGCCATCGGCGCAAGGGCGAATGGGGGTGTCAGGTCGATCGATCCGATTTTCATCAGCAGCTGGACTTCCGGCACCTTAATAAGGTTTCACATCCGCCGCGTCGACTTCGACGCTGACTGCCTGACCGATGAGATCAACCGCGAGCATCAGCCGAGCGTGCGCGCCTTTTCGCAGCAGTCGTCCGACGACCCCCTTCAGCGGTCCGTGGATCACTTCCACCATCATTCCTTCGTGAATGAGCGGGCACGGATCGAACTGCAGATCGCTCTGAACCAGCCGGCGGATCCCTTCGATCTCGAATTCGGGGATCGGTGCGATCTCGCCGTCGAACGACACGATATTCACCACGCCGGTGCACGAGAGAATCGGCAGCCGTTCTTTCGAATCGAATCGCGCGAAACAATACCCGGGGAAGAGCGGCCAGTCGATCTTCTTCTTCCGATCTTTCCAGCGGCTCCACTTGGTAATGGTCGGAAGGAACGCTTCGTACCCCTTGCGCTCGAGCTGCTCGCGGACGACGTTCTCGTGCCGTGACCGTGTCCAGATCGCGTACCAGGCTGTTGGTATTTGCTCGGCCATTCCTCAGTCAGCACCGCCGCCCGATTCGACCGCGACCTGCTTCTCGTACAGCTTCTTCAGCTCCTCGTTCTTCCACTCGATGAGCGCCTGGCCGCGCACCTTTGACAGGAACTTGCGGACTTCCGTTTGCTGACGAGAGTCGTGCACTTTGTCCGCGACCAGATCGCGGACGCTCTCGAAGGGTTGAATCGCCGACGGCTTCAAGGTCTCGAGCTTCAGGATCTGCACGCCGCGATTCGTGCGAATGGGCGTCGTGATGTCGCCCGGTTTCATCTTGTCAATCATCTGCTGCAACGAAGTCGACACTTCGGCCAGATTGATCGGCCCGATCAAGCCGCCGTTCGCCTTCGAGGGAGACGCCGACACTTCGGCTGCCAGCTTGGCGAAATCTTCGCCGGCAACAAGTCGGCTTCTGATTGCTGCCGCTTTCTCCTCGGCATCGTCCTGTGCCGCAACGCTGATCGTTGGCTGTCCGCCCTTGGTCGTCGCCGGTACCTCGATCAGGATTTCACGCAGCGTGACCGTCGCCGGCTCGACGAACTCGTTTTTGTGCGTCAGGTAGTACTGCCGCGCTTCCTCCTCGGTAATCGTCAGCTTCGACCCGACTTCGTCGCGCTGCACCTGGCTGACCAGGAACTGCTTTTCGACGTTCCGCCGGAGATCGTCGATCGTCATCCCCTCCTGCCTCAAGGCGGCAGCGAACTTCTGGTCGTCGGCGAGGTTTTGTTCCTTGCGAAGATTATCGAGCCACCCTTTGAACTGCTCGTCGCTCAGGTGGTAGCCCTTCTCCTTGCCCATCTGGAGGAGCAGCAGTTCGTCAATCGCGTCCACGAGCAGTTGCGGGGTAACTTCGTCGAGCACCTTCTTCAATTCTGCGTTGTCGTTCACCATCTCGGGTTTCAAATCCCCGCCGAGACGAGCGCGGATGGCCGCCGTCTGCCGCTCTTCGAGTTCGGTCTGCGTGAAAATGTCGCCATTCACCTTCACGAGGACGCGCTCGATGATCTGAGCGCGCGCCGGAACGGTCGCCAGCCCGAGCGTGAGCGCCAATGCCACGGTCGAAATCAACTTCATAGGATGTGTTGCCGTAAATTGCTGCAGCATAATATTTTACTCGATCGATAGGCCGCCGCTCAAATCGCCGAGCAGCCCCAAAACCCGTGAGAAGACGCCGTCCTCGGCACGCGGGTCTTCTTTGGCGGGCCGCATGATTTCGTCCTTTGTGAAGCCGGGGGCCACCTGTCCCGCCCGCGCGCGAGCGGCCCACCAGGATCCCCCGGCTACCGGATCTCTCCCTTTCCGCCCGCCGCCGGCGGGGCCGGACGGCGTCCTCGGTTCCGGTACCACTTTTCGTGCCGCGGGCTTCTTCAAGTCGAGCTTCAAGGTCGCCGGGGGCACGAGCGTCACGTCGCCACGTTGCTGCACGACCCTGAAAAGCCACGCCGGATCGAGCTTCGCGTCGGATCTGAACTTTAGGACGACGGCGGAGCCTTCGCGGTCTAGCGATTCGAGCCCTATCCGGTCGGCAAGAATGCGAATAGACGCATATTCGGCCAGGTTCAAGACGGATTCGGGGGGCGGACCATAGCGGTCGCGCACCTCCAGAACGAGCCGGCTCAACTCGTCCTCGGTCCGCACAGCGGCCATCCTGCGATACACCGTCAACCGCTGATTCATGTCCGGGATGTAGTCGTCGTTAATCCTGAGGTCAACGCGCAGGTTCACGTTGGCGCGAATCTCGTCTTCGACCTCTTCACCCTTGAGCTCTTTGATCGTCTGCTCGAGCAGCTTCATGTACATATCGAACCCGACCGCTTCGATGTGTCCACTCTGTTCGCCGCCGAGCAGGTTGCCGGCGCCTCGAATCTCGAGATCGAGCGCCGCGACGCGGAATCCGCTGCCGAGGTCGCTGAATTCGCGGATCGCCGCCAGCCGTTTCTTTGCCACCGGCGAGAGGGCTTCCTCCGGCGGAATCAAGAGATACGCATAGGCGCGGCGATCGGATCGGCCGACACGTCCGCGAAGCTGATACAGCTGCGACAATCCATAGCGATCGGCGCGATTGATGATGATGGTGTTGGCGTTCGGAATGTCGAGGCCGTTCTCGATAATTGTCGTCGCCAGCAGCACGTCGTACTTCTGCGCGACGAAATCCACCATCGCACGCTCGAGCTCCTCCTCGCTCATCTGACCGTGCCCGACGACGATACGCGCTTCCGGAACCAACCGCGTGATCAGGTTGCCGAGTGAGTAAATCGACTCGACGCGGTTGTGGACGAAATACACCTGGCCGCCGCGCTCCATCTCGGTCAGGATCGCGCGCCGGATCACTTCCTGATCGAACTTGACGACATTGGTCTGAATCGAGAGTCGATCCTTGGGAGGCGTTTCGATGATCGACATGTCGCGGATCCCGGCGAGCGACATGTTCAGTGTGCGCGGAATCGGCGTCGCGGTCATCGTCAGGACGTCCACCCGTTTGCGCATCTGCTTGATGCGTTCCTTATGAGCGACGCCAAACCGCTGTTCTTCGTCAACGATGAGGAACCCGAGATCTCTGAACAGCACATCTTTCGACAGCAGCCGATGCGTGCCGACGATGATCTCGACCTTACCGGCCTTCAGATCCTCGAGCGTTTGCTTCTGCTCGGCTTTCGTTCTGAATCGGCTGACCATGTCGATGCGAACGGGAAAGGCGGCAAAGCGATCGCGCAGCGTTTTCACATGCTGGAATGCGAGGACCGTGGTCGGTGCCAGAAACGCGACCTGCTTGCCGTCCATAACTGCTTTGAACGCTGCGCGCATCGCCACTTCGGTCTTTCCGTAGCCGACATCACCGCACAGCAGCCGATCCATCGTCGCTGCCGTTTCCATGTCGCGCTTGATATCGGCGATCGCATTGGACTGATCGCTCGTCAGTTCCCATTCGAACGAGTCTTCGAACTCCTGTTGCCAGTGCGAGTCGGGCGTGAACGCGTGTCCTGGCATCGCCTTGCGCGCGGCATAAAGCTTCAGCAGCTCTTCCGCCATGTCACGCATCGCCTTCTTGACGCGTGTCTTTGCCTTCTCCCAGGTCGTTCCACCGAGTTTGTCGAGCGACGGGCGCGCCGCGCCGGTGTATTTCTGAACCAGGTCGAGCCGTTCGACCGGAACAAACAGCTTGTCGTCCCCCGCGTAGCGGAGTTCCATGAACTCCTGCGGAGTGAGACCGACATCGATCCGCTTCAGTCCGACGAACACGCCGATACCGTGATCGACGTGAACAACCAGATCGTCGACCTTGAGATCACGAAAATCCGACAGGAACGTGCGTGTCGCGGAACGCCGGCGCTCGTGAACCTGGCGCTCTTCTTCGAAGACGTCGGTCTCGGCCCAGAACTGGAGGCCGGCATCGGGAAGGCGAAACCCGCGCGACAGGTGACCGATGCCGACAAGAACGGAAGCGGTGCGAACTTCCTCCGCCCCTTCGATCGGTGCGGCATAGATCTCGTAATCTCCGAGTACTTCGATCGTGCGCTCGGCGCGACCCGCGGAATTGGCCACGAACACCATCGTCTCGGCGAGCTCGCGACTGCGTCGGATCTCGGCGACCCAATCGGTGACGCGGCCGGCAAACTCCAGGGCCGGCTGGCAGGCAATGTGGTACGACTCTTCAACCGACAGCGTCTCCAATACCGTCGCTTCCGCCAACCACGGTGTCACCTCATCCCATGTGAGAACCAGCTCGGAGGGTGGCGGGACTCGATTCCCTCGCGCGATCACTTCATCGTAGCTGTGCTGAGTCTGACCGGTCGTTTTCTCGCCATGCGATCGGACTTCGTCGGGTTCAGACACAATCACGATCGGACGACCGTGCGCCCACAGGTGGTCGAATGCGGTTGCAGAACGGTCGGGCGTGTCGGTCATGCCGACCAGTTCCTGCAGCGGCGCGATTGACGCCTGATCGCGCTCCGCGGTTGATCGCTGAGTCGCCGGATCATACGAGCGTATCGATTCGATCGTGTCGCCGATGAACTCCAGCCGGATCGGGTCGCGAGCGCCGGCAGGAAAGAAATCGACAACGCCCCCACGGACGCAGAATTCTCCGTGCTCGTCGACCGGATCCTGGCGCGTGTAGCCGGCGGAGGCGAGCATGTCCCCGAGATCGGTTGGCGAGATGTCATGTCCCGGAGTGAGCGTCGTCGAGACCGCGCTCATCTCACCGGGCGGACTCACTTTCGGAAGCAGCGCCGATGCCGACGCGACAACGAGTCTCGCCGATCCATCGCCGGCGGCGCTGAGCGCCCGTGCGCGTGCCGACGCGATATCGAAGTGTGGCGCAAGGCCACGATATGGATCGACTTCGTGCGATGGATAGGGGAGAACGGCGCGCTCAACGTCGATCTCCGACAATCCTTCGAGCGCCGAGTAGAAGAACCGCGCGTCGCGCGTCATCGTCTCGACATCTGCATCGGTGGGGACAACCAGCAGCACGCGGTCCCGCTCGGCCGCGATCGCCGCAAACAGCGCCTTGGCTGGCGACGTCAACCCCGATACACGCGGCGCGGGCACACCAAGACGCAGGCGGCTGGCTGCCGTCTTCAGCAGCGAACGCAACGTCAACGAACTGGAGGTGTAGGACGACACGGTGAGCAAGTTCCCGAAAGTCCGAACCTTCTATTTTATCACCGGTCGTGGAGACCTCGGATGCGCTCAACGATGGCGGAAGTCGAGTGTCCCTGCTCAACCGGCACGAGTACGACGCGGCCGCCCCGTGCCTCGACCGTGTCACGGCCGACGATCTGGTCCGCAGCCCAGTCAGCCCCCTTGACGAGAATGTCGGGCTGCACCAAACGAACGATCTCGGCGGGGGTGTCCTGCTCGAAGATGACCACCGCGTCGACGCATTCGAGGGCGGCGAGCACTTCTGCCCGCTCATTTTCCGGCGTAATCGGACGGCCAGGTCCTTTGTTCCGCCGGACTGACGCGTCGGCGTTCAGTCCGACGATGAGCATGTCGCCAAGATTGCGTGCGTACTCGAGGTAGCGGACATGACCCGGATGCAGAAGATCGAAGACCCCGTTGGTAAAAACGACCCGTAACCCCGCGGCGCGAGCGGTCCGCACCGACGCATCAACCTGTTTCCACGTCAGCACGCGCGCCGCTGGATCTCGGTCAGGCTTCATGGCTCGCGCGATCGAACGCGACGCCGTCGGAGAATCGCCACGCATGCCGCGGGCGATAGATACCGACGTCCTTGGTCCGCGACTTCACGCGAAACGTGTACAGCAGCCGGTGATAGTCGTATGGATAGCCGTCCAGTTTGTGGACGGCGACATCGATTTTGTAGGTTCCCTCAACGAGATCGAGGCTGTCGATCGAGAAGAAGGCCTCGGCGTCTCCGAGAATGCGCACAGCCTTCAGCTCCTCGATGTTCGTGTTCGTGCCGTAACAGCAGACGCCTTCGGCGTTGAAAATGCCGATGCCGATGACAAAATCCTGATTCTCAATCGGCGAACGGAGCCGGATGCGAACGGTCAACGATTCACCGCTATGAAACACGTGCCCTGGCTGCTGGTCCGACCCAAACAGCTGAACCTCTGTGATCTCGATCTCGCGCGAACCCCAGCGACCCTCAGTGGCGCGAAACATGTCTGCAGGCCCTTCGGCAGTCTCAACGGGATGATCCGGCAGCACGGCTGTGGCCGCCTCGTCTGGCGATACGACAGTGACCGACTCCTTCGCCTTCGCGTCTCCCGCGGCGAGTAGTTGCTCCTCGCTCGTTTCAACATCGGTGATGTACGCGCCAACGACCCGCTTGGGATCTCCCATCGCTTTCATCCTCCCGCCATCCATCCACACGGCTTCGTCGCAGAATCGCTCGACGAGGCCAAGGGCATGAGTGACGAGAAGGATTGTTTTTCCGCGTCGCTTGAACTCGGCGAACTTGTCGAGGCACTTGTGAGTGAATCCCTCGTCACCAACGGCAAGGACTTCATCGACGAGCAGCACTTCGGGATCAACATGAATTGCGACGGCAAACCCCAGGCGCATATACATGCCGGACGAATATGTCTTCACCGGCGCATCGATGAAGTCTTTCAGCTCGGCGAACTCGACAATCTCATCGAACCGGCGCGCGATCTCGCGCTTACTGAGACCGAGCATGATCCCATTGATGAAGACGTTCTCGCGTCCGGAGATCTCCGGGTGAAATCCTGCTCCGAGCTCGATCAGCGCGGAGATGCGGCCGTTCACAAGCACGGTTCCGCTCGTCGGCTTGGTGATTCCAGCGACGAGCTTTAACAGAGTGCTCTTGCCAGAGCCGTTGCGGCCGATGACGCCCAGCGTGCGGCCGCACGGCACTTCGACGGTCAGGTCGCGCACCGCGGCAAACGTCTCGTCGGGGCTCAAGTCGCGCACCAGGCTACGCGACAAGAGCGCACTCTTGAGCGTGGCGAACTGACGGCGATGGGTATAACGCCGGTAGATCTTCGATACGTTCGTTAACTCGATCGCGTTGGTCATCACACTTCCTCGGCGAACGTGTCGCGCAGCCGGTCGAAGACGAAATATGCGAACAGGAAAAACACCACGGACATGACGCCGATCACCAGCAGCCACCGCCAATGGCCAAAAGGTCCCTCGAAAAAGAGCACTTCCTGGTACGAAATCGCCAGATGGCTGAACGGGTTGGCGTTGACAAACCATTTGCCAAAGTCAGGCGCGCGCTTCCACGGGTAAATGATTGGGGTTGCGAAGAACCACAGCGTCAGGACGTTGGCCAGGATGTCGCGAATGTCTCTGAAGTGCACCGTCAAAGCGGCGACGAGCAGGGCAAGGGCGAGCGTGAAGAGCAGCTGCACCAGGACGATCACCGGAAACCAGGCGAGTTCGCCGACGGTGACAGGGGCGCGGTAATAGATCAGAAACGCCGCGAGGATGGGCAGCCCGAGGAAGAAATGCACCATGTTGGCGAGCGTCGTGACGATCGGTAACACTTCGGCCGGGAACAGCACCTTCTTGATCAGGTTTCCGCCCGAAATCAGCACACCCGCCGCCTCGTTCAACGATGAGGAAAACCAGGTCCAGGGCAGGATGCCGCAGAAGAGAAACAGGGCGTACGGAAATGGATCGGCAAAGGGTTTGGGCTGTTCTCCCTCCGCGAATCGGGTCGGCATGATGTAGGCGAAAACGTAGGTATAGATCAGGAGCAGGAGGAGCGGGTTGATGAAGGACCAGAAGAACCCCAGCACCGACCCGCGATACCGCGCCTTCAACTCACGCGCGACCAGCGTCTGAATCAGCCCGCGGTAGCGGATCAGCCGGGCGAGATTACCGAGCATCGATCTGCAGAATCAGCGCGGTAATGTTGTCGGGACCGCCCGCGTCGTTTGCCGCGGCGACGAGCGCGCGTGCAATCGAATCGAGCGATGCCTTCATATCTCCCAGCAGTTCTGCGATGCGGGTGTCCGGCACGACCGTGAACAGGCCATCAGAGCACAGGAGGTAGCGTTCCCCGGGACGAGGCACGATATCGGTGACGTCGACCTCCGGATCTTCACCCCCCGATAGCGCGCGCGTAACGACGTTGCGCCACGGATGTTGGCGCGCGGCCGTTGGCGTCAGCGCACCGGCACGAACCTGTTCCTCAACCCACGAGTGATCGTGCGTAATCTGTTCGAGCTTGCCGGCGCGCAGGACGTAAACACGGCTGTCCCCAACGTGCGCGACGCTCGCACCATGGGGTCCGAGCAGCACGGCGGACGCCGTCGTCGCCATGCCCCGCAAATCCTGCGAGTCAGCGATGGCGGACGCAATTTTTCGATTGGCGAGTCGGAACGCGGCGCGCAGGCGGTTGGCTTCTAAGCTAACCGACGGATCGAACGGGAAGGGCCACGTGCGATTCTTGTCGGCCCCCGCGGTTTCCTGGATGAATGCCTCGATAGCCTCGACCGCGACGCGGGATGCTACTTCACCGGCGACGTGCCCGCCCATGCCGTCCGCGACAGCGAACAGGCCGACATCCGGCCGCGTCGAGTGGCTGTCCTCGTTGCTGGTTCGCTTCAGACCGGGGTCGGACCGCACGGCCCATGTCAGCGAAGGCAGCGCCGTCATGATGGCGTTGTCAGCCCCTTGCCACGTCGCGCATCCGCCTCAGCTCTCCGATGCGGGCCCCTCCCGGCAACCGCGCGGATACCTGCAGTCGCATCAGCGATTTGGTGAGCGCCACTCTTGCGCGCTCGTAGTCAATATCGGATTGTGGCCTGGTGAGACGTTCCTCTGCCCGACGACGCGCGGCTTCAGCCCGGTCGGCATCGATCTCTTCAGGCCGCTCGGCGAGACGCGCCAGAATCGTGACGCGGTCAGGCAGCACTTCAGCAAAACCGAAGGCGATGGCGAGATAGAGTTTCTCCTCGCCCTTCCGATACCACATTTCGCCGGTCGACAAGGACGCCAGCATCGGCCGGTGACCGGGCAGGACGCCGAAATATCCCTCCGATCCCGGGATCTCGACCTCGTCGACGCGGTCGCGAATGATCCCGCGATCGGGCGTCATCACCTGCAGGTCAATATGTGTGGGTAGTGCCATGTCTTTCTGTCATGTTCGATGCGCCATGTTCAATGCTCAATATTGCGTCTCATCTCTATCCCTTCATCTTCTCCGCCGCTTCGACCGCTTCCTCAATAGTACCCACCATGAAGAACGCCTGCTCAGGAAGATGATCGTACTTGCCCTCGACAATCTCTTTGAAGCTTCGCACCGTGTCGGCGACCGGCACGTATTTGCCCGGCTTTCCCGTGAATTGCTCGCCAACGAAGAAAGGTTGGGACATGAATTTCTGAATACGCCGGGCGCGGGCGACGGTGAGCTTGTCTTCTTCCGACAGCTCGTCGATACCGAGAATGGCGATGATGTCCTGCAGGTCCTTGTAGCGCTGCAGCACCTGCTTCACCGCCCGCGCCGTATTGTAGTGTTCGTCGCCGATGATGCGCGCGTCGAGGATTCGCGAGGTCGACGCGAGCGGATCGACCGCGGGGTAGATGCCGAGTTCCACGATCGCTCGCGACAGGTTCGTTGTCGCATCGAGGTGCGCGAAGGTGGTCGCCGGCGCCGGATCGGTGTAGTCGTCGGCAGGCACATAAATCGCCTGCACGGAGGTGATCGAGCCTTTCTTCGTCGAGGTAATCCGCTCCTGCAGTTCGCCCATCTCGGTCAGCAACGTTGGCTGATAGCCGACCGCCGATGGCATGCGTCCGAGCAGCGCCGACACTTCCGACCCCGCTTGCGTGAAGCGGAAGATGTTGTCGATGAAGAGCAGCACATCCTTGTTCTCGGCATCGCGGAAATACTCGGCGACGGTGAGGCCGCTCAACGCGACCCGAAGCCGCGCACCTGGCGGTTCCGTCATCTGGCCGTAGACCAGGGCGGCGCGCGATTTCTCGAGCTCGTTGATGTTGATGACGCCGCTCTCCTGGAACTCGAGCCAGAGGTCGTTGCCTTCGCGCGTGCGCTCGCCAACGCCGGCAAACACCGAGACGCCGCCGTGCTTCATCGCAACGTTGTGAATCAGTTCCTGGATGATGACCGTCTTGCCGACACCGGCGCCGCCGAAGAGTCCGATCTTGCCGCCGCGAACGTACGGCTCAAGCAGGTCGATGACCTTGATACCCGTCTCGAACATCTGCAGTTCGGTCGACTGTTGATCGAGCGACGGTGCTTTGCGGTGGATCGACCAGCGCTCTTTCGACTGAACGGCGCGGTCGGGGAAGTCGACGGGCTCACCGAGCACGTTCATCACGCGGCCCAGCGTCGCGGGTCCAACCGGCATTGAAATCGGCGCCCCGGTATCGACGGCATCCATGCCGCGCTGCATGCCGTCGGTGGGTTTCATCGCGACGGTCCTGACGCGGTTCTCTCCAAGATGCTGCTCGACCTCGACGATGACGTCGATCTTCTGCCCGGCGCCATCCGCCGACTGAATCCGCACGGCGTTGTAGATCTCAGGCAGATGGCCACCCTCGAACTCAACGTCGACCACCGGCCCGATGACCTGAACGACTTTGCCGACTTTCTGTGCTGTTGCTGTTGCCATGTTGTGATGTCTGCTTACTTCGATCGTCTTACAGGGCCTGAGCCCCGGAAACTACCTCAATAATCTCTCTGGTAATCGCAGCCTGACGGACCTTGTTCATGTAGAGCGTCAGCTGCTCGATCATCTCTCCCGAGTTTCGCGTCGCGGCGTCCATGGCCGTCATCTGCGCGGCATAGAATGCCGCATTCGACTCCAGCAACGCGCGAAAGACCTGGATCTCGACGTACGTCGGGAGCAGGTTCTTGAAGAGTTCCTCGGGCTTGGGTTCGTACAAGTACTCGAGTGGCGGTGCCGCACCCGGGGCCTGGGCTGCCGTGTCGAACGTCCCGCGCGGAATGGGCAGCAACTGTTCGACGACCACCTGCTGCACCATGACCGATTTGAACTCGTTGTACGCGATATGGACGGCGTCCACTTCGCCGCCGGTGAATGCCTCCATGGCGGCGGTCGCGATCCGTTGCGCGTTGTCGAACTTCAATTGCGCAAACAGATTGACCTGTTCGTACAGCACCTGGAACCCGCGGCGTGAGAAATAGTCCCGTCCGCGTCGCCCGACCAGCGCCAGTGCCGCCTGGCGGCTCGGGCTTTCGGTGATGAACGAGCCCGCGGCTTTGATGACATTGGTATTGAAGCTGCCGCACAAGCCGCGGTCCGCGGTCACCACGATCAACAGCACGCGGCCGTCCGCGCGCGGCGCGGCTCGATCGTCGAGCAGCGGATGCGCCGCCGTTTCGACCCGCGCCGCAAGCGTTTGCAGAACGCGGCGCATTTCATTCGCGAACGGCCGGCCGTTCTGGATCCGTTCCTGCGCCCGCCGCAGCCGGGAGGCCGCAACCATTTTCATCGCCTTCGTGATCTGCTGCGTCGACTTGACGGCGCGAACCCGGCGACGGATATCCAAGAGTGAAGGCATGTCAGGCCGCTGCGCTCTTCTTTCCGGCGGCAAACGAATCGCCGAACTCCTTCAGCGTCTGCGTCAGGTCCGCCTTGATCTGATCGTCAATCTGTTTCTTTTCCCCGAGCGATGCCAGCAGTTGAGCGCGTCGCGTGTCAAGGAACTGGTAGAGGGCCGTCTCGTAGGCGGCCACCCGATCGACTTCTATGCTGTCGAGGAATCCATTGGTCGCGGCGTAGATGACGACGACCTGCTTCTCGACCGCCAGCGGCTGATACTGTGGCTGCTTCAACACTTCAACAAGACGTCGGCCGCGGTTCAGCTGATTGAGAGTCGCCTTGTCGAGGTCGCTGCCGAACTGTGCGAAGGCCGCCAGCTCGCGGTACTGCGCCAGATCGAGACGGAGCGATCCGGCAACCTGCCGCATCGCCTTGACCTGCGCCGAACCGCCAACGCGCGAGACCGAATTGCCGACGTTGATCGCGGGGCGCACGCCCTGGTGAAAGAGATCGCTCTCGAGAAAGATCTGCCCGTCGGTGATCGAGATGACGTTGGTCGGAATGTATGCCGACAGGTCCCCCGCCTGGGTCTCGATGATCGGAAGCGCGGTCAGCGATCCACCGCCCAGCTCCTTTCGCAACTTCGCCGCGCGTTCCAGCAGACGGGAGTGCAGATAGAACACGTCGCCCGGGTACGCTTCTCGGCCCGGTGGCCGGCGGAGGAGCAGCGAAATCTCACGATAGGCCTGGGCATGCTTCGACAGGTCGTCGTAGACACACAATGCATGACGCCCGCTATCGCGGAAGTACTCGCCCATCGCGCACGCGGCGTACGGGCTGATGTAGAGCAGCGGCGCCGGATCGGATGCCGCAGCGGCGACCACGATCGTGTATTCCATCGCGCCGAACTCGTCGAGTGTCCGGACAACCTGCGCGATCGTCGACTGCTTCTGCCCGATCGCGTTGTAGATGCAGATGACGTCCTTGCCCTTCTGGTTGATGATCGTGTCGACGGCGACGGCGGTCTTTCCCGTCTGGCGGTCGCCGATGATCAACTCGCGCTGGCCGCGGCCGATGGGTACCATCGCGTCGATCGCCTTCAGGCCGGTCTGCATCGGCTCCTTGACGGGCGACCGATCGACGACGCCGGGAGCGATGCGCTCGATCGGCCTCGACTGCTTCTGCCCGATCGCGTTGTAGATGCAGATGACGTCCTTGCCCTTCTGGTTGATGATCGTGTCGACGGCAACGGCGGTCTTTCCCGTCTGGCGGTCGCCGATGATCAACTCGCGCTGACCGCGGCCAATCGGCACCATGGAGTCGATCGCCTTGAGGCCGGTCTGCAGCGGTTCCTTCACCGGGCTCCGATCGACGACGCCGGGAGCGAGGCGCTCGATCTCGGCGAACTGCTTGGAGACGATCGGGCCCTTGCCATCGACCGGCTGCCCCAGGGCGTTCACCACGCGGCCGACCAGTTCTTCGCCGACAGGAACCGAGATGATGCGCCCGGTGCGCTTGACGGTATCCCCCTCGCGGATTTCGGCGTACTCGCCAAGCAGGACGGCGCCGACGCTCTCTTCCTCGAGGTTCAACGCGATACCGAACACGCCATGCGGGAACTCGAGCATCTCGCCCGCCATCGTCTTCTCGACGCCATGCACACGCGCGATACCGTCGCCAATCGACACGATCGTGCCGACTTCAGCAACGTCGACGTCGACCGCATAGCTCCCGATCTGATCGCGAATGATTTTGGAAATCTCTTCCGCTTTAATGTCCATATTTACTCCGAGGGGCGGCGCCCGTCGGACTCCCTTACACGCTCGCTTCGCTGCGCTTGCTCGCGTCTCGCTTGTCTTGAGCCCTGAACCTTATGCCTCTCCAATCAACGCTTCTTTCATCTTCTCCAACTGCCGCATGACGCTGCCGTCGTAGACGGTGCTGCCGACGCGCGCGATCGCCCCGCCGATGATTGTCGGGTCGACGCGGCTTTCGAGCTGCACCTGCCGTCCCGTCGCTTGCGCCAGTCCCTGCTGGAGCGCTGCGACGCGATCGGCCGGCAGTCCGATGGCGGTCACGATTTCCGCGCGCACGACTTTAGCGTGTTCCATCAGCCGATACTGATAGGCAGCGGTTACGTCGGGGAGCAGCCCGAGGCGATCACGTTCGGCGAGCAGCAAAAGAAGTTTCCGCACGACCGTCGACATGGGCCCTGCCCGCGCGATCAACTGTTCGATAACCGCTTTTTTTCTCGGCGCCGGAATCGCCGGATTGGCGAAGATCTTCTGCAGCGTCTCCTGGCTCGACACGAACTGCGCGAAGCTGGCGAGCTCCTGGCCCGCCTGCTGCACGTCTCCCTCTTTTCGCGCAACGTCAAAGAGCGCTCGCGCGTAGCGCGTGCCGGCCGCTCGACTGGTCATCGCGCCTCCCGCAACTGCGCCGCGTAGCGATCGACGAGCCGCAACTGGTCGTCGGGCGTGATCGTTTGCTTGATCCGCTCCTCGGCAATCTTGATCGCGAGCTCGGCGGCATGCTCGGTCAGCTGGCGGCGTGCCATGCGCAACCGGGCGTCGATCTCGCGGTGCGTTTGCGCAATCAATCGTTCCCGTTCAGCGGCCGCTGCTTGCGCAATCCTCGCCCGTTCCGCCTGGACGTCCTGCTCGCCCTGGGCCCGCAGTTTCTCGAGTTCAGCCGGGAGTGCCTGAAGTTTGCGGTCGATGTCGGCCAGCTGTGCGGCCGCCGTCGACCGCAGTTCCGCGGCGGTCACCAGATCCTGCCTAATCTGGGTGCTGCGCGACACGAGATAGGCGCTGATCGGCGTTTTCAGAAAGTAGACAAGGACGCCGCCAAGAATCGCGAAGTTCACGAGCTTGGCGATCGTCTGCACCAGTGTCTGTCCGTGAGGCGCCCCGGTCTCGGCCGCCGCTTCGTGCGATTCCTGCGCGGCGAGGACAGCGGGAAACACCGCGGCGGAGAGAACGATCGCCACGGCCAGTGCCAGCGCGCGGACGCGCTCACCGACTCGTCGATCGTGGCAGTCGAATCTCATCTGCGGCGACTCACACATGTGCAGGGACGGCTCTGGAATCAGGAGGCCTTGCGGCCCAGGATGCGTTCGGCAACAGCGGCGCCAAGCGAGTCCGCCTCCGCTGAGAGGCGGCGCTGCGCTTCGTCGGCTTCAGCTTGCAGTTTCGCGGACGCGGAGGCGATTTCCGACTCCGCTTCCTCGCGCGTGCGCGCCAGAATCGCGGCGCGTTCGTCCATCGCGGTTCGGCGCATTTCATCCATCTGCCGGTAGAGGTCGGCGCGCGCCTCACCGGTCTTCCGATCGAATTCCGCGGCCGCCCGCCTCGCCTCGGATGCGGATCGTTCGGCGAGCTCGCGCGCGGAGGTGATCGCGCGCTGCCGTTCTTCCATGACGCGGAGCAGCGGCTTGAACAGCAGTCGATTGAGTACGGCCGTCAGCAGCAGAACGAAAACGATGACCCAGACAACCGACAAATCCGGAAGCAATGAAACCCTCCGGCGCGCGAACGCCCCTCTATACCGCGGTTTTACGCGACAGACAAAACATCAATTTATACCATTCCGCGACAGGACAAGGCAATCCGCAAACCGGAAATCCGCGAGTTCCGTCGGGCGAGCGGCCTTCCGCTACACCACTCGAATGCGAACGGTGCCGGGGTCGCTGACACAACCAATGCGAGCCGACAAGACGCCAGCCGATGCCAGGCTCGAGAGCAGCGATTCGGAATTCGCCGCCGCGACCGCAATCAACAGGCCGCCTGATGTTTGCGGGTCATACAGCAAGTCGGCGACCGTTGCATCGACGCCAGCACCGATCGCCACGCCGCCGCCGAAATGTTCGCGGTTCGTCCGTGCACCACCGGGACTGTTACCGGGCGCAAGCTCGCGAGCCGACTCGAGGAGCGGGACATGCCCTGCCTCAATCTCAATTGAACAGTGACTGGCCGCCGCCATTTCCGAGGCATGGCCGATCAGGCCGAAGCCCGTGATGTCGGTGCACGCGTGGACGACACCGCCTGGCAGGGTCTCGAGGACTCGCGCTGCTGCGCGGTTCAGTGTCACCATCGATTGCGTCGCCGCGTCGATCGCCGCCTGCGGTGCGCGGCCGAACTTCAAGGCCGTCGAAATGACCCCGGTGCCGAGCGCTTTCGTCAGAAGAATCGCGTCCCCGGGGCGGGCGCCGGCGTTGGTCAGTACTCGCGTCGGGTTGACTTCACCGGTCACGGCGTACCCGAACTTGATTTCTGCATCCTGAACGGTATGGCCGCCGAGCAGCACGACCTCCGCTTCGCGGAGTTTCTCCAGGCCGCCGGCAAAAATGCTGCGGAGGATGTCGCGTTCGGCGTCTTTTGGGAACGCGGCTATCGCAAGCGCGGTGAGTGGACGGCCACCCATCGCATAGACATCGCTCAACGCATTCGCCGCGGCGATTTGCCCGTAAAGAAACGGATCGTCGACGATCGGCGTGAAGAAATCCACCGTCTGAACGAGCGCACGGTCTTCACTGATTCTGTACACACCGGCATCGTCCGAAGTCCTGTAGTCGACAAGAATCCGGTCGTCGTGTTGTAACGGCAAATCACCCAGTACCTGGGCGAGCTCACCCGCAGCGAGCTTGCTCGCTCAACCAGCGCAGGCCGCGTAATCGGTAAGGCGCCTTTTCATCGCGTCATTCAGTTCCGTCGGTAAGAATCTCGAATAAGCGCTGCAATTCTTCCTCTGACCCGAAGTCGATCTCTATCTGTCCGCCCTTGCGCTTTCGTTCGATGCGCACCCGCGTGCCAAGCGCAAATCTCAGGCGCTCCTCCGCGGCTCGCGTGTGCACATCCTTGTCGACAGGGGTTCTCGGAGGGACGGGCTCGATCACTCGCTTGACCAACGCTTCGGTCTCGCGCACCGAAAGATTCTTGGTCGTCACGTCGCGCGAGATTCGCAGTTGCGACGCTTCGTCGGGAAGCGCGAGCAACGCGCGGGCGTGTCCCATCGACAGCGCGCCGGATCCGACACCGGACCGGATGTCCTGCGGCAGCTTCAACAGCCTGACGTAGTTCGCGATCGACGAGCGATCTTTGCCGACCGCCTCGGCGATCTGCTCCTGCGTCAGATGGTAGTCGTCGGCCAGACGACGGTACGCGTGTGCTTCTTCAATCGGATTCAAGTCTTCGCGCTGAATGTTTTCGATGAGCGCGGCCGCAAGCAGCTTGTCGTCAGGAACATCACGGACAACAACCGGCACCTTGAGAAGACCGGCGCGCTGCGATGCGCGCCAGCGGCGCTCACCCGCCACAATCTCGTATCCCCCTTCAACCCGCCGCACGACGATCGGCTGAATGATGCCGTGGGCTCGGATCGATCGCGCGAGCTCGTCGATCTTCGTTTCATCCATCGAGGTGCGAGGCTGAAACGTATTCGGCCGGAGAAGATCGGTGTCGACGTCGAGGGCGCGCTCGTTGACCGACGGTGCCGAGCTGTCGGGGATGAGTGCGGACAGACCTCGTCCAAGTGCGGGACGTTTGTCAACCATGCTGCTGCTCCGTCGTTTCTTCGGTGGTGCGATCGCGAGCCAGGACTTCGCGCGCGAGCGCGAGGTAGGCTTCGGCGCCGCGGGATTTCACGTCGTACAGGATTGCAGGGATGCCGTGGCTCGGCGCTTCCCCGAGCCTGATGTTTCGTGGAATGACCGTGCTGAAGACGCGGTCCTGAAAAAACGCCCGGATGTCGCGCGCTACCTGCTGGCCGAGATTCGTTCGCTCGTCGTACATCGTCATCAACACGCCGGCGATGTCGAGCGAAGGATTGAAGGCGGCGCGAACCCGACGAAGCGTCGCGACGAGATCAGCCAGCCCCTCGAGTGCGAAGTATTCACAGTTGAGAGGAATGAAGACCGCGTCGGCGGCGACCAGTGCGTTGAGCGTCAGCAACCCGAGCGACGGGGGCGTATCGATCAGGATGTAATCGAAATCGTCGCGCAGCTGATCGACACATCTGCGCAGACGATGTTCGCGTTGCGGCAACGTGACGAGATCGATTTCCGCGCCAGTCAGGTTTCGATCGGCGGGAATGAGCGAGAGCCCCTGAATCGCCGTTTTCACGACGAACTGTGAGACATTTTCAACATCCGACGTCAACGCTTGATAGACGGTCCCGGCTGCGGCGGCTTGCCCTTTCAGTCCAACCCCGCTGGTGAGATTCGCCTGTGGGTCGAGATCGACGAGTAATACCCGCTGTTCCGCCATCGCCAATGACGTGCCCAGGTTGATGGCGGTCGTCGTTTTTCCGACACCCCCCTTCTGGTTTGCTACTGCCCGTATCTTTGCCTTAGGCGTCATTTAGGTTAAATGACCAATAAATAGTCTGGAGCCCATCGAGAATAGCACCACCGGCTCGGCGTTCCGGCGTTCTTTTCTTTTTATATTCCGATACAAACCCTCCGGAGTGTTCCACGTGGAACATTAAATGACCTTCCGCAGCACCGTTAAGCGACTCTGAAGACTCTCAATCAGAGGCACAGTTGACACCCATCGTAAGGGCGGGACGACGTCCGGAGCGTCGGGACCACTGGGACCGCGAAAGAGAAACAGCAATCCTTCTCGTTTCACGAACGCCTGCAACGTAAATAGGGTCCTGACTTCTACCCTTACGGCACGGAGTGACAAGACATCGAAGCTCTCATGGAGTTCAGGCTTCGCGAGGAGTTCCTCATAACGTGCCGTCTCGACAACCGTCTGTTCCAGTCGAAGGGCACGCACGGCTTCCCGCAAAAAGGCCGACTTTCGCGCCTTTGCCTCGACCATGGTCAGACGGATAGTGGGCGAGCACAGCCTCATCGGGATAGCCGGCGAGCCCCCGCCGGAGCCTATATCCATGAGATTTGCCGTCTGGGACGGCAACTGCCTCGCTGCGACAATCGGCTCCAACAGGAGACGATCGATCGCTTCGTCGGGATTATCCAGCGAAGTCAGGTTGATTTTGCGGTTCCAGCGATCGAGGAGTTCGTAATAGGCCGCGAGCTGCGCGACAAGATCGTCTGGGAGAAAAACGCCGGCTTTCCGAGCTCGCTTGGTCAGTCGAGTGCGAAAATCACGCGGCGCCACGCCATGAGATTAGCAGAGAGTGTCGCCTGCGCATCACCCGCTATTTTTGATCCGCAACCGCGCGGCGTCGGTCGATGTGCGTGCCGACCAGTGCAACCGCCGCCGGGGTCACGCCAGGGATCCTCGACGCCTGTCCGAGCGTTGCAGGCCGAATCTGCGTCAGCCGATCCACCATCTCCCTGGAAAGACCGGGTATCCCGGCAAACACGAAGTCCCGAGGGATAGGTCTGGATTCCTGACGACGCTGGCGATCCACGACAACCGCCTGGCGACGGAGATACCCCTCGTACTTGAACTCGGTTTCAACGCTGGCGACATCGATCGTCGCGTCGCGCGGTTCGACGTGGAGTGACACCTGCCCCCTGGCCGCAAGATCGCTGAGCCGAACCTCCGGCTGCTTGAGCGCACGGGCGGCTGGCAGTCGTTCCCCAGAGGGCAGGGCGACCGTCGCTTTCCGGATCGTTTCCAGATTTCTATCGAAACGCGCACGCCGGGCCTGGAATCGTTCCCATCGTTCCGACCTCACCAGGCCAACTTCCCGTCCACGGCGAGTCAGACGCAGATCGGCGTTGTCGATCCGCAGAAGCAGCCGATGCTCCGCCCTGGACGTAAACATCCGATAGGGCTCGAGGCACCCACGTGTGGTCAGATCGTCGATCAAGATGCCGATGTACGCCTCGTCCCGGCGCAGCGTAAACGCTGCATCTGGATGAAGCGCCGCATTGACTCCTGCGATCAAGCCCTGCGACGCGGCTTCCTCGTAGCCAGAGGTTCCGTTGATCTGTCCCGCTAGAAAGAGCCCTGACACGCGCTTCGTCTGAAGTCCGGCGGTCAGTTCGGTGGGTTGAATGAAGTCGTACTCGACGGCGTAACCTGGCCGGATCATCACGCAATCCTCCAGGCCCGGTAGTGCGTGCACGAGTTCATGTTGCACTTCGGACGGCAAGCTCATGGAGAATCCGTTGACGTAGATCTCGTCCACGTCCAACCCTTCAGGTTCGAGAAAGATTTGATGACGTTCCCGATGCGGGAAGCGCATGACTTTGTCTTCGAGAGATGGGCAATACCGGGGTCCAATCCCGCGAATCTGCCCGTTGAACAACGGAGACTTGCTGATGTTTTTGCGGACAAGTTCGTGAACGCGATCCGTCGTGTAGAGAACATGACAATCGATCTGATCACGATCGATGGATTCGGTTTCGAAGGAAAACGGAACTGGCGGATTGTCCCCTGGCTCCACGTCGAAGCGCGAGAAATCGATGCTGTTCCGGTGGAGGCGGGGTGGAGTCCCGGTCTTTAGTCGTCCCCACTGGAACCCGAACGACTTCAGAGACTCCGCGAGGTGACGCGACGGAGGTTCACCGACACGACCTGCCGGCCGTTGCTCGGGACCGATGTGGGTCAGTCCGTTCAGGAAGGTTCCGGTGGTCACGACAAGTGAGCGGCAGGAGTACCGCTCACCTGTTTCCAGCTCGAGGCCGGTGACCCTACCAGCCGACGTCAAAATTCGCGCAGCCTTGCCAAAGATCCACGCGACGTGAGGCTCCGCTTCGAGCGCCGATTTGACCCACGCGCTGTAACGGCGCTTATCTGCCTGGGCGCGTGGCGACCACACCGCCGGTCCACGGCTTCTATTGAGCAGTTTGAACTGAATGCCGGTCGCGTCGATGGCCCGCCCCATCAATCCGCCGAGCGCGTCGATCTCGCGAACGAGGTGACCCTTCGCCGTCCCGCCCACTGCGGGGTTGCACGGCATGTGCGCAACCGTCGCGTCGGAGAGGGTGCAGATCGCGACATCACGGCCAAGTTTGGCGGCGGCCCACGCCGCCTCCGCGCCCGCATGGCCGGCGCCCACGACGATCACATCAAACGAAATATTACTTTGTAATACCAACTACTTTCCTATACAAAACTTGCCAAAGATCTCCGCGAGCACGTCGTCCGGCGTGCGAACGCCGGTCACTTCCTCCAACAGCGCGCGCGCTTCCGCAAGATCGGCGGCGACGAATTCCTCCGATGTCCGATCGTGCGCCGCGGCCGCTGCACGCTGCAGCACCGCTCCGGCCTTCGCGAGCAGATCGACGTGGCGCGCGTTCGTGACCGCCGGCGTGTCGTGCAGGCGCTCGGTTCCCGAGAGCGCGGTCGCGATCGAACCGCGCAGGCGATCAATCCCTTCGCCAGTTGTCGCCGATAGCTGGATCACCGGCACACCGAGAGCCTCCGCGCTCCAGCTCGCTGGAAGATCGCTCTTGCTCGCGATCACGAGACGCGGCCGTTCGATCGTTCCCTCGACAAGTGCACGGTCGTCGTCGTTGAGCGATCGCGAACGATCGATCATCACAATTGCCAGATCGGCAATCTCTTCTGCCGCGCGGGCGCGGGCGATGCCTTCCTGCTCGACCACGTCGGCGGGTGCGCCGTGAAGGCCTGCGGTGTCAACGAGTGTCACCGCCATCCCTTCGAGGTCGATCAACTCGGTCACGAGATCGCGCGTCGTGCCGGGGATATCCGTGACAATGGCGCGACCTGATCCGGCGAGCCGGTTGAAGAGACTCGATTTTCCCGAATTCGGCCGGCCCAGTATCACCACCTGTGCGCCTTCTCGCACGAGACGCCCCCGGCGCGCATCTGAGAGCAGCAACTCGATCTGCTGGCAGATTGCCAGGATCTCCTGCGCCGCCGAACCGGGCGCGATGAAGTGATATCCCTCTTCTGGAAAGTCGAGAGACGCCTCGACCCGCGCGGACAATTCGAAAAGCGCGGTATCGATCTCGCGAATCCTGGTCGTCAGCGTGCCTTCGAGCTGGTCGAACGCGGCGCGCGCCTGAAGCGGCGTGACCGCGTCAACGAGATCGCGCACCGCCTCCGCCTGCACGAGGTCCATCCGACCATGGAGGTAGGCTCGAAACGTGAATTCTCCCGGCTCCGCAAGCCGCGCCCCCGCTCGCATCGCCGCTGCAACAATGGCGCGCAGAACGACCGGGCTCCCATGTCCGCTGATTTCGACGACGTCTTCGCCGGTGTACGAATGCGGTGAGGGGAAGAACGTGACGACCGCGCGATCGAGCGCGATCCCGTCGGCCCGAATATCGGTCAGCGTCGCGTGGCGCGCCTCGAACCGGGCCGACCGACCTGCAACGGTCGCGGCGACTTCCTGTGCCTGCGGTCCGCTGATGCGGACGACGCCAATGCCGCCACGCCCGGCCGGTGTTGCGATTGCGACGATGGTATCGGACGGGGAAAACATTTTCTCGTTCTAGTTCTTGGTTTTGAGTTTTGAGTTCTTCGTTCGGACGGAGAACAAACCTGAAACCGAAAACCTAAAACCAAAAACCCAAAACTGAAAACTGGCCGATTCAGCCGCCCTACCGCCTGACCGAAATAATCACGGTCTTCAAGAACGCGTCGCCAATACTCTCCGACGCCATCTGTGGATCCTCTGCAACCGTGAGGTGCACGAGGCGCCGCGCATAAGGATTGAGCGGTCCCATTTCCTGGGGACCGGCAGTGCGCGCCTTTTCCATCATGAAGCGCGCCATCTGCTTGAGCTCGGCATCCTTGGCTTTCCGATAATCCATGCAGTCGACGACGAATGAGCGATCGTCTTTCAGTTCGCGGCGAAAGGCCGTGTTGACGATCTGTTGCAGCGCCTCCAGGGCCTCCGCTTTTCTACGGAGAAGCGCCTCGCCGCCCGCGCCCGACAACTCCACGCGAATGTTGTCGCCGGCGTCGACGACCGCGACCTCGAGCGGCAGCCCCATCGCTGCCACCGTCTCTTTCGTGAACTCACGAACTTTTTCGTGAAGGTCCATTACTTTCGCTCCTTGACGGCCTGGTCGGTTCGGCTGCCGCCGACGTTTTTCATTCGTCGCTCCGCCGGGGGGCGAACCGCGCGAGGCTTCATCGGCCCAATCAGCCGGTTGGTCAACGCCTGCTGACCGATCGCCCACAGATTGCTCGTCGTCCAGTAGACCACCAGACCGCTCGGCATGAAGAGGAGCCACGACATCATGATGAGCGGCATCAGCAGCATCATGCGCTGCTGCATCGCATCGCCAGTCGTCGGCGTCATTTTCGTCTGAATGACCTGCGTGATTCCCATCAACACCGGCGTGATGTAGAGGGGATCACGAACCGAGAGATCGTGGATCCATCCGATGAACGGCGCGCCGCGCAGCTCGATCGCGACAGAGAGCATCGCGTAGAACGCCAGCAGCACCGGGAACGTGAGCAGCATCGGCACGCAGCCGCTGGCCGGGTTGACGCCAGCCTCCCGATAGAGGCTCATCAACTCCGTGTTCATCTTCTGTTTCGCCGGGTCGGTCATCTTCAGGTTGGCGTAGCGATCCTGGATCGCCTTCACCTGCGGCTGAATCTCTTGCATCTTCCGCATCGACACGACGCTCTTGTGCCTCAGCGGGAACATCACGATGTTGATCAGAATCGTGAGGATGATGATCGACCAGCCATAGTTGCCGACGTAGCCGTTCACCCACTTGAGCGCGCGCAGAAGCGGGACGACGAGCCAGGCAAACATGCCGAAGTTGATCGACCGAACCAGATCGCGATCGACCGCTGCGAGTACGTCGAAATCCTTCGGACCAAGGAAGTAGCGCGCCTTCGCCGGCGACACGTTGTATCGCGCCGACCAGTCGACGAAGTGCGCAACGGTTCCACCGGTCATCGGGACATCGAGCGTTCGGTACTCGACGTGTATGGGTTGCGGACCGGGAAGCGTCGCTGTCAGGAAGTAATGGTCATCGACACCGGCGAACGGAAGAACGCCATCCTGGACCGCGTGCTCCGCCACCTTTCCGGGGCTGATTCGGCTCACCGATCCGTCGCGATAAAAAATCGGCTGCGGCGCCTGGTCGTAGCTGCTCGAACCGGCCGGAACACCGCTTCCGATTCCTGGACCCCACTGCACGGTCGGCTGAAGGTTCTTGCCCGATCGCTGCACGTTTGCGGAGAATTCGATCGTATAGGGCTGATTGGCACTGAAGACGAATTCCTTTTTTGCCGTGAGGCCGCTCGCGTCTGTGTAGTCAAACGTCAGCGTCGACTGACCCGATGCCAGATCGATTCGATCGACACTCGGCTTGAACAACGCGCTGGCCAGCGTCGCATCACTGGCCTGATCTCCCAGCGACAGCGTGAACGGGCGCGTGGTTCCGGACGGAACCGAGTGGGGAATCAACTCGAGGGGCTGCCTCGCCGCGTCCTGGTAGTTCTTCAGGCGCCAGCTTTTCAACACGCCACCACGTGTCGTGAACACCGCACTGATCGATGAGCTCTCAACCGGAATGTCGCGCTCGGCTGTGTCCGCGACGACGGGGGCTGCCGACGTCGGAGAAGCAGGTGTGGCCTCTGCAGCCTGTTGTGTCGTGGCCGCCGTCGGGTTCGTCGGTGGAATGCTGGAGGTGACCGTCGAAGACGCACTTGGCGATGTCTTGGGAGCGCCAGCTCCGCTACCGGGTGCCGGCTTCGGCGGAGGAAACATCACCTGGTAGGCGTACAAGACGATGAATGAGAGGACAACGGCGATCAGAACCCGCTTTTCCATGGACGTCTTTATCGAGAATGCCGGGTATCAGCCGGGACTGGATCCAGGCCGTGGCCGCCAAGCGGGTGACAGCGCGCAATGCGCGCGGCCGCCAGCCAGGACCCGCGAATGACCCCGAATCGGTAAATCGCTTCAGCCGCATAGTCAGAGCACGACGGCAGGTACCGGCACGAGCCGGCAAACATCGGAGAAACCAGGATTTTGTAGAGGCGGATCGCCTTCAGCGCCACAACGATTGGGAGGCGGCGTGGTTCAGACACGTCAACGGGAGGCATCAGGTGTTGCTGCAAACAGCCGGGCTGTGCACCGTCTGACGGTGGCGCGGAAATCTGTTTCAAGGCTGGAATAGGCGGCATCGAACAGCTCTCGTCGGGGGATCACCACCACGTCGAGACCCTTGCCAGGCGGCAGCAGATCTGATCGCCTGAAAACCTCTCGTATCAATCTCTTAGCGCGGTTTCTTCGAACGGCGTCCCCCAACTTTCGAGAGGCGACGATGCCCAGTCTTATAACGCCGGCGTCGTTGGGTGCCACGAGTACCGTCCAATACCGACTCTTCGCGCGCTGTGACCCGTCGAAAACGCGTTGAAACTCGTCACGGCGCCTAACCCGGCGCGCCTTCGTGAAGCGCTCGGATCGCCGTGCCACTGGGTGACTTCTGTGTCGATCCGGTTACGAGGAGGAAACGGTCAACCGTTTACGTCCCTTTGCGCGACGGCGTTTCAACACCTGGCGACCGTTCTTGGTGGCCATACGCACGAGAAATCCATGCGTGCGCTTTCGGCGCCGGCGGTTTGGCTGGAACGTCACACTCATTGTCGAGAACCCCTGCAGCGGAAGAAGGGTGGCGGAGAAACTTAAATAGTAATCAAAGGCTTCAAACGGTGTCAATCGAGAGAGGAAGTTGTCGGCTCCCGACCCGTGTGCTACAGTCGCTACCCCCGCGGCACCTGCCGTAGGGTCACCCCCCGAAGTTTTCCACAACTGTGGAAAAAAATGTGGAAAAGCAAAGGTTTTCAGGCTCTCAACAGGTCCCATTACCTCCTGAACGCCCTTTTTGTCTGGGCTGGGACGGAAAAGTGACGAATTTCTACGGGTTGAGCGACCCTTTCCCAAGAATTCCTGGGTAATTCCGACTCACTGGGGACGTCAACCTTCGATCATGGGCGCAGTTTCCGCGGCAGGCGTGCAAATGACCGGCAGCATCTGGGACCAGGTCCTCTCCCGCGTTGAGACGAAGGTCAACCGACACATCTTCTACACGTGGTTCAAACCGACGACTTTCATTGGCGACGATGGCGGCTCGCTGCGGATTCGTGTCCCCAACGCGATGTTTCGCAACTGGCTGACCAAGCACTATGCGGCTGTGCTCGACGAAGCGCTTGGCGAAATCAATCGGCGAGGTACGGCCATCGTCTTCGTCTCCGAATTGGCCGAGGTGAGCGAACCGCCGGTTGTGGCATCCGCACCGACGCCGACGCCCACTCCGGAGCTCTTTTCCGGTGCGACCGACGAGGGCGACGGCTCGCCGGCCGGTAGCCTCGCCCCCCGCTATTCCTTCGATACGTTCATCGTCGGGCCGTCCAATCAGTTCGCGCACGCCGCATGCCGGGCTGTTGCAGAGACGCCATCGCGTTCTTACAACCCGCTGTTTATCTATGGCGGTGTCGGACTGGGCAAGACTCACTTGATGCACGCCATCGGACATTACGTGCTGAATCATCTCCGCACGCTGAAGTTGACCTACATCTCGTCCGAACGGTTCATGAACGAGATGATCAATGCGGTGCGATACGATCGCGTGCTCGATTTTCGTGAACGATACCGGAGCGTCGACATTCTGCTGGTCGACGACATTCAGTTTCTCGCTGGAAAGGAAGGCACGCAGACCGAGTTCTTCCATACCTTCAACTCGCTGTACGACTCGCAGAAGCAGATCATCATCAGCAGCGATTGTCCGCCACACGAGATTCCACAGCTTGAAGAGCGGCTGCGATCACGCTTCGAGTGGGGTCTGATCGCTGATATTCAGCCCCCCGACCTCGAGACCAAGGTTGCCATTCTCAAGAAGAAAGCCGACACCGAAGGCATTCCGCTTCCCGATAACGTCGCGATTTACATTGCCGGCAAGATCAAATCGAATATCCGCGAACTCGAAGGATCGCTGATTCGATTGATTGCGTATGCCTCCCTGACAGGCCGAGAGATCTCGTTGCCACTCGCCCAGGACGTGCTGCGAAACGTCCTGCAGCACGACGAACGTGCGGTCACGATCGAGGGCATTCAAAAGTTCGTGTCCGACTATTACCAGTTGAAACATGGCGAGCTCAAGTCGAGAAACAACTCGAAATCTATCGCCATGCCGCGACAGATCGCGATGTATCTTTGCAAGAGTTTGACGAGCGCGTCACTGCCGGAAATCGGTCGCAGCTTTGGCGGCAAACATCACTCGACGGTGATCCATTCAATCCGCAAGGTCGAAGACATGCGACAACGCGACGGCAATTTCAACACGCTTATCAACACGTTCATGGAGTCATTTCGTTAGAGAACCATGCGCGAACGGCAAGTTTTCCACAGCATCAACCGATCGGCTTTGCGGATGATTTGTGCGGCGTAAGGGAGGCTGAAATTACCCACCGTTTTCTACCTGGTATCCCGCGGCGGTACCGAAGAAACATCCACAGCCTAACTCTTAGATCCACAAGGGTTAATGGGTCGTTTTCTTGTTTTCAACAGAGCCTCTTTATTGTTATAATTCTTTGTTTCCTGATCTCCCTCATCATTGAAGGGATCAGGGCGCCATCACCGAACTGATCGGCGCCTTCCCCCTGAGGTCATCACCGACATGGAACTGGTCGTACGCAAGGCGGATCTGCTGCGCGAACTGCAGTTGTTCCAGGGCATCGTTGAACGCAAGAACACGATCCCGATTCTCGCCAACGTCCTCATTGAGACCGATGGCGATCAGGTCAAACTGCTCGCGACCGATCTCGAGGTGGGACTCAGGAGCCGCTGTCAGGCGTCGGTGTCCAAAAAAGGATCGCTGACGCTTCCAGCCAAGAAGTTGTACGAAATCATCAAGGCGCTTCCTGAAACGGACGTGCGCATCGAAGAGGACAAGAGCGGCGTCAAAGTCGCGGCTGACCGCTTCGATTCGCGCATGCAGACCTTGCCGCGCGAAGATTTCCCGTCGCTGCCCGATGGCACTGGTTCGTATACGGCGACGCTGCCGCGCGAGGTGCTGAAGCACATGGTCGCGAAAACGCAGTTCGCGATCACCGGTGAGGACACGCGATATTTTCTCAACGGCGCGCTGTTCATTCAGCGCCCCGACTCGATGAGCCTGGTCTCGACCGACGGTCATCGACTCGCCCTTATTACCGTTCCGCGCGACAAGGCCCGCCAGGCAAAGTCCAGCGACGAGGAGCGGGTGATTCTTCCGCGCAAGACGCTTCTCGAACTCGGCCGACTGCTGTCGGAGGGAGAGGGTGATATTCAGTACGAACGTGGAGAGAATCATCTCTTCTTCGAGGTCGGCGGCCGGTTGCTGATTTCGCGGATGATCGATGGTCAGTTTCCGGCGTTCGAACGCGTGATTCCGAAAGGCAACGACAAGCGCGTTGAATTCGATCGCGATCGTCTGACCAGCGCCGTCAAGCGAGTGGCCCTGTTGTCGAATGAGCGGTCGCGCGCGGTGAAATTCCAGATCGACAAGGGCAAGGTCGAAATTGCCTCGAGCAGTCCCGAGTTTGGAGAAGCGAAGGAAGTGGTGATGGTGGACTACACCGCGGCGCCGGTAACCATCTGTTTCAACGCGCAGTATGTGCTGGATTTTCTTGGCGCGGTGGAAAGCGATTCGGTCGGCCTCGAGTTCAAGGATGAAATGAGCCAGGCCGTGATGAAACCCATCGGCGCGGAAGGGTATGACTACACCTACGTCATCATGCCGATGAGAGTGTGAGAGCAATTTGGTCAATGGGTGGGTTGGTGAATTGGTGACATGGCGCGGAACTGACGCTCACGCGCCGCTCATCCAAATCAACAATCGAGACTCACCATTCACCAACTCGCAAATTCACAAATTCACAAATTCACCAATTGTTTTGATTGATGTCTGATTTGGAACGTCAGGACGACGAGCAGCGGTCCGCCGCGGCCAAGCCGGAGGCACAGATCGAGCCCGAGGTGGCGCCGGCGGCGGTTCACCGACCGTCGGATAACGGGACCGGTGCGCCAGACGACTATGGCGCCGACAAAATCAAGGTCCTCGAAGGACTCGAGGCGGTCCGCAAGCGACCGGCCATGTACATCGGGTCCACGGGAGCGCCGGGCCTGCATCACCTTGTCTACGAGATCGTCGACAACTCGATCGACGAGGCGCTTGCCGGCCATTGCGATCTGGTGAACGTCACCCTTCACATCGACAACTCGGTGACCGTCGTCGACAACGGCCGCGGCATTCCCGTCGATCAGCACGTGAGCGGAAAGTCCGCCGCCGAAGTCGTGCTCACGGTGCTTCACGCCGGTGGCAAGTTCGACAATGAAAGCTACAAGGTGTCGGGCGGCCTCCATGGCGTCGGTGTATCGGTCGTCAATGCGCTCTCGGAAATCCTCGACCTCGAGATCTGGCGAAACGGACAGGTCTACAAGCAGAGTTACGAGCGCGGCACGCCGGTGGCTGATCTCGAGGTGACAGGGACGACGAAGAAGCGCGGGACCAAGATCACCTTCAAACCAGATTCGCAGATTTTCGAGACCAGCGAGTTCAGTTTCGACACGCTGGCGCAGCGCCTTCGCGAGCTGGCATTCTTGAACGGCGGCGTCACGATCACGCTTGACGACGAGCGCGACGGCAAGTCGCACAAGTTCCTCTACGAAGGAGGAATCATCTCGTTTGTCGAATACCTGAATCAGAACAAGGCGACAGTCAACGACAAGCCGATTCACATGCACGGCGAGAAAGACGGCATCGACGTCGAGATCGCGCTGCAGTGGAATGACGGGTACGCCGAGACGGTCTATTCGTTTGCCAACAACATCAACACACACGAGGGCGGCACCCACCTGTCCGGCTTCCGCTCCGCGCTGACCCGAACGATCAACTACTACGCGTCGAAGAATAATTTCGCGAAGGACCTGAAGGACGCGAGTATCGGCGGCGACGACATCCGCGAAGGATTGATCGCCGTCGTCAGTGTGAAGATTCCGCGGCCCCAGTTCGAAGGCCAGACAAAAACAAAACTCGGCAACACCGAGGTCAAAGGGATTGTCGAAGCCATCCTGAACGACAAGCTTGGCGCCTACCTCGAGGAGAACCCGTCGGTCGCCAAGCGGATCGTGGCCAAGGCGGTCGATGCGGCGCGGGCCCGCGAGGCAGCGCGCAAGGCCCGCGATCTTGTCCGCCGCAAAGGCGCGCTCGACAACAGCTCGCTTCCCGGCAAACTGGCCGATTGCCAGGAGCGCGATCCGGCCCAGAGCGAGATCTACATCGTCGAGGGCGAGTCGGCCGGCGGCTCGGCGAAGCAGGGACGCGATCGCCGGTTCCAGGCGATTCTGCCGATCAAAGGAAAGATCCTGAACGTCGAGAAGGCACGCTTCGACAAGATGCTCGGCAGCGACGAGATCAAGACGATGATCGCGGCGCTCGGCTGCGGCATCGGCGCCGAGGACTTCGACATTTCGAAGCTGCGATACCACCGCGTCATCATCATGACCGACGCCGACGTCGACGGGTCGCACATCCGCACGCTGCTGCTGACGTTTTTCTACCGTCAGATGCGCCAGCTCGTCGAGCAGGGCTACGTCTACATCGCGCAGCCGCCGCTGTTCCGCGCGAAACGCGGCCGGACCGAAGTGTTCATCCGCGACGAACGGGCGCTCGAAACCTGGCTGATGAAGCGAGCCGTCGAGTCACGCGTGGTCGTGCTGCCTGACGGAACACAGATGTCCGGCGAGGAACTCGAGCACCGCCTCGAGCGGTTGATCGCGTTTAGAAAGCTGCTTCAGATCGTCGAGCGGCGGGGCCCTTCGCGGGAAGTCGTGCTCGGCCTGCTCGAACGAGACGCCAAGGACAAAGCGTTCTTCGCCGATCGCGCACGCGTCGAGGCGCTCGCTGCGGCGTTGACCAGTTCGACGCGAACCGTGACCGTCCAGCCGGATGAAGAGCACCAGGCGTTTGCGCTCGCGATCGAGGATCGAAGCGGCGGCTACCCGCGTCATCACCGCGTCGATCAGGATTTCGTGACCACTGGTGAGTTCCGCACGCTTGCCGCCAGCTATCAGGACGTCAAGGGCATTCGCGGACAAATGATCGTGAAGACGACGGGATCGGCTCCGCCTGAGGAGGGAGCCGATGAGGCCGTCGAGAATGCCGCAACAGCGAATGAAACCGCGATTGGCGGCGCCCCGCTTGATGAAGCCACCAGGCTTGCCGCCGAACCCAAGCCGCTCGATTCATCCGCCGGTCCGAAACAGGCGCACAAGGCGGTTCGCGACGCTGATGTTCGCGTCGAGTCGCTCGACGAACTCGTCGAGTTCTTTACTGCGGCGGGAAAGAAAGGGGTCGCAGTCAACCGCTACAAAGGTCTCGGTGAAATGAATCCGTCGACGTTGTGGGAAACCACCATGGATCCGGAACGCCGTTCGCTCGCGCAAGTGCGCGCCGAAGACCACATGGAAGCCGACCTGATGTTCACGACCCTGATGGGCGACCAGGTCGAGCCGCGTCGGAAGTTCATCGAAGACAACGCGCTCGATGTCAAAAACCTGGACATTTGATTTTTTTGTAGTTGGTGAGTTGGTGAGTTCGTGAATTGGTGAGTTGGCGGCAGAACTGTCGCCACTGGCGCCGCTGATCCCAATTCACCAATTCGCCAATTCACCAACTCGCCAATTCTTATGACTGACGCCCTCACGAAATTCCCCGTCAACATCGAAGACGAGATGAAGCGCTCGTACATGGATTACGCGATGAGCGTAATCATTGGGCGAGCGCTGCCGGACGTGCGCGATGGCTTGAAGCCGGCGCACCGCCGCGTGCTATACGGCATGCGCACGATGGGACTCGCGTCCAATCGCGCCTATCGCAAGTGCGCCAAGATTGTCGGCGAGGTGATGGGCAACTATCACCCGCACGGCGACGCGTCGATCTACGACACGCTGGTGCGTCTCGCGCAGGACTTCAACATGCGCTACACCCTGGTCGAAGGCCAGGGGAACTTCGGCTCGGTCGACGGCGATCCACCCGCGGCGATGCGCTACACCGAGGCGCGGCCGCGCGCGCTGGCCGAAGCGATGATGGCGGATCTCGACAAAGAGACCGTCGACTTCGTTCCGAATTACGACGAAACAACTGAAGAGCCCACCGTTCTCCCGACGACGTTTCCCAACCTGCTGGTCAACGGTTCCTCGGGCATTGCCGTTGGCATGGCCACCAACATTCCACCGCACAACATGCGCGAAGTGATCGACGGGGTGATTGCCGTCATCGAGCAGCGCGGGCAGACGAAGGAATCGCGTCTGAAGGCAGTCCTGAAGGCGATTCCTGGGCCGGACCTGCCGACCGGCGGCTTCATTGTCGGCCGTCACGGGATCTTTCAGGCATACACCAGCGGTCGCGGCGCCATCACCATGCGCGCCAAAGCCAAGACTGAGGAATCCAGGAAAGGGGAGAAGCTCTCAATCGTCGTCACCGAGATTCCCTACCAGGTCAACAAGAAGCGCCTGCTCGAGAACATCGCCGATCTGGTGCGCGAGAAGACGATTGAGGGCATCTCGGATCTTCGCGACGAATCCGATCGCGAAGGCATGCGCATCGTCATCGAGTTGAAGCGCGGCGAAGTGCCGGAGGTTGTTCTCAATAATCTCTACAAGCACACGCAGCTGCAGACGACCTTCGGGATCATCATGCTCGCGATTGTCGGCGGCCGGCCCAAGGTTCTGCCGCTCGTCGAGATCCTCGAGCACTTCGTCGAGTTCCGGCGCGAAGTCGTCCGCCGCCGAACCGAGTTCGAGCTGCGCAAGGCGGAGGCCCGCGCGCACATCCTCGAAGGGCTGAAGATCGCCCTCGATCATCTCGATCGCGTCATCGCCCTCATTCGAGCGTCCAAGAGCCCGCTCGAGGCACGCACCGGCCTGATGACCGACTTCAAGCTGACGCAGGTCCAGGCGCAGGCGATCCTGGATATGCAGCTCCAGCGCCTGACGGGTTTGGAGCGGCAAAAGATTCTCGACGAGCTGGTGGAGCTGCTCAAGACGATCGAGCGGCTGCGCGCCATTTTGTCGAGCGACGAACTGCTGATGCAGGTCGTGCTCAACGAACTGAAGGACGTTCGCGAGAAATACAGCGACGAACGCCGGACCGTCATTGTCGAGGAAAGCGGCGAGCTGCGCATCGAGGATCTGATCGCCGACGAAGACATGGCGATTACGGTGACGAATACCGGATACATCAAGCGCACCGCAATTTCGACATATCGCGCCCAGCGGCGCGGCGGCAAGGGGCGCATCGGCATGCGCACCCGCGAAGAGGATTTCGTCAGTCACCTCTTCATCGCCTCGACCCACTCCTACATCATGATCTTTTCCGATCGCGGGCGCGCCTACTGGCTCAGGGTTCACGAGATCCCCGACGTGGGCCCGGGCGGCAAGGGCAAGGCGATCGCGAACCTCGTCGCGATGGAAGAGGGTGAACGAATCGCCGCACTCCTGGCCGTCAAGGAATTCCCGGAACAGGAAGACCAGCAATACGTCGTGATGGGCACGCGGAAGGGGGTCATCAAGAAGACCGACCTCTCGGCATTTCGTAATCCGCGCGCCGGGGGCATTATCGCGATGGGCGTTGAAGAAGGAGACGCCGTCATTGCCGTGCAGATGTCCGACGGCAAAGAGCAAGTGTTCCTCGGCACGCGCGATGGCATGGCCATCCGCTTCGAGGAGTCTGATGTTCGTTCCATGGGTCGCACCGCTTATGGCGTGCGAGGCATCTCGTTGAGAGACGACGACGAGGTCGTGGCGATGGAAGTCGTTCGCGAGGGAGGGACGCTGCTGACGGTTGCGCAGAACGGCTATGGCAAGCGCACCGAACTCGACGAATACCGCCTGCAGTCGCGCGGCGGCGTCGGCATCATCAACATCCAGACCTCAGATCGCAATGGAAAGGTGGTCGGCATCGCCTACGTCAGCGACGACGACGAGCTGATGATCATCAGCCAACAGGGGATGATCATCCGCATGCGGGCCGGCGACGTCAGGGCCATCGGCCGCGCGACGCAAGGCGTCCGGCTGATCGAGATGGAAGAAGGCGACGCCGTCGTCGGAATCGCGAAGCTGGCGGAGAAAGAAGAAGGAAACGGTGAAGACAATGTTCAATGATCAATGTGTTCAATGCTCAATGAAAGGAATCCCATTGAACATTCGACATTCAACATTGGACATTGCCGTTAGGCAGGTTCGAGCTTGGCGTACTTCGCGAGAAGTTTCTTGACGCCGACCAGGTTGAAGCGCACGGTGATCTTCATGTCGTCATTGTGCTCCTCCACCGAAACGACGGTGCCGACGCCGAATTGCGCATGCCGGACGCGCATTCCCGATCGCAGTCCGTGGATCGACTGATCCTCGTCCTCGTATCGATAACTCTCTTCGTTTTCCCTGAAGCGCGCGCCTTTACCTTTGCGTCCGTACGGATTGGTGCGGAAGGCGTAATGGTCGTGAGTGAACGTGCTCTGATACGCCGATGAAAAGGTTGGCGTGATTCGCTCGACGAGTTCCGTGGGGATTTCGTCGAGAAACCGCGACGGCTCGGTAGACTGGTATTCGCCGAAAACCCGACGGCGCGCTGCGCTCGTGAGCACCAGCTGCGACTGCGCACGGGTCATGCCGACATAGCAGAGGCGTCGCTCTTCTTCGATCTCCTCTTCATCCTCGCTCGATCGCGAATGCGGAAACAGGCCTTCTTCGAGGCCGGCGATCACAACCAGCGGAAACTCCAGGCCCTTGGCCGCGTGCATCGTCATCAGCCAGACCTTCGCTTCGCGCGTGCCTGATTCTTCATCGGCTTCCGACAAGAGCGACAACCGATCGACGAAACCTCCGAGCGACGCCTCAGCCTCTCGCAATTCGTACTCGCGCGCGGCGGAGACGAGTTCCATCAGGTTGTCGATCCGCTCGTTCGCCTCTTCCGTATTTTCGTCGCGAAGATCCTTGAGATACCCGGTCTGGTCGAGCATCTTTCCGATCGTGATCGAAACGGTATCGCGACGGGCGACCTCCGCGAGGCCGGCGATGAGATCGCGAAAGACGCGCAGAGATGCGACGGCGCGCGAGCCAAGCTTGCCGTCGTCGACGGCATACACGAGCTTCGCCCACAGCGACCGCGCCGAGCTGACCTCTTGAAGCCCTGCCGCGAGCAGCGGCGGCGCGTCCTCGAGCACCGCATTCGGATCGATCGCCTGCAGCGAGTCCATGACGCCTTTGCCGATGCCGCGCGTGGGCACGTTAATCACCCGCCGCAAACTGACATCGTCGTGCGGGTTGATCAGAAGCTTGAGATAGGCGAGCGAGTCTTTGATTTCCTTGCGCTCGTAAAACCGGACACCGCCGATGATCTTGTAGGGGATGTTCTCGCGCATCAGCGAGTCTTCAACCGCACGCGACTGCGCGTTGGTACGGTAAAGCACTGCCATCATCGCGTCGACATCTTGAGACCGATATTGCTTGATCGAGCGGGTGATGAAGTCGGCTTCTTCCAGTTCGTCGTTGCCCCGGAAATAGACAATCTTCGAACCACCGGTTCGATCGGTCCACAAACGCTTGTCCTTGCGATTGCGGTTCTGCCGGATGACGGCGGTCGCGGCGTCCAGGATCGTTTGGGTCGATCGATAGTTCTGCTCGAGTCGGACGACGCTGGCATCGGGGAAATCGTGCTCGAAGTCGAGAATGTTACGGAGGTCGGCACCGCGCCATTTGTAGATGGACTGATCCGGATCGCCGACGACGGCGATATTGCGGTGGACTTCGGCAAGCCGACGGATAAGCATGTACTGCGGACGGTTGGTGTCCTGATATTCATCGACCATCACGTACTTGAACTTGCGCGCGTAGAACTCGCGAACCTGTTGGGATGTCTCAAAAAGCTCGACCGTCTTCAGTAAGAGGTCATCGAAATCGAGGGCGTTGGCATCCTTCAGCGCCTGCAGATAGCGCTCGTAAATCCTGGCAATCTGTTCTTCCCGGATATTCCAGCCACCGCGAAGCGTCTCCGGCCCTTCCATCCGGTTCTTCGCCTGGCTAATCCGCCCGAGCGCCATGCGTGGCGGTACAAGCTTGTCGTCGATCCCCAGCTCGCGCTGGGTCTGCTTGACGACTGCCACCTGGTCGGATGAATCGTAGATGACGAAATCACGCGACAGGCCGATCTTCGGTGCTTCCCGCCGCAACAACCGCGCGCACAACGAGTGGAACGTCGACAGCCACACCCCGCTCGCTGTCGAACCAATCAATGACTCGACGCGCTCACGCATTTCTTCTGAAGCTTTGTTGGTAAAGGTGACCGCCAGCACCTCGTCGGGACTGGCATGTCCATCACCGATGAGATACGCGATGCGGAAGGTAATGACGCGCGTCTTGCCCGACCCCGCGCCCGCGAGAATCAGCAACGGACCGTCGCGGTGGAGCACGGCTTCGCGTTGTTCTTTGTTCAGTTTCTCGAGGAATGTCATGGCGGGAGGCTTAATTATAGCTGCTGCCAAGAGCCAGAAGCCAAGAGCGAGCGGCGAAGGATTGGAACGTAGTACCATCCTCTACCCATGGGATCGACCCTGCTAGAAAAAGTTTGGGATGCGCACACCGTGCGCAAGCTCCCCAACGGCCAGACGCAGCTGTTCATCGGCCTGCACCTGATCCATGAAGTCACGACGCCGCAGGCGTTCGACATGTTGCGCGCGCGCGGCTGGCACGTGCGGCTGCCGGAACGCACGATCGCGACAGTCGATCACATCGTCCCGACACGCGATCAGCGGCGACCGTTCCTCGACGTGATGGCCGAGGACATGTTCTCCGCGCTCGAGCGGAACTGCCGTGACGAGGGTATCCGGCTGTTCGACATGAGCACGGGATCGCAGGGGATCGTTCATGTGATTGGTCCGGAGATGGGGTTGACGCAGCCGGGTATGACGATCGCGTGTGGTGATAGTCATACGTCGACCCATGGTGCGCTTGGGGCGGTTGCGTTCGGCATTGGCACGTCACAGGTGCGCGACGTACTGGCCTCGCAATGCCTGGCGATGGAGCCGATGCGCGTGCGCCGGATCATGGTCCGTGGGCGACTCGCACGCGGCGTCTATGCCAAAGATGTGATCCTCGAAATCATTCGCCGCCTCGGAGTGAAAGGCGGCGTGGGATACGCGTACGAATACGCGGGCGACACGGTCGAGCGCCTCTCGATGGACGAGCGGATGACGATCTGCAACATGTCGATCGAAGGCGGGGCGCGGGTCGGCTACGTCAATCCGGATCAGGTCACGTTCGATTACCTGCGCGGCCGCCGCTTCGCACCGCAGGGGGACGACTTTGAACAAGCCTGCCACTGGTGGCGCAGCATGGCGTCGGACGCCAATGCGTCGTACGACGATCAGGTCGACATCGATGCGACATCAATTCGGCCAACGGTGACGTGGGGCATCAACCCAGGGCAATCGGTCTACGTTGACGAGCCGCTGCCCAGCCCGTCGAGTGCCGCGCAGCCGGATCGAGCCGGCATCGACGAGGCGCTCTCCTTCATGGGGTTGACTGCGGGATCCCGTATTCGCGGAACGCGGATCGACGTCGCCTTCGTTGGCTCGTGCACAAACGGACGCTTGTCGGATTTGCGCGAGGCCGCAAAGGTGATTCGAGGCCGGCACGTGGCGCCTCACGTCCGCGCGCTGGTCGTACCCGGCTCTCAGCCGGTCCGCCTTGCCGCCGAACGTGAAGGGCTCGATCGCATTTTCATCGACGCAGGATTCGACTGGCGCGGCGCCGGTTGTTCGATGTGTCTGGCGATGAATCCCGACAAGCTCGAGGGGCGGGAGATCTGCGCCTCGTCGTCGAACCGGAATTTCAAGGGACGACAGGGCAGTCCCACCGGGCGGACGTTGCTCATGAGCCCTGCAATGGTTGCCGCCGCCGCCGTGGCCGGTGAAGTGGTCGACATTCGCGAGTTCGTCAATGGCGATTGAGAAGATTCAGCGTATCGAGGGCCGAGGCTTGCCTCTTCCCGGCGACAACATCGACACCGATCGGATTATCCCGGCGCGGTTCCTCCGCTCGATCACCTTCGAAGGACTCGAAAACCATTTGTTCGAGGACGATCGGCAGCAGCTCGCGGCCGCAGGGTCGACACATCCTGTTGCCGAAAAAAAGTACGCGGGTGCGACAGTCTTACTGGTCAACGCCAACTTCGGGTGCGGCTCCTCGCGTGAACACGCGCCGCAGGCGATCAGGCGATACGGGATCCGCGCCGTCGTCGGCGAGTCGTACTCGGAGATCTTCTTTGGCAACTCCGTCGCGCTCGGGATGCCGTGCGTGACGGCGGACCACGCGTCTCTTGCGGCGCTAATGCAGCTCGTCGAGGAAGATCCGGCGGTTCAACTGGTCGTCGATCTTGAAGGCATGCGCGCGTCGGCGGGAGAGAAGCACTTCAAAATCGCGCTTCCATCGGCAGCGCGCGAGTCGTTTCTCGAGGGGACGTGGGACGCAACCGGGCTCCTGCTCGATCGATTCGAAGAGGTCGAAGCGGTTGCCAGGCGCTTGCCTTACGTGAGCGGCACCTGGAGTTAGCGGAGAGCATCGAGCTGACAACGAAGAAACTCTCCGTTAACTCCGTTCCTTCGGTGTGAACTCGGTTCCCTCCGTCACCTCCCTCATCGTCCGGGCCAGTTCCAGAAATGCCGACGCCGCGCGCGACAACTCTCCGGAGCGTCGGAACACGAATCGCACCGATCGCGGCGAACTGAGCTCCGGCACTTTCACCGCCACCAGATGACCGCGCGCGATCTCGGCGAGCGCACACCGCCGCGGTAGCACCGCCACACCCAATCCCATCTCGACCGCCCGTTTGATGCCATCCAGGCTCGGCAGCGCAATCTGAATATTCAGCGACGCATGCCGTCGCTCGTAAACCCGGAGCACCCGTTCACGCGCCGGCGATGGATCGTTGTGAGCAATGACGGTTTCTCGGCCGACCTCTTCAATCGACACGCGCTTCTTTGCCGCGAGCCGATGCGTCGGGTTGGCCAGCATGACCAGCTCGTCGCCGCCAAGCGAGATCGATTGGAGCCCCTTGTCCGGCGGTTGAAAGGTCAGGACGCCAAAATCGAGGCTGCGCTCGAGCAGTTCCGTCGCGATTTGCCGTGACGCCACTCGTCGGACCTCGACACGCGCATGCGGGTTCTCGCGGGTGAACTGCTCGATGATGTGCAGCAACGAATGCACGGCCGCTTCATTGGCACCGATCACCACTCGTCCGCGGCGGACCTGTTGAAGCTCTCGGACCGCTGCTTCGGCTTCTGCCGCGAAGCGTAGCAGTCGCGTCGCATGGTCCTGGAGCAGCAGACCGGCCTCGGTCAGTGCGCCGTTGCGCGACGTGCGATCGAAGAGCTTGTCGCCGAGTTCGTCCTCTAACCGGCGGATCGCCTGGCTGATGGCCGGCTGGGTGCGATGCAGCTTCTTCGCCGCCTTGGAAAAGCTCCGATCCTGTGCGACCGCGACGAACGCATTGAGGTCCTGCAGCTGCATTTCGGCATCATAAGTAATATTGATAAAAAGTCAAAAACGATAAATTTGACTAAAGAGCCGCCCACGGGTTCTACTGTGATGGGAGGACATATGTCTACCGAACGGCTCACGATCTTCGATACGACCCTGCGCGACGGCGAACAGGCGCCCGGCTTCTCGATGCGGATTGATGAGAAGCTCAAGCTGGCGCGGCAGCTGGCGACGCTTGGCGTCGATCTCATCGAGGCCGGTTTTCCGATCGCATCGGAGGCCGACGCCGAGTCCGTTCGCGTCATTTCCGAGCAGGTTCGGGGGCCGGTCATCGCCGCGCTGGCGCGCTGTCATCCCGCCGACATCGATCGCGCAGGAGAAGCGCTCGCCGCCGCACCCCGCCGCCGTATTCACACCTTTATCGCCACCTCGGATCTACACCTCGAACGCAAACTGCGCATGACGCGCGAGGCCTGTCTTGATGCGGCGGTAGCGGCGATTCATCGCGCGCGGCGCTTTACCGAGGATGTCCAGTTTTCAGCGGAAGACGCGACCCGAAGCGACATGGATTTCCTGTGCCGGGTCATCCAGGAGGTCATTTCCGCCGGCTGCACGACGGTCAACTTGCCGGATACCGTTGGCTATTCGACGCCAGACGAGATCGGCGAGTTCTTCCGCACCGTGTTGAGCCGAGTTCCCAACGCCGGGCACGCCACCTTCAGCGCCCACTGCCACGACGATCTCGGCCTCGCGGTTGCCAATACACTTGCCGCGGTTCGCGCCGGTGCCCGTCAGGTTGAGTGCACGATCAATGGGATCGGCGAGCGCGCCGGCAATGCGTCTCTCGAGGAGATCGTCATGGCCACTCGTGTGCGTGCCGATCTGTTGCCGTACACGACGGCGATCGAACCGCGAGAAATCTATCCCTCCAGTCAGTTGCTGACCTCGCTGACCGGCGAAGCCGTGCAGGCCAACAAGGCGATCGTCGGGCGCAACGCATTTGCTCACGAAGCCGGAATTCATCAGGACGGGATGCTCAAAGATCGCCGCACCTACGAGATTATGCGGCCCGAGGAAGTTGGTGTGCCGCAGGCCACGCTTGTCATTGGCAAGCACTCCGGGCGTCACGCCGTCCAGCGCCGCTGCGAACAAATCGGCCTCGCGCTCGAGCGGCACGAAGTCGAAACCGTCTACTGGGCGATCATGTCGATCGCCGATCGCGAGAAGGTCGTCAGCGATCGCGATCTGGCAGACGTCATCGGCCGGATTCGCGGGAAGCGTCAGGCCGCCGGTACGCCAGCCAGCGTGACCGATTTCAACGGAACGCCCGCGGAAGTCGGTTACGGCCACGGCGTGTAGTGGTCAGGTTGCTGGTCATGTAGGGCGCGGTCTTAGACCGCGCCTTTGAGGCGGGGTCTCAAGACCCCGCCCTACCGCCCGATAGAACCGTCCTCAATGAAAGCTTCCATACTTTTACTGCCCGGCGACGGCGTCGGCCCCGAAGTCGTCGCAGGCGCCACGTGGGTACTGGAAGCGGTCGCATCCCGATTTGGACATCAATTCGACCTGCACAGCGCGTTGATTGGCGCCGCGGCGCTTCGGCAGAACCTTCCGCCACTCCCCGGCGACACCCTCGCGGCGGCGCGTCAGGCCAACGCGATCCTGCTCGGGGCCGTCGGAGACCCGGCGTTCGACAAAGGAGATTCGAGCCGGCGGCCTGAGACGGCGCTGCTCCAGATCCGTCGCGAGCTGAAGCTTTACGCGAACCTTCGTCCGGCGAAAATGTGGCGTGGGCTCGAGGCGGCTGGCCCGCTGAAGCCGGAAGTCGTGAATGGCACCGACATGCTCGTCGTCCGCGAACTGACCGGAGGGCTGTATTACGGAGAGCCGCGAGGCATTGCGCCCGATGGCAGCTCCGCTCACAACACCATGCGGTACTCGCGCGACGAGATCGAACGCATCGCGCGTCGCGCGTTCGAGGCCGCGCGAGGGCGCCGCAAACGAGTGACGTCAGTGGACAAGATGAACGTGCTCGAGACGTCGCGGTTGTGGCGGCAGGTGGTGACTGAGGTCGCTTCGAGCTATCCCGACGTTGCGCTCGACCACATGCTGGTCGATTCCTGTGCGATGCGGATTGCACTCGCGCCCGCGAGTTTTGACGTCATCGTCACCGAGAACATGTTCGGCGACATTCTTTCCGATGAAGCCGGTGCGGTCGTTGGATCGTTGGGACTGCTGCCGTCGGCAAGCCTGGGAGATGGCACCGGACTTTTTGAACCCGTTCACGGGTCGGCGCCTGACATTGCCGGAAAAAACATCGCCAACCCGATCGGCGCGATTGGATCAGCCGCGATGCTGCTCCGCCACGCATTGGGTCTCGAGACGGAGGCGAGCACCATTGAGCATGCTATTGGTGCGGCTTTGACTGCGGGTCACCGAACGGCTGATCTCGCGCAAGGCCACGAACCCAGGATCGGCACCAAGGAGATGACGAGCGCGATTATCGACGCTATTCAACCGTGACGCTCTTGGCCAGGTTCCTGGGCTGATCGACGTCGCATCCTCGACGAATGGCGATGTGATACGCAAGCAGCTGCAGCGGCACGACCATCAGCACCGGCGTCAACAGCGGATGCGTCTCCGGCACTTCAATCAGAAAATCGTTTTGCGGATCGAGCAGGCTTCGAATGCTTTCGTGTCCCTGGGTCGTCATTGCGATCACGGATCCGCCGCGAGCCTTGGCTTCCTGGATGTTCCCAATCATCTTTTCGAACACGTGATCGTGCGGCGCGATCGTGACGACCGGCATCTTTTCGTCGATCAATGCGATCGGCCCGTGCTTCATCTCGCCGGCCGGGTATCCTTCAGCGTGGATATATGAGATCTCTTTCAGCTTCAGCGCCCCTTCAAGCGCGATCGGATAGTTGATGCCGCGGCCGAGATACAGGAAATCGCTCCGCTGGTAGAACTTCTTCGCGATCTCCTCGGTGATTGCTTCGCAGGCGAGCGTCTTCTCGAGCAGCAGCGGAAGTTGTGCCAGGCCTTCGATGTGCGGCCGCGCCGCCGCCGCCGACAGCGTGCCGCGAATCTGTCCCAGGTACATCGCCAGCAAGTGCAGCGCGACGATTTGTGTCGTGAATGCCTTGGTCGAGGCGACGCCGATCTCTGGTCCGGCGTGAGTGTAGACGGTGCCATCCGTTTCCCGCGTCGCCATGCTCCCGACGACGTTGCAGATCGCAATGCTTTTTGCGCTCTTCTTCTTGGCCTCGCGAAGGGCGGCGAGTGTGTCGGCTGTTTCTCCCGACTGTGTGATGACGATCGCGAGCGTGTTTTCCGACACAATCGGATCCCGGTAGCGGTATTCGGACCCGTAGTCCACGTCAACTGGCACGCGCGCCAGCGTCTCGAATAAGAACTTCCCGACGAGCGCCGAGTGCCAGGAGGTGCCGCACGCGAGGATAACGATGCGCTCGACCTGGCGCAGCACCTGGTCGGGGATTTCAACCTCGTGAAGAAAGACTTTGCCACTCTCGAGCGACGCCCGGCCGAGGACGGTTTCTTTCACCGCCCAGGGCTGCTCGAAAATCTCCTTCAGCATGAAATGTTTGTATCCGGCCTTCTCAGCCATGACCGGATCCCACGACACTTTCGTGCTCTTCTTCGAGACCCCACGCCCTGAGTAATCTGTGAATTCGACGCCAGCCGGCGTGATCACGGCCATTTCCTCGTCGCCGAGAAACACGACATCGCGCGTGTGACTGAGGATTGCCGGGATGTCCGATGCGACGAAGAACTCTCCGTCGCCGAGGCCAACAACAATCGGAGGACCATTGCGGACGGTCACGATCTTGTTTGGATCGTCGGCCGAGATCAGGACGAGCGCAAACAGCCCGCGCATGTAGAGAAGCGCTCGACGCACCGCGTTCTCGAGGCCGTCATCCTTCATTTCGCGCTCGACGAGATGCGCGACGATTTCGGTGTCGGTTTCGGTGACGAACGTGTGCCCCTCGCGCTGGAGTTGCTGCTTGAGGTCGAGGTAGTTCTCGATGATGCCGTTGTGGACGACAACGATGCGGCCGGTGCAGTCACGATGCGGATGGGCATTCTCTTCAGTCGGCCGCCCGTGCGTCGCCCAGCGCGTGTGCCCGATCCCGTACTCCCCCTCAATCGGTGTCGTGGCGATCACCTCTTCGAGGCGAGCGAGTTTGCCGGCGCTGCGCCGAAGGTCGATCGCGCCGTCTCGAACCACCGCCACGCCCGCCGAATCGTACCCGCGGTACTCGAGCCGTCGAAGTCCGTCGATCAGAATCGGGACGACGCGTTTCGAACCGATATAGCCGATGATGCCGCACATGTTGGGTATCCTTCGTCGTCGTTGCCGTCAGGTGTTAGGGCCCGGTCATCAGACCGCGCCGCGATCATGGGTGCCGTTTGCCGCGCGCTTTTACCCAGCCCTCTTTGTTGACCTGCTTGCCACGTGCAATGGCGAGCGATTCCGCCGGAACGTCTTCGGTAATCGAAGATCCGGCCCCCACGTAGGCATCGCGTCCGATGCGAACCGGCGCGATCAACTGCGAGTCACTGCCGATGAAGGCGCCATCTTCAATCACGGTCTGATGTTTCGCTTTGCCGTCGTAGTTACACGTAATCGTGCCGGCGCCGATATTGACCCTCTCTCCGATCGTCGCGTCGCCAAGATATGCGAGATGACTCGCTTTCGAGCCGCGGCCCAACACGGTTTTCTTGAGCTCGACGAAGTTTCCGACCTTGGCCCCCTCGCTAACGTGCGACTGCGGCCGGAGGTGCGCAAAGGGACCCAGCTGCGCGCCGCTTGCGACATGCGAGTCGACGATCACGCAGAAGTTATGGATGATGGCTCCGTCCTCGACCGTCGAATTGACGATGCGGGCGCCCGAGTGGATCTCGCACCCCGCGCCAATCCTTGTTGAACCTTCGAGAAACACGCCGGGATGGACAATCGTGTCTGCGCCGATCGTGACATCCGGATCGATGTACGCCGTTGATGGATCGACCAGTGTCACGCCGGCCGCCATCAGCTCGTCGTTCTTGCGTGCTCTGAGAATCGTCGCCACTTCTGCCAGCTCCTTCCGGCTGTTCACGCCTCGAATCTCGTCGCGATCCTCCAGCGTGACCGTCTCAACCGGCAAACCCTGCCCGCGATAGATCCGAACCAGGTCCGGCAAGTAGTACTCGCCCTGGGCGTTTGCCGAACCTATCGATCGCAGGGCCCCGAATAGCGGCGCCAGATCGAAGGCATAGACACCGCTGTTGATCTCCACGATCGCGCGTTCCCCGGGTGACGCATCCTTGTGCTCGACGATCGCCACGATCCGACCGTCCTCGCGGACGATACGGCCGTAGCCGTCGGGATTCTCGACAACCGCTGTGAGGACTGTCGCGGCGGCCGAGCGCTCCTGGTGTGTCCTGATCAGTCGCGCGAGCGTTCCGGCGCGCAGCAACGGCACGTCGCCTGAGAGCATCACCAGGGTTCCTCGCGCCCCCTGCAGCAACGGCTCGGTCTGCAACAACGCGTGTCCCGTGCCGAGCTGCGGCTCCTGTGCTGCAAAGCCAAGGCCCAGCCGTTTCCCGATCGATTCCTTGACTTGTTCCGCCTGATGTCCAACGACTACGGTGACTGACTGGGGGTGGAGCGCCTGGGCAGTCCGAAGAACGTGACCAATGAGCGGTAATCCCGCCGCGCGATGCAGGACTTTGGGCGCACCCGAGCGCATCCGCGTGCCTTTGCCCGCGGCGAGTACGACGACATGGAAGTCACCCATTCAGGCGCCTAGTGTACCCGTTCGGGAGGCTGGCGACACTTACCTCCGACGGACGGCTCGACGCCGGTTCGGCGCTGGTGGAGTCTCTAAGGCATCTCTAAACCGGTGGTGATCGCGAAGGCTATCGAGATCGGGGTCCTGCTTAGCGAGGCCGCGATTCTCTGGGTTAAGGGCAATTGCCTGCTGTAGATGTTCTATGGCCTCGTCGCGGCGGTTTCTCATCCCCAGTGCGACGGCCATAATGTAGTGCGCGTGGTCGCTTTCTGGGTCTTCCCCTAAAGCTTGATGAAGATGATCGAGTGCGCCGCTGTGGTCGCCGGAATTCAGCGCGACGGTCGCGGCGTACACGCGCTCCTCGGGCGTCTTCGGTCCGGGCGGCGGCTGCCGTGACGTCTCTCGCTCACAGACGCGCAGGTATAGCCGCGCACGCTCCAGGAGCTCGCGTTCTTCCGGATATCGTTCGAGGACGGTCCGGAAAAAGCTCGCCGCGCCGCCAAAGTCATGCTTTTGGAGCGCCTGGACACCACGCTCATAGATGGCGACCGCCTCATAGAAGCCTGGCTTCCGCGGAGGAAGAGGTTCTGGCGGTGGTGACGCCGGAGGCGGCGACGCCTGCGGCTTCTGGGCGGTGGCCGCCGGGCGTGAGTTCGCCGCAACGGCTTTTCTGACGCTTTTTTTTGTATTCTGGGACCGTTTGACGCGCCGAACGGACTTGGCGGGTGTCTTCACGGCCCGGCGCTGCTTCGCCATGCGACTCCTGCACTTTGGCCGCCGGTGACAGTAACAAAACATCTTCGGAGGGGTCAAGCCGTCGAGCCCGGTAGGACAGTGTGTGTGTTGATTAGTTCAAAAGACCTATTTCTTGGCATCTTCGAGCAGATTGAAGATCTCCCTGTTCGACAAGCCGTGGCGTCTTGCCAGCGTTCGGATAGCCTCACGGCGCCCAATAGCCTCATTTTCTATCAATTGACCAATTTCACGAGCCAGTTCTTGAGGAGAAGGTGGTGGAACGCGCTCTGACTCGCGTGGCGGCGCAGCGGCGACGATAATCGTGAACTCGCCTCGCTCTTCCAGTTCCGCTGCGAGATGCCCAGATATTTGTCGTATGACCAAATTTTCGTGCGCCTTCGTGAGCTCTCTCCCTAGGGCGACAACCCGATCTCCGAATGCTTGTAACATATCCTCTAGGGTTGGTCGTATTCGGTGCGGCGCCTCGTAAAAGATCATCGCTCGGGCTTCTGGAGCGAGGCGTTGAAGCCAGCGTTTTCTGTCTGTTGACCTATGTGGTGGGAAACCGGCAAAAACGAATTCTCCATGCGCCAGTCCGGACGCAGAGAGCGCGGCAACCGCTGCATTTGGTCCGGGAATTGGCTCTACCCTGATGCCCGCCTGATGGGCTTGGGTCACGAGATGGCTTCCAGGGTCGGAGATGAGCGGCGTGCCGGCGTCCGAAACCAGGGCGACGGAGTCGCCGGCGAGCAATCGGTCAATGAGCGACGGCGTTTTTGATCGTTCGTTGTGCTCGTGCAGGCTCGTCGTGCGCGTCGAGATGGAGTAGTGTTGAAGGAGACGCGCGGTCCGGCGGGTATCCTCCGCCGCGATCAGGGCCACTTCGCGCAGGACGCGGAGGGCCCGTAGCGTAACATCTTCGAGGTTGCCTATGGGTGTTGCCACCACATAGAGAGTGCCCGGCATGTCGTCCGCGGGCCGATTGTACCAAATGTATTCAGCCGAACCCCTGCCGCATTTCGTCGACGAGTATCTGTCGTATCTCTACGAAGTCCATCCAACAAACGCCACGTTTGATGGCGTACACCTGCACGACGATCTGCTTGAGGATTGGAGTCGCCAGGCCATCGAGTCGCAGATCCGTGACCTCGGTGGGTTTGCGCGGCGGCTCGGTGCCATCGATCCGACACGTCTGACCGACACCGAACGGCTCGAGCGACCGGCTCTCGAGGCAAGCATCCGGGCGCGACTCTTCGAGCTCGAAGAAGTGCGTCCCTGGGAACGCAATCCTCAGCACTACGCCGACGTCCTGGCCACCAGTCTGGCCGGGCAGGCGCTGTTCGACTATGCCCCGCTCGCGGAACGAGCGCGTCGCGTGCTGTCGAAACTGCGTCAGGTGCCGCGGTTCATCCAGGCCGTCCGTGACAACATCAAGGATCCGCCCGGCATCTTTGTGAAGGTCGGCCTCGAGAGCATGCGCGGCACGCTCCGCTTCATCGACGAGGATCTTCCGCGCGCATTCGGGGGCCTCAGCGACCTCCACCTGCTCGGAGACCTGGCTGACGCGTCGACCGAAGCGGCAACCGCCATCGGCGCGTACATCGACTATCTCGAACGCGACCTCGCGCCGCGCAGTAAAGGATCATTTCGACTTGGCCGCGATCGGTTCGAGCAGAAACTTCGGCTCGACGAGGGCCTGACCCTTGATGCCGATCGGCTGCTGTCGATTGCGATGCGCGAATTGCAGCAGACGCAGGACGAGTTCCGCCGCGTCGCGTCGCGCGTGAACGGCGGCGATCCGCTCGCGGCCTGGGCGCGCACGAAGGATGATCACCCGCCGGCGGGACAACTCATCCCGGTGGCGCAGCAGCAGCTCGCCGACCTGGTCGACTTCATCAACCGTCAGCGGATTGTCACCATTCCGAATGGCGCGCCGGTGGAAGTTGCGCCGACGCCGCGGTTCTACCGGTGGACGTTTGCCAGCATGTGGACGCCGGGGCCATTCGAGGCGCGTCCGCTTCGCGCGTTCTACTACATCACCGACGTCGAGCCCTCATGGCCACCCGAACGCAAGCACGAGCACCTGCGCGACTTCAACTACGGCGCGCTCTGGTCGATCTCGATGCACGAAGTATTTCCCGGACACTTCCTGCATTATCAGCATCTTCGCCAGGTGGACTCGAAGCTTCGCAAATCGATCCTCTTCTCGTCGACCGCTTTCGTCGAGGGCTGGGCGCACTATTGCGAGCAGATGATGATCGAGGAGGGCTTCCGCAAGAACGATCACGCGGTTCGGCTCGGCCAACTGGCCGAAGCCCTGATCCGTCTGTGCCGCTTCATCGTCGGAATCCGACTGCACTGCGAGGACATGTCGGTCGAACAGGGCGTCCGAGTCTTCCGCGACGATGCGTTTCTCGAGGAGGCGAGCGCGCGCCGCGAAGCCGAACGCGGCACGTTCGATCCGTCCTACATCCTGTATAGCGCCGGCAAACTGATGCTGCTCAAACTGCGCGAAGACTACAAGGCCCACGTGGGTGCCAGGTATTCGCTTCGCGGATTTCACGACACGCTGCTCGGCAATGGCACGGTCCCTGTGTGGTTGCATCGCGACTTGATGCTCGGTGCGCAAAATGGCGACATGCTCGAATAGCTGGATGCGCTCCCACGACAGCAGCGGATCAACGACCGCGCATCAGGATTGAATTCATGCCGTTGTACGAATACGAGTGCGAGTCCTGTCATCAACGTTTTGAACGGATTCAGAAATATTCGGATCCGCCGATTGACACGTGTCCGGCGTGCGGCAAGAGCCCGGTGAGAAAGCTTCTGTCCTCGCCGGCAATTCAGTTCAAGGGATCGGGCTGGTACATCACCGACTACGCCAAGAAGTCGGGGAGCGACGGCGGGTCGACCGGATCAACGGGTGAGAAGAAGCCGGACACGAAGACCGAGTCGGGTACGAAATCAGATACCTCTACTTCGTCGTCAAAAACTGATTCCTCGAGCACGACGAAGAGCGATACGTAGTCTCATCAGGCGTTGAGATCGATCCCCTTCAGATACTCCCGAAACGCCTGGTTCAGATCGGGTCGGCGCAGCGCGAAATAGACCATCGCTTTCAAGAACCCGAGTTTGTTGCCGGCGTCGTGGCGGACGCCGTCGATTCGGCATCCGTAGATGGGACGTTGCTTCAACAGGTGGCGCAGACCGTTCGTGAGCTGGATTTCACCGGTACGATCGCTGACCGTGGCTTCCAGCGCGGGAAAGATGTCAGGCGTGAGGATGTAGCGGCCGATGATCGCGAGGTCGGACGGCGCTTCGTTTCGCGGCGGCTTCTCGACCATGTCGCGGATGCGGTAGACCCCCGGGCGAATCTCCTCGGCATCGATGATTCCGTACGAGCTGACGTCTTCGCGCGGCACCCGTTCGACCGCGAGGACCGGTCCGTCGACCTCTTGAAAGACATTGATCATCTGTCGCAACGCCGGCGGTGTGGCGTCAATCACATCGTCGCCGAGGATGACCGCGAACGGTTCATCGCCGACCAGGGCCTTCGTGACCAGCACCGCGTGCCCGAGCCCGAGCGGTTCTCCCTGACGCACGTACGAGAAGTTGATGAGATTCGAGATCTTGCGGATCTCAGCAAGAAGCTCTTTCTTGCCGCGGCTTTCGAGAAACGTTTCGAGCTCGACCGAGACGTCGAAGTGATCCTCGATGGCATTCTTGCCGCGTCCGGTAACCAGAATGATGTTCGAGACGCCTGATTCGACAGCTTCTTCGACGCCGTACTGAATAATCGGCTTGTCGACGAGCGGCAGCATCTCTTTTGGTTGGGCCTTGGTCGCGGGAAGAAAACGAGTGCCGAGACCGGCGGCAGGAAACACAGCTTTCCGAATCACGTTCGTCAAATATTCATCTCCCGAGTGGCGCCGAGATCGTATCTCAAATGCGGTCAGAGCCAGAATCGCCGCCTTTACGGTAGGATCTTCGGATGCTCGATCCGGCTTTTGTGCGCGATCACATGGACGTTGTCCGTACGGGACTGCGGAATCGCGGCGTGAACCCCGACGCGGAACTCGAGCAGCTGGCGACCCTCGAAGCGCGAAGGCGGCGACTGATTCCTGAAATCGAGGGGCTCAAACGGGAACAGAATGCCGCCGGCGACGAGGTCGCCCGCGCGAAGCGGCAAGGGAAGGACGCCTCCGACATCTTCGCCGCCAACAAGGCGCGCGCGCAGCAGATTCGTCAGCTCGAGATTCAGCTGGATCAGGTCGAACAGCAGCGCACCGCGCTGCTGATGACGATTCCGAATCTGCCGCACGCCACTGTCCCGGTGGGGGCGAGCGCTGAAGACAACAAGGAAGTGCGGCGGTGCGGCGAGCCGCGAACGTTCGACTTCGAACCACGTGCCCATTGGGATCTCGGCCCCGCCCTCGGGATTCTCGACTTCGATCGCGCGACGAAAATGTCAGGCTCGCGCTTCGCCGTGCTCATCGGTGCGGGCGCGCGTCTCGAGCGAGCGCTGATCAACTTCATGCTCGACGTGCATACACGTGAGCATGGCTACGTCGAGGTCGAACCGCCGTTTCTGGTGACGGCTGAGACGCTGCGCGGGACAGCGCAGCTCCCGAAGTTCGAGGCGGATCTCTTCAAGATCGCTGGCGACTGGGATCTCTATCTCATTCCGACGGCGGAAGTGCCGGTCACCAATCTCCATCGCGGCGAGATCCTGGACGGCCGCCAGTTGCCGTTTCGCTACACCGCATACACACCGTGTTTCAGATCTGAAGCGGGATCGTATGGCGCCGACGTCCGTGGCCTGATCCGGCAGCACCAGTTCGACAAAGTGGAGTTGGTGAAGTTCACGACGCCGGAACAGTCGTACGACGAGCTCGAGTCGTTGACGCAAAACGCCGAGTCGATCTTGAAGCGTCTCGAGCTGCCGTACCGGACGATCGTGCTCTGCACCGGCGATACCGGGTTCGCCGCGGCGAAGACCTACGACATCGAGGTCTGGCTGCCGAGCCAGAAGCAGTATCGCGAGATTTCGTCCTGCAGCAACACCGAAGCGTTCCAGGCGCGACGCGCAGGCATCAAGTTCAGGCCTCAGGGGACAGGCAAGGCGGAGTTTGTCCACACGCTGAACGGCTCGGGGCTGGCGGTCGGCCGGACGCTGATCGCGATTCTGGAGAACTATCAGCAGGCTGATGGTTCGATCGTCATCCCACCGGCCTTACGTCCGTATATGAATGGGCTGGAGACGATCGCGAAAGCCTGAATTTCCTGATTAGTTCCGAAGATGAAACGGCACACTCGTGACGACGACATTCGGCCTGAATAAGAGCGCCCCTTTGATGAGTAACGCGCGCTGGTTATGAAAGACGTGATGCCACCAGCGCGCCGGGACGAACTCCGGTAAGACGATCGTCACGAAATCATCTGGCTGCTCGGCATCGACTTGTTCGATGTATTCCAGCAGCGGCTCCATTAACGATCGATAGGGCGACTCGAGTACCACCAGCGGCACGCCGTCCCCCCATTTCTTCCACTGTCCGCACAGCTGACTCGTCGCCGCGGGATCAATGCTGACGTAAACCGCTCTCACATCCGTCGACAGAGTCTTTGCGTACTCGAGCGCCTGCACCACGGCCCGGTGCACGCCACTCATTGGGACGAGAACTGTGTTGCGGTGCCTCGTGCCATTTGTCCAACCGTCGAGCGACAGCTGACGCGCCACCTCGTCGTAGTGTCGCCGGGTCGCTCTAAACAAAAACACGTGGACCGGAATGAGGAGCAGGATGATCCAGGCTCCCTCGCGGCTCTTGGTGAGCGCGACGACGATCAGCACGATGCCGGTCACCATCGCGCCAAGTCCGTTGATGAAGGCGCTGGTCCGCCATCCCGGGCCTTTCAGCTTGCGCCAATGGACGACCATTCCTGCCTGCGACAGCGTGAACGACACGAAGACACCAATCATGTAAAGCGGAATCAGCGAATGAGTGTCGCCTCCATACACGACGAGAAGGATTGATGCAAAGACGCTCAGTCCGATGATGCCGTTCGAAAACGCGAGGCGATCGCCCTGGTTCATGAGTTGACGGGGGACATAGCGGTCGCGCGCCAGAATTGACGCCAGCCGCGGAAAGTCCGCGTACGCCGTATTCGCCGCCAGCACGAGGATCAGCATCGTCGCACCCTGAACGGCGTAGTACGGCCAGCCGCGGCCGCCGAACACGCCCCTGGCGATCTGCGAGACGACGGTTTCCTGTTCGCTCGGAACCACGTGATATGCGTGCGCCAGCAGCGTGATCCCCACGAACATCGTGATCGAGAGCACCGCCATCATGATCATTGTCGACGCCGCATTCTTCGACTCTGGTGGTCTGAACGCCGGGACACCATTCGAGACCGCTTCCACGCCGGTCATCGCGGTGCAGCCGTTCGAGAACGCGGTCAACAGCAGGAACAGCGTCAGGGTGTCGCCCGCGGGTTGAATCGGGACGTCGGTCGCGATTGGGTGAATCGATCCGGTTGCCGCGCGCCATGCGCCGAAGGCAATCAAACCGAGCAGGCTGAAGACAAACAAATAGGTCGGCACGGCAAAGATCCGGCCTGACTCACGTATCCCGCGCAGGTTCCCGAGCATCAGCACGAGCACGAACGCCAGCGTCATCTCGATCCGATTCACGTGCCACTCGGGAACGGCCGACGTAATGGCGGCAACACCGGCCGCAATACTGACGGCAACGGTGAGCACGTAGTCAATCAGAAGGGAAGCCGCCGCAACGAGCGCCGGCATCTCGCCGAGATTGTCTTTCGCGACGATGTACGCTCCTCCGCCGCTCGGATATGCGTGGATCGTTTGTCGATACGAAAACACGACGATCGCCAGGATGGCGGCAATCACGAAGGCGATTGGCGTTGCGAAACTGAGGACGCCGATGCTCACCAGAACCAGGACGCGAAGGATCTCTTCCGTCGCGTAGGCGACCGACGACAGCGCGTCGGAGGACAGCACGGCAAGGCCGGTGAACCGCGAGAACCGTTCGTGGTGCGCGAGATGCGACGGGATCGGCTCACCGACGAGGAGCCGCTTGGCTTGCCCGAGCAGGCCTTCTGCAGGCATGGTGTTCCAATCGGCCTACGGGGTTAGCTGACGGGCTCGAGGTTGGAATCCTCTATCCGCCTTCGCCCTTCGGGCTTCGGCGAGATTCGCCCCGGACGAGCGGCATGCTCGAGTGGGTCCCCCGTGTCGCTCCGTTCTACGAAGCGACTTCGGCAATACCTCGATTATCGGGCTGGAGCGAACGGCCGCGCGGCGATGCCGGCCGTACTTATGAAGTTTTAACGACTTTCTTGCGAACCGGCCGGGTGAGCGCTCGAAGCAGGGCCTGCCCGAGCCTCCCGATGTCAGAATGATGACTAACGTGCTTCGCCGTCTCCCAACGCGCGACGTTGTGGTGCTGCTTTCTGCCGTCGGCGCGATTGCCGCGGTCACCGCCTCGCTTCGCTCGCTGCAGGACGTCAGTCCGACGACGGTGTCGCTGACACTGCTCCTGGTCGTCCTCGCTACTGCCACGCGTGCGCGCCTTCGGATCGCGATCGTCGTGTCCGTCATGGCGACGCTGACGTTGAACTTCTTCTTCCTGCCGCCGATCGGCGCTTTTACGATTGCGGATCCGCAGAATTGGATTGCGCTCTTCGCGTTTCTGATCGTTGCGGTGATTGGCAGCAACCTTTCCGCCGCCGCGCAGGATCGCGCGCGTGAGGCGATCGCGCGCCGCAACGAGGTGACGCGCTTGTTCGACCTGACGCGGGATGTTCTGTTGACCACGGAGACAGCGGGTGCGATTGACGTGCTCGCGCGGCACATCTCCCGGCGCTTTGAACTGTCGCGGGTCGCGATTTGTCTGCCAGCCGATCACGGCTGGCAGGTGCATCAAGGCGGAGCCGACGAAGTGGCGATCGATGACAGCGTCCTGAATACCGCGTTGGCGCGAGCGCGCGGCACGCTGGAGTTCGACGCCTATCAGCGTGCGTATGGTGGTCATGTCCGCACAGGACCACAGAACGAGGTCGCAATCGTTCCACTGCGACACGGTACCAGGGCGATAGGACTCCTCGCCGCCGCATCGCCGGCACTCGACATTGGGGCACTCGACGCGCTGGCCGGCGTCGTCGCGATTGCGATCGAGCGCGCGCAGTTCCTCGAGGAACGCGACGCAGCCAAACTTGTCCGACAGAAAGCCGACCTGGCTGCGACGCTGTTGGCGTCGTTGAGTCATGACCTGAGGACCCCCCTCACCGCAATTCGTGTGGCGGTCGAGAATCTGCGCGGTGACTTGAGCGTCGATGAGCGGCTGGCGCAATCGAACGCGGCGATGGCGGAGCTCGATCGGCTGACGCGGCTCGTTCAGGACATTCTCGACATGGCGCGCATCGACGCGGCCGCGATCAGCATCGATCGCCAATGGGTGGCTGCGGCGGACGTCGTCGATGCGGCGATTGCACACGTCAGGCACGCGCTTCAGGGGCGTGAGGTCTGTGTGGATGCTGATGCGGAGGAATTCGTCGAAATCGATCCGCGGCTGGCGTCGGTTGCGCTGTCGCATCTGCTCGAGAACGCCGCCCAGTACTCGCCGTCGGATCAGGAAATTTTCGTTCATGCCCGTGTCGAGCGTGGCGGCCTGCACGTCTCGGTAACCGACCACGGTCCCGGCCTCGATCTCGCGGAGCTCGATCACCTCTTCGAGCGCTTCTACCGGGGACGCGCCGCGCGTCAGGCAACGGTTGGGACCGGAATGGGCCTCTCGATTACGCGCGGACTACTCGCAGCGGCAGGGGGCAGTGTCTGGGCCGAGAACGTGCCTGGGGCCGGTGCGCGATTCTCGATGATCATGCCGGGATCGGTGCGAGCGGCCGCCGTGGCACGATAGTCGATGGCGGCGCGAATCCTCATTGTTGACGACGAGCCAAACATCATCGCGACCGTGGCTCCCCTGCTGAGGGCGAGAGGCTATGAAGTGCTCTCTGCCATGACGGGACGGTCCGCGCTCGAGGCTGTGGAACTCGACAAGCCGGACCTCATCGTGCTGGACCTCGGCCTGCCGGATATCAACGGCGTGGAAGTCTGCCGGCAGGTGCGGCAGACGTTGAGCACGCCGATTCTCGTACTCTCAGCGCGCGGCGCGGAAGGCGACAAGGTCAACGCTCTCGACGCCGGTGCCGACGACTACGTGACCAAGCCGTTCGGTGCCGAAGAGCTGCTCGCCCGAATTCGTGCCGCGCTCCGCCGCGCCGAGAGCCCGGCGCCGGCAAGCGAGCCCCTCGTCCGAGGAGATCTCGTGATCGATCGCGAGCGGTTTCGAGTGTTAAGGGGCGGCGAGGAGTTGCGCCTGACGCCGAAGGAATTCGAGCTGCTGACATTTCTTGCCCAACACCCTGGGCGCGTGCTCACGCATCGGACGATCCTCAAGGCGGTTTGGGGTCCCTATCTCGTGGATCAACCCGAGCACCTCCGAGTGTTGGTTGGCTCGCTCAGGAAGAAGATCGAGCCGAATCCATCCACTCCCAAATACATCCTCACGGAACCTTGGGTTGGATATCGATTTGCGGACCTCTGAAGAGCCGGCGAGAAGGTTCGGCTGGGGTCTCTATCGAGTCGCCGCAGATTCGCGCTTCGCCAGAGCATCCTCGAGCCCGCGCAAGGAAGTTTCGCAGGAAGCGGCCAGCGTGCGTTCCTGCCCGAGCGAAAGAGCCAGCGACCGCACGTTCGTGTTGTGGCGCGAGAGCGCCAGGATCTTTTCGTTGACGCTCATGAACCGATCGAGCGCGGCGCCGGCCGCGTCCAGCTGCGACTGAGAGGATGGTGACGTCAGGCCGGCGAGGACCTTGAGTGCGCCACGTGCTTCCCTTTCCGAAACGGCCATCTGCTGCTCCAAGCGGGTCATCACATCGTCAGTCGCCTCGGCAATGTGAGGCGCCTGTTGGACCTGAATCTCGCGGACCTTCAAGACCGCGGTTGCAACGAGCGCCTTCGCGCGCCATGCATCCTTAGCCGGATCGGCCGGGACCACCGCCTCGAGCGCTTGCCGGAATGCGTCAGCCGCCTCCTGCGCCGGCCCGAAGGACAGCCGCTGTGCCTTCAGGTTGGTGTTCTCCACCGCCAGGTCGAGAATTGTGCGATTCAAAGCTCGGTACTGGGTGAATCGGCCTTTAAACTCCTCGAGCAGACGCGCCTCGTTTGACAACCCGAGGTCACCGAGAGTCGGGCCCAGGGCGGTAATGTCGTTCTGGATCGCCTGCGTGGTTTGTTCTGCTTCCCGCGCGAATTCGATCGATGATTCGTCGGTGTCCGCCATCACCGCGCGGTTTGAGGCGTCATAGGTCTTGGTGAACAGAACCCAAAGGTCTGCCGAGAGCCTGCGTGCTTCCGTCAGGCGCTGAAGCGCCGTTTCCGGGGACTTGATGCACGCGGCCGCCGTTCCCATGAGAATCGCGAAGACGATCCAACGACTCCGCAGGCCTCGAATGGAAGTACCCTGGTGACGAGAAGCCCTGTCCGATAATTCTCGACCCGACCACGCGACCATTTCGCTCACACGGCATCCGCCACGACGCCCCCTAGTACGAGAAGCCGACTCCGCCCGAGACGATGACCTTATGGCTATCGCCGCCATTGAATGCTTTGGTGGTTTCGCCCAGAGTCTGGAACTCCACGCCGGCATGCACGTTCCAGGCGCCGAAGCCGGTCGGCTTTCCGAGCGGCGCGGTAAGCACTCCCGCGATACTCAAGTAGCCAAACGGATGGTCGACAAAGAGCGGCGCATCGACCGTGCCGGTATTGAGTTCGTAGTAATGGGAGACACTGAGGCCCAGCTTGATCGGGATGCTGAGTGACGCGCTCGAACCCGCATAGCCGGGTGCGATGCCCAATTCCAGATAGCGTCCAGCTTTTGAGCCGCCATCGGCCTGCCCAACGCCTGGCGACGTATCGAGTTCGAACACGACGAACCCGTACGGCTTGAGCGAAGCACTTCCGAGATACGAGCTGTCGTCGATGCTCAGCTTGACACTGAGCTCCTTGACCGTGGTGAACGTGTTGTTCGGGCTTGTGATTGCCGTGAACGATGTATTGACCGTCGTGCTCGGGCCAAATGCGAGCGCGAGGGTTGCGTAGAAATCTGACTCGTACCAGAGTCTCCCCGTCGGACCATCGACACCGGTGTCGCCTGTGTGCAGGCTGTTCCAGGTTCCGATGTTGACGCCAACGCTCTTGAGATTGCCCTTGCCTGAGTAGATGGCCGCATCGACTTCTGCCGCCGGCCACAACGCGACTCCCGTGGCGTGCTGGCGAATGCCTCTAAACATATATGTGCTCACCGCGTCCAGGCTGCCCAGCAGAGAGAGGTTCCCGGGATTCGGATCGGGTCCGGAGACCGAGGCCTGCGCGAAGGCCGGCGCGGCACGCATAGAGAGCGAGGTGAGAACTACGCCAACCTGGAATGCCTGTCTGATCGACTGACTGCATTGCATCGTCTCCACTCCTTCACTGTAGGGCGAAGTTGCGTAAGAAGGCGCTCAAGACTTGATAAAGAAGTCATAAACGGGCCGCCGGGATGCGGCGAAGAGAAGAATAAAGAGTTCGTAAAGAAGGTGTGAGGGTAAATCTCGCGCGCTAGGATGAATCTGTGCAGGAGAAGACCCGCCCGAGCGGTGAGCAGGTGCTCGCCAGGTTCGATACTGAGGAGCGCGCGCGCTTGCGTATCTATATCGGCGCGGCGCCAGGGGTCGGAAAGACCTACTCCATGATCGAAGACGCGCTCAGGTTACGCGAGGAAGGGACGGACGTCGTCATCGGCTTCGTCGAAGCACACGGGCGCGCCGAGACTGAAGCGAGGCTCGGCGACCTCGAAATCGTCCCGCGGCGGAGAGTCGACTATCGCGGCGTCGTACTCGAGGAAATGGACGTGGATGCGATCCTCGCCCGCAAGCCGCAGCTCTGCATGGTCGACGAGCTCGCGCACACGAACGTCTCTGGCAGCCGCCACGAGAAACGCTATCAGGACGTACTCGAGATCCTCGACAGCGGCATCGGTGTCATGACGGCGGTGAACATTCAGCATCTCGAAACGCTCAATGACGCCGTGGGCCGCGTGACGGGCGTGCGTGTGCGCGAAACCGTCCCCGATACATTTCTGGATCGCGCCGACGAAGTGGTGAACGTCGATGTCACCGTCGAGGAGCTGCGGTCGCGTTTGCGTCAGGGCAAAATCTATAAGCCGGAGAAGGTCGAACAGGCGCTCACCAATTTCTTCAGGGAGACGAACCTTTCCACACTGCGCGAGCTGGCGCTCCGGGCGGTGGCGGATGAAGTTGGCAGCAAGGCCGCATCGCATCGACAGCGTGAAGGGCTGGAGCCGGCGCTGATTCCGGAACGTGTGATGGTCTGCATGAGCTCCAACTCAGATGCCCCACGCGTCCTCCGCGCCGGCGTTCGCAGTGCCGGACGCCTGGGGGCTCGGTGGTATGCCGTCTACGTACAGACCCCGCGGGAAGCCCCGGGGCAGATCAAGCCCGCCGATCGCGAGGCCATTCAGCGCAACATCGCGCTGGCCGAAGAGCTTGGCGCCACCGTCGTTCGGGTCCGCGCCAGCCGTCCCGCCGATGGACTCATCGCTTTCGCGCAGCGAGAAGGGATCACGCACGTCATTTTTGGCCAGACCGCACGCAGCCGGTGGGAGATTCTCCTGAAGGGTTCCACCTTGAACCGTTTCCTAGAAGAGGTCCGCGACGCGGCGGTCCAGGTCGTACCGCTCGGAGAGCCGTGAAACTTACGGTCTTTTTACGGCCTGTTTAGGCGCTTCTTACGCGGTTCTGCCTGACAGTGGGGTCATGGAGAAATCCGTGACCCGTCCGACTGCGGTCGTGCTCGTCCTGCTCGTGGCCCTGACGGTCGCCGTCCTGCTTGCCAGTTTGCCGCCTTGGGCCACCGCCGGGGTGGCCGTCGCCGCCGCCTCTTCGTGGTGCTTCTGGCTCGATCGACATCCGACCTCTTGATCTATGGGGCAGCCGGCGTCACCATCAGGGACCGAGGCTGCCGCCCTGTCATTTCTGATCGTCCCGCACCGGGTTCAACGCGCGGCGGAATTGCGCGCCCTCCTGCTCGGCTTGCTCTCGTTGGGCCTGGTCTCCACCGCCTACGTGCTGTGGCTGCACCTCACGAACCCTACCATCGTGTCGCTGTCATTTCTGCTGATCGTCCTCGCGGTAGCGACGATGTCTACGCGGCGCGTCGCGATCGCCACGTCCTTTGCGGCTTCCTTCTGTTTCAATTTCTTTTTCCTGGCGCCGGTCGGAACGCTACGGATCACTGACCCGCAGAACCTGGCCGAGCTGTTTACGCTGCTGGCGGTCAGCCTGCTGGCGAGTCATCTCTCGTCGCAGGTGCGTGAGGCGCAGGTCCTGAGCCGGGCGGCGGAGCTGAAATCGGCCCTGCTCGAGTCGCTCAGCCACGCCCTGAAAACTCCGCTGACGGCCGTCACGGTTGCGGCCAACAATCTGAACGCTGCGTCGCTGACGGTCGACGAGCGGCGAGAGCAGGCTGGCATCGTGCGAGCCGAACTGGACCGGTTGAACCGGTTGTTTCAGGACATCGTCGACATGGCACGCATCGAGACCCGCGCGGTGGCCGCCGAGAAGGAATGGGTGCAGCCAGCCGAGATCGTCGAAGCGGCCGCGCGCCAGGTCGAGTCATCGTGCGCGGCACATCGGTTCGAGATCGACATGAGAGGCGATCGATCGCTTGTTCGCGTCGACCCTCGCCTTACATCGGCCGCGCTTGCTCACGTTCTTGAAAACGCGGGACAGTACTCACCGGCGGGGTCACCCATCGACATCGCCGTTGCGGTCGAGGCCAACGAGCTGCGCATCGCAGTGAGAGATCGCGGCATGGGAATCAAGGCGCACGAGCAGGATCGATTGTTCGAACGGTCGTACCGCGGGTCGGAGGCACAGCTTCAGCGATTCGGAACCGGATTGGGGCTGACCATCGCCAGGGGGCTGGTTGCGGCGGAGGGTGGACGGATCTCGGCAGCCAATCATCCGCAGGGCGGCGCGATCGTGACGATTGCGGTGCCGGCCGAGACTCGCGCCGCCACGGTGCTCGAAGGAGAGCCCTTGTGACGCGCCCGGCGCAGATCCTGCTCGTGGACGACGAGGTTTCGATTCAGCGCGCGATGGCGCCGCTCCTTCGTTCGCGCGGGTACGGCGTGACCCTGGCCGGTACCGGCCACGAAGCGGTCGAGATGTTTTCGCGCGAACGGCCAGATCTCGTCATTCTGGACTTGGGCCTCCCCGACATGAACGGCATCGACGTCTGCCGGCAGATTCGCGAGCGGGCCGATACCCCCATCCTGATTCTGTCAGCCCGCGGCGACGAGAAGGACAAGGTGACCGCGCTCGATCTGGGAGCGGACGATTATGTGACGAAACCCTTCGGCCCCGAGGAGCTGATGGCGCGAGTTCGCGTGGCGCTCCGGCGCTCTCTTGGTCGTGAAGCCGTGCTGCATGGACAGCTCACCTGCGCTGAATTCACGATCGACTTCGATCGTCACCGCGTCCACCGCGGGGACGAGGAGATTCGTCTCACGCCCAGGGAGTTCGAGCTGCTGACGCTTCTCGTCTCGCACGCCGGTCGGGTGCTCACCCATCGATCGATTCAGAAAGCCATCTGGGGCTCGCCCGCCGGCGATCAGCCCGAACACCTGCGCGTGCTCATGGGACAGCTTCGGAAGAAGATCGAGCCGGATCCCGCCCGTCCGCGTTACCTGATCACCGAGCCGTGGGTGGGTTACCGCTTCGCAGACGATGCGGATTGAAAGGGAGAAGGGAAAAGGGAAAAGGGAGAAGGCAGAAGGATGAACGTGGTCGTCTTCGGGGCGACAGGGATGATCGGGCAGGGAGTTTTGCGTGAGTGCCTCCTGGCTCCTGATGTCAATCGGGTCTTGACGATTGGCAGGAGCGCGACCGGCGTCCAGAATGCCAAGCTGCAGGAGCTTGTCCACGCTGATCTGTGGAATTACGCGCCCATCGAGGAGCAGCTGCGCGGCTTCGACGCATGCTTCTTCTGCCTGGGTGTCACGTCTGCGGGAATGTCTGAAGCGGACTACACGCACGTGACATACGGGATCACCATGGCTGCTGCCGAAACGCTCTGCCGCCTCAATCCGGATATGACGTTTGTGTTCGTGTCAGGCGCGGGCGCCGACAGCACCGAGCACGGTCGGTTGATGTGGGCGAGGGTGAAAGGAAAGACGGAGAATGCGATTCTCCGGCTGCCCTTCAAAGCGTCGTTTGCTTTTCGGCCGGGCGTCGTTCAGCCGATAAACGGTGAGCGATCACGGACAGCCGTCTATCGCGTGCTGTACGCGATGACGAAGCCGTTGCTGCCGCTCCTGCGTCGAGTTGCGCCGGGCCAAATCCTCACGACAGAACAGTTCGGGCGTGCGATGTTGACCGTCGTCAGACAGGGCGCCCCGACACGCGTGCTGGAGAGCTCGGATATCAATTCGTTAGTGGCTGCGTGACGAGCCCGACCCGATCACTGCTTCTCGTAGAACGAGACGCTGTCGACTTTCTGTCCCTTCGCGTCGGTCCCCTTGGTGGTGGTCGTCCGCGTCTTTCCATCCGCAGCCACGACGATGGTCTGGGTCGACACGGTCTTTCCTCCGAGTTTGCCGGTCGTTCGGATCGTATGCGCGTCGACGCGCTCCAGAGCCACGGTGTCACCGTACGGACTATTACCGGTGACAGGGTTGTCCTTCCCGTCATAGTTCGCGGTGAACGACCACTTATGGGCCGTGCCGTCTGTACCAACCAGCTCAACGTCAAACTTCACGCCGGCGCCGGCCGCCTCGATCTTGGTGGTGCCGCTCTTGTACGACAGGCCCGTCGATTTCGCGACATTCAGTTTCCACGTGCCCACCAGCGGATCCTTGGATTGGGCGACGGCCACGACGCTGAGGAGGCCGACGACGATCGCTGACGCAAACAGTCGTTTCATTCTCACAATCACACTCTTTCTGGGTATTCGCAGTTATCGCAGTCTTACGCTATCTCAGTCTGGTCCAGCCGTTCGCGGCGGCGCAACCGGTTATTTGAGTCGACAGCCTTTCCACACGTCGTCGCCATCACCCGCGACGTCTCTCTCGGCGCAGTTCGCGCAGCAACCCGCGTGAGGTGCCGAGCTGATTGTCGAAGATCTGCCGGGCGACATCGAGCAGCGTGCCGACGAGCGGGTCACGCAGCGCATATCGTACCGACAGTCCCTGCTTGCGTGACGCGACGATGCCCTGGTTGCGGAGCACGGCGAGCTGCTGCGAGACGATCGGCTGGTCCAGCGCCAACGCCCGCTGGAGCTCCTGCACGGTGCGCTCTCCCCGCACGAGAATCTCCAGCAGCCGTATTCTCGTGGGATGCGCCAGCGCTCGAAAGAACTGCGCCTTGAAGCTCTGAAGTTCGCCGGCGACGACTGGCTCACGGTGCTTCACGACCCGCTGCGACGGCATTGATAAAGAATAATATATTAATATTGTTATACTATTCAAGACGTCGATGGTCGACAGCTCACCCCACCAGTCGCTGACGCGCGTCATCGACCAGCTCGCGCACCTGCTGCCGGCCCAGGGACCGATCAGCATCTTCATCCACCACAACACGCTGCACGCGTTCGAGCATCTGCCCTTCGAAGACGCGGTGGGACGTGCCGGCGTGCAGTTGGGCCGCGAACCGTTCCTGGCCGAATCGCGGTATCGCGAGAAGTTGGCGTCCGGCCGCATTCGCGCGAAGGACGTCGAGACGCTGCTCACCGAGCAACTGGGTGCGGGGGCGGGAGAGGACGTTGCCGGGGTCGGATCCCGGCTCGATCTCTGGCGGGCCGTGGTGCTTCACGGCATTCCGGTCGCGACTGGGCCGGAACTTTCCTGGATCCTTGAAGAAACGGAGGCGCTGTCCCGTTTCCGGACCGATCTGCCGGCGGCCGCCCGGTCGGCGTTGGCCGCTCTGCGTGAATTGAACGATCGCGTGGAAGATGAACGGCGGGCGGTGCACCAGTTGTGGAACGCGTGCCTGGATGCGGTGGGACGCGCCGACAGCCCGCGCGCTCTTGCGCCCGAGATGCCGGTCCGCCATCGGGACTGGCTGCTCGCCGTGCACGGGGTCGACAGCGATGCCTGGATGAACCCGCCGCTCATTCGATTCCTGGCTGGTTACCTCGATCAGGGCCTCGCGCACTGGTCCATGCCCGATCGGGATCGCGGAATCCATGGCTGCTTCCTCGAGATCTACCGCACGCCGGTGGCAGCGCAGTGCGGCCGCTGGGCCCGGACGCTGCCCCGGCTCGTCGCCGATGACCACGCCGCCGGGCGGAGCGCCCTCGCTTCGATCGCACACTCCCTCGGCGAGCTGGGAGTCGTCGAGCACGAGTGCGCGGACTATTTGCGCGCTGAGTTACTCGCTCTCCGCGGGTGGGCCGGCATCGTGCGTCAGATTGAAGAGCGGCCAGACCGGGTCCCGGCACGGAATCTGACGGTCACGTTGCGCGGATACCTCGCCGTGCGTCTGCTCTTCGAACGGGCGGCACTCGACGAAGCGGCGCGAGACGTCTCGTTCAGCGGCCCATTGGCGGAGCTCCGCAACTGGCTTCGGAATCAGCTTCCGATCGCAAAGTCACCGACCGCTGTCGAGCGCGCGTGGCCACTTTTTCACGTCGCCCAGCTCTGCGGCCTCGATTCGTCGATGGTCGAGCAGTGGACACCGCGGCACGTGTCGACGCTCGAATCCGAGTTGCAGCAGCTCGATAGTCTGCGCCGGCGACGGATCCTGCACGAGGCCTTCGAGCGAGCGATTCGTCATCGCCTGTATGACGCGCTCGTGCATCACACACCGCATTCGCCTTCCGCGCCGCCCGCGTTCCAGGCGATCTTCTGCCTGGATGAGCGGGAGGAGTCGTTTCGTCGCCATCTGGAAGAGGTCGAGCCAGCCTGCGAGACGTTCAGCACCGCCGGTTTCTTCAACGTCGCGATGTATCACCAGGACGTCACGGACGCTCACCCGCGGCCGTTGTGCCCGGTGGCGATTCGTCCCGATCACTACATCGCCGAAATCGAAACCGATGGGCATAGCCTGAGGCAACAGACGAGGCGTCTGCATCAGCGGGCCGCCGGCTTCCTCGGCTACAACGTGCACTTGGGAAGCCGGCTCCCGATGCGCGGTGCGGTGCTGATGACCGCGTTCGGCTGGCTGGCGCTGGTTCCGCTCGTACTACGCGTCGTCTTCCCGTGGCTCTCGTCGCGGTGGCGCCGGATTCAGCACACCACCATCACCGCACCGACGCGGCTGCAGCTGGATCGTGTCGACGAGCCTCCGCCGATTGGGAAGCATTTCGGATTCACGGTGCGGGAGATCGCGGACATCGTGCGGCGCGTCATTGAAGATGTCGGCATCCGCGATCGCCTCTCGCCACTGGTGCTCGTGATCGGTCACGGATCGATCAGCCTGAACAACCCCCACGAATCGGCTCACGACTGCGGAGCGTGCGGTGGCGGACGCGGCGGACCGAACGCCCGCGCCTTCGCGCAGATGGCCAACGACTCCCGCGTTCGCCGGCTGCTCGCGGCGGAGGGCCTGGCGATCGACGCGACCACGTGGTTCGTTGGCGCCCAGCGCAACACCTGCAACAACGAGGTCGCATTCTTCGATGAGGATCTCGTCCCGCCGTCGTGGCGCCCGCTGTTCGAGCGAGCGGTCGACGCGATCGAGACGACGAGGCGTCGTGAGGCGCACGAACGATGCCGGCGCTTCGACGGCGTTCCGCGTTGGTATCCACCCGTCGCTGCGCTCGCGCACGTCCAGGGACGCGCCGATGATCTGGCGCAGCCGCGCCCCGAGTACGGCCATGCGACCAACGCGTTCTGCATCATCGGTCGGCGGATGCGAACGAGAGGATTGTTCCTCGACCGGCGTGCGTTCCTGGTCTCGTACGATCCGTCGCGCGATGAGGACGACGCGATCCTCGCCCGTATCATGGCTGCGGTCGTGCCGGTCGTTGCCGGAATCAACCTCGAGTACTACTTCAGCTACGTCGATCCATCCGGATACGGCTGCGGCACCAAGCTGCCCCACAACGTCACATCTCTCCTGGGGGTCATGGACGGCGCGCAGAGCGATCTGCGTACCGGTCTTCCCTGGCAGATGGTCGAGATCCACGAACCCACCCGTCTGACGATTGTGGTGGAGGGCCCTCACGACCGCCTGCGGCGCGTCGTCGAGGCCAATCCGAGCATCGCGCGCCTCGTGCAAAACCGGTGGCTGTGGCTTGCCTGCCGCGATAGCGACGCTGACGGCTTGTGGGAGCTCGGACCGACGGGCTTCGTCGCCCATCGCCCCGAGCACCCCCTCCCGGTCGTGGCGGGCGGATCGGCGGCGTGGTACCAGGGCAAACGCGGCTTTCTTCCTCCCGTCGCCATCGTGTCGCGACCCTCGGCATGACGACCAGCGTTCCTCTTGCCATGCTCGTGCTGGTGGGCGTCGGATCGCCCGTACTCCTGCTTGCGCTGCTCGGCGCGGCGTCGCTCGTCAACCGTCCCCTGCCTGAGCGTTGGACGGGGGTCATGGCCGGCAGTGCGCTGACGATTGCGTGCACGGCGCTGCTCGCGGCGTTCGCGGTGCATGGGATGGCAGGAACGGGCACGCAACTGCTTTCGTACGGAGCCTGGTCGTCATCGCATGAAGGCGGCATCGCCATCGAATTCCTGGTTGATCGACTGTCGCTGGCATTCGCGGCGCTCTCGACCGCGATCGCCGGCGTCGTGTCAGCGTTTTCGTATCGCTATCTGCACCGGGAGTCCGGCTACCACCGCTATTTCGTGCTGCTGGCGATGTTCGTCACGGGCATGCTGCTGGTGGCGCTCGCCGGGAACGTCGCGGTTCTCTTCATCGGGTGGGAACTCGTCGGGCTCAGCTCGGCGCTGCTCGTCGCGTTCTTTCACGACCGCCCTGCGGCGGTGTCGAATGCGTTTCGCGTCGTGTCGATCTATCGCATCAGCGACGCCGCCATGCTGTCGGCCGCGGTCCTGCTCCGGCACGTCGCCGGCACTGATAGTCTCTCGCTCCTGTTCAGCGGAGGCGCGACGTCGGCCACCGCCCTGAGCGCGACCCACGCGACGATCATTGCCGTTCTCCTCATCGTGGCCGTCGCCGGCAAGAGCGCGCTGCTGCCCTTTTCGAGCTGGCTGCCGAGAGCGATGGAGGGGCCGACACCTTCGAGCGCTGTGTATTACGGCTCCCTTTCGATTCACGCCGGCTGCTTTCTGTTGCTGCGCGCGGCGCCGCTGCTCGAACAGGCACCGGCGGCGCGGCTCCTGGCTGGGGCCCTCGGGGCCGCGACCGCACTCTTTGCCGGGATCACGACGCGCGTGCAGAGCGACGTCAAGTCGTCGCTGGCCTACGCGTCCCTCACACAGGTTGGTCTCATCGTCGTCGAGATCGCATTGGGCTGGCATACGATCGCGTTCGTCCATCTGGCGGGACACGCCTGCTTTCGACTCCTGCAATTCCTGAGCGCGCCGAACGTCCTTCACGATCTGCATGGCATCGAAGCTGCCCTCGGCAGCCATCCCTCTCCGGACGGCGGGCACCTTGGAGTTCTGAGATCTGAGCGGGCACGCCGGCGGCTGTTTCTGATCGCACTCGAACGTGGATTCCTGGACAACATCCTCGACCGGGCAGTCACGGTGCCTTTTACTCGACTGGCATCCCTGCTGACACGCCTCGACGAATGGCTGTGCGATGCCGTTCTCATTACGCGAGTGCCGGCCGCCAACGACGGAAGTGATCGTGATGAGTAATGCCTGGGTGTGGCTCACCGCACTTGTCGGGCTGCCGGCACTCGTGGTCGGCGTCTCCTTCTTGCGCGTTGATGTCGACCGCCTCCGTCGGCTGGCAGTCGCGTCGGCGATCGGAATGGTACTGGCGGCTCTCGTCGTCGCTCTGTCGCCGACACTGCGCAGCTTCTCGATTCGCACTTCCGCGCTCAGCTGGATTCCCGGCGGAGAAGCGCTCATTCGCATCGACATGCTTTCGGCCGCTCTCCTGCCGTTCGCGGCAGGATTGTGGCTGCTCACCGTCGCGGTGACACCACGGGCAGCGCTCGATCGGCTGGGCCTGAGGCGAACCACCGTTGCGACGCTGATCACGGTGGCGTCTTTTCTCACGGAGAGCGCGGTCCTACTTCTCATCTTGTCGGCAGCCTCCGTGTGGACGTTCCTGTCCGCACTTGCCGATCCCGCACATGCGTATCAGCGCCGGGTGGCGGCTGTGTACCTGGGCGTCTCGACGCTCTTGTTCGCGCTCGGTGTCGGGCTGCTCGTCAGTCCCGGCATGCGTGACACCGCGTTCGAGACCGCGGCGATGTGGTTGATCGTGATCGCGGCCCTGGTGCGGAAGGGGATTGTCCCGTTTCACGCGTGGGTTCCCGAGGTATTCGATCACGGACGACTCGGCCCGGCCATCTTGTTCAACGCGCCGCAGGTGGGCGCGTACATGACCGTGGTGTTAATCGTCCCGCGAGCCTCGCCCGAAATGCTGCGGCTCATCGCGCTCCTGGCGCTCGGAACAGCTGTATACGGTGCGGCGCTCGCGCTGGTGCAAAGAAGCGCCCGTCGGGCCTGCGGCTATCTCTTCATGAGTCAGTCGGCGCTGGTGATGGCTGGTCTCGACTGCAGCAGCGTCACCGCCCTGGCGGGTGGCTTGATCGTGTGGCTATCGGCCGGGTTGGGATTTGCGGGGCTTGCGCGCTGCGTGCTGGTCCTCGAGGCGCGCCGTGGACGGCTGGATTTGACGGCCTACCACGGCGGATACGAGCGCATGCCGGTGCTGGCGATTAGTTTTCTCGCTTTGGGACTCGCGTGCACCGGCTTTCCGGGCACGCTCGGCTTCATCGGTCAAGAGCTGCTGGTCGACGGCGCCGTCGACGTATTCCCGGTCATGGGATTCGCTGTGGTCATTGCATCGGCGCTGACCGGCCTGGCAGTAATTCGGATGTACTTCTCCCTCTTCTGCGGCCGCTCGGAGGTTCTCGCGCACCCCAGCCTTCGTCTCGGATTGAGACCACGCGAAGCGTGGACATTCGTCGCACTCGTCGTCGCGCTGCTTGGGCTCGGCCTGCTACCTCGCCCCCTCGTCGATTCGCGATTTGACGCAAGCGACCAGATCTTGCGGCTGCGCCAGGAGCGCGTGCCCGGACATCCCAGTCAGCGCGCCGCTTCCGCGCCCCACAAATAACCTGGCCGACAAAGGGATCACCAAAAAGCGTTTGAAGCCGCGCGTCGTGGCGGCGCACCTGGTGCGCCACGGTCCTCCCGATCGTCTATGCTGACGGTATGGAGCAACGGTCAGGAGCAGCGCGTTGAGCGATCGACGCGTCGACACCATTGACTTTCCGCGCCGGCGATCGGCGCGCCGTCGACTGCTTCTGCTCCTCGCCCTGGTGGGCGCCTTCTTGTTCGGTACCGAGACCATCCTGTCGTACTACGTGGATGCGTTGTGGTTCGGTGCGCTCGGCTACCGCGACGTCTTCTGGAAGACGCTGAATATCCAGAGCGCTGTCTTTACGGTCGCCGGAGTCGCGACGTTCACGTTCCTCATCGGCGGGTTCAATTGGTTGAAACCACCCGGTTTCGGCGAGCTGAACGCCGGCCGCATCATCATCAACGGACGCCCGGTGACGCTGCCGATCGGTCCTGTGCTGTCCTTGGCGGTCTCGGTGGTGTCGGCGATTATCGCTTTCGGCGTGGCCGTGGGGCTGTCGTCCGGCTGGTCGACCATCGCCCTCTGGTGGTACGGGCGCCTGCCGGTCAATCCGTCGCAAGTCATCGACCCGATCTTTGGACGGCCACTGGATTTCTATCTGTTCACGCTCCCTGCGTGGCAGCTGGCCGCCGGCTGGTTCATGACGCTGGCGGTCCTGACGTTCGGCATGGGACTGTTCTTCTTCATCGTCTCCCCTGGAGCCACGAGCTTCCGTCAGCGTGGCTCCGCGGATGCTGACGCCGGGCGGAGACTTCTGCTCTCGGCCGCTCCGCTGATTGCGGCGCTCGCGGCGCAGATCTATCTCGGACGATTCGAACGCCTTTTCGACGATCACACTACCTTCGCCGGCATCACATATACCGAGGCGCACGTCACGGTTCCTGGCATGCTGCTCGTCGCCATGGCGCTGGCGGCGGGCGCAATCGCCGTCGTGGTCGCCGCGTTCATCGCGCCTCGTGTCCGCTGGCTTGCAGCCGCTGTGCTGCCTGCCGTCGCGTTGTATCTGGGCACCGGCGCAATCGGCGCGTACGTCGAGGGCTTTATCGTGAAGCCAAACCAGCTCGTGCGTGAGCAGCCCTACATCACGCACAACATCGAGTTCACCCGGCAGGCTTACGGGCTCAATCGGATCGCGCAGCGTCCGTTCCCGGCAGAAACGACAATCGAGGCGGCTGACGCCGCGAACAACCAGGCGACGCTCCAGAACATTCGGCTCTGGGACTGGCGCGTGCTGCAGGACACGTTGCGTCAACTGCAGGAGATTCGTACGTATTACGACTTTCCCGATATCGACATCGATCGCTACGTCATCGACGGAACTCCGCGGCAGGTCATGCTCGCAACCCGTGAGCTGAACATCTCGAAGCTCCCCGAGAGCAGCCGAACCTGGATCAACGAGAAGCTGATCTACACGCACGGGTACGGGATCACGATGAACGCCGTCAACGGCTTTACTCCGGAAGGCCTGCCAACCCTTCTGGTGAAGGACATGCCCGTGCAGAGCACGGTGGCCAGCCTGACGGTGAAGCGCCCGGAAATCTATTTCGGCGAGATGACGAACACCGACGTCTACGTGAAAACGCGGCAGCAGGAATTCAATTACCCGCAAGGGCAATCCAACAGCCTGACGTCGTACGAAGGCGCCGGCGGAATAGTGCTGGGCAGTTTTCTCCGTCGCGTGTTGATCGCGGCCGCTCGGGGGGATATCGGAAAGCTGCCGTTCAGCGACGACGTCACGCCCGAGAGCCGGCTGCTGATGCGTCGAAACGTCCGCGACCGCGTGGAGGCGCTGGCGCCGTTTCTTCGATTCGACCCCGATCCCTACATCGTCCTCGGCGCCGACGGACGCCTGTCATGGATCATGGATGGGTTCACCGTATCGGAGGACTATCCGTACTCGCGGCGACACCGGCTGGAAGCGGAGCAGGTCAACTACCTGCGTAACAGCATCAAAGCCGTGATCGACGCGTACGACGGTTCGACGACCTTCTACATATTCGATGCCGAGGACCCCATTATCGATGCCTACCGGCGAATGTTTCCAACGCTGTTCAAGGACGCCACCGCCATGCCTGCAGGTCTGCGCGCGCATGTCCGCTATCCGGAGTTGCTCCTTGCGTTGCAGGCCGAAGTGTACGGTCTGTATCACATGACCAATCCGCAGGCGTTCTACAACCGTGAAGATCTGTGGACCGTTGCCACCGACGTATCCGCGAACGCGCAACCGGAGAAGACCGCTCAGCCAATGGAGCCGAACTTTCTCTTGATGCGACTGCCCGGCGAGCGCGAGATGGAATTCGTCGAGATTCTGCCGTTCACGCCGGCAAACCGGAACAACCTGATCGGCTGGATCGCCGGTCGCAGCGACGGTGAACACTATGGGAACGCCGTCGCGTACGACTTCCCGAAGACACGGCTGGTAGACGGGCCTCTGCAGGTGGAAGCCCGGATCGATCAGAACGCTCAGCTTTCGGGTCAGCTGTCGCTCTGGAACCAGCAAGGGTCCCGCGTGCGGCGTGGTCCGCTGCTCGTCATCCCGATCGGCCGTGCGCTCCTGTATGCGGAAGCGATCTACCTCCAGGCCGAGCGAAGCCCGATGCCCGAGCTGCGCCTCGTCGTTCTGGCATTGCAGGATCGATTGGTCTACGCCCCGACGTTCGAAGCAGCGCTCGCCGCGTTGTTTGGTGCCGCCGGAACATCGGCGATCGCGCCGGCACCTCGGTCCGACGCGGCCGTTCGCGAACCGGCCGCGGCCCCGGCGTCGACTGCCGAGATTCAGAAGTTGATCGCGGAAGCCGCACAGAATCTCGCGGACTACCAGCGGTTGACGGCTGAAGGCAAGCTTGGCGAGGCGGGACAGAAGCTCGAACAGTTGAAGCGCACGCTCGACGAATTGAGCAAGCGCAAGTAGCGAGTCCCGCCGACCATCTACGAGAACCGATCAAATCTCGATGACCGTTCAGTTCGCCTGCACGGACACTCGCGGAGCCCCCTTTGCCCCGCTCCGTTCCGGTCGCTCGCTCCTTCGCAGCTCACGCGCGACGGGCGCCAGTTCCTGCAACTGCGTGTCGCCGAGCACCGACACGTACGGTGGAATGGGTCCAGTCGGTGCGATGCCAGCGAGTTCGGTCGCATGGTGCAGCACTCGCGCCGGGCCCCACGCGTCGCGCAGATCCTCGAGCGGCATGAACTCGGCCCGCAGAGACTCGGCTCGGGACCAATCCTTTTGCACGCATGCATCGAAGAGCAAGCTGCAGGCGCGCGATCCGATGCACCCTGATCCGGTGGTGAACCCCGGTAACGCGAAATCCCGCATGTGCACGATCGCCGGCCGTTCGCCCATGCCGCTGATCACCCGTTTGCGATCGACGCGACGGAGCAGCCCCTCGAGATACGGATCACGTTTCGGATCGTCGAGCACGACCGCATACTTGATCGCTACTGCAACGCCGTCGCTGACCAATCGGCCGACCGCATCGAGGCCCGCGTCCTTGTCGTTGCCGAATCCGTCCTCTGATTTCAGATAGAGGATCAGCGGCACGCCACACGCGTCGGCGATCTCTCGCAGGCCGGCCTCCATCCCGCGCGCGTCGCGCGGATCGTTGCACGGCAAGACCATCACGGTTCGGAACGTATACCGCTTGACGAGTTTGGCCTGATCAATCGCGCGGCCGAAAGACGGTCCCACCGACGGAATCGGCCATCGTGCCGCGTCGAATCCATCCAGCCATCCGAGCAGCGTCTCGTACTCATCGAGCGTGATGTGATACAGGAATGCGTTTCCGCCGTAGAGATAGCGCGTGATGCCGCCGTCATGGATGTGCTTCGCCACCGCTTCGGCAGCATCGAAGTCGATGGTGCGGCGCGGGCCGGTGCGACGTGGCAGGGGAGGAACGGCAAAGACCGCGGCAAGATCCTCTGCGGAGACGGGCGTAATCGTCATCCGCAGAGGATAGCTCGAAAGTCCCGGTCGACGGGGATCTAACGAACCCGAGCCGGTCTCCCCGAGGTTACCGCCACACCAACTGCGTGATATCGAAAGCGACGCTCACTCTGGTGAGGAATTCGCGGCCACTGGAGAAGTCGGATGTTGAATTGCCGAAGTCCTGCGCATTGACCCCCTTCGTCACCCAGGATGTCTCGATGTCGCTGCGCAGGATGTATGCCCACCACTTGTATTCCCACCCTTTGACGAGAGCCAGCGGCCTGACGGAGGCGGTCACCGGGATGAGCGTCACTCTCCAAAACGGGTCGACGTCGGCGCCGGAGAAACGCATCGTGCCGCCACCGAATCCCGCGTCGAGTGCGGGATGCAGTCGGAACATATAAGCTCCCGACAACTGCACGACGTGGACTTCGCGTCGATCGGGTGCATCCAGTTCATCCTTGAACCGGGGGTGGCTGTTGCTTCCAAGCCGGTCGAAACTCACGAAGATCAATCGTTTGGGGCGGATCGTTTCCGACCGCGACCGGCACGACACCACCTTGCCGTCATTTGTGCAAAGCACGGGGCCGGAGAGACCCCACCCATGGAAGGGTCCCGGCCCACTCAATTCTTCGAGCCACGCCCAGAATCCCGACGCGGCGTAGGACGTGCTTGGCCAAAAAGTGATGATGCCCAGAAGTACGATGAGTCGTCCCCATTTCATATAACGCTCCAGTCAGATGGGTTTACGGCCGTGCACCGGCGGGACTGAAGATACTCTCGGTGACTCCAGTCGTGTGTATCAGCGGGTCGTTCTCGCGCACGACTCGATTCCGCGGCGGACTTGTGTCAGGACAGAAAATCAACAACTCAGGGCTGGACCGTCCGATGACGTAACACCGCTTCCCGTCGTACGAAATGCGGGGAGCCTGATTCTGCCAGAGGATGCGATACGGCACCTCATTGAGGAGCAGGATGGACACGACGACAGCCGCGCATGCGGCAAATGCTCCCCATTTTCCCGTCGCGCCTCGCGCCCGCAAACGAACCGCGTGAAGCAGGCCGGCCGCGAACACCAGCAACAACATCGTGAGAGCGGCGCGATAGAGAACCTTCTCCGCTTCGTTGGCCGGGCCGAGTCGCATGATTGCGTCCGGTGCGGCCGTTGTGATGTTGCTGCCCCAGGCTCGAATCAAGTCATTGAACTGCCACCCAATTGCGATGAGCGCGACAATACCAACCGTTACCAGGCCAGCCTCGAACACGAGCGGATCATGAAGCGACAGCTTCGCCGCCACACTCGTCCACGTGGCGGCGGCGCGACGCTCGATCGTGTCGGCAGAACGAGACAACGCGAGCAGTCGCAGGACAAACCGCGCGCCCCATACCGCACCGAGTGCGAGCGTGGCATAAACAAATGGGGCGACGAGGGACCGGGCGCTCCAGATGAAATAGCTCCTCATTGGCTCGGTCGCGAACGTGCCCGTTCGCCCGAGTGTGTTATTGAACGCGACCGTCATGATCCAGCCAAGGCTCCACATGCCGGCCGGTATGGTGAGCAACAACGCCGCGATCACCCATCTGCGATCGACGGAAGTCGGCCTGACAGAATCGGCGACCTGTTCGTCAGTGTCGCCGGCGAGTTGCCGGCGCACATGCGCCAAGGCGTAGGTCATCTCGGCCGCTGTCTGATACCGCATCGCCGGGTCGGCCGACATCCCCGTTTGAATCACGTCACCCAGGATCGAGGGCACGCGCGGATCTACGTCGTCTGCGCGCGGCACTCGACGAACCGCCGCAAGCAGAATGTCGAAAGGGTTGGTCGATTCCCACGGGCGTCGTCCGGTAGCCATCTCGAACAGAACGACGGAGAGACTAAAAAGATCGGTCCGTTGATCAACCGACACACCAAGCAGTTGCTCCGGCGACATGTACGGTGGCGTGCCCTGGTTGAGCCACTCGGGCGCGGCGCGCCCCGGATCGGTCTGTGTGCGATCGGTCGTCGCGCTGGCGAGCGCCATCGCGATACCGAAGTCCAGAATCTTGACCGAGCCGTCCAGCGTGACCTGGACGTTGGCCGGTTTGAGATCGCGATGGATGATGCCGACGCGATGGGCCGCTCCGAGTGCATCGGCCAGCTGCCAGCCGATCTCCACGACACGCGCGATCGGCATCGGCTCGCGTCGGAGCAGGGCGGCCAGGTTTTGTCCCTGCACATATTCCATGACGATGAACGTGCGTCCGTCATGTTCGACCACGTCATGAACGGCGGCGATACCTGAGTGCGTGATCCTCGCCGCCGCGCGCGCCTCGTTGATGATCCGATTGCGCACGTCGGGGCCGCCCGAATGGCGCGAGAGGACGCACTTCAGCGCGACAGGCCGGTCCAGCCGAGGATCTCTCGCCAGAAACACCTCACCCATTCCACCGCGTCCGATCCGATCGACGACGATGTAGGGACCGACATGAGAACCAATCGACAACCCGGACGATTCGTCGTCGTCGGTGCGGAAAGCACTCGTTCGATCTGCTGAAGCTCCAGTTTTGACCAGTGCGAGGAGACCATCTCGCAGCGCCGGGTCGGTGCAGGAGTCGCGCAGAAAGCGCTCGCGCTCGACAATTGGACTCTCGAACGTGGCGGTAATCAGGGCCTCAGTCTGAGGCCACGATAGGGGAGGCATCGCTTGTCTGGCTGGCGTGGACGGATACTATGCCGGTGAAGCTTCGGTGTAAAGACGTGGCTCGAGACGTGGCTCGAGCGCGAGTACTCGACCACTCAATCGCCGGTAACGTAAGATCGAGAGCGCAACGAAGTGGAGCGGGCGACGGAGCGCGAGCAAGCCTTCGACGGAGACGTGGATGACGTTAGAGGACGACTTTCTGACGAGCGCAGCCGACAAGCTGGCTGAAAACTTGGACCGCATCGAAACCTGTCTGGCCGAGCTGCCGCCGGACTCCCTCTGGGCACGCGATTCGGAGAACGAGAATGCGGTTGGAAACTTGCTGCTCCATCTGGAAGGGAACGTCCGACAGTGGATTCTTTCCGGCATTGGAGTTGTACCCGATGAACGTGACCGCTCCGGCGAATTTTCGGCACGCACCGGTGCAAACGCTTCTGTGTTATTTGCGAAGCTGCGTGGGACCGTGGGTGAGGCCGTGGCGCTGATCCGCTCGCTTCCCCACCGGCGGCTCGTCGAAGAGGTCTCCATCCAAGGCTATGACACCACCGTGCTGTCGGCCATCTTCCACGTCGTCGAGCACTTTTCCGGGCACACCTATCAGATCATTCTCCTGACTAAGCGCTTCACTCGAAAAGATCTCGGTTTTTACAGTTACTTGGACAAAACTGGCCGGAAAGAGATAGAGCAGGAGGCGAGCGATGTTCCTGTCGCCGAGTAACCCCTGCCTGGTCCACACGTGGCGATCGATTTGCCGAACCGAATCGGCAAAACCTGCGGCGTTACTCAGGAGTGATTCTGCCGAAAACAGCTGGAACGATCACGAACCGCCGCTCCGCTGATTCGCTGTCGCGTCTCATCGAAGTAGAGTCTATTACGGGCGGTTGAGCTCTTTTTCCGCTTCTAAGAGAAGTTGGTACCGATCCGTGGTATCACCGCCGGATCCACGATAGTTTTTCTTAAACTGCTCCTTCGCCAATGCGACCGCCGTGCGCAACTGTTCGGAATTGGTCTGCCGCAACCCCCGGACGCTCGACAGAAGCGCCATCGCCGCGTGATACCCAACAAAGGGCTTTTCAATACCCAGTCGCTGGGCCAGCCACGTAAGGAAATCGGGCTTAGGCACCGCCTGCAGCATTGTCACCGCCGCGAGTCGTAGTCCGGGTGAGCTGCTTACGGAGAGTTCCGGTATCAAGGTGTGAGCGGCCAACGCCAGTGAGCGCATGCGGGATGCGATGTCTTCCATTCTTCTGGTCCGTGCGTCACCAGCATCCATCGTTGCACGTATGTGTTCATACTGTTGGGCGAGCCCGGCAATCTGTTGACGGACGCCAGACGTCTCAACATTCTCACGTTGCTGTGCCAGTTGATTCGCCAGCTCGGTCGGTGACTGAGTTGGCGCCAGCATTTTGCCGATCACCAGTAACAGATGGGGCCGGATTACATCTGCAAACTGGCTGTGGTCTGCGTAATCGGCGACGAGTCCCATCGCGGATACTTTGGCCTTGAAGTCGACGACCTTACCAAGTTGATCGACCTCATCTCTGAGGCGTGGTAGCGGAAATGGCTGCTGACAGAAGTAGAGCAATATCGGAAACGTTCTGTTCCGTTGCCAGAGCTCATACGCGCGGTCAAATTCTTCCTCGGTTCCGGACGTGGCGACGGCCGTGGGCGTCCCCATTCTCTTCCAAAGGATGCCGACAAACACATCGTACTCTCCGATCTGCCGGTTGACCACATCCTGCGGATCAGAGCCGAGGCTTGGCGCCGCGTGCGTCTCCCAGCGGACCAGCTCGAGCAGAACACGTTTTTCTGGAGCGATCGCAGTAATCGTCAGATTCAGCTCATTGATTACCTTTGCGAGCTGTTCACGTTCGAACTGCACGTCGCCTGGTGAGGCAACGAAAACGCGAATTTTGCGAAAATCAGCTTGCATAATCGATGTGGGACTGCGAGAGCGTTACACCGCAGTAACTAGCTGAGAACTTGCACCGTACCCACGACAAGGAACCAAACAGCTGATCCAGATCGATGATCTCCGGTCCACTCAGGGCACGGCTACAATACCAGAGGCTTCGTGCCGGTGGTCAGCACCCGTGGTTACACCTTGGTGACACTGGCCAGGAATTCGCTCTACGACCTGGGATAGACTCGCGAATTCCGGCCTGACTTCAGTATGGAGAGGTGGCCGAGTGGTCGATGGCGGTGGTCTTGAAAACCACTGTACCCGGAAGGGTACCGGGGGTTCGAATCCCTCCCTCTCCGATTTGCTGCGAGCTTCGCCCGGACTTCCGCCTAAAGCCGGAAGCCACAGAGTCTGACGCAGAGTCCGTCAGCGATTGACTGTCCTGCCTGGCCGCTTGAACGTGTAGATCGTCTCGGTCATCAACGCATCATCGACGCGCATTTCGCGGCGGGTCATTCCAACGAGCTCCCATCCCTGCTGTCCGAGGCCGTTCAAGATGACGTCCGGGTTGCCCGTTTCGCGGCGAGTTTCGACTCGGCTGATCTCGGTGTGGTAATCCCACAGCTGAATCGTGTCACCGGGACGTTGGGTCTGAGCGGCGATACCCACGGCTCCCAGGGCCAATACTGTGACAACCAACATGAGTGCGAGCGCACGTGTACTCATTGTTCCTCCGGCGTTCTGACGTGGTGGTTTCGGGGTTGGCTGGATTGATTATCGCCCTTTGACGTGTCAGGACGGCGGGCGTATCCTCGAAGAAGCCGAATTCGCGCGTGTCAGGCGCGAAGCGGGGGAACCAGTGGGCGAGCCGCAACTCGCCAGGGGCATATCCGGGTGGATATTCCGGAGGAGGACCTTCAACCTCCAGCCCGTCAGCTAACCTCGCAGGCATTTGGGGGATGTTTGAATGCCGTCATTGACCGGGGTATGGCGCCTAATTTCCGGTAGTTCTGCCCTGTCCTCATCGTCGCGCTCACAACCTGTCCCATCGGTTTCGCGCAGTGCCGCTCAGTCGTCGGATCGAGAGACGAGCCACCGGTCGAGCCTCGCGCTGCTGACTCTCAGCGCAATCGGCGTGGTCTACGGCGATATCGGCACCAGCCCGTTGTACGCCCTTCGCGAATGTTTTCACGGCCAGCACGGCGTTGCGCCGACGCACGACAACGTCCTCGGGGTTCTCTCACTGATCTTCTGGTCGCTCACACTGATCATCTCGATCAAATACATCCTGTTCGTCATGCGCGCCGACAACAACGGCGAGGGGGGTATCCTCGCGCTCCTCGCCCTCGTGGCGAAGTCTCCTGAGGCGAAGAGAAAGAGCCGCGCGAGCCTGATCGCGCTCGGGCTCTTTGGGGCTGCGCTTCTCTACGGCGACGGAATGATCACGCCGGCGATTACCGTGCTCGGCGGCGTCGAAGGACTCGACATCGTGACTCACATCTTCGAGCCCTACATCGTACCGATCACGCTGGTCATCCTCGTGATCTTGTTCATGATCCAATCGCGCGGGACGACGCATGTCGGCATGCTGTTTGGCCCGGTGATGATCGTCTGGTTCGTGGTGATTGCTGTCCTTGGTCTCACCTGGATTGTGAAGGAACCGCGTGTGCTCGCGGCGTTCAATCCGCTGCATGCAGCGACATTCTTTGAAGCGAACGGGTGGCACGGCTTCGTCGTACTGGGCGCCGTTTTTCTTGTCGTGACCGGTGGCGAAGCGCTCTACGCCGACATGGGCCACTTCGGCCCGAAACCCATTCGACTCGCGTGGTTTTCGATCGTATTGCCGGCGCTCTTCCTGAACTACCTCGGTCAGGGCGCGATGATTCTTCTCCATCCGGATGCCGCTTCCTCGCCGTTCTACCTGATGGCACCGCGGTGGGGGTTGTTGCCGCTTGTCGTACTCGCCACGTTCGCGGCAATCATCGCGTCGCAGGCTTTGATCTCAGGTGCATTCTCGTTGACGCGCCAGGCGATTCAGCTGGGTTACTCGCCTCGTCTCGAAATCCTGTACACGTCCGAGCATCATCAGGGACAGATCTACATCCCGCAAGTGAACTGGACGTTGATGTTCTGCACGCTCGGACTGGTTCTGGGTTTCCGGTCGTCCAGCGCCCTGGCGGCGGCTTACGGAATCGCCGTCACCTTGACCATGCTCATCACAACGATGCTGGCGTATCTCGTTGCGAGAGGGGCGTGGGGAGTGCGCCGCGTGGTCGCCGGCTCAATTGCGTTGTTCTTCTTCCTGATCGAGCTCAGCTTCTTTGGCGCGAACCTGCTGAAGGTGACGCACGGCGGTTGGTTCCCGCTTGTCGTCGGAGCGGTCGTCTACACTGTGCTGTCGACCTGGAAGCGCGGCCGTGCGCTGCTCGCGAGCCGCATGCGGGAGAGGTTGTATCCATTCGACCAATTCTTGCAAGACATCGAAGCGTATCCGCCGCAGCGCGTGACCGGCACTGCTGTTTTCATGACGAGCAACCTGACCGGCACGCCGCCCACGCTGCTCCACAATCTGCAGCACAACAAGGTATTGCACGACCGCGTCATTCTGCTGACGGTCGTGACCAGCGACATTCCGTATGTGGCATCGAACAAACGAACCGAGGTCGAGGCGCTGGGTCATGGTTTTTATCGGCTGACCCTCAGGTACGGGTTCATGGAGGAACCCGACGTGCCTGACGCTTTGGCGCAGGCGTCTGTCCACGGATTCAAGATCGATTTGAATGAAACGACGTTCTTCCTTGGACTCGAAACGCTGCTCGCGACGCGGCGGCCAGGGCTGCCTCTCTGGCGCGAGCGCCTGTTCGTTTTGATTGCGCGGAACGCCGTTCGCGCCAATGCGTTCTTCAAGATTCCGCCGGAGCGGGTTGTAGAGCTCGGCATGCAGGTCGAGCTCTGAGAGAGCCTCGGTCCGCTCCGCGGCTCTCGTGCCACAATACTGAGCAGTGCCGGACTCGTCCTTCGTTGACTGGCTGACCTCCCTCGACAAGCGGCATCTGGCCAATCTCCGACCCTCTGAAGTCTCTCGAGCGCTGCGTTCCCTCTCGTCGTATTACGTCGAGCGCCGTTCCAAACTCGGCGCCGGTGCGGCACTCAACACGGCGGGAAAGCGTGCGGCGTTTGCGCTCTTCTACGGCCCGATTCACTTCCTCGTCACGCGCGAAATCATCATGGCGATCGAGCGCGCACGATATGTCGCCCAGATTCTCGACCTTGGCTGCGGCACCGGCGCGGCGGGTGCTGCGTGGGCACTCGCGAGCGGACGCTGCACCATGAACGGCATCGACAAGCATCCGTGGGCTGTCGATGAAGCGAACTGGACCTACCGGCAGTTTGGCATCACCGGCTATGCAGGTCAGGTGAGCATCGCCCGCGCGCCGATTCGCGGACGCAAGGGCCACGGGATTCTTGCGGCCTATTCGATCAACGAACTCGATGATGAGACTCGTGCCGGACTTCTCTCGCGGCTCCTGGAGGCGAAGGACACCGGTTCCCACGTCCTGGTGATTGAGCCGATTGCGAAACGCGCGCTTCCCTGGTGGTCCGAATGGGAGGGGATGTTCACCGCCGCCGGCGGCAGAGGTGACGAGTGGCGGTTCCGAGTTGAGCTTCCCGAGCGGCAGCGGCTGCTCGGACGTGCTGCCGGCCTGGATCCTCGCGAGCTGACAGCCCGTTCTCTCTGGATGTAGGACCCCGCAGAACGTCGTTGAACCTTCTAGAACCTTTGTCGAACCCGAACGATATAGAATTCCTGACCAGCCCATGGCACAGGCCACAGCTCCCACGACACCGCGCCGCGGCCTCAGTCTTACTCAACAGATTTTCATCGGCCTCATCCTCGGCATCATTGTCGGCGCGATCGTCGATGCCACCCACCCCGAGTACGCGGTCTACTTCCGTCCGTTCAGTCAGTTGTTCCTGCGGCTGATCAAGATGGTGATCGCGCCTCTGATTTTTGCGACCCTCGTCGCGGGAATCGCCGGCGCCGGTCATTTCAAGGTCGTTGGACGAATGGGATTACGCGCGCTTATTTATTTTGAGGTCGTGACCACGCTGGCGCTGATCATTGGCCTCGCCGCGGTCAACTTCACAAAGCCTGGTGTTGGCGTCAATCTCCCGATCGGCGCGCACTCCGACATCACCGCCAAGCCGCAAACCTGGGATCAGATCCTGCTTCATGTCGTGCCCGAGTCGGTGATCGACGCGATGGCGCGGGGCGACGTCCTGCAGATCGTCGTGTTCAGCGTGATCTTCGGCATCGCCCTCGGGATGATCGGCGAAAAGGGACGTCCGGTGATCGTCTGGTGCGAGGCGCTGGCCGAAACGATGTTCAAGTTCACGAACATTGTGATGCACTACGCGCCGATTGGCGTCGGTGCAGCGATCGCCTACACCGTGGGACATGGCGGGCTCGGCGTGCTGTACAACCTCGCCTGGCTCGTCGCAACGTTGTATGGCGCGCTGGCGGTGCTGATCCTTGCCGTGTTTCTGCCGGTTGCGATCATGTTCAAAGTGCCGCTGCGAAAGTTCATTCGCGCGGTGAAGGAGCCGGCAATCATCGCCTTTTCCACGACGTCGAGCGAGGCGGCCTTACCGCGCGCCATGGAGGTTCTCGAGCGGCTCGGGGTGCCGCGACGAATCGTCTCGTTCGTCCTCCCGCTCGGCTACAGCTTCAATCTCGATGGCACGACGCTGTACTTGTCGTTGGCCGCGGTTTTCGTCGCGCAGGCAGCCGGCGTGCAACTCTCTGTGACGCAGCAGATCACGATGCTGATTACCCTGATGCTGACGAGCAAAGGAGTGGCGGGCGTACCCCGGGCCTCGCTCGTGATTCTCGCCGGCACACTTGCCAGCTACGGTCTGCCCCTCGAGGGTGTAACGCTCATTTTGGGCGTCGACGAGCTGATGGATATGGCGCGGACCATGACCAACGTGATCGGCAATTGCCTCGCCACCGTCGTGATTGCCAAGTGGGAAGGGGAGTTCGTCGAGGCCACCGACCAGGAGCTGGAGCTCGCGGCGGCGCGCGGCGAAATCTGAGCATTACGTCATGTTGTACGGCCTGACGCGTCGCCGGCGGCGCCGCTTCCTCCTCTGGTTCCTTGAAGGCGTCCGGCGGCAACCCGGTCCGCATGCCAGCGAAGACACAGCTCACCAGTCCGCCTGGTGGAAGGTCATGTGCCTGACCGGGGTCGATTACTTTTCGACACTCGGCTATCAACCGGGGATCGCGTTCCTCGCTGCAGGGATGGTGTCGCCGCTGGCGACTCTCGTCCTCGTTCTGTTGACGCTGTTTGGCGCGCTGCCGATGTATCGTCGGGTTGCCGAGCTGAGCCCGCACGGACAGGGCAGCATCGCCATCCTCGAAGAATTGCTTCCCCGGTGGCGCGGCAAAGCGCTGGTTTTGTGTCTTCTCGGTTTCGCCGCCACCGGCTTCATCATCACGATCACGATGTCGGCCGCCGACGCGACCGAGCACATCATCCACAATCCGCTGGTGCCCCGATGGATGGACCATCCGATCCTGGTGACGCTCGTCTTGCTCGGCGCACTCGGTGCGGTCTTTCTCAAGGGGTTTCGTGAAGCGGTCTGGCTGGCTGTTCCCATCGTCGCCGTTTACCTGCTGCTGAATCTGACCGTCGTGATATGGGGCATGCATTACGTGCTGAGTCGCCCCGATCTGTTCAGTCATTGGAAAGGCGCTGCGCTCGCAGAGCACGGCGGCAGCGCGATCAAAGTGATCGTTGTCGCGCTCGTGCTTTTTCCAAAGCTGGCGCTGGGACTGTCAGGATTCGAGACCGGCGTCGCAGTGATGCCGCTGGTCGCCGGCGGCCCAAACGACAGCGAGGCACGTCCCGAAGGAAGAATCCGCAACACCCACAAGCTGCTGACGACGGCCGCGCTCGTGATGAGTGTGCTGCTGGTAACGAGCAGTGTCGTGACGACGCTCTTGATTCCACCAGCGGAATTTCAGGCTGGTGGTGCCGCCTACGGTCGCGCACTCGCGTACATCGCACACGAGCATCTTGGAGAAGTCTTCGGAACGCTTTACGACTTCAGCACGGTGGCAATTCTTTGGTTTGCCGGTGCATCTGCGATGGTCGGTCTCTTGAATCTGGTGCCTCGCTACCTGCCTCGCTACGGCATGGCGCCGGAATGGGCCAAAGCGAATCGACCCCTCGTCGTCATCTTCACGTTCATTACGTACCTCGTGACCGTGTTGTTCAGCGCCGACGTGAATTCACAGGGAGGTGCCTACGCCACGGGCGTCCTTGTACTCATGGGATCGGCGGCTCTTGCCGTCACGTTGGCCCGTCTGCGCTCGCGCCAGCCATGGCATGGATATCTTCTACTGACCGTCATCTTCGGGTATACGACACTCGTCAACATTGTCGAACGTCCCGAAGGCATCAAAATCGCATCGATTTTCATCGTCACGATCATTGTGACGTCGATGACCTCACGGGTGCTCCGCTCGACAGAGCTGCGCGTGCACGGCATCGATGTAGATCCCGCGGCGCGCGAATTCATCCATGCCGCGGCCGATGCACCGGTGAGAATCATTGCCAACCGGCCCGATGCCGGCGACGTCGAGGAGTATGCCAATAAGCTTCGAGAGGCGCGCGAATCGCATCATCTTCCGCCCGACGAGCGAGTGCTGTTTGTCGAGGTGCGTCTGGGAGACGTCTCGCAGTTCTCGGACACACTGAAAGTGACAGGTGTCGATATCGGAGGCCATAGGGTTCTCCGATGCGTGAGCTCGGCGATTCCTAACGCGATTGCCGCACTGCTCTTGTATTGCCGCGACGAGACGGGAAAGATTCCGCATGCCTACTTCGGATGGACTGAGGGAAATCCGATCGCGTACCTTCTTAAATTTCTCGCATTAGGTGAGGGAGACACGGCTCCAGTGACGCGCGAGGTCCTCCGTCAGGCCGAGCCCAATCCGATGCGCCGACCGCGGATTCATGTGGGGTGAACTGGTGCAGCCTGACTTCCACCTAAAGGCGGAAGCTACGCGGCAAGCCACACGGCGCACTCGTCGACACCGTGGCCTTTGACGGCTGTTACTTCCAGCTGAAGCCGGTCATACCGGACGCTGTCCCCGACGCCGGCAGGTCGACCGAGAAGCGTCAAGACGAGGCCGCTGACGCTGTCGACATCCTCGTGTTCCAGATCCAGATCGAAATGCTGCCCCAGCTCGTCGAGCCTCATCGTCCCGGGGACGCGGAGCCGCCCCATCGGATCACGATAAACATGACGCGCCCCGCCAGGACCTTCCTCGATCTCCCCGACCACCTCCTCGAACAGATCCTGAAGCGTGACGACGCCGGACGTTCCTCCATGCTCATCGAGCACAATCACCATCTGCGTCCGCTCCTGTCTCATCGTCGAAAGCAGAGAATCCAGGGGAGCGGTCTCAGGCACGAGCGGCAGCGCACGCGCGTGACTGCGTCGAATCGGTTCGTCGTGGAGCAACACTCGCAACAGGTCCTTGATGTGGACGATCCCAATAACGTGATCGAGGTCGCGTTCGTAAATGGGATAGCGGGTGTGAGGTTTTTGGCTCAAGAGTTCGCGGATCTGTTCCGGTCGGGTGCCGAGCTGGATCCCGACCACCCGCACCCGCGGCACCATAACTTCGCCGGCTGTGAGGTCGCCAAACTCGAAAAGCTCCTGCAGCATGCGGCCTGACTCGGCGCGTATGGCGCCCACTTCCTCGCTCTCCTGCACGATCAGCTGCAATTCCTCGGAAGTGTAGTACTGATCCGCGTTCTGCGCCTGACGGTTGACACCAACGGCCTTCAGCACGCGGTTGCCGAGACTGTTCAACACCAGCACAAATGGAAACAGCGCGTTTCGGATCCATAACATCGGCGGCGTGATCCAGAGCGCCAGGGTCTCTGCGTACTGAAGCGCCAGGGACTTCGGCACCATCTCGCCGATGACAATGTGAAAGTAGGTCAGGATGGCCACCGCAATCGTGCTCGCGATCCCGTGCGACGCCAGCCACTGAGGAAGGCCGTACCCGCCGAGAATTGCGTAAAGCGCGTCGGCCAGCACGTGCTCGCCGTACATGCCGAGGCCCAGGCTCGCGACCGTGATCCCGAGCTGTGCTGTTGCGATGTAGCGATCCTGCTGTTTGGGATCGTCGAGCACGCGCTGGACCAGTTGTGCGAGGCGGTTGCCGTCCTGGGCCTTGCGGTCGATTGCCGCGCGCGGAGCTCCCACGATCGCGAATTCGGCCGCGACGAACACGCCGTTCAGCAGAATCAGGAAGGTGATGATGAGAAGGGCGGTCATGAGTTGCTGCTGTCGTCGTGTCCCGGGCGATCGCCGACAATGACCGACATGGTCGCACCCTCGACGGCCTCGACTTCCACGTGCAGGCCATCCACCTCCACCACTTCACCAGACTCCGGAACGTGACCGAGCGCGCCGATCACGCGATCGCCGACCGTGCCCTCGCGGCCGCGCCATTCGGGGCCAACGAGCGGCGCGGCCTGATCGAGCCGCATCGATCCGGGAACGCGAAGCCGCCCGTCCGACAGTCGAATGGGACGAGCCTGCACCGACTTGAATTCGTCGGCAACGCCGCCGAGCAGTTCGCCGACGACATCCTCCAGGGTGATCAGGCCGACGACCGATCCGCTGACGTCGACGACGAGTGCCTGGTGACTCCGCCGCTCACGGAGAAACGTCAGTAGCCGGTCGGCGGGCATCGTATCGGGAACGCGCACGATCGGCCGCATCAGCGCTGCAACCGACAAGCCCCCGCCGCGAACGTATCGCATCACGACGTCCTTGGTGTGCAGAATCCCCACGATGTTGTCGATCGATCCGCGATAGACGGGCAGGCGGCTGTAAGGACTGGCCGCCACCTCACGGAGAACGTCGTCAAAAGGAAGCGACGCGTCGATCGCGGCGAGGCGAGGGCGCGGAACCATCAACTGCCGGGCACTGCGTAGACCGAGACGAAGGGCGCGATGCAGCCGCACCTGCTCCTGTGGCTCGAGCAGGCCACCATCCCGGCTTTCTGCGATCAGGAGCGCGATCTCCTCCGGCGAGTGCACGTGGCGATGCCCGGTTGAAGGCAATTGCAAAGCGCGCAGGAGCAATACGCCGCTGCCGTTGAGTAAGGCGATCGACCACGAAAATGCGCGGATCGACCACTGCATCGGAAGAACGGTGAAGAGCGCCGTGCGTGTCGGATTCTGCAGCGCCAGCGATTTTGGGACGAGCTCGCCCAGGATCACGGCGAGAGTCGTCAGGAAAATGAGGACGATGGCCGCCGAGGCGGACTCGACGGTTGAGGGCTGTAGCCGCTCGAATTTGCCGACGAGCGGCATGAGACGAGGCGCCAACGTCGCCTGCCCGTAGGCGCCAAGAATGAGGCTGCACAGCGTAATCCCGATCTGGGAGGCGGCGATGTATCGATCCAGCGCCCGCGGATTCTCGAGCACCGGCAGCAGGCGAGCCGCCAGCGCGTCTCCGTCCTCCGCCAGCCGGCGGAGGCGGCTGCGCCGTGCGCTGACTGCAGCGAACTCCGCAGCCACGTACAACCCGGTCAGAACGATCAGCAGGAAGATGATTACCCACGCCGCCACCATGCAGCCGGATCGTACTGCAAAAGATGGCGAAGTCGGGCTTACCTGCGAGTTTGTCGGTAACTGAACGACCGGGGTCTTACCCCAGTTACGCGGGGGTCAGACCCCGGTCTGGGGTTTACACACAGCCGGAATCATTCCGCCCTGAGCGCAACGACCGGGTCGACGCGCGTTGCGCGGCGGCCCGGGACGTAACTGGCGAGAGCCGCGACACAGACGAGGAGAACGGCGACCGCGATGAAGGTCAACGGATCCTGCGGCTCGACGTTGAAAAGCAGCTTCCTCATCAGCCGAGTCAACGTGAACGCGCCGGCGGCGCCGAGCGCAACGCCCAAAACCGCGAGGACCATGGCATTGCCCACGACCATTCGCAAAAGATCGCGGCGCTGTGCACCAAGCGCCATGCGAATGCCAATCTCCTGCGTGCGCTGTGTGACCGAGTAGCTGATGACGCCGTAAATCCCAACCGATGCCAGCAGGAGCGCGACGACAGAAAAAATCATCAACAGCGCCATTGTCAGCCGGCGCTGAGCCGTCGATATCTCCATCACCTCCGACATCGGTCGGATTTCTGAAGCCGGGACGCTTGGATCGAGTTCGTGCACGGCGCTGACGATCGATTTCGTCAGGCTCACATCGCCGGTCGATGTCTTGACCACAACGGTCATGAACGGGTAGGCGAAACGCGCTGGCGGCAGGTAGGTCGCCCCGCGGGGTTCGAGCTCGAGACTCACCGAATGAACATCTCCGACGACGCCGATGATCTCGTCCGGCCCCTCGTTGTACCAGCTCAGTACGATTCGTTGCCCGATGGGATCTCTATTCCCGAAGTATTTCTTGACCAGCGTTTCGCTGACGATCACGCGCCGGGTATTGGGCGCGGTGTCGCGTCCATCAAAGAGCCGGCCGCGAAGGAGCGGAATCCCCATGGCCCTGAAGTAGTCGCGGGTGGCGACCATCACTTCCGACACGGGCTCGTCGCCGGCCCGCGGCTTTTCCGCGCCTTCAATTGAAAAGCTCGTCGCCGAACCGAGGCCGTTGAGCGGCAGGAAGCTCACGCCACCAGCGTCCTGCACACCGGGCAGCGTACCGATCCGTTCGAACAACCGATCGAAAAACGTGATGATCTGCGTGTCGCGGCTGCTGATGGGTAACGTCACCCTCATGGTCAGTGTCCCGGACGGATCGAACCCGGGATTGACCCGCATCAGACTCTGAAAACTGCGCACCAGCAGCCCTGCGCCGACCAGCAGAACGAGCGCGAGTGCCATTTCGATGATGACAAGCCCCTGGCGAACACGCCGGCCGCGGTGGCCCGTGCCCGTGCGGCCCCCCTCTCTGAGCGCATCCGTCAAGGAGATGCCCGCGGCCGTGAATGCAGGGATGACGCCGAACAGAAGACCGCTTCCCAGTGCCGCAGCGCCAGCAAAGAGCAGCACCCATCCATTGATCCCGACAAACTCCAGCCGCTGAATTGGAAGCATTGCGGCAACCGACGTGCGCAATAACTTCAGGCCCCACCACGCGAGCCCGAGACCGGCGGTGCCACCGACGAGCGAGAGCAGCAGGCTTTCCGAAAGCAATTGTCGAATCAATCGCGCGCGGTCGGCACCGAGCGCCGCACGAACGGCAAGTTCACGATGTCGTGTCGTCGCCCGCGCCAGCAACAGGTTGGCGACATTCGCGCACGCGATCAGCAAGACGAAACCGACTGCGCCGAGTAGAACGAGCAATGCCGGACGGACGTCCCCAGTCAGTTGCTCTTTCAGCGGCACAACTCGAGCCGTCCAGCCGGTGTCGAAATCCGGGAACATCGCGCTCAACTGACTGGCGACGCGGGTCATATCGCCCTGGGCCTGCGTGAACGTCACGCCGTCCTTCAAACGGGCAATCACCATCGTCCAGCGACCTTGCGGAGTGCGTGATTCTGCCGTGAAGCCAGGCGGAACCCAGAGATCGACGTTTTTGTCGAGAATCGAAAAGCCTGGAGGCATGACGCCGACAACCGTGAATAGATTGCCGCTCAGACGAATCGAACGGTTGATGACGTTCGGGTCGGCCGCGAAGCGGCGACGCCAGAATCGATCGCTCAGAAGAACGAACCGACTCGAGTTGGGCCGATCTTCTTCCGGAGTGAAGACACGGCCTACCGCCGCGTTGACGCCAAGCATCGGAAACAGCGTCGCGTTGACCACTTGCTGTTTCACTTCTTCAGGCTCGCCATCGCCGGTGTATGCCGCGCGGAACGTCATGCTGACGATGGACATCTCGGTGAAGACTGAATTCATCTCGCGCCAATGCAGATAATTGCCCGGCGAAACGACGTTATTGCGCTTATCGCGTGGCAGGTTGTGCTCCCACACGATCGCGAGGCGATCCGGATTCTTGTACGGCAGGGGCTGAATGAGTAGCGTGTTGACCACTGCAAAGATTGCGGTATTCGCACCGATGCCGATCGTCAGCGCGGCAATCGCGGCCAATGTAAAAGCGGGCGAGGCGAGAAGCACTCGACCGCCGTGTCTGAGATCCTGCAGGGCCTGTCGAAACATGGTTCACTCGCTGCGAAGCGTCACGACGGGATCGACTGAGGCGGCGCGGTGTGCCGGCGATACCGTTGCCGCCAGTGCCACGAGACCAAGGAGCAGCGCGACTGCACCGAGCGTGAGCGGATCGCTGGCGGTGATCCCAAAAAGCTGGTTGCTTAGCAGACGGGTGAACGCGATCGCGCCGAGAAACCCGACGAGCAGACCAGCGGCGGCCAGAGCCAGGCCCTGGCGCAGCACCAGTCTGACGAGGTCTGGTCGGCGCGCTCCGAGGGCCATTCGAATGCCGATTTCCCGGCGTCGCTGCGATACACCATAACTGAGCACGCCGTGAATGCCGATGGCGGCGAGCAGCAGAGCGACTGAGGCGAAAGCCGCCAGCACCAGCGTCGTAAAACGGCGCTGACCGATCGAGCGCGACATCGTGTCGTCGAGTGGCTCTACAGCAAACACCGCGAGGGCAGGGTCGATCTCATGGATTGCGGATGTAGCCGCTGGAGCGAGCGAAGACGAATCGCCGAGGGTTCGCACCAGCAGCACCCCCGCACCATTCGCCGACGGTGTTTGGGAGAGTGGTGTATACGCGCCAATCGGCGACGCCGCAGCGAGGCCATGAAACTTCTCGTCGGCAACGACTCCGACAATCGTTCGGCCGGTACCCCAGAAGCGGATCTGCGTCCCGATTGGGTCGCGCTCGCCGAAGAACCGCCGGGCGGCTGCCGCGTTGATGAGTGCGACCGGCGCGCTGCTCGTCGTATCGCTGTCGAGCAAGAGCCTGCCGCGAAGGAGTTGCAGACCGACAGTCGCGAAATACCCGGGACTGACGCGACGGATTGAGATCTCCGGCCACGAGCTCGCCTCGGCCTCACGGCCGACAACGGTGAATGAATTGGTGAAACCTGGATCGAGCGGATGGTTGCCGGCGATTGCGACGGCACGAACACCGGGTAGCGTCGCGGCGCGCGCGAGCAGAGCCCGGTTGAATGCATGCTGTTCCTTGAAGTCCGGCCAGACGGCGAAGTTGGCCGGGTAACGTGATGCTGGAAGCTGGTATTCGGCTTTCAGGACCCCTTCGGTCACAAATCCGGGATTCACCTGTTGCAGTGTCCAGAAGCTGCGAATCAAGAGTGCGGCGCCGCAAACGAGCACAACCGCGAGGGCCAACTCCGCGATCACCAGTGCGCCTCGTATCCGGCTGCGCGTCGGACCTGCCGAGGCACGCCCGGTCCCATCACTGAGCGACGCCTGCAGATTGAGGCCACGCGCCTGGATCGTCGGCAACAAGGCAAAGACGGCCCCGATGAAAAGAGCAATGCCGAGTGTTGTGAGCAGCACGCGAACGTTCACCGACGCGAGCGTGAGCCGCGGAACATCCGCGGGAGCCATGGACGTCAGCAAACGCACGCCGACAAACGCCAGAATCACTCCTGTGACTGCGGCCGCTGTCGAGAGCAGAATGGCTTCTGCGAACGCCTGACGAATCAGCCGTGACCGGGAAGCGCCGAGAGCGCTGCGCAGAGCGGCTTCGTGCGCGCGGGCGCTGGCGCGCGCGAGCAGCAGATTCGCGACGTTGACGCAGGCAACTATGAGCACAAGCGCCACGGCCGTGAGCAGCACGAACAGAGCAGGACGAACCGGACCAAAGATGACGCCGTCGAGTGCTTCCACGTGCGTGCCGCGCGCGGCGTTTTCCGGATAGGCGCGTTCGAGATCCGCGCTGATGGCTGTCAGCTCGCTGTTCGCCGCATCGATCGATGCCGTCGACGACAAGTGTCCGACGACAAAGATCGGATGCGTGGAGCGAGGCAGCTGTTGCGGATCGGCCTGAAGCGGCGTCCAGATGTCGATATCCGCTCTCAGTCCGCGATCGGCAAAACCGCGGCTATACGCGGCTGACGAGAGGATCTGCAGGACGCCAAAATCCGCGCCGGACGGCATGACACCGACTACGGTGTAAGGACGATCGTCCAGACGAAGCATCGAGCCGACGGCGGAATCGCGCCGCTGAAATACCCGTTCCCACAGCCCGTCGCTGATGAGCACGACTGACGGACCTCCGGGCCGATCCTCGTCGGTCGTGAACACTCGACCTGCGATCGGCTGAAGCCCGAGTGTCGGCAGCGCTTCGGCCGACACGTTCAGGACCGGTAATCGCACGGGATCGCCGTGCTCGGGTGTCAGGTTGACTTCTCCCGCCATGACCGCGGCGAGCTGTTCGAAGGTCCGTGAGCGGGACTTGAAGTCGAGATAATCGGGAAAGGAGGCCGGCTCACGTGTCGTGGCCGTGTTGCGATCGGTTTCCCAAACCATCGCAAGACGATCGAGATTCCTGAGCGGGGTCGGCCGCAGCAGGACCGCGTCGATGACGCTGAAGATTGCCGTGTTCGCGCCGATGCCGAGCGCGAGGGTCAGGATCAGAATGACGGTGAGGGCCGGTGTTTTTTGAAACGACCGGAACGCATAGCGAAGGTCCGACCACATGTGTGCATCCTCATCTGCCGATCGCGCCGATCGCCCACGCCGCCTGCTTTCGCACGCCTGCGTCGCTATCTTTGAGGCATGGCAGGAGTCCGGACAGAGCGCGCGAATCGCCGATCGCGCCGAGCGCCCATGCCGCCTGTTGCCGAACGCCGCTGTTCTGATCTGATAAGGCGCGAACCAATGCTTCGACTGCACGGGAATCATCGATCGAGCCGAGCGCCCACGCCGACTGTTTTCGCACGCGTTCCGCCGGATCGTTGAGCGCTCGGATCAGCGCCGGGACCGCGCTCTTGTCGTCAATCGCCCCCAGCGCCCACGCCGCTTGTTCACGCGTGCGCTCATCGTCGTCGCCGAGCGCCGCGCCCAGCGCGTCGGACGCGCTGGAATCATCGATCGCGCCCAATGCCCACGCGGCTTGACGGCGGACGCGCGGATCGGTGTCCTTCAATGCGGCGACCAGGGGTTGTACGGCACGCCTGTCGTCGATCGCTCCGAGCGCCCACGCCACTTGCTCACGCACCGCCGCCTCGCGATCCTTCAGAGCTTCGATGAGCGCCGTCACGGCCCGTTGATCGTCAAACGCGCCAAGGGCCCATGCCGCATTTCGGCGTGCCGCCCACGTGGTGTTGCGAAGCGCGTTAAGCACGGGATCGAAGGCGCGCGATCCTATCGCGACGAGAGCGGCGGCGGCCTGCTCACCGGGTGATGTCAGATCGTTTGGATTTCCACGCCACCAGCTTCGATGACAAACAAGCGTCGCGACCGGTGCGGCGTCGCCCAGCATCGCAACCAGTGGTGCGATTGCGTCGCCTGCCGCATCGCCGAGCTCGCGAATCTCGCAGGCCGCCTGCGCACGGGCGGTCGGATCGGAGGCGCCGAGTTCCGCGATCAACTCGCGAACAGTGCGACCCTGGGCGCGCGTCTCACGATACTCGTTGGCCGGCGAGGTCAGCGTCAACAGGGCGAGAACTGAGCCAATCGCGGTACGGACCACTTCAGTGCTCCTGGAGGCGCGGGTTCGGGTTCGGATTGGGATTCGGATTGGGGTTTGGATGTGGATGTGGGTGTGGGTGCGGATGCGGCACGTGGAAGTTGCCGTCGCCGCCGATCTCGGCGATTGCGGCAATCGCGGCACGCCGCACCGAGACATCCTCGTCCTTCATCGCGGCGGTCAGCGCAGGCAGCGCGCGTTCGTCGTTCAGCTCTCCAAGCGCCGAAATCACGTGCTTGCGCACGTCGGCGTTCGCGTCGCGGGCCGCCGCGATGAGCGCATCCACGGCTGATTTGTCACCCAGCTCGCCAAGTGCCGACGCTGCGTGACTGCGGATGGACGGAGAGCTGTCTTTCAGCAGTGTGGCGATGGCGCCGGCGGCACGGCGGTCACCGATTTCTCCGAGTGCGGAAAGCGCGTGCGCCCGTACATCCGCGTCTGCATCCTTGAGTGCCTCGATGAGCCCCGTCACCGCGCGGGCGTTTCCGATTTCGCCAAGCGCCGCAGCCGCCTGGCGCCTCACGCCGGCGTCGGCGTCCTTCAATGCTCCGACGAGCGCATCGACGGCTCCTTCGCGCGGGCTCTGGCCGGCGCTCACTCGCGGCAACTGGAACTCCGCGGACTTGGAGGCGACGGTGGGAGGCGTCGACGTCCACTCGAGTGACGGATGGAGCATCACCGACACGAAGCCGATGAACATCGCGCTCGTTTTCAACAACGTCCGAACGAAGACAGTGATGGGACTCATGCGCCTCTCCTGCTAAGGAACTAGCATCACAACACAGAGCAATGGGCGGGCAGTGATTTCACCCCGCCCCTGTCGCGCGGTCTAAAGACCGCGCCACTTACCTCGCCAGCTGCCCTAACGCGAACGCTGCCTGCTGCCGGACGTCCGCGCTTTGATCTTTCAACGCCGCGGTCAACCCATCGATGGCGCGCGGATCGCGAATCTGGCCGAGAGCAAAGGCCACCTGCTGGCGCACATCGGCGACACTGTCCTTCAACGCGACCACCAACGCCTCGACCGCGCGTGAATCGCGAATCTGCCCGAGCGCGAACGCCGCCTGCTGCCGAACATCCCCATCCGAATCCTTCAGCGCTGAAATGAGCGGCTCGACAGCGCGACGATCGCGGATCTGTCCGAGCGCGAAGACGGCCTGCTGTCTGACATCCGGTTTGGCGTCGCGAACCGCGATCGTGAGCGCGTCGACCGACGACGGATCGCGCATCTGTCCCAGCGCGAAGACCGCCTGTTGGCGCACATCGTCGTCGGTATCCTTCAACGCGCCGGTCAAGCCTGGCACCGCTGCGCGATCGCGGATCTGCCCGAGCGCGAACGCCGCCTGCTGGCGCACGTCGGCATTCTGATCTTTCAACGCATTCACCAGGGGGTCGACCGCGCGGCGATCGCGCAACTGTCCGAGGCCGAACGCGGCTTGCTCGCGAACATCAGCCGACGCGTCCGAGAGCGCCTGGATGAGCGGATCGAACACGCTGGGATCGCGCAGTTGCACGAGCGCGTGAAGAGCCGTTTCACGCACGTCTTTGTCCGAGTCCTTCAACGCCGCGGTAAGTGCCGCAACCGTTCGAGGATCGGCCTTGCCCGGCGCGGGTTTCGGCGTGCGGTTGTTCTCTTGCGCATTCTGCCAGTTGCCGTGGTCGCGGAAAGCAAACTCCAGGGCGGTGTCGAAGTCGTAATGGCCGATCGCCGCGTTTACACCCTGTGCCGCCGCGGCGGCGACGTTCGTGCTCACCGTCGTTGCGGTCTGAATGCTCGTCTGGACACTTGATGCCACGGCACTCTGGACGGCCGACTGCACGGTCGTGGACGCGATATCACCAGCACGCCGCGCGTTGCGCGCGACGCGCTGCTGATCCCCCGGCAGCGGCGCAGGCTCCGCTTGTACCGGTGCTTGCGGAGTCGGCGCAGGCGCCGCTTGCGGACTTGGAGCGGCTGCCGATTGCGGAACTGCGACTGGTGCTGACTGCGCGCCGTCGGGCGTGTCGAATTGCCAGGCCTGAACCGATGCGAGCGGCAGCACACCCAGCGCGAAGATCGTCATCGCTGCGCTCGTGCGGAGGCGCGACAGCCCTGCGCGAGGCACGCTGGGATCGAGAATGGCCATCAGCCGACCCTCGAGCTCCGATCGGTGAGCCATGGCAAGGCTGGCGCCGGCCAGCACCGCAGGGAAGCGTCCCGCGCGCATCACACGTGCAATTTCAATCAACTGATCGGCGTAGTCCGATCCGCGCGTGCCGGCCGCCAGCACGAGATCGTCGCAGGCGCGTTCACGTTCGGTGCGCACGTGTCTTGCCGCGATCCACGCGAGCGGATTGAACCAGTGCAGCGCGCACGACATCTGCGCCAGCATGTGCGTGAGGCAATCGTGACGCTTGACGTGCGCGAGCTCGTGCAGAAGCACGATTCGCAGGCGCTCGGCCGGCCAGCAGTCGGCGTCGGCCGGCATCAACACGGCGGGCCGGAAGAGGCCCCACGCCATCGGCATCGCCGCCCCTTTACTTCGAAGGAACACGATGCGTGGTGAGATTCCAAGCTCCGCGGCGAGTGACTTCGCCTGCGCGAGCCACGGCGCATCAGTGACCCGCTCGGTGCGCCGCGACATCCACTGCACCGCGATGACACCGGCGACGAGCCGGCTGACGATCAGCAATGCGCCGATCATCCACAGGCCGAGCAGAATGGCAGACCATGACAGCGGGATGCGCGCGAGCGCTGATGCGGTCGGCGTCGTGGCAGAAGGCGACTCGGATTTGCGATGAAGTGCCGGCGGTTGGCTCGCGGCTGGCCGCTGGTTCTCCGGAGCAGCCACGAGTGCGCCAGGTGACGGACGTGGCGAGCTGGAAGCCGGGAGCTGGAAGCTGGAAGCTGGCTGCGAGCCCCCTTC
>DATJKH010000091.1:0-4930 GCA_035491715.1 Vicinamibacterales bacterium | reverse complement strand
GGACGACCTACCGAATTGTTCGTAGCCGGATTTACAGCTGAACGCTCGTTTTCGCCCCGTACTGTGATTTGCTGTTATGACTAAGAGCTTCCAGCGTCCGCGAGCGTTCGCCGAACGGAAGCCAACTCGGCAGTGGCGTGTTCGAGCGTCGCTTGATCTGATCACGATGCAGCGGTACATGCACTTTAGTCCTGCGACGATTGAAGATGCGATCCGGTTGTTGGATCGACACGGTCCGGCTGAAGTCGGACACTACCCACGATCAGAGACCGGACGATCAGAATCCGGGCGTGGAGAGATATTGGAGACGGCGGAAGCGTGATCCGCTATCTGCAATCGTTGCGCTGATTTAGTTGGCGGAGAGAGAGGGATTCGAACCCTCGGTAGAGTTTCCCCTACACACGCTTTCCAAGCGTGCTCCTTCAACCACTCGGACATCTCTCCGCATTTAGAATCAACAAGTTGCGAGCGGTCGGACAGAGATTATCGCACACGCCGGCAACCTCGCAGCGTTTTCGTCCATTCCGTTTGCAATCAGTGGTTTTGAGCGGTACGACGACCGGCGCAGCCGGAAACTGTGTCAGACATCTTAATGTGTCGCGATCACTTACGGGTGTTTACAAGAGCTTGCCGGTCACGGAGAGGGAAAAGCCTCGATGATCGTGATCTCCGGCGAAACCGGAATTGCTCTGTTCAGCTGAAACCCCGCGCTCGCCAGGAGCGCGCGATGTTCGTCAACCGTCCGCTCCTTCCCACCTGTGATCGTCAGCATCACTAAGTCGACCATCTTGCCAACAGAGGGCGTGTTGTCCTCGCCAAGGCAGTACTCGATGAGCAACAGGACGCCATCGTCCGGGACGGCGCGACGGCAGTTACGCAGAATCTCGCGGGCTTGTGCGTCGTTCCAGTCATGAATGATGTTCTTCATCACAAAGGCGCGAGATCCTGAAGGAATGGCGTGAAAGAAATCACAGCTCTCGAAACGCGTTCGGGCCGCGAGATCTCCCGAGAGGAACTCGCCACGTCGCGAGCGCTCGACGACCGTCGGTGCGTCGGCCAATACTCCATGGAGCGAAGGGTGGGCGCGCAGGATGGCGGCCAGGAGTGCGCCCTTCCCGCCGCCGACGTCGGTCACCGTGTCCCAGCGTCCGAACTCGTAAATCGCGGCGATCGCGGATGCGGACAGTGCCGAAATCGCGGTCATCGCCTCGTCGAAGAGGCGTTCCGCCTCGGGATCGGCGCGTAAGTACTCGAACGCGCCGCTCCCCAGAACCTTTTCACGTGCTGGAATGCCGGTCTGCAGCGAGGACAGGAACTCTGTGAACGGTGCGAAGTAGTACCGGCTGCCACGAAACATCAGCACCGGTCGCATCGAGCCCGGAACGTCACTGCGCAAGTAATCCGAGAGCGGCGTGTTGACAAACGCTCGAGAACCGATCTCGCGGAAGATCCCCTGGCCCGACAGAAAGCGCAGCGCCCGATAGAGCGCGTCCTCGTTGACGTGAAGCGCCGACGCGAGCGCCGCCGCCGACCGTTCACCCGCATTCAGCAGGTCGGCAATTCCCAGGGTCGCTGCCGCGCAAAGCGCCTGATGGACGACGAGGCCGTCTGTCATTCGCAGCAACGCGAGCGGCGTCGCCGGTGTCGATGGGAGCGCACTCATTCGCATCCCTCGCTCGGCCTCTCCGCTCGCCTACACGCAGGCCGCCGCGCGACGTCGGGCGGCGCCTCGAAGCGGTAAGGCCCCAGCCGAGTGACGAGCATTGCTGCGATGATTGCGGCGCCGCCAAACGCCGCCAGCGGCACGCGATACGAACCGGTGCGATCGAATACCAAGCCCATCACGAGTGGACCGAGACCGCCGGCGATAACGAAAGCCGCGAATGCGAATCCCATGGTGGCGCCAAGCGACTTCAAGCCGAAGTAGCGGCTCATGAGGAACGCGAGGATGTCCACTTCAGCGCCCATTCCAAGTCCGACCAGGAACGCGCCCGCGAGCGCAAGTCCTCCAGCGCCACCAGTCCACAACAGCGCAATACCCAGCGCCGCGCCCAGGCAGATCGCCAGAGCAACGCGGCCGCCGAAATACCGATCGAGAAAATAGCCGCATCCAATCCGGCCGACGAGCAGCGCAAGTCCGACGACCGAACTGGCCATCGCGGCGTTTTCGGCGCTGGCTCCACGATCGGCGAACAACTGCGGCAGGTGAATGACGCACGCATGCACGCTGGCCGCGAGCAGCACAAACACTGCAATCAGTAACCAGAACGTGCCGCTCTGCCTCGCATCGTGCCACGCGATACCATCCGATCCGCTGCCCCTGCGTGACAACGCGGTTTCGTCCGGTGATGCTCCATCGGGCAGCAATCCAATCTGCGCAGGCGCGTCTTTGAGAAAGGCGCCGACGATCGGCAGCGGAATCGTCAAGGTCGCGCAGCCGACGATCGCGAAAGCGTTTCGCCAGCCGAAGCTCGCGATTAGCCGCTGGGCGACGACGGGCATCACGACCGCCCCCAGGCCCAGCCCCACCATCATTCCACCGAGTGCCACTCCTCGCCGCCGGTCAAACCAGCGTGACACCACCAGGGCGTACGGAACGCTCGTCGTCGCCGACCCCACGACACCGAGAGCGATGTAGAACAGGTACAGCTCCGACAGCCTCGACCCAATCGCTTCAGCCGAGAGCAGCAGCGTCGCAACAACCAAGAGCCCAGGCAGAATGACGTAGCGGGCTCCACTCCGATCCGCGATGCGTCCCACGACCACAGCGAATATCCCAGAGAGGAAGTTGTGGATCGTAAACGCGAGCGACACCTCCGCGCGGCTGGCGTGGAATTCCCGGACGAACGATGGGAAGAACACTCCGAATGAAAATGCAACGATCGGGAAGGCGCCCAGGAACAGCCCGAGCGCCGCCGTCGCGACGACCACCCAGCCATAGAACACCTTCGGCTGATCGCTCATGCCTACCACACTACGACCACCTGTCCGCGCACGCCGAGGTCGGCGCGCCGGCCCACAACTGCCACGTATCCGCGTGCGCCCAGTTGGGGATCAACAGCAGACCGATCACGAATACCGAACGAAAGCTGTGGGGCGATTTCAGAGTCAGGGCGCCCTCCTGCCGAAGATGGTCGTCGGGACGCGGCTCTCCTGTCCTTAGATACGCCTGAAGTTTTCTGAGAAAATATGAAAGGCCGTGAGCACCGCCTCCCTGCACGTGTTCGAATTCGGCGACTTCCGGCTGGACGGGCGCCGGCGACTGCTTTCGCACCGCGATGGCGCCGCTGTATCGTTGACAGCAAAGGCCTTCGATACGCTCGTCTACCTCGTCGAGCACGAAGGAATCGTGCTGCACAAAGACGAGTTGATGCGGGCCCTGTGGGCAGACACGGTCGTCGAAGAAAACAACCTCAATCAGAACATCTCGATCCTGCGCCGCGCGCTCGGAGAGCATCGCGGCGACCATCGCTACATCGCGACCGTCCCGGGACGCGGCTATCAATTCGTCGCGAAGGTGCGGATTGTGGACGAATCGCCGGGGCAGCGCGAACCGACTGCCGGCGCATCGATGGCGGTGCTGCCATTCGTGAATGTCAGCGCTGATCCCGAGTTCGACTTCTTCGGCGATGGCCTCGCCGACGAATTGATTATCGCGCTGTCAAAGGTTCACAGCGTTCGGGTCGTGGCGCGGACCTCGGCGTTCTCGTTCAAGGGAACACAGGCCGACATCCGGCGGATCGCTGACACACTCGGAGTGAATTTCGTGCTGGAAGGCACCGTCAGAAAGTCAGGCACTCGGCTCCGCGTCACGGCGGAGTTGATCAACGCCGCCGACGGCTGTCAGGTCTGGTCGGAGCGGTACGATCGCGAATTGGAAATGCGCGACCTCTTCGGGATTCAGGATGAGCTGACGCGTGCCGTGCTGAATGCCATCACCCCTAATCTGCCCCGAACCCAACGAGCAGCCGTCGTAAACCACGGGACACGGAATGCTGCGGCCCACGAACTGTACTTAAAGGGACGCTTCCATCTGTTCAGAATGACGCAGTCCGGCATCGAGGCGGGCGTTGAATACTTCGAACGAGCCGTTGAGGCCGACCCGACGTATGCGCTCGCCTACGTTGGACTTGCCCACGCGTATCGCATGCACGCGCTGTCGCTCGAACTGCCGCCGTCAGAGATCGGACCGAAGGCGCAGGCTGCGGCGCTGAAAGCTGTGGCTCTCGACAACAGGCTCGCTGAAGCGCACGCCGTGCTCGCATTCAACATCTACTGGTTCGACTGGGCATGGGATACCGCCGAAGCGCATTTCGCGTGTGCGTTGGAACTGGATCAAGACAGCGCGGACACGCTGTGGATGTACGCACACCTGCCGTCGAACGCCGGGCGCCATGAACAAGCGCTGTCCGCGATCGCCCATGCCCGGACTCTGGATCCGTTATCAGGCCTGATTACGGCGATGGAGGGGCAGATGCTCCTTCACGCCGGCCGAACCGACGACGCAATCGCTCGCTTGCGCGACGCGATCGAGCTCGAACCGCGGTCCCGAGTCGCGCACCTGTTTGCCGCCCGCGCCTATATCGAGAAGGGTCTGTTCGACGCAGCGGCCGCGGAAGCCGAGGCCGCGCGGTTGTTGACCCCAGCCAATACGCAGGCGGCGGCACTCGAGGCGTGCGCGAACGCTCGGCGCGGCAAGGGGCGTGAAGCGGAGACGACGCGGGCAGAACTCGTGAGACTGTCGAAGGAGCGCTATGTGTCGCCGTACCACATCGCGATCGCGTGCAACGGTCTGAACGATCGGTCAGAGGCCATCGCGTGGCTCGAGCGAGCGTTCGAGGCGCGCGATCCGATGATGGTGTTTCTCAACGTCGAGCCGACGTGGAAGAACCTCCATGACGAGCCGCGCTTTCGCGCGCTGGTGAAACGA
>DATJKH010000090.1:0-9037 GCA_035491715.1 Vicinamibacterales bacterium | reverse complement strand
AACTTCAGTGACTGGATCGACCACGGCGGGCCATTCTCTACGCCGGTGGTCAGCGTGATGCGCACGAACTTCGCACTCACCGGAGCGAACGTGACGTTGGTCATCGGCCCGGTGCCCGTAGCCTCCGCCACCTGTTGCCATGAATTTCCATCCAGCGAAATCTCGACACGAAAACCGCGAGGAAAGCCCGGACCGGTTGGTGTATTTGTCGGCGCGCCGCCTGCGGCCACCGCCGCGCCGCGCTCGGCGGCGGGCGGCGACTGAAACTGGAGTTCCGTGATTGTCTGCGGGTTCTGCAACTCCACCTGGAACCACATCCCGGCTGCCTGCGCCGCACCGCTGCTCCACGTCGTCAGCCGCAGACCTGCGAGGGCGTCCTCCGGATTATGGCTGGCGGTCGCCTTCCAGCTATCCGCCTGCAGTTGCGAGGGCAAGGATGCGGTCAGCTCAGGTATCGTCCAACTCGTTTTGCGGTCGCTGGTCGCGGCACGGACGCGCGCGACATCGGCCGGTGACACGAAGCCACCCGTATTCCCGAAGCTGCGTCGCACGTACGATGCGATCGCCGCGACCCACTCGTCGTTGTTGACGCCCATGGGCATCATCACGTCGGTGTAGCTTCGGCCATCGATCGGACCGGTCACTCCGTGAAGCACGGCCTTGATGATGTAGTCGCGGTGCCCGTTCACCCTCGACGATCCCGCGAGCGGCGGGGCCATCGTCGTCGCGAGCTCCGGCTTTGGCGTCCCCATACCGTCCGGTGCGTGGCAGGCGAAGCACAGTTCGTTGTAGATCGCGGCGCCGCGCTCCATGACCGCCTGTTGCTCCGGCGTAAGCGGTGGACCACCGCGACCAGCCGGCGGGGTCAATATCGTCGACGCGACGACCTGCACGCCGCGTGCTGGATTGGCGTTCATCGTCTCCTTGATCGTCGCCGCTGCGTCGGGAACCTTCCACCGATTCAGCGTCAGCATCGCCTGGATGACGACGTCGACGTTTTGATCTTTTGTGAGCGCCGTGAAGTCGTTGGCGAAAGACTTGTCACCGGCTTTGTAGAGCGTTTCGCTGGCGCGGATCGCCTGAATGCGCATGCGCGGCTCGGGATCCTCCATCAGCTGACGCGCCATCGCCGGCTGAAGTGCACCGAGGCCTTCGAGCGTCCAGAGCGCATGAAAGCGAGCGACCAGGTTGCGGGAGGTCTTCACCATCGCGCGAAGCGCCGGCACGACCGACTTGTTCTGCCTGAGGATCAAGAGCTGCTGGGCGGTGTCGCGCCACCATCCATTCGGATGGCTGAGATGCGCCACCAGCTGCGCCGGCGTTTCATCGTGCATGCGCGGCTGGATTCGGTCTCGCCTCAGTCGGTCTGATCGATCCGGCTTGACGCCGTCATAGACCAGGCGCCAGATGCGGCCCTTGTGGATCACTTTGTCGAGCTCGTATTGCTCGACACGCGCGCGCAGGTACGACCCAGTGCGCGTGAAGTTCCCGACCTGAATGATGCCGTGGTACATGTCGGTGATGTACACGGTGCCATCGGGCGCAGTCGTGATGTCGACGGGACGAAACAGTGGATCGAGCGACTTGATGAATTCGTTGCCAGGGTAGAAGTTGTGGAGAATCGTCAGTCCTTCTTTATTCTCCGCGCGAATACGTCGGATGATGCGTCCGACCGGCTCGCCTGACAACAAATCGCCGACCAGCTCCTTTGGCAGACGATGACCGCGATAGATGTCGTTGCCGGCGCTCGCGGTTACGCTCTTGAGCGATCCATCCGGCATGCGAGTCGCGCCCATGCCTCCCTGCATGTCAGCGATACGAATCGGCGCGCCCCATGGAATGCGGAAGTCCGGCTCGAATTGATCGGGCACGTTGAAGTTGCCGTAGACGATGGGAAACTGAAAGCCCGACGGCACACCCGGGGCACCGCTCTCAAACCAGATCTTGCCGTCGTTATCCTGCGTGACACCCCACTCGCCGCCGTTGCTGCCGGTTGACTCCTTGACCACACCGTGCGGCGTCCAGCGGGCGCGAAATGCGTTGTAGGTGCTGTACATCCAGTTGTCGAGCGCCCAGGTGAGAAACGCCTCCTGCCCCTCGACGTTTCCGAGCCGTCCATAGCCGGTGTCGAACAGCTCCTTCTTGTCTGCGACGCCATCGCCGTTCGTGTCTGTGTACTTCCAGAGTTCGTCGGCGTTCGACTCCTTCGTCAGGATCACGCCAGGACCGAATGGCGTCACAAACCGCGGGAATACCAGGTTGTCGACAAACACCGTGTGCTTGTCGTAGACCCCGTCGCCATCGGTATCGACGTGCAGCGAAATTCGACTGATCGGATCGAGCTGCCCGGTCATGTCGAGATCCAGCATGTAACTGCGGTCTTCGACGACGAACATGCGACCGTTGCCGTCAAAGGCGATCGCGGTCGGCTCCTGGATGATCGGATCGGCAAGCACCAACTCGAGCCGGTATCCAGGCTGAAGAATGAACTGCTTCAGCTCCTCTTCCGGAGTCTTCGGAAGAACAGGCGGCTGCTTCGTCCAATCAACGTCGGCGTTGATCGGATCGTCTTTGCGTCCGCCACCTCCCCCGCGGCCGCGCCCCTGTCCTTGCGCGCCCGGGGGCGGCGGCGTCTGCACTTGTGCGTCTGGTTGTGGTGCGGGTGTCTGGGCGACAACGACAATTGCGCCAGTCAAAGACGCGCAGAGAAGGGTCACGCTTAGGAGTCGATGGGCTGCCATGATGAACCGGACGTCGAGGTCGCGCGGTTACCCGCGCGACCTCGGTCTGCTTAGAACGAAAAGCGGATATACCCCTGAATGTTCCGGGCCGCCTGATAGGCGTTGACCGCACCGAAGCCCGCCTGATTCGGTCTCACGCGATTCGGCAGGATTTGGCCCGTCGCCGGATCGTAGGGCAGGTTCTGGGGCGTCACCGGATCAGTGGGATTGGTCAGGGTCAGACTCGTCTGCCGCCCGGTGATCTGCGCGCTGTTCGGCGCGTTGAACATGTCGGCCCGCAGCTGCAGAACGCGGCTGCCACCCAGCCGGATGTTCCTGGCAATCGACAGATCGAGTGTGCTCGAGAAGCAGCCCTTCAGGTAATCGTTGCTCGATTCGAGCCCGACGCTGTTGACTCGCGGTCCCTGGAACGCGGCAGCATTGAACTGACGATACGGATCGCTGCTGCACCCCTTGCCTGGATCACCAACAATCACGATCCGCCCGCCAAAATCCGGCGACCCGGTGAGATTCACGTTGCCGCCGCCGCTCTGATAGCTGTAAGTGGCGGAATACGGCGCCCCGGTCAGCCCCGTCCAGATCGTCGACAACTGCCAGTCGTTGACCACATAGCCAAGGACCTTGAGTCCCGTGCTGTCCCTCTTGAGATCCGGCAGGTCCCACACGGCGCTGCCCTTCATCACGTGTGTTGACTGCGCCCCGGCGGCATTGCTCGGGAATTGGTTGCCGAGAAGCTTCTGCGCCTCCGCCTCGTCGGCGCGACGCACGTACGATCCGTCGGACCTGTGATCGAAACGTGGCGCGACCCGTGCCTCGTCGTACAGCTGCACCGTGTCGTTGAATCCGAACTGCAGTCCGTCCTTGAAACGGCGATTGAACGAGAACTGCAGCGAGTGGTAGGTGCGCCACCCCTCGTAGAAGCGACTGGTGCTCGCCATCGAGCTGTAGCCGCGGTATGCCCGCACGAGATCGGGATTGGTTGCCGCGTATGACGTCGCACCGGGCGTCGTGCTTGCCGCCAGGGTCAGATCCTGCGAGGCCGGCAGGAATGCGGTGCCCAGGTCGATCGAGTTGATGTTCCACGGCTGCTGATCGTTCCAGCTGTGCAGGCCGACGTAGGACACATCGAGCGATGTCGACCACGGGAGCATCATCTGTGCGCCGCCGCTGAACTGCATCGACGTCGGAAGCTTCGCGTCGTACTGGAACACGGTGATTCCCGGGGGGCTGACCGTGGACAATCCCCCCTTGTCAAGACTCTGCAGCTGGCCGTATCGAATGGTGATGATGCGTGAACCGCCCGGTGGGTTTCCAACCAGCGCCTGCGCATCGCCAGGGCGCGGCCGATCGAAATACAGTCCCCAGGCGCCGCGAAGGACCAGCGACTGCTTGCCGCTGACATCGTAAGCGACACCGAACCGCGGACCGACGTTCAGCATCGGGAACTTGTAGGTGGTCTTTTCGATACCCTGGCCGGACTGGAACAGGCCGTTCGTCAGGTTCCCGGTGTTTGGTACCAGCGTGCCGATTGCCAGCGTCGTGTTCGGACCAAGAAGCTGCCCGGTGATCGGATCCTTCGCCTGACGGTTCGTCCCGGTGCACGGATTCGCGTTGTTCACACACCCTGCGACATACAACATCGGCGCCTGCCCCTGGACCCACTTGTCCGGCAGAAAGTTTCCGCTCTGCAGCAGCGCGTCGTGCTGCGGCTGTGCATGGACGAGCCGAACACCGTAGTCGAGCGTCAGCTTCTGGTTCACCTTCCAATTGTCCTGAACGTAGCCCTCGGTGTTGTTGTACGTGAACGTGCCTTCGACGTATCGCGATGCCTGCGCGTAGGAGCTGAAGCTGCCGATGGCGGCGTTGGCGAACCCGAAAGACGTGTCGAACGGGTTGGTGCCGACGGTGTCGTTGGCGAAACTCAAGGTGCCGAAGTTGTCGGCGGCTCCCTGAACGTTGTTCTCCCGCTTCAGGCTGTGGCTGTTGTAGAAGCCGGTCTTGAACGTGTGCCGCCCCATGACCTTGGTCAGGCTCGCGACGACATCCTGGGTCGTATTGATGTTGAGGAACCCTGGGAAGTTGATGTTGGGAGGCTGGGTGCCAGTCGTTAGATTGGTGCCGCTTAATATGCGATTCCCCCACGAGAAGTTCGGCGCTCTCAGGATCCGTGTGCCGTCGAAGAACGGAACGCTCGCCTCACTCAGAATGCTGTACGCGTAGTAGTCCTTGTTGAGCACCGACGCATCGGGGAACAACAGCGGCAGCCCGCCGAGGCCGGCGTTATTCAGGTTGGAGATATCGTTGGTGGGAACCGCAGTGCTGCCGCAGAAACTCGGCGTCGGACCGCACGCGGCCAGCTCGTTTCCCGCACGCCCGTACGTTCCCTCAATGAACGTCGTCGGGTTCAGGCTGTAGTTGACGGTGACGCCTTCGGTGCCGATGCGCGGGTGTACCATCTTCGAATCGTTGAAGCCGGGGATGGTGCCGTTAAAGACCTGCTGACGCTGGATCGCGCCCTGATACTTGACGCTGATTCGCAGGGACGATTTGGGCTGATAGTCCACGCGCACTGCTGGTTGATAACCGAGGATGTCCTCCGACGGCCGCGTGATGGCGTAGTTCGCGCCGGTGGCAGTGCTCGCGTTGTTCGGCATCGGCCACATCTTCAAAATGTTCAGCCCGGGTTGATACAGGCGGTCCGCCGGGATCTTTCCGAGCACGCCGCCATCCTTGAAGCACGCCGTTTGATCCGCCGCACTACACGTGCCCTGAATGTTCGGGTCCTTGATGTACGGATAGAGAGCGCCGAGGTTGTCGCGCGACTGGGAAAAATCGCCTGCGCGTTCCAGCTCGGTCGGCATCCGGTAGTTCACGACGTCGTTGCCGCCGGTGCGCGGGAGGAACTCGAGGGCGTGAAAGAAGAAGATCTTGTTGTTTCCACCAGCCTTGCCCACCGGACCACCGATTGAGTATCCAATCTCCTGCTGCCGCAGAATCGGCTTGGGCGCGCCGTTCAGGATGTTGGTCTTGCTGTTCGCGTTCCAGTCTGAATCACGACGCACGTTGTAGAGCGAGCCATGGAACCGGTTGGTGCCGCTCTTGCTGACCGCGGTGATCTGCAGACCGCTCGATCGGCCGTATTCGGCCTGATAGCCCTGTACCAGCACCTTCACTTCCGCGATCGATTCGACGTTCATCTGCACGATCGCGCCGTTGCTGCCGGTATCCATCGTCGACACGCCGTCCATCATCACGGTCGTCGACTGGACGATCGATCCGAGTCTCTGCACCTGGACGCCGTTCATGACCACGCCCGGCGCGAGTTGTCCAAGCTGGAGAAAACTGCGGCTGGCAAAGGGAAGGTTCTCGACCGTCTGCGTCGGGATGGCGAACGAGCGCTCGCCGCTGGCGGTCTGGATGAGCGGCGACTCCCCTTTTACGCTGACCGTTTCCGTCGCGCCGCCGATTTCGAGCGTGAGTGCGCCGATCGACACCTGCGGACCCGGGTTGACGGTGATGCCGCTCTGCTTGAGCGTTTTGAATGACGACATCTCCACTTCGATCGTGTAGGTGTCGGCCGGAATATTCGGAAACACGAAGTCGCCAGTCGCGTTGGTCACCACCGGAACCGAACGCGTTCCCCGCGTTTCACTGACGAGGGTGACCGTCGCGCCGGGGATCACGCCCCCCTGCGCGTCCTTGACGACTCCGGCCAGCGAGCCCGTGGTCAGCTGCGCGGCGGCCGAGTGCGCGGTCGCGATGACGATCGCGAAGACCGCGACGCACCGGGTCATCATCCGCAGACCTCTTATCACGTGTCCTCCTTGTGTGCTGTGAGCCGGATGCTAGCAGAAACTGGTACAATCCGCGCCACGGAAAACACAGGCCACGGATGAACACGGGCCACGGAAGAACACGGATGAACACGGGCCACGGAAGAACACGGATGAACACGGATGAACACGGGCCACGGATGAACACGGACGAACACGGATAAACACGGGCCACGGAAGAACACGGACGAACATGGATAAACACGGGCCACGGATGAACACGGACGAACCCGGATAAGGGAAAGGCAATCGCAGCCATGGACGCACAGTCACACCCGCGCCGCACGTTTATCAAGACTTCGGCGGCTGTCGTCGCCGCCATGGCGCTTCCGTCGCCGTCGCGTGGCGCTGAGCAGTCCGCTTCCGCCAAGCCATGGTCGATCGGGTGCCATGCGCGGCCGTTCGGCAGGTTCCGTTTGAGTCACGACGCCTTGCTCGACGCGATCAAAGCTGCGGGATATACATCGGCGGACATGGTCTCGGCAGCTCCGCCGGCGGCGCGCGGAGCGGCGCCTGCGGGTGGAGCGACGACACCACCCGCCCCGCGTGGTCCGGACGCGATCACGCCAGAGATGGTGACGGCCCTGAAGGAAAAGCTCGCGGCCCGGGGGATGGTGTCCACGGTGTGCAGTCTGTCGGTCCGAACCGATGTCCCGCTCGCGGATGCCGTCGCGGCCGCCCGGCAGCAGATCACAAACGCACACACGCTCGGTCAGAAATTCGCGCTCTACCTCGGACTCGAAAAAGAGAGCCAGTACATCCACGCCACCAAGGTGCTGGCCGACGCTGCAGCGTTCGGAAAGGAACGCGGTGTTCAAGTGGCGATCAAGCAGCACCATGGTCTGAACAACACCGGTGGTGAGCTGGTCGGGTGGGTCAAGCAGGTAAATCACCCGAACTTCGGGCTTTTCCATGACGCCGGCAACGTCATTTATTACACCGCGAAGGATCCTGTCGCGCAGCTCGAGATCGTGGGGCCCTATGTGATCGGCGTGGTCGCGAAGGATTGCCTGGGCCCGCACTTCCAGGAGCGAGAGGCGGGGGCACCAAGCTTCGGATCATCGGTGCCCGACCCTCGCGGCGACGAAGTCATGGTCCAGTTCGGCACCGGCAAGGTGGATTTCGCGGGGATGTTCAAGAAGCTGAAGTCGTACGGATTCAACGGGCCGATCTTCGTCGAGGGCACCGCGGTTGGCGAAACCCTCGAGCAGACGATCGCCAACGCGCGGGCCAATCGCGAGTTCCTGGAGAAAGCGCGGACGACGTAACTCCGGCGCAAGCCGGAACAATGTGGGGCGCGGTCCCTAGACCGCGCCATTACGGCCTGATTACGGTCCCGTCCGAGCGCCTCGTCGTCCCCCACGAATAATCGAAATTGGGCGGACCCGCCGGGAACGGGAACTTCGCGGCGACTTTCTCGTCGACGTCGATGCCCAGACCTGGCTTCTCCTGCGCCAGCATGTAGCCGTTCTTCACTTCAGGACAGCCGACGAACACGTCCTGAGTCTGCTGCGGGAAGCTGCTCCCTTCGTGCACCCCGAAGTTGTAGCTTGACAGCTCCAGCGCGAGTTGCGCCGCGTGTGCCACGGGCGACGCGTCACCTGGTCCGTGCCACGCCGTGCGGACGCCGAAGAATTCAGACAGCGCATTCACCTTCCGCGCCGCGCTCAGCCCGCCAATCTGCGAAATGTGAATCCGGATGAAATCGATCAGTCGATCTTTGATGAGCGGCACGTACTCGTGCTGCGTGTTGAACAGCTCCCCCATCGCGAGCGGAATGCTGGTTTGCTGGCGCAGCAGGCGGAAATGATCGTTCTCTTCCGGCGGGAACGGATCCTCCAGGAAGAACAACCGATACGGTTCGAGCGCCTTGCAGAGATTGATCGCCTGGTTCAACGTGATCCGTTCGTGCACGTCGTGCAGCAACTCGACTTCGTCTCCGAGCTTGCTGCGAAGGTATTCGAAGAACTTCGGGAGCATGCGGACATATGGCGCGGGCTCCCAGATGGCGCGGGGATTAGTCGGTCCGATGGCTTCATTGGGTGAGGTCTGAGTGGCTGCCGTCCCCCTCGCGCCGTATCCGGCATAGCCGGGCGTCGAGACCTGCACGCGCACGTGACGGAACCCGCGCTGCATGGCGCCCCGCGCGCTCTGCTCGACCTCTTCGAAGCTGCTGCCGCTGGCGTGGAAATAGCAGTCCGCACCGTGCCGGACCTTGCCGCCGAGCAACTGATAGAGCGGCATCTTCGCCCGCTTCGCCTTGATATCCCACAGCGCAATGTCGACGCCGCTCATGGCGTTGAAGAGGACTGGTCCGTTCCGCCAGTACGAGCTCATGTAGCACGACTGCCAGATGTCCTCGATCTCGTCGACGTTGCGCCCGACGAGAAATGGCTTGAGATACTGCTCGACCGCGGTGTTCACGACCAGTGCGCGCTGGGTAAACGTCGCGCAGCCCCAGCC